>NZ_JADHDW010000038.1 GCF_016820555.1 Bacillus sp. REN10 | reverse complement strand
CCGAAAACACGCTTTATTTCTTTCACTGGTTCTCGTGATGTCGGTCTGCGTATTTTCGAACGTGCGTCTAAATTAAATGAAGGCCAAATTTGGTTAAAACGTGTGATCGCTGAAATGGGTGGAAAAGACACTATCATCGTCGATAAAGAAGCGGATCTTGAATTAGCGGCGCAGTCGATCGTCAAATCCGCCTTCGGTTTCTCCGGCCAAAAATGTTCAGCTTGTTCTCGGGCTGTCATCGTGGAAGACGTGTACGATCAAGTATTAAACCGTGCGATCGAGTTAACGAAAGAAATCACCGTTGGGGATCCAGTAGAGAATCATTACATGGGGCCGGTGATCGACCAAGCGGCATTTGACAAAATTATGAGCTATGCCAAACTTGGCCATGAAGAAGGCCGCGTTGTCACAGGCGGAGAAGGAGATGATTCGAAGGGGTACTTTGTTCAACCGACAATTGTCGCGGATGTCGATCCGAAAGCGCGTTTAATGCAAGAAGAAATCTTTGGCCCGGTTGTAGCGTTTGCGAAAGCGAAAGACTTCGATCATGCGCTAGAAATCGCCAACAACACGGAATACGGCTTAACGGGAGCGGTGATCACGACCAACCGCGCGAACATGGAAAAAGCGCGTGAAGACTTCCATGTCGGAAACCTTTACTTCAACCGCGGCTGTACGGGAGCGATCGTTGGTTATCAGCCATTCGGCGGCTTCAACATGTCCGGAACGGATTCGAAAGCGGGCGGACCTGATTATTTACAGCTGCATATGCAAGCAAAAACAACGTCAGAAATGTTAT
>NZ_JADHDW010000037.1 GCF_016820555.1 Bacillus sp. REN10 | reverse complement strand
GATGAGCGGCATATCGTTCTCTCATTTTGTATTTATCCGTTAGTAAATCGATCAGGCCCTGCCCTTGGGAAGGCAAGTTCAAGGCTTCATTTACATAACAGCTCGTTGGTACAGCCAGATCATTGGACATCGTCATCGAACCAACGACATTGTAGTGACGAGCTACCCGTTCCGCTCCGATAAAGTCCGTTGTATCAACACACTCAAAATAGTCGGCTTTGCTTGCCCCGATACACGTTGGGTCACGATCAATCACCACTACTTTCATTCCAAGCGCTTGCGCCTGTTCAACAGCCGGCATTTGAAACCGACTTCCCCCTAAAACTAAAAAGTTTTTCACCATAGCCAAGCCCCCCTTTCTAATTATTTTTTTCATGTATTCAATAAGCTGTTAGAAGTGACTACTATACTTTTTTTCAACTCATTCAAAAACTGTGAACATCTTTGCTCAGCCTCGGTCACGTCTTCCCCTTTGAAAATGACGTAACCGTAATGCCCTTGACTAGATTTGAGCTTGGATACTTTTTGTTTCTCTGATACATAAAGAGCAAAGTCAATGGGACGATAATTATGAATAAGTGAGGGTATATTTCCAACTTTTTTAACCATTCCGTTGTCGTTAAAATAGAGCATTTCTACAGCTACCGCTTCATTTCTTGTTGCTGGTAAACATTTCACTTTTTCCCCGCTCGCTGATTGAACAGTAAGAGTAACTAGATCAATGTCAGAATGAAGTGCAACAAGCTCGGGTAATTGATGTGCAGCCAGTCTGGCTCCCGTTTCAATAACGAAAAGAATTCCATTGGAATCCAGTATTAAATCTAAATGACACGGTCCGTTTTGAATTCCAAGACTCATTAACGCCTTTTCACATTCATTTTGGATATTTCTCAGTTGCTCTTTAGAAAAAGTAGAAGGAAATGAATGTCCAATTTGAACCATTTGTATAGTCTTGAAATTACAAACAAAGCAATACACCATTTCCCCGTTCACACTAAAAGTCAGAGCACCAAATTCCGTTCCTTCAATAAATTCTTCAATAAGCACGCGGCGGCTGCGACTAAAGCTCATCGCATACTGAACCGCTGCTTCTAGCTCGCCCATGCTGGTGATCTTACTGACACCGCGGCTGCCTGAGCTGTC
>NZ_JADHDW010000036.1 GCF_016820555.1 Bacillus sp. REN10 | reverse complement strand
AAATGGCGACTTTGTAAGCACCTGTCCATCCAGATAAATTTCTTGCTCATGTTCGGCCAGTTTTTGGTTACCTCTATTGACTAAATCAGTTATAATATCTTCCACTGGCCGCGGCACCGGATCGCTACCCTCCACTTGTTTTTCCTCCTCAATATCGCGCGCATCAACAAACAACTCACAACGCTCAAGACCGGATATTGTATCATCATTAATTGTGATTACCCGCCTATCAACTCCCTCTCCCTGCCCAGCTACATACGCCATATTTTTATAATCCAAGCTAGATTCTGTGTAGGACATATCCTTCAACGAGTTAAATTCGGGCGAAAAAATAACAGGCGGATTAATTGACTGATTGGTCGTTAAATCCTTACCTGTTTGTACGTCGAATACAAATTTTTTATTCAATGTATCCAGAGTTACATTCCATCCTAGACCACTTAGTAAAGCTATTTCTGCCATCTCTTCTGACAGCACTTTAAAGCGAGAGGACCAACTGACTGTTGATCCTCTATTTTGATTCGGAACAATAGATTTTATCTCGAGCAAGCGCTAGGGCTTTCGCTTTAACTTGTGCATATTTTCTTTTAAACTCAGAGATATCAGCGTCGATTTCTTTCACGACTTTTTTAGTAAACAATTTCGATTCCGCTTTTGCTTTTCGGATCTTCGCCATGAATTCAGTAATATTGGCACCGATTGGCTTTGTTGCTTCTGTAGCGGTTTCTCGCACTTGTCTGTCTACTTCTCTCATTTTCCACTGAAACTCATTGATTTTTGCTCCTACAATCGCTGTAAACCGTTCAATCATACTTTCACTCCTTTCATATAGTTCTTCATTGCTTCTTGAGCTTTTCGGTAAAGCTCCCTGTCAATCTGTGGTTCCCTACTTTCTTTCCAACTATCGGAACCGCTCATAATTCGTTTTCTAGCCGTTTCTGCATCAAACATTTTCTTTTCATTGGCTCGCTTAGCATTTTGAGCATATCGATTAAACATTGCTTGTTTGGTCATTTGCTCATAAGTATCTACTGTTCGTAGTTGCGCACCTTTGATAAAATTTTTAAACTCTCGCGGAGTCCACGAGAGTATTAAGTCTGCATCATATACTTTTAAATAACGTGCTACATCTACAAATAGCTGATCGTAATCTATCCCACTAGCTCGGCGCGGGCATCGATCATCCGTTGATAGATCTTCTTGTGTTGTTCTTTCTCTTCGTCCGTATCGCCTGTTTCTTTCATCAACTCTAAGTCTTTCCAGAAGTTCTTCGCTTGTCTCTTGAAAAAAGCCGATTCATCCACCGCCTTAAACGCCTCTTTAAATGCCGCTTCTGTATCTCCATCTGCTTCAAAACGTTCCATAAGTGCTTCTTCAATATCCTCCA
>NZ_JADHDW010000035.1 GCF_016820555.1 Bacillus sp. REN10 | reverse complement strand
TTGATCTGACCCAATAAAGTTAGACAAATAATTTTAGGCAGCTTCCAAGACTTGAGTTCGGTATTCTACTGGGCTCAAGTCTTTTAATTTTGCCTTCATTCGTTTGTGATTGTAGTACTCAATATAATCTTCCAACTCTTTTTCAAAATGCTCCATACTCTCAAACTCTTGTAAGTATAGTAGCTCAGACTTTAATAAGCCGAAGAAATTTTCAATTACGGCATTATCTAGGCAGTTGCCCTTACGGGACATACTTTGTGTAATTTGGTGATCTTGTAATGTGTTCTGATACTTTTTCATTTGATAATGCCAGCCCTGATCAGAATGAATAATGAGCTTATCTTCTGGTTTCAGACGTTTAATCGCCTCATCTAACATATCACCTACGAGTTGATAAACGGGCCTATTCATAACTTTGTACGCAATAATTTCGCCATTACACAAATCGAGAACAGGAGATAAATAGCGTTTTTCTCCAAATAGATGGAATTCAGTCACGTCTGTCACCCATTTTTGATTCATTTTGTCTGCGTGAAAATCACGTTGTAATACGTTCGGCGCGATTTTACCTACGTTTCCTTTATAAGAACGGTACTTCTTTATACGTACCATGCATTTTAAGCTAAGTTCATTCATTAAACGATTGATGGTCTTCGGATCATGTGTAAACCCATATTTCTTCAGCTCTTTTGTGATGCGACGATATCCGTATCGACCTTTGTGTTCATGATAAATCTTTATCATTGCCTCTTTTACATCGGCGTATTTATCCACTCGGTTTAATTGTTTTTCCCAGTAATAATAAGTGCTGCGTGGAATACCTGCGACTTCAACTAAATCCACAACGTCATACTGACACTTTAGTTCGAAAATTACTTGCGCTTTGATTTTGTTTGTAATTTTTCCTGCATTTGAACTAAAGTGTTCAACTTTTTTAAGTAAGCATTCTCCATTTCTAAACGCTCAATCTTCGCTTGTAACGCTTCTACTGACCCTTCAGTTGGTGCTAATTTATTTGTTTTTTTCTTCATAGATGGACGCCCCTTTTTCTTTGGTTCTAGCGCGCCCAATCCTTCTGTCTTAAGCAACTGATCCCATTTATAAATAGTACCGGGGGAAGAAATATTAAATGTGCTTGCAGTTTCTCGAAGAGACGCGCCCGTTTCGTTCATAAAATTGAGTACGTCTAGTTTAAACTGACTGGAGTAACTTGTATAGTCCTTGTTAAAACCTTCAATGCCTTGCGCTTCAAACAACTTTACCCAGGTAATGACGGATGATTTCACTGTGCCCATGCTTTCTGCAATGGTTTGATAACTTTCCTTACTAGTTAAATAACGTTCTACTGCTTTTAATTTATCGTCTACTGTATATTTAGACATAAAAACACCCCATAAATGTTAGTTTGGTGTCTAACATTTATGGGGCAGTTCAA
>NZ_JADHDW010000034.1 GCF_016820555.1 Bacillus sp. REN10 | reverse complement strand
AGAGGTAACCAAAAACTGGCCGAACATGAGCAAGAAATTTATCTGGATGGACAGGTGCTTACAAAGTCGCCATTTGTTTATGAACGAGACTATGACCTTGGCGATATTGTTACTCTGCAAAATCGGGAATGGGGAATTACGCTAGATACCCGGATTACCGAAGTTAAAGAGATTTACGAGAGAGGAGGGAGAAGAATTGACGTGACCTTTGATAATCGTAGGCCGACATTAATTGATAAGATTAAACAAGAATTTAATCAGGTCGGTATGGAACTTCGGAGATAAATGTTTAGCAGTCGTTATTTTTTATAGTTTTTAATTTGGTGAAACTTGGTACTTCAAAGTATAATAGTAATATCTATTTTGCAAAGCGAGGTGATATTATGGATATTAATGATTGGATTGGGTATAAATTAATATGTATTATGTCCAAAGGCTTGAAAAATGAACCTTCATACAATGAAACTGAGTTTGAAGTAGTAATTAGTGAGGATTCTAATGAAGAACATGGATATAAAGCTGTTATAAGTGGCTATGATAACGAGAACCAGTCATTTTCAGATGACTGGGACGCAAAAATGGTTACTGATAATTTACTTTGGGGTAATTGGGAGATTAAGCGTAAAGTAAAAATCTAAAACTAAATTTAGCACTTTACGGTTGGCTTTATAAAGAGCTTTTATATTTCAGAAAAGGACGATAATACAAGATAACCAAGACGGGCTCCGGCTCGTCTTTTTATTGTACAAAAGAAAGGGGATAGCTATGTGGAAGAGCGCGTACAAAAGTTAGAAGATAATATGCTTGAAGTAAAAACAAGACTATCTGTTGCAGAACCAAACATCAAAGATGTAAAAGAAGATATATCATCCATCAAAGATAATACAACGTGGATTTTAAGATTAATTGTTGGTGCGATTGTCACTGGGTTAATCGGGTTACTATTAAAAGGAGGAATTTAAAAAATGAATAAAATCGAAACTGGAACGATCGTGCGGACGGTCGTTCTTTTTGTTGCTCTATTAAATCAGTCACTTGTGATGATGGGATATTCGCCACTACCCTTTACAAACGAAGAAGTCGAACATGCTGTTACAGCTGTATTTACTATAGCTGCTTCTCTGTGGACTTGGTGGAAGAATAACAATATTACTCGCAAGGCTCGCAGAAACGATGAACTCTTAAAAAGAGAGGGGCTTAAATAATGTCTAAAGTAGTTGTAATCGATTTTGGACATGGCCTTCCGGATCCAGGCGCAGTTAAATACGGTCAGGAATATCAATATGCAGCATTAATCGGAAAGGAGGTTGAAAAACGTCTTCCTACTAGTATTAAGGTCATCCATACTCGAACAAGCGACAAGGCTTTAAGTAATGACAAAGGTGCAGATTTAAACAGGCGTTGCGATATTGCTAATAAGAATAAAGCAGACCTATTTATTAGTATTCACCTAAACGCAGGTGGGGGCACTGGATATGAAACACTGGTGTACTCACCTTGCAAAGAGGGAGATACGGTGCATACTGAAGTAGCTAAAATTTTACGTAAACACGGCATTAAGGACCGTGGTATTAAGTCGCGCAAAGATGTTCGTGTGCTAAATGGTACACAGATGCCAGCTTTATTACTAGAGTGTCTATTTATTGACAACAAAGCTGATATGGACAAGTTAAACAACCAATCGTTCTTCAAA
>NZ_JADHDW010000033.1 GCF_016820555.1 Bacillus sp. REN10 | reverse complement strand
TCAGAAGCCATCGAAATTTTAGGATGCAGCAGACAGTATTTAAATCAATTAATCAAGAGCGGTGTAATTAAGCCGGTGAAAGAATTTGCAAGGGATCGCTTATTTATCAGAGCGGAGATTGAAGAAAGAAAAGAACATATGGGCAAGAGGAAGAAATCTTAAGCATTATCCTTTATGGGTAGTGCTTTTTCTTTGCTCTAAATCAAATAGCGGAGGTGGTGATGATGTGACGTGGCTAGACCGAGAAACCCGAAGCGGGATGAAGCGTTTCAATTATGGATAAATAGTAAAGGCAAAATGAAGCTTATCGAGATTGCAGCGGAACTAGAAGTTTCTGATTCACAAATTAGGAAGTGGAAAAATCAAGATAAGTGGGAAGATCAATTGAATGGTAACGTTACTAAATCCAAAGGTAACGTTACTAAACGAAAACGAGGGGCTCCGCCTGGTAACAGCAATGCTAAGGGGCATGGTGCACCTAAGCGAAATCAAAACGCGGTGACGCATGGCTTCTTCGCAAAGTTCCTTCCAGAAGAAACACTGGAGATCATGGAAGCGATGGAGGAGCGGTCACCCGCTGATTTGATTTATGATCAGATACAAATTCAGTATGCCGCTATCATTCGGGCGCAGAAGGTCATGTTCGTTGAGGATAAAGATGACATGGCTAAAGAAAAAAGCCAAGAGGGTTGGGGTGAAAGTGGTGCTGATAAATACGATATCCAATTTGCTTGTGATCGTCATGCCACCTTCTTAAATGCTCAAAGCCGGGCTATGGGTGAATTACGATCTCTCATCAAGCAATTTGATGAACTAGCCCACGCTGACGATGAGCGCCGCTTGAAATTGGAGCAGATGCAACTTGGAATTGAGAAAACAAAAGCCCAAGTTGAGAAGATTCGAAGCGGCCAAGGTGAAGGATCTCAAGAAAGCGAAGTAGCCGCGATGCTTCGTCGAATGGCTGGTGAATCCAATGGCTGATTTAACTCCTAAGCAAAAGGAAGTCTGGGATTGTTTTATTAAAGAGCAGCCTAAAATATTGTTAGCGAGCGGAGCAAAACGTGCAGGTAAAACCTTTGTGTTCATCCTGCTTTTTTTAATGCACATTGCAAAATACGAAGGTAAAGGCTTATCTTTCATTATCGGTGGTTCAACACAGGCATCTATTAGACGTAATATCTTGAATGACATGGAAGAAGTGTTAGGCAAAGAACTAAAGCTGGATAAAACGAATGCTATCAGTGTATTTGGCAACAAAGTATATTGCTTTGACGGAACCAATGCAGATGCTTGGAAAAAAGCAAGGGGATTTACGGCCGCAGGAGCATTATTAAACGAGGGAACGGCTCTACATGACACATTCGTGAAAGAAGTCATTTCTCGTTGTTACTACCCAGGAGCACGGGTTCTGATTGACACTAACCCAGAAAACCCTGCTCATTTTGTTAAGACAGATTACATTGATAAAGATGGCCAGAAGTTGAAAAACGGAAAGCTAAATATTAAAGCCTTTCATTTTACTCTTTTCGATAACATTTATCTTGATGAAGAGTATGTTGAGAGTATTATTGCTTCTACGCCATCGGGCATGTTCACAGATCGAGATATCTATGGTTTGTGGGTAGCGGCAGAAGGTGTTATCTATAAAGACTTCAACAAAAATAAGCACTATATAGACGATGTAGAGGATGTTAATTTTGTCAGATACTTTGCTGGTGTTGACTGGGGATATGAGCATCATGGTTCCATTGTGGTAATAGGAGAAGATGATAAAGGGTGTTTTTATCTCATTGAAGAACACGCCAAGCAACACGAAGAAATTGATTACTGGGTGAAAGTAGCTAACAACATTAAAAGTCGGTATGGGAATATCAATTTCTATTGCGATACAGCAAGACCGGAGCATATCATTCGCTTCAGGCGAGAGAGGATTAGAGCAATCAATGCAGATAAAGCGGTTGTATCGGGTATTGAGGAAGT
>NZ_JADHDW010000032.1 GCF_016820555.1 Bacillus sp. REN10 | reverse complement strand
TTTTGATGGAGGTTATCTGATCGAATTTATTATACACGTATGTGTACTTATTATCTTTTGTCCGATTACCGTTAGCATCGTATGAATAGGTTTGTCCATTTACAGATGTTAGACGGTTGTTGGCATCATAGTCGTACGTTGTGTCAGTCGTTTTTCCATCTTTGACGGTTGTTTTGGTTTTGCGATTTCCAACGGCATCGTAAGTGTATGATTCGGTTAATTGGGCAGAAGAAATAGTTTGTGATTCTAGTTGATTGGTTTTATCATACGTAAAAGATTTGTTGCCAGTTGAACTAGTCACCGAGTTGATATTTCCGTTCAGGTCATAACCCAAGGTTTCGTCCAATAAGACGGTCGTGCCTTTGGTAATTTTTAGGTTATTTGATTGTTGGGCGTCGTTATAGGTGTAGGTAGAGAATAATTTGAATCAGTTTATATAGAAGAAAAGCGATGTCATTCGTTAATGAATGATACCGCTTCAGTCTGGTAAAGGCTATAGGCCACCATTAATATAATCTATAGTCTGAGATTCTCAGCTATCGCTGGGAATTAAAATTTAATTTCTTTATTTAAAAATAACTAAACTATACTGAAACAGTGGCGGTCCATTGACTTGATTTTGATTTTACTACAATTAAATTTTCATTTTCCCATTTGAGCGTTCCTAAAAACCTTGAATACACAATTTCATTTCCAACCTCTTCAACTAATAACTGGTCAAGTATTCTGAGGCCTTTCTCATTGTAAACTTCACAGCGTAACTGAAAACCTTCAGAACGATGAATTCCTTTTAAAATGGCTAATTGTTTGCGATTAGGACTTTTCTTGGGAGTTTGACCAACTAAAAAAACAGCCTCGTAATTTTGTTTCACAATTTCTCCAAGTGCTATTTCAACAAAAGCCGAGATGGTTGATGCCGACAAACTTGAATGTTTTTGCAAAATGGGTGTGATATACTGATGAATCAACTTTGTGAACTCTTGAAATTTTTCCTCATTAGAACCTAAGTTGAAAAAAGACATATAGTCATACGGAATTGAAACTTCAATTTCTTTAAGAGCATAATCTTCATCATAAGAGAATGTTTTCTTAGGATTTGCTAGACAGTAGACAATAATGGTATCAAATTCACCTAGCTTTACGCCTAATTCGCTCAATTTTTTTGAAAAGATCAATTCAAAAATTCTCATTTTATGGACGTTATTATAATGCTTTTTGGGGCGCTGTTTCCCCCAGTCACTAAATTGAATGTTTAGCATGTAGTCACGCTCTCTTTCTTATCACCACGGAAGCGGTTTTTTATGATATCGAGGTGGGAATCTACCACCAGCTTTGGCTATTCTATTTACATGTCCTTGTTCCCATTTTTCAGCTTTTCCCCTTGTCATATTTCTCTTTACAATTCTAGTATGATATGTTCCTCCATATTTTCTAGCCCATTTATCCGCTTGTTTAGTCGCTCTATATGACTTTCCAGACTTAGATATTTTCCATCCACTGATTCCGACTTTCACTACACGCTTTTGTCCATTCACTATTTTATATATCTCGTAACCACGATTCGCTTTTTTACTCTTCCGGCTATTCCCATGGATTTTCTTGACTAATCCGATCCCTTTTTTAACTGCTTTTCCTTTTCCTCCGCCGACAAATCCAAAAGTTGCTGCAGCTGCTATTCCTCTGGCACCTTTACCAGATTTATAAGCTTGATAGCCACTATAAGCCGCAAAACCAGCATTAATTACAAGCCATGCACAATTCCCATCTGGATCAGTCATCATAACTGGGTTATTGTTTGCATAAGCGTAACCATTCTGTGTCTTCGGATCGTTCGTGTCTCCACCTTCTGGATCTACTGTGAGGAAAACTCCTTCTGCTGGCTGATAATAGCGTGCAATCAGATAGTATAAACCAGTCTCAATATCATAACGATAGCCTTTGTAGCGGATTGGGGTTTCCCCTGCCATTGAACCACTTTCGGAAAGAA
>NZ_JADHDW010000031.1 GCF_016820555.1 Bacillus sp. REN10 | reverse complement strand
TTTGAAGAACGATTGGTTGTTTAACTTGTCCATATCAGCTTTGTTGTCAATAAATAGACACTCTAGTAATAAAGCAGGCATCTGTGTACCATTTAGCACACGAACGTCTTTACGTGACTTAATGCCGCGGTCTTTAAGGTCGTGTTTAGGTAAAACTTTTGCTACCTCGGCATGTAGCGTATCACCCTCTTTACAAGGTGAATAAACCAATGTTTCATATCCCGTACCGCCACCAGCGTTCAAATGAATGCTGACAAATAGATTGGCACGAGCGTTATTTGCAATGTTACAACGGATGTTTAAATCACGTCCTTTGTTGGTGTCTAACGCTTTGTCGGATGTACGAGTATAAATCACTTTGATGGATTCTGGCAGCCGCTTCGCCACCTCTACACCGATCTGGCGGGCGTACTTATATTCCTGACCGTATTTAACTGCGCCTGGATCCGGAAAGCCATGTCCAAAATCGATTACAACTACTTTAACCATTACTGAACTCCCCTCTCATTTTTCCGTTTCTCTGATCGACTAATTTTAGATTCTAACTCCGATCCAACCCACTAAGTAATTTTTTCTAATGCGGAAACTGGCACCCAATCACACCAGCCAGATCTAATTGCATTCGCCGTCATCGATTGCAACACATGGTATAGGACTCCAAACGACAAGAGTCCAAATAAAATACCTGGAAGACTTAGTGCAGCATCTAATAAATGTCCACCGGCCGGTAGCAAAGCAATAAAAAAAGTACGAAAGACACCGTCTAATCCGTACTTTGAAGCATAAGTATTATCTTTTTTAGCAGCTCGAATGCCACTAAGCCAGTCCATAGCAATAAAAAACGCGACAGCAACCATGATTGCCTTAACAGTTTCTCCTTCACCGTACAGATTTTCAAATAGTGGTGTAAATAACGCTCCCATAAGAGCAGCATAAATTCTTTGTATATATTCCATTACCGTCACCCCTTGACCTCTTTTTCTTCTTCTAATTCACAGTTTTTTATTCTTATCAATGTATCCAATCGACTATCTCACTCTTTACTTGTTACAAATTCTCATCTCATTTTTTTTTGCATATTTGTATGTTTCTAAGTAAAAATATAGAATTTAGAAATGGAAAAGCACCCTTGAACAAGAGTGCTTAAGTGTTAGCATTGAAATAGTTTTATATATCCAACAAGTTTTTATTTACGATTTGAATTAATTCAATTACTTCACTAGGGTTTGTATTAAACCATTCTGATCCAGGAGAGTGTTCAATATGTTGTCCTCTCATTTTTAATATAGAATGCAACATCGTTTCCAATAAAGATGAATCGTTAGTTTTAATGACAAATTCAATTGTGGGTTTTTCCGGTAATGCTGTAGTTCCTTGAGATAGTATTCGGGTTAACGGGTCTCTGTCGGATCTTCCAATTTTGCAAGGCCATGTTTTTTTACCTTCAGATAAAGCCAATTTTTTGTAAGTATCAAAGTAGTATAAATAAACTGAGGAACTACCATTTCCATATACAACTTGTGCTGAAATTTCTGGATAATATTCTTCTTTTGTTTCATCTTCTTGGCACTCAATCTCTTCCATTACAAGTGAATCCCCTTTATTTATTTCCCAATAACCATACGTCTTATTTATTGCCCATCCTTTTTTAGACATGTTACTAAGCGCTTTTTTAACTGACCTCGGAAAGTCTTTAGCCTCTGGCGATAATCCTCCATTTGCTATATGGTGATTTAAGACTCCTTCTACTATTTCATTACGTTTAATAGTTTTACCATTGAACAATTCAATTATTAATTCCTCTATAATTGAGGGATTTATAGGTACCTTATCATATTTGTATTCTTCCATTTCTATCCCCTTCCTTTATTATTTATGTCACATTATCGTCCTGATGTAAAAGAAAAAAGTACACCCGTTAGGATGTACCCTGAAAATCATCTGATCATTAGTGGACCCATATATATTTTCTTACACTCTTGACAAACATAAGTTGATAAATTCGTTTGCTTCATTTCATGTTTTTTAGATTCACAGAAATATTGACCATCTTTCGAATATAACAACACCTTCCTAGGATTAAATTGATTTGTTATATCATTAAAGTATGCAGTCATGATCTCCCTCCTCTCCCATTTAATTATAAATTAGCCAAGAGAGTAAATATAGAAATATAACCAAAATAAAAAAGCCTACTGGGGATATACTTTATCATCCTAAAAGGCATAAAAAATAACGACTGCTAAACGTTTATCTCCGAAGCTCCATACCGACCTGACTAAATTCTTGTTTAATCTTATCAATCAAAGTCGGCCTACGATTATCAAAGGTTATGTCAATTCGTCTCCCCCCCTCTCTCGTAAATTTCTTTAACTTCGGTAATCCGGGTATCTAGCCCAATGCCCCATTCCCGATTTTGCAGAGTAACGATGTCACCCAAATCGTAATCCTTTTCATAGATAAATGGCGACTTTGTAAGCACCTGTCCATCCAGATAAATTTCTTGCTCATGTTCGGCCAGTTTTTGGTTACCTCT
>NZ_JADHDW010000030.1 GCF_016820555.1 Bacillus sp. REN10 | reverse complement strand
TGCGCATAGCTTGATGGAAAATATGTGCAGCTAGCTCCACTAGTTATAGGTGAAATTAAAGACATTAAGGTGGTCTATTCTTAAGAGATATAATAATGACGTTTCTTGCACAAGTTGGTTAATAATTAAAAATATCTTTTAGTTATCTATTCTAAGAGTACCCCTTTTTGAAATCGTTGATATACAAATTTTATTTGTGCAATGATCTTGCAAGCTATCTAAAAGGAAGCTTTATAAAATATTGATTTCTGGGTTTTATTCAATCAAGAACAAACTAGCATCAGGATGTTAGCTTTCTCAAGAATAATGGCGATTAACGGTAAACAATTATTAGTTAAATTCAACAAAGAAGTTAATAAAAACTCTGCTGAAACAGATGCAAACTATCTTCTTAAGAAGAATGGAGTTGCAGCTCCATTAACAGCTACAACTGATTACACTACAAAAGTACAAGAAGATGGTAAGTCTGTATTAATTACACTAACAACTCCAATTCAAAAAACTGAAAGTGCAGTATTTACAGTAACTGTTGAAGATATTCTAGTAAAAGGTTCTTTAACTGATAAGTTCCCAGTTTACACTACGACTGTTACAGTACATGATACTGTTGCTCCAACTATTACAGAGGTATCTGCTAAAACAGCGGGTGCAGAAGCAGACTCAGTAACTATCAAGTTCTCAGAGCCAGTTGCTCAACCAACTGTTAAAGTTAATGGTACTACTAAATCTGTTAAGTTAGCTGCTGATGGTCTTTCTGGAACTATTGAAAACTTATCATTAGAAACTGGGAAAACTCATTCAATTGAAGCTATTAACTTAACTGACTTGTCTGGAAATGTAACTGGATCTACTACGAAAACATTTGAAGTTACTAAAGATACAGCTGCTCCAGCTTATTCAATTTCTACAGTAAGTGATGGACAAATTAAATTAACGTTTGATAAAAAGATGGATGTAGATTCAGTAGTATCAGGTGTTCTTCTTAAAAAAGAGGACTTAAATGATCTTGCTACTAGTGCCTATGCAGTTACAGAATCAACTGTAGCAAGCGAAAAAGGAAAAGTATTTTACGTAGATATTGATAAGTCTGTCTTTGACCCATATACTTCTAAAAAATCTTATTCTTTCACAGTGATGACTAAAAACACTGTAAAAGATAGCTTAGGAAATAAAATGGCTGCTACTTCTCAAGTTGTTAAATTAACTAAAGATGAAGTAGAACCTAAATTGCAGTCTGTTGAGTATATTAAAAACTCTAAAGGTGAAGTTACAACATTGTTATTGAAATATGATGAAGTATTAAAAGCGGCTCCTACTACTATTACTGGCTTAACTGCAAAAAATGTTACTACTGGTGCTGTAGTAGATATTTTAGGAACAACTCCAACAGCTTCATTATTAGATGATAAGAAAACTGTTAGAATTAATATTGATAAAACTACTGCTGCAGTAGTTAAGAGTGGTAAATTAGAAGTTTCAGTTGCCGCTGGATACGTAACGGATATTGCTTTAACTGGCAATGAATCTAAAACTCAAAAATTAGTTGTTGATTTTGGTGCAGGAGCAGCATCGGAACTTAAAGTTAATGTTGCTTCAGTAGCTAAATCTAACCAAATTGTAGCTACATTCGATGATGAAGTAACATATGCAAGTGCTACTAATCCTGCTAACTACAGCGTTAATGGTTTAGCACTTCCTGCTGATACAACTATTACATTTGATACAGCTACTAAGAAAGAAGTAGCAATTACTTTACCTGCTGAATTTATTAAAGAAGACGATGCTGGTGCAGTATTCCGTGTTCAAAACGTAGCTACTCCTTCTGGAACACAGGTAAGTGTAAACCAAACTGTAGTTTCAGTTGCAGATAATGCAGGTCCAGTAATTGTTAAAGCAAAATCTTCTTTAAATACTAACGGTACTTTAACTCTAGGTTTTGATGAAAAAGTAGCGCCAATTGATGCTACTCTAACTTCAGACCTTGCACTTGCAGACCTGAAATTATCATTAAATGGTGAGTTAGTTACAATTGCTACTCCAGCGCAAGTAGAGATTGGTAATGGAGCAGGAGCAGATGCTGGCAAGTATGTAATTACATTTAATAATAATCTAGACAAATCAGCTGGTACAGCAGGAAATGCAGAAACAGTTACAGTGTACTTTGATGTAAATGGAAATGCTACTTTCGACGCTGATAAAGATATTCTAGTTAAGAAACATACTGGATTAACGGTTGCAGAAAGAGATGCAATTACTGCTGGTTCTCTAGATCTTAATAAAGTATCCTCTATTACTGTAGGTACTAAAGATGCTACTGCTAATATTGTTGATAAGTCAGATGCACAAAACAAAATCCTTAAAAAGCAATCTGTTGTTATTAAATAATTTTAATAACTGGGAAACGGGTGTCAGACCCCTACTGCTTTAAATTGATAAAGTAAAAACAGAGAGTCGTTCATTCGGCTCTCTGTTTTTTTATCATAAAATTATTCATTTCTTTTTACAGTCTTTTTCCTTTTCTCTTTGGGAAATGGGTCAGACCCCGGGAAGATTGGGGTCAGACCCCCACTTCTTTAAAGTAATAAAGTAAAGGTGGAGGGCTACGGCTCTCTTCTTTCACCAGCCAACTGTCTATCAAAAGACGGTTGGCTATTTTTATGTATTCACGGGTAATTGGTGTCAGACCCCCACTACTTTAAAGCAATAAAGTACAGACAGAGAGTCATTCATTTGGCTCTCTGTTTTTTTATCATCAAATGATTGACTTCTGTTTACAGTCTTTTTCCTTTTTTCTTTGTTATAATAATCATAGGAAATGGTGTCAGACCCCCACTACTTTAAAGCGATAAAGTATAGACAGAGAGTCGTTCATTCGGCTCTCTGTTTTTTTATCATCAAATGATTTACTTCTGTTTACAGTCTTTTTCCTTTTCTTTTTGTTATAATAATCAAAAAAGAAAAGGGGTAATTGGTGTCAG
>NZ_JADHDW010000003.1 GCF_016820555.1 Bacillus sp. REN10 | reverse complement strand
TTACATATATAAGGAGGAATGGTAAAATGAAGAAAGTATTTTCGGTTTTAGTAACATTAGCTTTAACTATGTCTGCAGTATTTTGGGTAGCACCAAGTGAATCTTCGGCAGGGCCAGCACCACGACTTACAGATGTACAGATAGTGGGGATCACTTCAGATGGTAATGACTTTGTTATGGAAAAACTTACGCGTTATCAACGACATGCGGAAAAACCTTTAAAAGGTGAGACTGTTCGTATTGCGATATACGAGGAAGGTACGGTAAGAAATGGATTTTTAAGAATTAAAAGTGGTGGAGAGGATATCACACATAAAACTAAAGAGTTATATAAACTAACTGATTATCTTGTAGGTAGAGATAGAATTGTTTATGGCTATATCAAATATTATGATATCCCTATGAGTTTAGTAGGTTCTGGTACAATAGAAATTACTGGTTTAGATTATGCTAGCAGTAATACTTATTCTGATTATATTTATTTTAAAATTGAAAATTAAGGAGAGTGAATACAAGAATGAATGCATCTGATGTAGCATACTTTAAGGCATATAATCAATTAACTATAGTTCCATGGGTCACTCAAATGTATGGTCATGGTGGAGTTGATAAAGCTGAAAGTTTGAATACTCATAAAGCTGAGATTGGTTTTTCAGAGTTTAAAGAAGCTGTTGAGAAAAACAAAGTAGTCAATTCAAATAAAGCGAGAGATATTTCGAAGTTTCACAATCAATTTTTACAGGATCAAATGAGATTTTCATCTAATTCACCTTATTTCAACATGCAAGTTGGGGATATCGTGAAAAAAGCTTTTAATTTGGGTTTAGTAGGTAATAATGAAACGTTGATTGCAAAATATGAAAAAAGCATCTAATTAGAGTAACAGCAAAGCCCCTGTCCGATTGGATGGGGGCTTATTTGCGTTTATCTAATACGTTTAGTTTTCGCATACTCTTCTAAGTCAGATCGCAAGTATAATCTTGTTTTACGAGCCTCTCCGAATTCAAGGAATGGTTTAATCTTTCCTAATGTAACGGATTGATTAAATCCTATCAAAGATTGACCTGTAATTTTATGACCTTCAGCTGCCATAACAAGGTTTTCCTGACACCATTTTTGATACTTTTCGTATTCTTCTTTAGTCACTTTAATCACCTCTAACTTATTATTTATTTGAGATTTGAGCAGAATAGAGAGGTTTTTGGATCACATGAAAAATGTGATAATCGTCAACAGCAGAGCAATTATAGATAGCACCATTAACAATGTGTATTTCATGCCTGCATCACCTCTTTAATTGTTGTATAATAGAGAGCAGAGGGGAGGGCTTTCGCCCTCGTCCTCCATTTCCTTTAGCCTAGGAGCGCTTTTAGGAAATTTAGGATTGCGGTGATAACATTAGTGACGGCTACTGTTATCATCGCTTTTTCTCTTCGGCGTTCTTTCATCTCACGCCTTCTCTCTATTCTACTCATTTATCATCACTTCCTTATATATTAATAACAACATGTTATTTGAGGTATGTAGAGCGGATTGCTTGATATTTTTTTGCTTTTTTTAAAATATTTTTACGTATTATTTACTATTCAAATAGAAAGAGCCCTTCTCGTGTGAGAGGGGCCTGTTGTATTGTTTAATTTACCCTGGCACTTTATTGGTGACCAGGTTTTTCTTGTTGTTGAACTCCATGTACGTATGGATGGGGGCTTTTTTCGATGTAAATAAAAAATCCCTGATAACTGTTATCAGAGATTTTTCCACATAGTTTAGATATATTAACAATTTAAAATTAATTTACATTCCACATAGTATGTGGTACACATTTAAAATAGCATGATCTACTAATTTGATCAACAGATTTATAACATACTACGTTGAATATAGGTTGTTGAAGTGTAAAGCCCTCACAATTGGGAAGCTTTTAATTTCATAAGCATTTCAGGCTAGAAGTTGTTGACGAATTGTTGACGAAATTGGTCAACAACCTTCAGTTTCAACCCAAATTAATCAGATAGCGAACACCTAAACCCTTGACACAATCACACTTCCAAGGTAATAATAAGAATTAACTTGAATAGTATATCCTTCGGGGCAGGGTGAAATTCCCTACCGGCGGTGATGAGCGGTGGCTCTTAGTCCGTGAACTGCATGCGGTTTTGTTTGTGGTTGATTCGGTGAAATTCCGAAACCGACAGTATAGTCTGGATGGGAGAAGGATGAGGCGTTTTTAAAAATTATATTTTTAGACGCTTATTTGTTTATGCCATTATGCCCCTTATTTTTTATAAATAAGGGGCTTTTGTCGATTGATGGGCTGTCAATTGATGTGTTTCATTGGACGAATTAGAAAGAGAGGAGCGATGGCTAGGGACGATGTTACGAGAACATTATATGAAAATCGCGTTGTCGCTCGCTGAAGGAGTTCGAGGTCAGACGTCGCCGAATCCACCGGTGGGAGCTGTTGTGGTGAAGGATGGCCGCGTGATTGGTATGGGTGCCCATATGAAAGCGGGAGAGGGCCATGCGGAGGTACATGCATTGGCCGCTGCTGGTGAGGAAGCAAGGGGAGCGGATTTGTATGTGACGCTTGAGCCTTGTTCTCATTACGGGAAGACACCACCTTGTGCGGATTTGACGATTGCGAAAGGTATTAAGAAAGTATATATCGCGGTCATGGATCCGAATCCGGCGGTGGCTGGAAGAGGAATTGACAGGTTGCGAGCGGCCGGGATTGAAGTAGAGACAGGCATTTGCGAGAAGGAAGCTTCGGAATTATTAGCACCATTTTTTCATTTTATTCAAACGAAAACACCATACGTCACGATGAAAACAGCCATAACAGCCGATGGCAAAACAGCTGCGTATACCGGACATAGTCGCTGGATTACGAGTGAGCAAGCAAGAGAGGATGTGCACTATATTCGTCATCAACAGGATGCGATTTTAGTTGGCATCAATACCATTTTACAAGATAACCCCATCTTAACCACCCGTCTGCCCCAGGGAGGTAAACACCCCATTCGAGTTGTATTAGATACGCATTTGCGGATTCCGCTCACCGCCAATGTTGTGAAAAATAAACAAGCGGAAACGATCGTTGTTTGTGGACAAGAGGCGCCTCAGTCAAAAGAGCTGCAATTAATTGAACAAGAGGTGAAAGTGATTCGCTTACAAACGCGTGAGATTGATATTCCACTTTTACTGAAAAAGCTAGGAGACATCGGCATCATGACGCTTCTTGTAGAAGGAGGAAGCGAGATTAATGCATCCTTTATTGAAAAAAGAGCATTTCAAAAGATGTTAATTTATGTCGCACCGAAATTGATCGGCGGGAAGCTCGCGCCAACTGCGGTTGGTGGTCAAGGATTTGCGATCATGGATGAAGCGGTTCCATTAACGTTCGAAAAAGTTGAAATTATTGGACAAGATATAAAAATAACCGCCTCGCCGAAAGAAGGAAGTGAAACGAATTGTTCACAGGGATTATAGAAGAAGTCGGAACAGTGGAAAGCGTGAAAGCAGGTGCTCAGTCACTAGAGTTAGCCATTAAAGCGAACACTGTGCTTAGAGATGTGAAGCTTGGTGATAGTATTGCTGTGAATGGTGTTTGTTTAACAGTCACGAGTTTTACTGCTACTCATTTTACCGCGGATGTCATGCCAGAGACGTTTCATGCGACGTCACTGCGTGTGTTAATGCGTGGGTCGAAAGTGAATTTAGAGCGAGCGATGGCGGCGAACGGCCGCTTCGGTGGGCATTTCGTTTCTGGTCATATTGATGGTGTCGGCACGATCGTTAGTAAAAAAAGAGTGGAAAATGCGCTTTATATTGAGATCGAATATCCTGAAGAATATTCCCACTATTTTTTACGCAAAGGCTCGGTTGCCTTGGATGGAACGTCATTAACGATTTTTGCGGTAGATGACAAAAAGCTAATGATTTCTCTTATTCCCCATACGCAGGAGGAAACGATTTTGTCAGAGAAAAATATCGGTGATCCGGTCAATATTGAGTGTGATTTATTGGCCAAATATATTGAGCGAATGCTTAATCAGAAAAAAGAAGAGAAAACCTCTACTGTTACGATGGATTTATTACAAAAGCATGGATTTGCATAATAAAAACAGGGGTGAATAGATATGTTTGCATCAATCGAAGAAGCATTAGCGGACTTGAAGCAAGGGAAAGTCGTGATCGTTGTCGATGATGAGGATCGCGAAAATGAAGGAGATTTTATCGGGTTAGCAGAGTTTGCCGATGCGGAAATGGTCAATTTTATGGCGAAAATGGGGCGCGGCTTGATTTGCGTGCCTGTGGAAGAAGAGATTGCTGAGAAGCTCGGCTTGCAAATGATGGTAACGAATAATACGGACAGCCATGGCACGGCTTTTACTGTTAGTATTGACCATAAATCGACGCATACCGGCATTAGTGCGTTTGAACGGGCGGCGACGATTCAAGAAATGTTAAAAGAGGAGGCAGTGCCAGAGGACTTCAAGCAGCCGGGTCATATTTTCCCGCTTGTTGCGAAAAAGGGGGGCGTATTAAAACGAGCAGGTCATACAGAAGCAGCTGTGGATTTGGCTCATCTTGCCGGCGTGAAGGGAGCTGGAGTGATTTGTGAAATCATGAAAGAAGATGGCTCGATGGCAAGGCTTCCGGACTTAGTGACAATGGCTGAGGAACTAGACTTAAAGCTGATTACGATTCAACATTTAATTGAGTATCGCCGCAAAAAGGAAGAGTTAATCACTCGCGAAGTAGAGATTGACTTGCCGACGGATTTTGGTCATTTTCAAGCCGTTGGTTTCACGGAGAAATTATCAGGAAAAGAGCATGTCGCCTTAGTAAAAGGTAATGTGACTGATGGCGAGCCCGTTCTCGTTCGCGTTCATTCAGAATGCTTAACAGGAGATGTGTTCGGCTCTTGCCGCTGTGATTGCGGTCCTCAGCTGGTGGCGGCACTGCGGCAAATTGAAGCTGAGGGGCGGGGGATTTTACTGTATATGCGTCAAGAAGGCCGCGGCATTGGTTTGATCAATAAATTAAAGGCGTATAAGCTGCAAGAGCAAGGCTTCGATACGGTGGAAGCAAATGAAAAATTAGGCTTTGCGGATGATTTGCGTGATTACGGCATCGGCGCCCAAATTTTACGCAATCTCGGTGTGAAGGAGATGCGTCTATTAACGAATAATCCGCGCAAAATTTCTGGATTAAAAGGATACGGACTTGAAGTTGTCGAGCGCGTACCGATCGAAATGCCACCGAAAGAAGAAAACAGGCACTATTTAGAGACGAAAATATCCAAACTAGGACATATGCTACATTTATAAAAAAGGGAGAGATTTGAGATGAGCAGAACATATGAAGGAAATTTAATTGGTACAGGGCTGAAAATTGGGATCGTTGTGGCACGTTTTAATGAATTTATTACAGGCAAGCTGTTGAGCGGAGCAGAAGATGCGCTTCGCCGTCATGGAGTCAATGAAGAGGATGTCGAAGTTGCTTGGGTGCCAGGTGCTTTTGAAATTCCGTTAATTGCGAAAAAGATGGCGGATAGTGGCAAGTATGATGCAGTGGTGACGCTCGGAACGGTTATTCGGGGCTCTACCGCTCATTTTGAATACGTGAGCAATGAAGCAACAAAAGGAGTGGCTCAAGCGGCGATGCAATCAGGTGTGCCGGTGATCTTTGGCGTATTAACGACAGATACGATCGAACAAGCGATTGAACGCGCCGGAACAAAAGCTGGTAACAAAGGCTGGGAAGCAGCGGCGACGGCGATTGAGATGGCGAATCTTGTGAAGTCGATCGAAGGATAAAAAAGAGGAAATCAAAATATTCAAAAGGGACTCGAAATGATTTCGGGCCCCTTTTGAATATTTGTTATTTTAATTTAAAATGACCAACGGATTGGTTTAACTCTTCAGCTAATTCGGCCACTGATTTAGAATTGATGACAATCTCCTCCATAACGCTAGTCGATTGCTGAATGGTGGCTGAAATTTCTTCAATTCCGGCCGAGGATTCTTCGGCTGTTGAAGCTACATTTTCTAGAGAATAATTAATATTCTCACTTTGTTTGAAAATCACGTTCAAGTTATTGGAAATATTCTGTATTTTTGTTTGCATATCCAATACAGATTGATTAATTTCCTTAAATGTTTCTCCTGTGACTTTAATCTTTCTTGCTCCTTCTGTGACTTGTGTGTGGCTATGTTGCAAAGCGGCTACTGTGTCTTTTGATTCATTCTGAACGCCTTCGACAATTTCGACAATATTCCCTATGGACCCTGATACTTCTTCAGCTAATTTACGAACTTCATCAGCTACTACAGCAAAGCCTTTTCCATGTTCTCCTGCACGAGCTGCTTCGATCGCGGCGTTTAATGCCAATAAATTCGTTTGATCAGAAATGTCTTGAATCACTTGAACGAGCTTGGAGATTTCTTTTGTTTGTAAATCTAATCCTTTTACCTTTTTAATAGATTCCATGACTTCTTGGTGAATGGTATCCATTTGTTCTTCTGATTCACTCATTAAAGTATAGCCTTTGTTTGTTAGTTCCATCACCTTGTTGGAACGATGACTAAGTTCCATTCCTTTATCGCTTGCTTCTTGAATTTGATGAGTAAAATGTTTCATGGTTTGAGAAATTTCAGTAGCAGAATTGGCTTGTTTATCGGCTCCATCGGATAGTTCGTTCATCGTGAAGCAGATTTGATGATTGCCTTCCTTCACTTCATTTGTGCTGTGTAATAGTTGGTTCGATGCGTTCACTAACTGGACCGAATTATTATTTATGCCTTGAATAATTTTCTTTAATTCATTCATCATTTGCTGAAATGATTTGGTTAAAATGCCTATTTCATCTTTTCGCTTGTGTTCAAGTACAATGGATAGGTCGCCGTTGCCTACTTGTGAAATCTGCTTAGTTAAGCTTCTTAAAGGTTTGACCAAGTAATGAGTAAATACATATACAATTATTATACTAGTTAATAGAATAATGAGAGAAAAAATAATCGTTTTGTTTTTATATGAACTCATTGAGTTATACACTTGAGTTGCATCTAGGTCTGCCCCTACTATACCAATGACTTCACCAGAATTGGTCTTTAGCGGAACAAATGTCGTCACAAGACCTCCATATTCTTCGGTGTTTGTCACTTCAATTTGTATATCCCCTGTTTCAAATGCCTTTGCAATTTGAGGGAATTTAGTGACATCTTCTTTATCACCTAATTTTGCTGCTTCCTCGTCATTTAGTGGTTTGCCATCTACCATATAAAAATAATCGTATCCATCTCCATTTTTTTCACGAGCGAGCGTATATAAATAAGTCAATCCGGTTTTTTCTCTTATATTGTTTAATTCTGTTCGCACTTCTTTATAATATTCTGTTTCTCCAGCCTCCACTGTGATTTCTTCGTTGTATTTATTGATGTCGATTTCTTCGGCTGCTTGTTTTGCGATATTTCCAGCTACAGCGCTTAACGAATCTTCCACTAAACGAACAGAAGAAATATAGCTAATATAGGAAATAATAAGACATGATAGCAACACAATAGATGAAAATATTAAGACCATTTTAAACCCTATACTTTTGCTCATTTTGTTTTCTCCTATACATAAATATGACTTAATACCTGAAACAATAATACTACATAGCAGTTTTAGAAGAAAGTTTTGTTTTTGGATAAATTACCAAAAAATATTTATTTGAAGAAATGGAGATCTAAAATAATGAATCGATAAGTTAAGTAGAAAATTCATCTATAAATAAGCTTTTATACACGATGAATGTTATTACTTTTATAGTTGACCTACACGATTCATGAATGAGCCAATCCAAGCATACACTGTGATGATTTGATTCTATGAATAAGATAAAGGAGTACCTATGTCGCAGTCAGTCTTTTTGTTTCTTCTTTATATGGATGTTTGCATCGGGGTGGCCTTTTATTCGTATGTGTTTCGGATGAGGCGCTTCATCGGCTTTCAGTTGGGAATGAATATTAGCCTGTTAATGGGAGGGATGGCGGCGATATTGTCTGGTGTGTTGTTGATTGTGCAGTATCCATTTCATTATACGCTGATTACGATCCTTTCCACATTAATAGGTGCGGCAGTAGGAGCTTTGTTTGGTTTAGTGTTTGATGATCAAACATTCATGACGGGATGGACGAATGGCATGATGATCGGGTTAATGGCGCCAATGATTGGTACGGTAGTAGAAGGAATGGATTTATTTATTTTGTTTATTCATGTGTTATTAGTGATGAGTGTATGGCTGATGTATATTTCCGTTAAAAGGTCGTGATAGCCATCGTGCTGCTTATTCTTTTCTTTCTATGGAATGTAGTAGTTTCTTGCATTGTCTATCAGATGCTAAAAAAGAAGCAGCTATTATTGGATGAACGATTTTCAATGACACTTTGTATGACCGTAGTGATGGTTTCTGCTTTTGTATTAGCTCTTCATCTTAAATTGCTGCATTCACTTCTTTCTATTTCGTCAATATTTCTTGGAACATTCATTGGTTGGTGGTTCAGCCGAGTAATGAAAGCTCCGGCAAAAGTGCTGAGTTTATATAGCGGAGCGATGGGTGCTATCATGGGCTCGATGCTCGCCGTTGTCATGCAAAACCCGGCTGTATGCAATATTCCCCTCAATGCTGAGGAAATGCTTGTTTTAAATATGTATCGGCTTGCTTTTTTTATAACCATTCTTCATACGATCACGATGTTGTTGATTCGCTATTCATTTCGGGTGTAGTCATAAGAAATGAAAGGAGAGCGGGATGCGGATATTCACAATCGGAACGTTATTTGTAATCGGTTTTCTGATCATCTTATTTTTGTGGCCGAAATCAGTTGAGTTACCGAAGCTTGGGAAGGTACAAGAGCCGGTACTGGAGGAAGTAAGAGGCAAAGAATTCAATATGAAGGGCAAGCCTTTGTTGGTTATGTTCTTTTACACGAAATGCCCTGATATTTGTCCGACGACGATGGCAGATTTAAAGGGATTGCAACAAATCATGAAAGAGAAAGGAGTGTCAGAGGATCAGTATCTCATTCTATCGATCACATTAGATCCAGACTATGATACGAAAGAACGGATATTACAGTATAAAGAGGCATTTCAAATTTCAAGCAATAATTGGTTATTTTTACGGGGATCTGAGCAAGAGACAAAAAGGTTTGCAGATCGTTTTAGTATGTTTTATGAAAAGGATGAAGCAGGCTATGTGACGCATTCAACGAGTATGTATCTCGTTGATGGCCATCAGCAAATTAGGTCGCATCATGATATGGCTGTCGGTGATCAACAGGTCAATATCGAGAAAGTGGCTGATCATCTTTTGCAATTGATGGATTCATTGTAAAAAAAGTCCCCCCGCGTATCCATCGTTAGATAGGCAGGGAGACTTTTTTATGGACGTAATTGATATGGCTCTGTATTTTCATTTAATGCACGCATCGCGTACCCGTTGTCTTGCAAATATTTAAGCAAGTTCGCTAAAGATTGAGCGGTTGCTGGCTTTTCATGCAATAAGATGATTTCACCTCTGCTTTGCGCTTTTGCAGGACTTAAATGATTAATGACATGATTGACATAGGCAGGGCTACGGAATTTCCAATCAAGACTATCAACCGTCCAATCCCACATTTTAAACCCTGCTTCGTTTACTTTTTGTTTATAGTTTGGTTTCATATGAGGAAATGACCCGTAAGGTGTTCGAATTAAATGTGTTTCATAGCCAGTAATTTCTTTAATGGCTTGTTGACCGGCTTTCATCTCAGACGCCACTGAATCAGCGCTGCGATACACTTGTTTTACATCATGTGTCACACCGTGCATCCCGATGGCATGTCCTCTTTTTACCATTTCTTGAACCGCTTGCGGATGCTTGCGGATGTTCGGTTCTAACATGAAGAAAGTAGCTTTTGCATTATATTTGTCAAGAAGATCTAGTATTTGCATAGATACATCAAAAGGCCCATCATCAAATGTTAAATAGACCGTCTTTTCTTCAGCAGGAATAACAGGAGCAGGAGCAATTTGCGGAAACTTTTGGCGTTCTTCCTCTTCTTTCTTTCTTTGGGCTTCCTCTGCCTCCCGTTTTGCTTGTTCTTTCTCTCTTTTAACTTGCTCTTGCTTCTCGATTTCTTTTTGTTCGGCTAGAGCAACCGCTTGTTTCTTCTGGATCAAATGATAGGTTGCTAAGCTAAAAGAAGTAAATAATAATACCACAATCATCATTAGTAATCGAATGTTGCCGTTCTTTCTTTTTTCTCTTGCTTTCAATGAAACTCACTCCACTTTTCGTTTTTAATGCTATGTAATGGCAAAATCTACCTCGAACAATCTAAATGACTGAAGAGATGAAGTAACTTATCGTGTCTATGTTAACATATTTTTCACTATTTAAATAGCAATCTATGGAAGATTACGAAAAAGTTATTTTTCTGATAATTAAAGTGTTGAAAAACATGATTGTTCTTCGGGAATGTCTTTGCTAAAATACAGTTTGTGGCTGTTTGCGAAGGCAAATAGCGGGTAGGGAGAGGGCGTTGTACGAGAGGTACATGTAGATGAAAAAGAATGGAGGATTTTTTCAATTAGTTGAGCACGGCACGACAATAAAAAGAGAGGTAACAGCGGGAGCGATCGGTTTCTTCACGATCATTTATATCGTAGCTGTGAATTCGCTCATTTTGTCGGAGGCCGGAGTTCCGTTTGAAGGAGCGGTCGTTGCGACTATTTTAAGTGCTGTTTTTGGCTGCATGATGATGGCCTTTTGGGCGAATGCACCGATTTTATTAGTGCCAGGCATGGGAATTAATGCGATGTTTGCCTACACGTTCGTTCAGTCTATGGGGTTAAGCTGGCAAGAAGCACTTGGAGTGGTAGTCATTTCTGGAGTGGTTTTTATGTTAGTCTCATTGACGAAAATGGCGGATTGGCTCAATGCTGCCATCCCGACTACATTAAAGGAGGCTATTTCAGTCGGACTTGGCTTGTTTTTAATGCTGATCGGGTTAGAAAAAGGCGGTATAATTGTTCGCGGCGAGAATGCTCTTGTAGCTTTAGGAGATTTGAGTGATCCGTCTGTCATCATTACGATGGTCACCTTATTGTTTGCTTTGTTTGTATTTATTAAAGGGCTGCAAGGTGGCTTTTTATGGAGCATTTTGTTCGGCACGGTGTTAACTGCCGTATGCGGATTATTGCCGGAAGTAGGGAATACATCGATGTCCTTTGCGATATATAAAGATGTGTTCGGCGCTTTTTCATTCCACCGCTGGATGGAGATTCCGTTTTGGACGGCAATCTTTTCATTAACGATGGTGCTCGTGTTTGAAAACATTGGTCTTGTTCATGGACATACTGAGTTTGCGAACCAACCTGAAAAATTTAAACGAAGTCTTCAAGCTACGGCCGCATCTACTTTCACATCGGGTCTATTCGGTACGAGTTCAACTGTCGCAACCGTTGAGTCATCAGCTGCGATTGCTACGGGCGGGCGAACAGGTTTGACATCGTTAACGACGGGTATTTTATTTCTATTGTCCATTTTTGCGATTCCTTATATGAAATGGATTCCGGACATGGCGATTGCCCCTGTTCTCATCATTATTGGCGGACTGATGGTGCAAAATATTCGCCATTTGGATTTATCGGAATTAACCGAAGCTTTTCCGGCAATCTTAATCATCGTGATGATTCCATTTACGTATAGTATCGCAGACGGTATGGCGACCGGATTTATTCTATATCCGTTGCTGAAAGTCATCACCGGTAAAGGGCGAGAAGTATCTTGGCTATTGTATGTCATTGCAGCTTTATTCTTGTTTAATTTTGTGCTGCATTATATATAAGAAGAAAGTGGTGAGAATTTTCTCGCCACTTTTTATATTTTTGTAACATTTTCTCTCTTCCATAGACCATGAGCCCCTGCATTTGGTATGCTATAAAAAAGTTTTTGTCAACGAAGGAGAGAGAGAAATGGAAATAAAAGTAACGAAATGTCATGGATCAAGCAATGATTTTTTAATAATTGATGAATGGACGTATGGCTATTCTTTTACTGAAGAAGAGAGAAGAGAATTGTCCCTTGCTTTATGTAGCCGCTCATCAAGTCTTGGTGCCGATGGAATTTTGTTTGTCATGGAAAGTGAACAAGCGGATGCGAAAATGCGAATTTTTAATTCGGATGGTTCAGAGGCATCTATGTGCGGTAATGGTCTTCGCTGTTTAGGCCGCTACGTATGTGATTTGCTTGGAAAAGATGAAATTGTTGTCGAGACGATGAAAGCGAATTTACAAGTGAATCGGGAAGAGGATTTGTATGAAAATGTTCCGACATACCGTGTAGAAATTTCTCCTGTATTGTTTGAGCTAAAGCACTTACCGATGAAGGTAGACGGCAAGAAGACATTATTAAATGAACTGGTAAGCGAATTATCCGATTCAATTCCATTCTCTGCATTGGCTGTGCCAAATCCGCACTTAATTGCAATGGTTGATCAAGCGGATTTAGCATCTGATGTACAGAAAACGATCAGTGAAAAGTTGAATGGTCCTAATGAGATTTGTCCGGATGGCGTGAATGTCAGTTTCGTTCATTTTATCGAAGAGGGAAAGATTTACGTTCGCACATTTGAGCGTGGGGTTGGGTTCACGAATGCGTGTGGCACAGCAATGTCGTCTTCTAGCTTAGTGACTTGTTTATTAGGCTTTAATCAATTTGATGAGCCGATTGATGTATATAATAATGGCGGAAAAGTCCGTTGCATTGCTCATCCGAAAGGCGGAGATGAGTTCTATATCGATTTAATCGGTAATGCAACGTACCTTTATGATGTCGAAGTGACAGTAGAACTTAATCGTCCAACGGCGTTTACGATTGGAGAGAAGCGTGATCGAAATGAGCAGGCTCAATACGAAAAGCTACGACAATCTGTGAAGGATCTGCTAAGTGAAAAAGGAATCATGTAAGGAAAAGAGGCGAGTGAGCCTCTTTTTCATTTCCAAATGAGAAAGGAGAAAAGCAAACTTGAATCAAGCAGAAAAACAGCGAACAGTGGTGTATTATGGAGTGTTAATAGCTTTATTATGCGCTTTCATATGGGGCTTTATTGAGATAGTGGCTGCATTAAAAGCGCATCAAGTAGAAGCGTTTGATTTAGCGGTGATTCATGAAGTGCAATCATGGATTAATGAAGGGCGAACACAGAAAATGATTTTTATTACCAACTTAGGTTCCGTTCGCTGGATGACAGCTGGGACCATATTGATAACGTTGATTTTACTCTTAAAAAAACGGTTTAGCTATGCTTTGTTTTTCGTACTAACGGTGGCGCTAGGTGGATGGTTTAACGGATTGTTAAAAGATCTATTTAAGCGGCAGCGCCCGGATATTTTGCGTCTAATTGAACAAGGAGGATACAGCTTTCCGAGTGGGCATTCGATGGGCTCGTTTATTTTTTACGGAGCGATTGCGTTTTTATTATTTGAATTGTTGCGTCATCGCTGGGCGAAAGTTACTGGTACAGTAGCTGCGGTTTGTCTCGTTTTTCTCATCGGGCTGACACGTATTTATTTAGGTGTGCATTATCCAAGTGATGTTACTGGTGGATTTACAGCTGGAGCAGCGTGGCTCATTTTCTGTATCGCTGTCTTTCATTACTATCAAGACCACCTGCAGCGGAGAAACGAATAATCTTTTTTTCGCGTGTTACACTAACAGCAATGGAGGTGTGCGGCAAACATGAATGTGGAAGGGTTTCTTGAAGTAGTGGGAAAAGCATGCTTAATGCTTTTAGTAGGGATTGTGCTGTTACGAATTGCTGGAAGGAAATCGGTTACCCATATGACTGTGGTTCAAACGGTGATTATGATCTCGATCGGTTCCATTATTATTCAGCCATTTATTGAACATAAGGTGTTAGGTTCGGTTACGGCAGCTTCTGTATTTATTATATTGTTGTTGTTTATGGAGTGGCTGCAACTCAAATTTAATTTCATGGAATGGCTGTTGACAGGAGTGGCTATTCCTGTTGTTCAAGACGGCCAGCTCGTAGAAAAGAATTTGCGAAAACTCCGTTATACAGTAGATCAACTGGAGACGAAACTGCGGGAACAAGGTGTCTCAAGCATTGATCATGTCAAGTGGACAACAGTGGAGCCAAATGGGAAAATCGGCTATGAACTAAAAGAAGAATATAAGCCGCTCACCAAAAAAGATTTGTATGATTTATTTCCTCATTTATTTCCTTCTCCTATCGAGAAGCCTGCTAGCCCCTTATTTAAAGAAACAGATCCACACTCTTCTCTTCCGCCTGTTCCTGAACGATTGCAATGAGCTAGGCAGTAGATGGGCGGCGAATCAAATGGGGCGTGCCTATTGAATACAATGTCAAATCCCCATCTTCTTCATATTATACTATTGTGACAAATGAATAAGGGGAGATGAGGACCTTGCATAACTACTACTACGAAGAATATCGTCAAAATCAAGCATTGCATCGTGATATTAATCGGGCGGCTAATGACGAGCACCAGGCTATTCAATATTATTCCGCTTTAGCGAACATGGCTCCAAATAACGAAATCAAGCAAATAATTTTAGGTATACGCCAAGATGAAATTCGACATTTACATGCGTTTAGCCGTAGTTATAATCGCTTAGCAGGAGGCTATCCCAATCTAACGAGCGCTGTTTTACCAAAAAATTTTCGAGAAGGTGTAATTGAAGCGTTGAAGGATGAAGGAAAAACGCCTGCTTTTTATCGTAGCATTGCCGCACGCACAACAGATGTAGCGACAAAGCGCCGATTTTTGCAGGCAGCTGAAGATGAAGCCCGCCATGAACAGTTATTTAGACAAATTGCTAGACAGACAGGTATTCGCAAATGAGGATAGGGGAAACGACGAGAGCACGTGAATCACGCATTCTCGTCGTTTTTAGGTTGGGTTATTTAGAGATAAACATTTGTGTCCAATATACTCCTTGGCTACCGCCTTTATAGTATCCAACGCCAATATGTGTAAAGCTCGAGCTGAGAATATTCGCTCGATGTCCTGAACTATTCATCCATGCATTCACGACCGCTTGCGGAGTTTGTTGTCCAGCAGCTATATTTTCTCCTGCCGCTCGGTAACTAATTCCAAAAGCTTTCATCATTTGAAACGGTGAACCGTATGTTGGACTTGTGTGCGAAAAGTAGTTTTTATTGGCCATGTCAGTGGATTTATAACGAGCAACTCGGGACAGCTGCCAATCTGTTGCTAGCGGAGCTAACCCATTCTTTTGCCGCTCGACATTCGTTAGTCTAATGACCTCTTGCTCGAAATTCTTTACATCGGTCAAGAGTGGTATTTTTAGCACCTGTTTCGGATAAATCATACTAGGAGTTTTGATTTCCGGGTTTGCGTTAATAATTTCTTGAAGGCCAATTTGGAATTTCACAGCAATCTTCCACATGCTATCACCAGGTTGAACTGTATAGGACTGATAACCACTTTGGGCATGCGAAAGACTTGGAAAGGCTATTGTGAAAGCTAACAGCATTGACAACACGACTTTTTTCATACGATCGCTATTGCTCCTTTCTTTAAAGGCTGCTCTTAGTATGCAAAACAGGGAACAAAACTATACTCATTTTAAAATATTACCCAATAACTGCTATCAAATCATACGCCTATCGCTTGACATATAGCTTATAAGGTACTACGATGTAATTAAATCGTAATCGTTACGATTTTTGTGTGAATAGAAAAAGATAAATTTGCCGAAAAATAGTCTGAAAATGCCGAAAAGATGGCTTTTAAAGCCGTTTTTTCGGCATTTTCATGAAAAAAAGCTTCTTTTTGAATATTTTATGAACTTTTCTGTTGGCACGCTGCTTGCATTTATACAGTAACTACCGTTAAGGAGGAATGAAAAATGAAAGCAGCCGTGGTCAATGAATTTAAACAACAACTAGAAGTGAAAGAGGTACCAAAACCAACATTAAATGCGGGAGAAGTTCTTGTGAAAATAGAAGCGTGCGGTGTTTGTCACACCGATTTGCATGCCGCTCATGGTGATTGGCCTGTCAAGCCGAAGCTTCCATTAATTCCTGGTCATGAAGGGGTTGGGATTGTCGAAGAAGTCGCGGATGATGTTCGCTCCGTGAAAGTGGGCGATCGAGTAGGGATTCCTTGGCTTTACTCTGCATGTGGAGAATGTGAATATTGTTTAAGTGGAAGAGAAACACTTTGCCCTGATCAACAAAATGGCGGTTATTCGGTAGATGGCGGTTATGCTGAATATTGTAAAGCCCCAGCTGCTTATGTAGCGAGAATTCCAGATGGGTTAGATCCAGTGGAAGTCGCACCGATTCTTTGTGCCGGGGTGACGACGTATAAAGCATTAAAAGTATCAGATGCCAAGCCAGGTGATTGGGTAGCGATTTTTGGTATCGGCGGACTTGGCCATATCGCCCTTCAATATGCGAAAGCAATGGGCTTCAATGTTGTAGCGGTAGATATTCAACAAGAGAAGTTAGAGTTAGCGAAGCAATTAGGGGCCGATTATACAGTGAACGGCATGGAAATAGATCCGGTGAAAGAGATTCAGCAAGCGGTTGGCGGTGTGCAGGCAGCTATTAGTGTTGCTGTGACGAGAAAAGCATTTGAACAAGCTTATCAGTCGGTCAAACGTGGCGGCAGCTTAGTTGTCGTTGGCTTACCGAATGATGAGTTGCCAATTCCAATCTTTGATACGGTCTTAAATGGTGTATCAGTGAAAGGATCGATCGTCGGTACGAGAAAAGATATGCAAGAAGCGCTTGATTTTGCAGCTCGCGGAAAAGTTCGTGCAATTATTGAATCCGCTCCATTAGATGCCATTAATGATGTATTTGATCAAATGGAAAAAGGAAAAATCAACGGCCGGATTGTATTGACAATGTAATAATTCGCGAAAGAAGATGGAAGCGTTTTAAACACTGATCACAACAAAGGGGGAAGTTCAGATGATTTATGCTCAGCCAGGACAAGTCGATGCGAAAGTAAACTTTAAGAAAAGGTATGACAACTGGATTAATGGAGAATGGACGCCTCCAGTTAATGGCGAATACTTCTCCAATGTTACCCCAGTCACAGGTGAAGCGTTTTGTGAAGTTGCTCGTTCTCAAGAAGCAGATGTAGAAAAAGCCCTAGATGCTGCTCATATAGCGAAAGAGGCTTGGGGAAAGACTTCTCCAGCAGAGCGAGCGATTATTTTAAATAAAATTGCTGACCGTATGGAAGAAAATTTAGAAATGCTCGCTGTTGCTGAAACGTGGGATAACGGAAAGGCTGTTCGTGAAACATTGAATGCCGACTTACCGCTAGCAATTGACCATTTTCGCTACTTTGCTGGAGCGATTCGTGCCCAAGAAGGCTCTTTAAGCCAAATTGATGAGAACACAGTCGCTTACCATTTCCAAGAGCCACTTGGAGTAGTCGGTCAAATTATTCCTTGGAACTTCCCGCTCTTGATGGCGGTGTGGAAGTTAGCCCCTGCTTTAGCTGCCGGTAACTGTGTTGTTCTGAAGCCAGCCGAGCAAACGCCGGCCTCGATTTTAGTGCTGATTGAGCTCATTGGCGACTTATTGCCTCCAGGTGTTGTCAATATTGTTAATGGCTTTGGGGTAGAATGCGGCAAGCCGCTCGCAACAAGCCCGCGTATTGCGAAGGTGGCTTTCACGGGTGAGACAACGACGGGCCGCTTAATTATGCAGTATGCCTCACAAAACATCATTCCTGTGACGCTTGAGCTCGGTGGAAAATCGCCAAATATTTTCTTTGAAGATGTCATGGAGAAAGATGATGCCTACTTAAATAAAGCGATTGAAGGTTTTGTGTTATTTGCCTTAAACCAAGGAGAAGTTTGTACCTGTCCATCGCGGGCGCTGATCCAAGAATCGATCTACGATCAATTTATGGAGCGAGCATTAGAACGCGTCAAGCAAATTAAGACAGGCAATCCTTTAGATACGGAAACGATGATGGGGGCTCAAGCTTCCAATGAACAAATGGAAAAAATTCTTTCCTACATTGATATCGGGAAACAAGAAGGGGCCGTTTGCTTAACAGGCGGTGAGCGAAATCAATTCACCGGCTTTGAAAGCGGCTATTATATGAAGCCAACCGTCTTTAAAGGAAATAATAAGATGCGTATTTTCCAAGAAGAAATCTTTGGTCCTGTCGTATCTGTGACGACATTTAAAGATGAAAAAGAAGCGCTGCAAATCGCCAATGATACACTATATGGACTAGGTGCTGGTGTTTGGTCAAGAAATATGAATCTCGCGTATCAAATGGGTCGCGGCATTCAAGCCGGACGTGTTTGGACGAACTGCTATCACGCTTACCCGGCTCATGCAGCATTCGGCGGCTACAAAATGTCAGGGATCGGACGTGAAAATCATTTAATGATGCTTTCACATTATCAGCAAACGAAAAACCTTCTCGTCAGTTATAGCCCGGATGCTCTTGGATTTTTCTAAGAAAAGGGGGCGTTTCTAATTGTTGAACGCGTAACCGCAACAGAAGAAGCGTTGCAATTAATTGAAACATTGAAGGAAAGACATGGTCCTTTGATGTTTCATCAGTCCGGTGGTTGCTGTGATGGCAGCTCGCCGATGTGCTATGCAGAAGGAGAATTTTTAACTGGACGAAGTGACGTCTTACTAGGAGAAATTGGCGGCTGTCCTTTTTATATGAATGCTGCTCAGTTTGACTATTGGAAGCATACGCAATTGATCATCGATGTCGTGGATGGTCAAGGAGGGATGTTTTCATTAGAAGGCCGAGAAGGGAAGCGATTTCTCACTAGATCTCGCCTGTTTACCGAAGAAGAGCGAGCCGCATTGTATCCATAATATTACCCGTGCAGAGAGCCTTCTCTGCACGGGTAATTCGCTTGAAAGAAAGGATTGCGACTCCTATCATTTCGCATTAAGATGAGAGTAATAAGCGATTTGAAAATGGAGGGATTGACTAGTGAAAGGCAAGTGGTGGATCGTCAGCATTTTCGTATTTTTTATGACTGTGAACACAGTTTATGCGAACAGCGCACCAGGTGTATCGAAAGCGAGTGGGGAGTACACAGTTACAGCTCACCAATTAAATGTTCGTTCCGGTGCTAGCATAAAATCTTCACTGCTAGGCAGTTTGCCAAAAGGAAGCACTATTCAAGTGACGGGCAAAACGGCGAACAATTGGTATCGTTTTACCTATGATAAGCAAGAAGCGTATGTAAATGGTGCCTATTTAACAAAAAAGACTAATCATCGCATTTCTCCTGCTATGATTGCTAAAACAAAAACAGCTCAACAAACCGATCAAATTGTTACGGTCGTTGGCAGTGGAAGTAAAGCTTATGTAGAATATTGGGAAAAAAATCAGTTAGGGCAGTGGACTAGTGTGTTGAAAACGACAGGACACGTCGGCAGTAAGGGTGTCGGGCAAGCCAGAGAAGGCTCGAAATTCACACCAAAAGGCGCGTATAAATTAGGTTTTGCTTTTGGACATTCCAATCCTGGAACTAAAATGCCTTTTAAACCAATCACGAAAAACTCCTATTGGATCTCCAATCCAAAAGATTCTCAATACAACACATGGCAAGAGAGAACAAAATCAAGCAAATTAGACGAACGGTTAATCAATTACCGTGTGCAATACAAATATGCGATCGTTATTAATTACAATACATATAAGCCTGTCAAAGGAGCGGGTAGTGCCTTCTTCTTACATGTCGATAACGGAGGACCGACAGCGGGGTGCGTATCCGTTTCCGAATCGCATATGCGCCAGTTCATGAGACAGCTTCATGACAATGCTTATATTATGATTGTGAATAATCAAAGTGAGATTGCGAAGTATTAAAAATGTGGTATTTGGTAATGAATGGTTTAGAAGAGTGGACATAATTACCACTAGTATAGTAATATGAACAAAAGTTAATATTTACTAATAAACAGGTGCTATATTTATTCAATATATTTATAGCTTAAAAGGGAAGTTCGGTGAAAGTCCGACACGGTTCCCGCCACTGTAAGTCAGAGCGACCTGAAACATGCCACTGTGAATAACGGGAAGGCTCAGGGAGTGCAGAAGATGAGTCAGGAGACCTGCCTGTTTCAAGAACACGAAATAACCTACGGGATATAGGGGGTGTTTACGGAAAGTGATATCGTTATGCTGACTTTGTGCATATACAATCTTTTTTGTGAGCATTTAAACTCTACCGGTTTAAATGCTCTTTTTATTTGTCAGAAGCATACATAACATTTTGTGAAGGGGGAATAAACGATCGAGCAAGTACAAACAGCTTCCAACGAAAGCAGAAAGAAACAGCTCTCCGATTATAAATCGTTACTTTTTATCTTTTTACTCATTAGCTTCCTTGTGATTTCGGTTACAATAGCGATTATGGCAGGGCCAGTATCGATTCATCCGCTTACTGTCTGGAAGATTGCTATTTCCAACATTTTTTCTTTTGAAGATATAATCACGAGAGACTGGTCACTAGCTCAAGAAAATATTATATGGAATTTACGATTTCCAAGAGTGATGCTAGGTGTGATTGTCGGAGCGGGCTTAGCGATCATTGGGACAGCTATTCAAGCGCTTGTGCGTAATTCATTAGCGGACCCGTATATATTAGGTGTCTCTTCCGGCGCATCAGTTGGTGCTACGTTAGTCATTATATTTGGGGCGTTTTCTATGTTTGGACAGTATGCATTAGTCCTGTCTGCCTTTATAGGTTCTTTACTTTCTATTATTCTCGTTTATTTTCTAGCTCAAGTGGGCGGAAAGATTTCCACTGTGAGGTTGTTATTAGCGGGGATCGCGGTTTCCATGATACTCTCTGCAATCACGAGCTTTATCGTCATATCGGCGCCGAAAGAAGAAGGAATAAGAAATGCGATGTTTTGGATGATGGGGAGTCTGGCTGGAGCTAAGTGGGAGTACATTCCCATTCCCGCACTCGTCATCTGTTTAGGATTTCTTTTTTTATGGTCTCAATATCGAGCGTTGAACATTTTGTTAATGGGAGAAGAAGCAGCTGTCACGTTAGGAGTGAATACTGAAACATTTAGAAGACTATTGATTATCGTTACTGCTTTAATGACAGGTGTGCTCGTATCTGTATGCGGTTCCATTGGATTTCTTGGATTAATGGTGCCTCATATTGTTCGCTTAATGGTAGGATCGGATCATCGAAAAGTGTTGCCGATCAGCGCTTTAATCGGGGCAATTTTCTTAGTGTGGGCAGATATATTTGCAAAACAAGTGATTGCTCCAGAAGAAATGCCCATTGGGATTGTCACAGCACTTTGTGGTGGGCCATTCTTTCTATGGATGTTAAGAAGAAGTCGTTATGCTTTTGGAGGTGAGAAATAGGGTGAACATATCTGTACAAAATATAAGCTCAAGTATTGAAAAGAAACTACTACTGCAAAATGTTCATGTAGATATTGCTTCAGGAGAGTTTGTCGGTCTAATAGGACCGAATGGAAGTGGGAAATCAACCCTTTTGAAAAATATCTATCGCGTGCTCAAGCCCGATGCGGGAATGATTACACTAGATGATGAAAATATTTTCAAGCTTTCCTCTCGAAATGTTGCGCAAAAGTTAGCGGTTGTCAGTCAAGAAACACCGTCGTTATTTGATTTTACCGTATTTGAAATTGTCTCGATGGGCCGTTCTCCACATAAAAAGTTTTTGGAGGCTGATTCAAAAAAGGATCATCAAGTGATTGATCTTTGTCTTCAAAAGGTTGGAATGACTAATTTCATCCATACACCGTTCTCTTCCTTATCAGGCGGTGAAAAACAAAGGGTGATGATCGCTCGTGCACTCGCTCAAGAAGCACAAGTTTTAGTATTAGACGAACCGACAAACCATTTAGATATTCATCATCAGCTTCAAATACTGGACCTTGTTCGCAAGCTTAATATGACGGTCTTCGCCGCTTTGCATGATTTAAATTTAGCGGCTGCTTATTGCGATCGCATCTATGTCATTGAGAATGGTGAAATCATTACATCGGGTGCACCGTCTGAAGTGTTGACAAAAGATATGCTCAAGGAGATTTTTCGAGTGGAAGCGGATATTATCGTCCATCCTTTGACGAACAACATCCATATTACCTATTTGTCGGAAGAGATGATCAAGCAATCGGAAAGAGAGGTAATTTAATGTCCATCACGACTTGCCAAGTATGCGGATTTATTTACGATGAATGGATGGGTGATACAAAAAATGGTATTCCTAAAGGGACATCTTTACATGAATTGGCCGGAAGTTTATGTAATCGATGCGGGATGCAAGGAGAAAGACATGTGAAAGGGCCAACTGCTGTTTATGAAAACATGGAAGCAGATTATTATGATCAATTGGCAGGAAAATCAGGGATCTCCTTTTATTGTGACCTCCTTACAAACGGTGATCCTCAGCAACAAGTGTTAGAAATAGGGGTTGGCACAGGAAGGATCGCCGTTGAACTTTGCCGAAAAGGGATACCGGTAACTGGCATCGATAATTGTTGTGACATGTTAAAGATTGCGGAGAAAAAAGCGAAAGCTCTACTTAAACACCAACCTCATTTACTTAAGCTAATCGAAATGGACATTCAGCAGCTGGGGCTTCATCAGACCTTTTCGCATATTATTTTGCCTGATGGCATACTTCAGCACTTTAGCCTTATGAGTGAACAAGTAGCTATTTTAAAAAGAATACATAGCCACTTAAAGCAAGACGGAATGCTAGCTGTGGACATTATCTTACCGCCAGTAAGTAAAGAGTGGACATTCCGTCACCGAAAAAAATTATTGAATCATCAAGAAATACATGTAGATATCCAAGGAGAAACCTCTTTGACAAGGCAAATGTACCGCTATGAAGCCACTTTTGAAAAGTTTGTCCAACGGCAAAGCAAAGAACGATATCGAGTGGACCGCGAGCTAAGCCTTATGCTCCCTAAAGAAGCGGCGCTTTTATTAGAGCGCCAAGGATTTGAGGTGGTGAAGATGGTGAACAACTATCAATCTCAATATTTACAAGGGTGGCGATCATCCTATTTAGAGGATTGTGTGTCTGATCCTTCATTAAAAACAAATGAAAGCTTACATGAATATGTTCATGATGACATTCGGCCGTTTAAAGAGAATGTCTGGAGCAATGGAGGATACCCATTCAGCGGGTTAATCGAGGAAAAGCATGCAGCTTCTGTTGAATATTGGACCATTATTGCTAAAAAACAAGGATAAAAAGGAGAAAAGAAAAAATGAGAAAGTTGAAGCAAAGTGTGTTTGCAAGCATTGTTGTTTTATTGTTATCTATTATGACAGCATGTAATCAATCCGCATCACCAACAGAGAAACCATCTGACAAGAATACCGAAACAACTGAGCCAATCACCATTGAAAATATGGACAGAACGATTACTTTTGAAGAAGCACCTAAGCGGGCAGTGACGTTAAATCAACACACCACAGAAATTATGCTCGCTCTTGGTTTAGAAGATTCGATGGTAGGTACTGCGTACTTAGACGATGAAATTCTGCCTGAGTATAAAGAAGCTTATGGGAAGATTAAAGTGTTATCTGACAAATACCCTAGCCAAGAAGTGTTTTTAGAGGTAGAATCAGATTTTGCGTATGCCGGTTGGCAAAGTGCATTTACAGATAAGACGTTAGGAACAGTAGAACAGCTTGAGCAATTCGGCGTTAAATCTTATTTACAACAATCTTCAAACATGTCAGGCCCTACGATGGACGATGTATTTACAGACATTTTAAACATTGGACGTATTTTTAGAGTAGAAGATAGAGCGGAAACATTAGTTCAAAACATGAAAGAAGAGATGAATGCCGTTCAAGAAAAAGTAAAAGATGTAGAAGAGCCTATTCATGTATTCGTTTATGATAGCGGGGAAAAAGAACCAACTACGGCTGGTCAAAACTTCTTAAATGAGCTCATTACATTAGCCGGGGGCTCAAATATTTTTAACGATATTGAAAAAGGCTGGGCAAGCGCATCTTGGGAAGAAGTGGTCAACCGCAACCCAGAAATTATTGTCATTGTTGACTACGGTGATACAACGATTGATCAGAAAAGAGAGTTTTTAGTAAGTCATCCTGCATTAAAGGATGTGGAAGCGATTAAAAACAAACGCTTCGTTACCCTGCCATTATCGGCGGGAGCGGAAGGAGTTAGAGGTCCGATCGCCATTGAAACGTTAGCTAAGGCTTTTTATCCGGATCAATTTTAATAGAAAGATTGAATGAATTTGGTATTGTGGATATCCTTGATATGAAAAGAGAAAATGTTGGTTTGAACGGATAAGTCTAGAGCATTTGCTAATAGAAAAAGGAGATTTTAAAATGGCAATTAATGATGAAGTTTTTGGAGAACTTGAATATGATTATATATGGTTTAAGTACACGACTATTGAGTTTTTCGGAAAAGAAGCTGAGATTGCATTAATGGTAGATGGTGAAGAAGATGGTAAATTTGATAAAGAACAATATGAATCATATACTTCATTAATGCAAAATTGGGATCACCTTCAACAAAGTTTTTTGCCACCGATTTTAGATTATTACAAACAAAAGCGACATGAACTCGGTTATGATATTGAATTTAACAAAGATTACCCTTTAATTGAAACAACTGATCAACTGCTTAAGAGGATAAGTTTAGTTGGAATTTCTATTCCGTATGCAGGGATTTTTGAAGGTCGAGCAATCGGATTAACCTTCGACTGTACATGGGACATGGAAAATGGATTAGGTCTTCGTCTTGTAAATGAAAAAGTAACCGAAGTCGGCTATCAGGATATTACGTGTTGAATATGCTTATGTTATAATTTATCACGCGTGTTGATTAACCAACTTTAGACAGACTTCTCCCGTCATGATCAAAATAGTGATACAGAAATAAGACCATCTGATCCCACCACGGCAAGGATAATGCGCCTGTCAAAAGCATGCGCTGAAAAGCCACTGATGACAGGTTTGGCTTAGAAATGGGGGATTTTGTATGTTTATATAACCAATGAAGCAGCACATAGGCAATTAATGCGGCAAAAAGTTGGTTGAACACCGCATTTTCGGTCGTGCTAAATAAAACTGGCACGTTCAAATTTTGCTTGATCCAGCGAGCTTTATGCATGTTGGCAATTTCTTCTACCGAAATGTGAAGTAAGCTGGTCACGACGCGAACTTCTCGTCCTTTGTCATCTTTAAAAGACACCACTCGATGGCGTTTTTCAGAACGAGATTAGACAGAGTCAAGCGAACAAATGATGTCGCGTGTCACGTTTGAGTCCTTTTGTGGTAAGCGTTGCAAGGATTTCTCACGAGACCATTCCACGTTTCCCTTCATTCGGATCACTAAATCTTGTCCTTCTTCGAGAAAGCGGTCGATTCGTTGAATTTAAAATAGGCAAGGTCTTCTACTAAAATAAACCGAGGGTCCACCAGATGTTCGCTGAACGGCCCATCATGTGTCAGACCAGTAGATTCAACGACTTTCAAAAGCTTCTTCAAAACTCACATGAAGCTTGATGCCTGAGCATTTGCCGTGATAAACGGCCCAAGGAAGTCGAATTTTTCCGACGGTAATCGTGGTGTAATCCACAAGAAGCAGATGTTTAGGCATGTTCAACGTGCGGCGAGTGGCTCGGTTACATTTTTCATCAACTGGTAATCAAGCTGGTCCATCTTTTTAGAGTTGACATCAACGAGACCCGCCGATGAGCGGACATCTGCACAAGTCGATGGAGTCTCTATATCAAAAAAGAAAATTGTACGTTTCGATTATATTTAAACCGGTTCCTCATGCGATAAGGAACCGGTTACGATAAAAAGATTTACACTAAATTGATTACATAATCATTTAAAAAAAGTATTGTTAGTTTACCCAGCAATCTCAGCCGAAGTGAGCACACCATTAATATTTCCATCGACAATGATCGAATGTCCCCAAAACATATCTCCATCCGAAAAGAACAACACAAACTCACCTTCTGGATAAACGATGATGCTGTTTAAGGTGATCAATTCCATAAACATTTCCTTTGTGATTTCATCTACTTCTGCATCCTCATTGTCCTGTAGCCAGTCATTTGCTAGTTCTACTAGTTCTTCTGCGGCATACATACTGATTTTCATGCTCCATGCACTTTGTTCTTTGAAAAGTGCATATGCTGTTTCCATGGCGGACTTCATCATGTGTGGATCTTCATGCCAGTCAAAACATAAATAGCATTCTTCACCAGCCCAAGAAATTCTCTTTTCAAAAGTTTTCACTCTTTTATCAAGTTCAAACTCGCCCAACATTTCGTCATGATAATAAACCGGTTTCATTGCCTCTTGTAAGATGTTTTCCAACTCATCATCTTTATAGGGTGTTTCTAGCACTTTAACAAGCATCATTGAATTTTCTGACTTGCGCACTTGTAATTTTACAACTGTATTTGCTTTCAAAATGTCTTTTGATTTTTTCCATTCTGCATCATCAACCAACCATGCGAGTCGCGTTTCTTCTTTTGTAATTGTTTCATTTTTATGTAAATCTTTCCATGCAATTAAATCAATTGACGCCGTCCACAGAATACTATCACCGCCTCTTGATGCACCAATTCCTAATGCCCCTGTAACAGCTGCCACCTCAATCACATTTTCTGTGAATCTGCTTTCAAATCTACTTTGTTCACTTGATTGACTCAATTTAATATTCATTCCTTTCATCACACTTAAGCACAAATCTTATTGAAAGTACTTTTTTACTCTATCGCGTCGTCTATTGTCCCAATAGCTGCCACTTGTTCATTCTTTAATAAAATCCCTAACCCATGATTCGAATCCCAAGTGCATTCAAATGTAATGCCTATTTTTCTTAATCCTGTAGCTTCTCTTTCAGCAATAAATAAGCCCATGTCTTGTAATAGGGAACTTAACTCTTCTTTTTTACCGATCACAGGTGCTACTTTATCCTTGTTGCTTTCCGTATTCTCATAGCTTCGATAAATTTCGAAATTCTCTTGGTAATAAGCAAAAATCGCATTCTCCACTTCTTTTAAAATCTCATCTTTATGATCATAAAATGTAGTTAAAGCATCGATCTGCTCATCTTGAAAGTGTCCGGATGTATCTTCTTCAAATTCGACACCTTGTTCGTATTCTTCATCATACTCTACGATATCGATATTCACATCAAACTCTTGATTAAAGATAATAAGTTTGTCTTTCTTTCTCCAAACACATTGATCTTCCTCGAATGTAAAATAGCCCAGTAATTCATGGGTGATTTCTTTCATCAATAATCTCCTCTTTACTTCAGAAATTTTCGTTTTATATGTTAACAAATAAGTCCAATTTTTATAAAAAATGATAAAATTATTATAGCAAAAGGAAGGAGACTGTTAAAGTGTCTCGTTTATAAATCTATGATAAAAAGATTTAATTTTAGTTCAGAGGTGAAACAATTGGAAAGTAAACCATATGTATTAGAACATGGAACAGAGTTTGATAAAGAAACATTAATACAAGAGTTTTCGAACATTCAAAGTGAATTATTACCCAAGGTGAAACTAGAGAATCATTTTCAAAAAGATGAGCTACAATTGATTGCCGGGGTAGATTTAGCTTATTGGGATGTAAACGGCACAACGTATGGGACGTGTTGCATTGTTGTGATCGATTATCATACAAAGGAAGTGGCTGAAACTGTATATAGTCATGGAGTGGTCACTACTCCTTATATCCCAGGTTTTTTAGCTTTCCGAGAGTTGCCGTTAATATTAGAGGCGAATGAGAAGTTAACAAAATCCCCAGATTTATATATGTTTGATGGGAATGGATACTTACATGATCGTCATATGGGTATTGCCACGCATGCCTCTTTCTTCTTAAATAAACCGACGATTGGCGTAGCAAAAAGCTATCTTAAAATTCAAGGAATCGATTTTATTATGCCGGAAAATGAAATGGGTGTGTACACTGATATTTTTATCAATAATGAAATCTATGGCCGAACTTTGAGAACGACCAAAAATGTGAAGCCGATCTTTGTTTCTTGCGGAAACTGGATTGACTTAGACACGAGTACGGAAATTGTGATGAACTGCATCAATAAGGAAAGTCGCTTACCGATTCCTGTGAGATTAGCAGACTTAGAGACACATAAAATGAGAAAGCAGTTGTTATCATGAGTTTTTCTAGAATAAATATAAAGAGTAGTAGAGAAGGCTAAAGCAGGCTTGAAAGCCCCCCAAAACGGAGTATTTCTTTCCGCATAGTTGTTTCCATAGTAATTTAGATTATTTTTCGTTTTGGGGAACGATGAATGTTTATCTTTTACTTCTTTTTTCAAACCATCCAAAAGCGACTTCTGCCTCAATGATTTCAGTATCAGGTGTAACTAAAAAAATAATAAATGATCCGCCACTGTCAAAAATGTATTTTCCATCCTCGTCACTTGTTAACGTGCTTTGTGGTGGTACAATTCGTTTAAATACATTGACTCCTTTTTGAAGAACCCCTTCAACGAGCTCTGCAAATTTAATTTTTACTTTTGGTCTTGGGAGCGGAGAAAGAGCGGTATTGGCAGGAGATACCTTATTGGAAGTCATTGCTGTACCGGGTAGTATGGGGTTAAACCAAATTTCAGCTGTAAAAGGTTGGTTAGAATGATTGGTAATGGTAAATGCATTGACAAATAAATCTACATTTGAACCACAAGGGTTAACTAAACCTCCCCAAGCATTTTTTCCATTTCCTAAACGAATGGTTTCCGTTTGCCCAACAAAATATTTTCCTTGTAAAGATTGAAATAGAGGATTAGGTATGTTTACAGCTTTAATAAATTGATCAGTTTTATTATATTTTGACATGAAAAATCCCTCCTTTATTAGTAAAGTTTATGTATAGTGATAGATCCTGCTTGGATAAGTATGGAGTTTTGTAAAAAATCCTTTTTTACTCTAGGTGATTGTCATGAAAACCGCTCTAAAAGAGAAAGCTATAACAATACCATCGAAAGAAAGATTGGGGAATTTCGCTATGTACCATTATGAAAAAGGAAGACAAGACGATATTGCTTTTGTTTTTTCTTGTCCGGGAGCTGTTGAAGAAATGGAAGGAAGGCCAGCTGCTGGGCGAACGGGAAAGAATCTGGAACGGTTGCTCTCTATTTTAAATAAAGAATACAGGAAAGACATCAGCTGGACGCGAAACGATATTACGATTACGAATGCTTGGAGTCATGTGGAGTATAAAGCGCGTAGTGGAAGAACGGAAGCAACTGTGAGAGAAGTGCTTTCAGCGGAAAATCTTCGCCGCTTATGCGAAGAAATTAAGCATGTGAAAACGGCGATTATTTGTTCTGGAGAGAGGGCAGCGGCATCTATTTTTAGGTTGGTTAACGAAGAAAAATTGAATCCCTCTGTTCAAGTGGCAAAGATTAGACATTTAGGTTTGCGATCGTTGAATCAAATTAAAAAAGATATCCATGGTGAGCCCATTATATTAATTGATGAAGCTAAGAAAACGGGCTACTCCCCAAAAGTATTAAAGCAAATGGGGAGGGAGAATACAGAAAAACGCTTGCAAGTTGTAGCTTAGGAATTAATAAATGAACTAAGAGGTCATGATGAATAGCTGTCATCATGATCTTTCAGCTATCTTTATAAATCTCATGTTGAATGATTGGCATACTATTTCTTTTTCTCATTCAACAAATACCTTAACTGTCTAGTACTGATTCCTAGTCGCTTCGAAGCTTCCTTTCGATTGCCGAGCGTTTCTTTAAGTGATTTCATAATAAAAGCTTTCATCGCTTCACGTTCTAACTGTTTGATCTTTTGCTGAATGTCATCGAGTTTCGTTTCTTCCGGACTGTGCCAAGCTTCCAGTAACTGTTGTTGCCACGTTTGCACATAGGTTTCAAAGTTTGCGGCAGGTAGCGGCAGGGAAGCGGCCACAGGGCGGCGAAGCAATTTTTCAGGAAGCAGTTCTGGCGGGATGACCGTCATTTCTCCATCCGCTAGGGCGATCGTTCGTTTCAGAACATTCACCAATTCCCGGACATTTCCGGGCCAGTCATAGTCACAAAGGATGGACATTGCTTCTTGGGAAAAAGTAAGGGAGACGTTCGCTTGTTTAAAATAAAAGTCAATCAGCGCAGGAAGGTCATCTTTTCTTTCTCTTAACGGAGGGATCGTCAATTTAATGACGTCGAGCCGATAAAGCAAGTCTTCCCGGAATATCTTTTCTTTGACCGCTTCATGCAAATCAACATGTGTGGCGGCAATTAAGCGAGTATGCGTCCGTTCGGTGATTTCACTACCGACTTTCATGTACTCGCCAGTTTCTAATACACGCAGCAATTTCACTTGGACGGAAGCGGAGGCTTCCCCAACTTCATCAAGAAATAACGTCCCTTTAGAAGCCACTTCAAAGTATCCTTTCCGATCCTTTAAGGCGCCTGTAAATGCCCCTTTTGTATGTCCGAACAATTCGCTTTCTAATAAACTCTCTGAAATCGCCCCGCAGTTAATTCCAACAAATGGTTCTTTCGCTCGCTTGCTCGCTTCATGGATAAAGTGAGCAAGAACTTCTTTCCCAGTACCCGTTTCCCCTTGAATGAGTACGGTTATATTTTTTTGAGCAAATTTATAAGCGAGCATAAATAGCTGTCTCATTTGCGGATTATTTCCTATAAAGCAGTTTAGTTTTTTTGCGATATGTAAAACCTCTTGATGAGAGGAAGGGAGCTGTGTGTCGATTAATTGCTCAGCTAACTTCTCAATCTCAGTAATATCGACGAATGGCTTCTCGATAAAGTCACTTGCCCCAATTTGAATTGCTTCCACCGCCATTTTAACGGTGCTGTATCCAGTCATAATAACTGATTGACAATGTGGCTGAGCACTCCTTAATGCCCGTAAAATATCTAACCCGTTCCGATCAGGCAAGCGAACATCAATGAAAGCCAGATCAAAACGCTGATCGGCTACTAATTGATCAAATTCCGACCCGCTCACTCCATGTGTCACTTGATGCCCTTTCTCTGCCAGTAAATGAGTGAGAAAGCGGCCTACTTCTATTTCGTCATCAATGATTAAAATGTGTGCCATCGTTTCACCTGCTTTTCTAAAGATGAAGGGAAATTATGTGAGCGGAAGCAACAGTTGAAAACAGCTACCCTTGCCAAGTTCGCTAGTAACGGTTAATGTTCCGCTGTGGGCTTCCGCAATGCCAAGGCTGACAGATAAGCCGAGACCAGTCCCGTGAACTGCTGATTTCGTAGTAAAAAAAGGATTAAAAATCTCGGTCATTTGTGACGGTTCGATGCCGCAGCCGTTATCTGCGACCGTTAAGGATACCCATCTTGTTCCCTCTTGTTCTACTTGCTTCGTTTCAATATCAATTCTTTTTTCACCTGTGCGCCTCACTAAGGCGTCTTTTGCGTTAATCAAAAGATTTAAAATGATTTGTCCGATCTGCTGCAAACTTCCTTCAATCGAAGGCAAATCGGGCTGTAGCGCTGTTTTGATGCTAATATTTTCTTTGCGGATTTGATTGCCGACCAGACTTAACGCTTGTTCTACTGCTTCATTGACGGAGCATTGCTCAAACAGAAATTCCTCTTGTCTTGAGAAGGTCAGCAAGCTACGAATAATGTTTCGACAGCGAATCCCACACTGGTGAACATCAGCTAACAATTTATAAGTAGAATCATTTTCTTGGTATTTTCGCAATAGCAGTTGAGCGTTACCTAAAATAGCGGTCAACGGATTGTTTAATTCATGCGCGACTCCAGCGGCCATTTCGCCGAGAGCCGCCAATTTTCCGGAGTGAAGAAGCTGGGCTTCAAACCGCCGTTTTTCAGTGAAATCCTTTAAATAAATGATGCCTGCATATAAGTCACCAGCATCATTGAATACCGGGTAGCAAGAACAAGTCAGCACTTTTTGCTGGAGAGATAATTCTCCATCAACTGGTGTTCCGGTGTTCATGCTTTCTTGAAAAAAATTCATCTCTATCGATGGGAATAAGAGCTCTTCAATCGGTTGACCATCAAATGAAGCTTGTTGAAAGAAATTTTTGGCCGCTTCATTACATTGTAAAATGTGACCATGCACATCAACGATAAAAATGATGTCCGACACAGCTCGGAATGTTTCCTCCCAATGCTGGTGACTGACAAGTACTTCTTTGTAAAGTCTCGCATTTTCAATACAAACAGCAATTTGATCGGACAATTGCTCGAAAAAGACTTGATCAGAAGAATGATTCCAGCCTTTTTCTTTTGCCCCTAACGTTAATACGCCGATCGTCTTTTCTTTACTAATTAAAGGGAATACCCATATGCTCATGATTTGTAGCGAAGACAATCTTTCTTCAAAATAAGTCCCGTCGATGTTGCTTATTTCGTAATAGCTAGGCTGACCACTTTGGAAGGCATTCCAATAAAGCGAGTGATGTTTTGGAAAAACAGTATTTGGTAGCAATACGACCGAATCAGCTGGGTACACATTAGATAGTACTAGTTCTTGACCATTATAAAGAGAGAGGCTGACCCGTTGGATCGGAAAGATCGTCTGCAATTTGTCCATAATATGCTTGAGCATTTGATCCATCGACATATTAATATTAAAGCTTTTAGTAACATCATTAATGATTTCAAGCTGCATGTTTTTCTTTTGTAGTTCGTAAACGGTCTTTTTTAGTTCGGTATAATAGTTTTTTTTAGAGGATTGAACACCTGTTAATAAGTCAATCATTTGCTTTTTGCTCATATCACTCACCTAGAATCCTTTTCGTAATAGTTCCTCTACCTGTTGGACGTTAATGTCGCGAGGATTTGTAATCATACACGCATCCTGTAAAGCGACTTTAGCGACTTGTTCAATCGCTGCTTCTTCAAAGCCCATCTCTGATAGACGCTGAGGAGCACCGATATCTAAAGAGAGTTGCTTCACATGGGCAATTGCTTTTCTTCCTGCTTCTTGAGGAGATAATCCTCGAATGTCCTCTCCTAATAGTTGGGCGATCTCCATAAATTTGTTCGGAGAAGCTAAGAAATTAAACTCCATCACATAAGGCAGTAAAACTGAATTAACGTCGCCATGGAGCATCGGATATTTCCCGCCGATCGCATGGGACATCGCGTGGACCGCCCCTAAAACTGCATTGGAAAAAGCAAGTCCTGCCTGCAAACTCGCCATTGCCATCTTTTCTTTTGCTTCTTTGTTGTATTTGGAAGCGACAGAAGGACGTAAATATTGAGCGACGAGCATCATTGCGTTTTTTGCTTGTACATCTGTCAGCGGAGTAGCTGCTAAACTAACAAATGATTCAATGGCATGAGTCAATACATCGAGTCCGGTAGAAGCGGTCAGTTTTTCGCTTTTAGTTGCCAATGTTTCTGGATCAATTAAAGCGATATCTGGTATCAGTGACTTAGAAACGATCGTCATCTTTTTTTGCTGTTTTGAATCAACAATGACGGAAAACTGAGACACTTCAGAGCCAGATCCTGCTGTCGTGGAGACCATGACTAACGGAGGAAGAGGAAGGTCGATCCGATCGACTCCTTCATAATCGGAGATATTGCCACCGTTAGAGGCTAAAATGGCCACGGCTTTAGCTACATCAATGACGCTTCCACCTCCAACACCAATAATTGCATCACATTCTTGCGCTATATAAACACTGGCTCCTTTTTCAGCTTCAAAGTCTTTCGGATTAATGGTAATATCGTGGTAGCAAGCATAGCTTAAACCGGCATCCACACAGCTTTTGATCACAATTTCTAGCCATCCAGCTTGAATAACTCCTTCATCAGCAACAATTAACACTTTTCTCGCGCCTAAGCGAAAACAGCATTCTCCTGCTTGGTGGATGGCCCCGTTTCCAAAAATGACTTCAGGCATCACAAATTTGTTCATCTTAGTAGCACCTACCTTTTAATCGTTGTTTATTCGCCATAATCACTGAAATTTCCTTTAGGATTTTGACAAAATTAGACCTATTTTAGGGGATGATGACATGTGTTTAATTAATTTTCAATTTCAGCAGCATCCAAACTACAAATTAATTGTCGCTGCCAATCGTGATGAATTTTTAGCTCGTCCGACAAAGCGAGCTCACTTTTGGGAGGACGAACCGAAAGTATTAGCTGGTCGTGATTTAGAAAAAATGGGCACATGGCTGGGCATGACAACATCGGGACGATTTGCCGCGTTAACGAATTTCCGTGATCCGTTAGAGAAAACGGACGGAAAGTGCTCCCGCGGAGAGATTGTTCGTTCTTTTTTAACAGGAGAGCAAGAGCCACAAGCTTTTTTGCGTGAGTTAAGTCGGAATAAAAACGACTATCCGAGCTTTAATGTGATTGTCGGAACAGCCGATTCATTATGGTACTATAATAATCATCAAGATGAGATAGTTAAGATTACTCCAGGGACTCACAGTTTAAGTAACGCCTTTTTACATACATCTTGGCCAAAAACAGAGAAGGGAAAGGTAGGATTAGAGAATTGTTTACATAATCAAGTTATTGTCGATCCTGATTGTCTCTTCATATTGTTGCAATCGGAAGAGCAAGCGACGGATGAGGAGCTTCCGCAAACAGGTGTTTCTTTACAGTGGGAACGTCTGCTTTCTTCGATGTTTATTAACAGTGAACAGTATGGCACCCGATCTTCTACCGTGCTTACCATTGATCGAAATGACCGCGTGCAGTTTATAGAAAGATCGTATACAGATGGACAATATGTAGCGGAAGAACAATTTCATTTTTCTATCGAAACAAAATGAGGCCGATCCTTTTGGATGAGCCTCATTTTATATTAAGCGGATATGTTAGCTGATGATGGCAAAAGACGAGCTGATTGCAATCGTTTCCGAGCAAGAATGCCGATCCAAGCAGCTAAGATCGCTTTGATAATACCTCCGATAATAAATGGAGCAAATCCGCCAGCAAATGCTTCTGCCCAAGAAAGGCTCGCCATTACTTTTAGCCAAGCGGTTCCAAAAGCTAAGTTAATCAACATTCCAATCACATTAGCAATAAATGCTTGTGTGACCGTCGCCGCTGTTTTTTCAATATATAAACCGATAATAAAAGCTGAAAAAATGAAGCTAATAATGTAGCCACCCGTTGGACCGAAAATGACGCCCATTCCAGCACTCATACCGGAAAATACCGGAACACCTACTGCCCCAATTAACATATAAACAATCGCTGATAACGCGCCGTACCTTGAGCCTAAAATGGTAGCCGCTAAACCAACGGCCAAGGTTTGCCCTGTGATCGGAACTAATGGCAGTGGAATCGTTACTTGAGCCATAATACCAATGATTGCTGCAAACAAAGCCGTCGTCAGCATCATTCTTAACCTTTCATGCTGTTTACTCATTTTTCCAACCTCCTATAATAACAAAACAATTAGATGATAACAAATGTTAACGTTATTTTAATGAATGGTAACATAAGTTGTCAACCAAATATTATTTTGGTTGACTATATTAATAACAATATGTGTAAAATTCAAAAATAAAATCTAAAAAGTTCGCCATTAAGAGACAAAACCACAACCGTTTGGAAGAAAAAAAGAATAAGATTATAATAAAATGTCATAAATACAAGCAGATAATGTGATTTATTAGCAATCCTCGCAAAAATATCAGTAAATGTAGTACTTTATCAGTCAAACCACAGCGTAGAAAAGAGGTTTATCAATGCAGGTAGGGGTAGGGAGTTGTTTTGGAACATTTGGGGAGTTAGCACAAGGAGAAATTAAGGGGAAGCCGTTTTTATTTACATTTCCATGTCCTTTATATAGTGAAGCGAAATTTACACCAGCACAAGTAGGTTCATTAATGGGAGAAACAAAAGGAAGAAAATTGGCGTTTATAGCTGCTGAACGTACATTGCAATGGTTAGGATGTCCGCCCAGTGGATATTTATCCATTACTTCGTCTATTCCAGTTGGCAAGGGAATGGCGAGCAGTTCTGCAGATATTACTGCGGCAATCCGTGCTGTTGCGACTAGCTTTCATACAATGTTGTCACCGGAGCAAGAAGCCATGATTGCGGCAAGCATTGAGCCAACGGATGGCGTAATGTATGAAGGAATTACCGCTGTCAATCAGCAAACAGGCGAGCTGTTGCAAGCGTTTCCCGATGCGCCGAAGTTTGTTTGCATCGGCTTTGACAGCGGAGGAACAGTGAATACACGCCTTTTTCATGGCAATAAAAAAAGCTATAACGAAGCGGAGAAACGAACGCTCGATCATATTTTTCACCAAATGGCATCAGGGCTTCAAGAACGTAATGCCGAACGAGTGTTGCAAGCAGCTACAAAGAGTGCGAAAGTGAATGAACGATTTTTACGCAAATCGAACCTCCATCTTTTTTTACAATTAGCTGAAGTAGTCAACGGCGGAGTGATCATCGGACATAGTGGGACTGTCATCGGCTTGCTTCTTGATGCAAATGATTCGCTTCTTATAAAAAAACAGCAGGAAGTGATTGAAAGAGTTCGGATCGAAACGGGATGGAAGCCGCTTCTAGTTTTTGAAAAATAAAAAAAATTGTTGTCAAAATGAAGTGGTTACTGTTAATCTTAAGTTAGTGTTCAAATAAATGTCATAATTTAATTAAATAATGAGGTAAGAGTGCCCTTTGTTCAAGAAAAGGGATAATAGGGAAATCGGTGAAAGTCCGATGCAGCCCCCGTTACTGTAAGCGGTGATGAAATTGTCAAAACCACTGGTACCAAATGGTGCTGGGAAGGGACAAGAGTAAAGTGATCCGTAAGCCAGGAGACCTGCTTTTATCTATTGCATCATTCTTCGGAGGGAAGAATAGGATGATTGTATAGAGCGAACGAGCTGTCTGCTGGCAGTTTACGAATCACTACGCAAAATCCTTAACTTCTTTTGGAAGTTAAGGATTTTTTTGTAATTAAAATTAGTTTCACATTTATTTTCTATGGTCAGTTTTAGGGATAATTTAAAACAATGTAAGAAAGGGAACGATCATATGACGACTTGGAATCTGAGGGAAATGAATCATCATGTATTGATTTGCAATGGATCGAGCTGTATGCGAAAAGGCGGCGAAGAAGTCACGCAGGCGATTCGCGAAGAAATTAAAAATAGAGAGCTCGATGTGCGCGTCCATACGTCAAGAACGAGATGCAATGGCCGCTGCAAAGATGCCTGTGTCGTCGTCGTGTATCCAGAAGGAGCTTGGTACCACGAAGTTGATGAGGATTTAGCGAAAAAAATCGTCGGTCAGCACTTGCAAAACGGTGAGCCTGTGAAAGAAGCGTTAACTTATACATATAATGGAAATGGTATGGATCTTTTAAATGATCGTGTGAAAGGAATTGAGAAAGACCGCGAAGTGAAAAAAGCGGCTCAGTGAGGAGGGTGTCTATTATGAGAGGGAAATTACTGTTAGTCGGTTTCGGTCCGGGCAGTGAAAAGCATATTACTGATCGAGCGAAAGAGGCGTTGCAAGAGAGCGACTACATTATTGGTTATAAGACGTATGTAGAACTGATTGCTGATTTTATTGAAGGTAAAGAGGTGATCAGCACCGGGATGTCGGAAGAAGTCAGTAGGGCGCAGGCAGCGGTGAAATATGCCGAGCAAGGAAAAAAAGTAGCCGTGATTTCAAGTGGAGATGCGGGCGTATACGGGATGGCGGGTCTTGTATATGAAGTGCTCGTGGAAAAAGGTTGGAAAGAAGCGGATGGAGTAGAAGTAGAAATTATTCCTGGTATTTCCGCGATTAACTCTTGTGCCTCTTTACTAGGTGCACCGGTTATGCATGATGCTTGTACCATTAGCTTGAGTGATCACTTGACTCCGTGGGAATTGATTGAAAAGCGCATTGATGCGGCAGGACAAGCTGATTTTGTGATTGCGCTATATAACCCGAAAAGCGGAAAGCGAACAAGGCAAATTGTAGAAGCGCAACGCATTTTATTAAAATACCGCTCTCCTGATACCCCAGTTGGTCTTGTGAAAAGTGCGTATCGCGATCGGCAACAAGTCGTGTTAACAACGTTAGCAGACATGCTTGAGCATGATATCGGTATGCTGACGACAGTCATGATCGGGAACTCGACGACATTTATTTACGATAATAAAATGATTACCCCAAGAGGATATCAGCGAAAGTACACATTAACCTCTGAGAAACAGCCACTGAGACCGCATGAACGATTAAAACGCGAAAATGAACCATGGGCGCTTCACCAAGGGCAAGAAGAAGCGCCGCCTTTATTTGAACTTGGAATGAAGGCATTACAGTTATTAGATAAGAACAAAGAAATTCCAGTCAAAGAAGTCGCATTTCCAGCAGCCATCAAATCAATTTTTGAAGTGGCTGTTAGTCCAGGTGTAGCGAATAAAAAATTTACTGCTCAACAACTGCTCGTCCTATCAGCTGTCGCTGGAGACGAAGGCTCTGTTGAATACACGCCTCACCACCAAATCATTTTACGTGTAGCGACAGAAGATCCGCAACAATTAACTCTCCAATTGCAAGAAGCCGGCTTTATCGTTTCTCCTGTCGGCGATGTGTTAGCGATCAAAGCGTGTGATTTTTGTGATGGCGAGAAGAAGGATGCGATTCCATATGCGGAGGAATTGCAAGAAAAACTGGGCGGCATGGAGTTACCGAAAGAGCTGAACATTGGGATCAACGGTTGCGGGATGGCTTGTTATCAAGCAGTGAATGATGATATCGGAATTGTGTTCCGAAAAGGGAAATTTGATTTATTCCTTGGTGCGAAGCCAGTCGGAAGAACGGCTCATGCTGGTCAGCCAGTTGCGGAAGGAATTGAACCGAATCAAATTGTTCCGCTCATCGAAAGAATTGTTGCGGAATACAAAGAAAAAGGGCATCCGAACGAGCGCTTGTTCAAGTTTTTCAAACGGGTGAAACATATTCAAGGATTTGAATATCGCAATATGGAGCCGAAAATTATGATTGAACCTGCACCGTGCGGGGATTAAAGGAGACGATCGAATATGAAAGCGGTATTATTTGTGGGTCATGGAAGCCGCGACCCAGAAGGTAACGAGCAAATTAGAATTTTTGTTAATCAGTTAACGCCTAAGTTAGATAATCAACTAATCATCGAGACTTGCTTTTTAGAATTTGAACGTCCGGATATTGCCAAAGGCATTGATGCTTGCGTAGCCAGAGGAGCGACATCTGTTGCCTTAATTCCGTTAATGCTGCTTCCGGCAGGACATTCCAAAATTCATATTCCAGCGGCCATTGATGAAGCGAAAGAAAAATATCCCGCTGTTGAATTCACGTATGGAAAGCCAATTGGTATTCATCATGAAGCGATTGGAATTTGCAAAAGCCGCCTTGAAGAAATCGGTGAAAATGTCGCTGAACCGCGAGAAGGGACAGCTGTCATTTTACTTGGGCGTGGAGGCAGTGATGCAGATGCGAACAGCGATTTGTACAAGATTGCGAGACTATTATGGGAAAAGGCTTCTTACTCGATTTTAGAGCCTGCTTTTATCGGGGTGACGTCTCCGAGTTTAGAAGAAGCAGTGGAAAAAACGATTCGCCTCGGAGCGAAAAAAGTCGTTGTGTTGCCGTATTTTCTCTTTACAGGCATTTTAATTAAGCGTTTGGAAGGGATGATGACTCAATTTCAAGCGGCTTATCCGGGAGTGGAATTCGCATTGGCTGAATATTTTGGCTTTCATCCAAAGCTCGAGTTAGTTGTGCAAGACCGGATTGATGAAGCACTAAGCGGAGATGTGTATATGAACTGTGACACTTGCCAATATCGTTTTGAAGCGATGGAGCATATTGATCATCACCATCATCATGACCATGATCACGATCATCACCATCACGATCATGACCACGACCATCATGATAAAGAGGGAGTGGCAACAGCGAAATGATTTTATTCATTGCGGGAACGAGTGATGCAAGAGAACTGGCGATCACTCTTCAAGAACAAGGGAGAGATCTGATCGCAACCGTGGTGACAGAAAATGCATTGAAAGAGCTACAGCAATCGGGGATCAAGGCAGTGGCTGGTCGCATGGATGCCGAAACAATGCAAGCTTTTATTAAAGAGAAGGACATGAAGGGGATTGTTGATGCGAGCCATCCATTTGCGGAAGAAGCTTCAAAAAATGCGATGGCAGCCGCGAATGCAGCGAATATTCCTTACATTCGTTTTGAACGGAAAGAACAAAATTTTGAAGATTCTTCACTCGTTACATATGTATCCACGTATGAACAAGCAGCGGAAGAAGCAGCGAAGAGAAAAGGCACGATCATGCTGACAACGGGTAGTAAAACGTTAGCGATTTTTACAGAAAAGTTATTGTCGAATCCGGATATTCGTGTAGTGGCTCGAATGCTTCCGCGTAAAGATAATATGGAAAAATGCGAGCAGCTCGGCTTGCCGCAAAAAAATATTGTCGCGATTCAAGGGCCGTTTACAACTGCTTTTGATAAAGCGTTGTATCAGCAATATGAAGTGACTTGCATGGTCACAAAAGCGAGCGGAGCCCGCGGATCTGTAGATCAAAAGCTAGAAGCGGCGAAAGAATTGGGCATTGAAACCATTGTAATTGAGCGGCCGGAGATGGAGTATCAAAACCGATGCTCAAGTTTTGAAGAAGTAGTGGATTACTTACATGCATTTCAAATTTAAAGGAGCGGATGAGAATGGATTTTAAAACGGAATTTAAGCCAGAAACGGTGCAACCGATGGAAATTGAAGGATTGAGTTTTGATATCATTACGGAAGAGTTTGGGGAACATGATCTTTCCCATGAAGAGTACAAAGTGGTTCAGCGTGTCATTCACGCATCAGCTGATTTTGAACTCGGAAGAAGCATGCTTTTCCATCCGAAAGCGATTGAAGTGGGTCTTCAAGCAATCAGAAATGGTGAGCGGGTGATTTGTGATGTGCAGATGGTGCAAGTCGGCATTAGTAAAGGACGCATTGAAAAGCACGGCGGCAGCATTCATGTATATATTTCTGATCCCGATGTAATGGCGGAAGCGAAAAAACTGAATACGACAAGAGCGATTGTTTCAATGCGTAAAGCAGTAGCTGAAGCTGATGGCGGTATTTACTGCATCGGGAATGCTCCGACTGCTTTATTGGAACTCATTCGTCTTGTAAAAGAAGGAATTGCGAAACCTAGCTTAGTGATCGGTCTTCCAGTTGGATTCGTTTCCGCTGCAGAATCAAAAGAAGAATTAGCGAAGTTAGACATTCCGTACATTACGAATATCGGCAGAAAAGGCGGAAGTACGGTTACCGTTGCTGCATTGAACGCCCTTTCTCTGCTTGCTGAACAAGAATAATGATGAAAGCACAAGACACCCAAAAAGAACAACCGCTAAGAAAAGGGTATACAACCGGTGCATGTGCGACGGCCGCTGTTCAGGCGGCCTTGGTCTCTTTATTAACAGGGGAAAAGCAGGAAGAAGCCACGATTTATCTTCCAGCAAAAGTGTTTGCAACTTTTACCGTTGAGCACTGTGAAATTCATGAGCGACGAGCGATTGCGGCGATCAAAAAAGATGCCGGAGATGACCCGGATGTTACCCATGGAGCGGTGATTTATGCGGAAGTTTCGTTAAAAGACGAGCCCGGCATTGAGCTTGATGGTGGCGAAGGAGTCGGTCGAGCGACGAAGCCTGGATTGGCGGTAGAGGTTGGTCAAGCGGCTATTAATCCTGTTCCTCGAAAGATGATTTTATCGGAAGCAGAGAACATTTTAACTGATTTTCAGCGGACAGAAGGCGTGAAGATCATTATTTCCGTTCCAGGTGGCGAAGAAATGGCGAAGAAGACGTTAAATGCTCGCCTTGGCATTCTAGGTGGGATTTCAATCTTAGGAACACGAGGAATTGTGATGCCATTTTCAACGGCCGCTTATAAAGCGAGTATCATTCAAGCGATTCATGTAGCGATTGCTGGAGGGTGTGACCATGTCGCTATTACGACAGGCGGACGCAGTGAAAAATATGCGATGAAGCAACTTCCTCATTTAAAAGAGGAAGCTTTTATCGAGATGGGTGACTTTGTCGGCTTTACATTAAAGCATTGCAAACGCCTCGGCATAAAAAAAGTATCGATGGTTGGTATGATGGGGAAATTTTCGAAAGTCGCTCAAGGGGTGATGATGGTTCATTCGAAAAGTGCCCCGGTAGATTTCGATTTTTTGGCAGACACTGCACGACAGGCAGGAGCTGCTGAAGCATTGGTGGAAGAAGTGAGATCGGCCAATACCGCTTCTCATGCCGCGGATTTAATGCTCGCAGCGGGTTATCATGAATTTTTTGATCGTTTGTGTGATAGTTGCTGCAAGCACGCCATTGAGGAAGTCAACGGTGGGCTCACCGTTGATATGACCTTATATACGTTAAAAGGTGAATGTTTAGGAAAGGCGGAGCGTCATGGATAAAGTGAAAATTATTGGAATTGGCGATGAAGGCCGTAGTGGCCTGTTGCCGGTTTATCAACAATGGATCCAAGAATCTCATTTTCTGGCTGGGGGAGAGCGTCAACTCGCTTTTTTCCCAGATTATCAAGGTGAGACATTCACAATTAAAGGGAATTTACGAGAATTAAAAGAGAGATTGAGTAAGCAGCCTGAAAAAGCGGTTGTGCTCGCATCAGGAGATCCTCTATTTTACGGCATTGGCAGCTATTTATCTAAGTCCATCGAGGCAGAGATTTACCCGCAACCGAGTTCGGTACAGCTTGCGTTTGCTAGGATGGGCGAGGCGTGGCAACATGCGACGATTATTAGTTTGCACGGACGCCCAATCAAAGGACTTGCGCAACGAATGGATGGCAAAAAGCTGATCGCTTTATTAACGGATGTGACAAATACACCGGCTGTGATTGCGGCTTATTTAAAAACATATGGTATGACGGAATATAAGGCCTTTATCGCTGAAAATCTTGGCGGTGAAAATGAGCGATGTCGTTGGATGTCGTTGGATGAGATGGAGCAAGCAGCATTCTCTGTTTTAAACGTGGTCATTTTAAAAAGTGAGACAGACATAAACACATGGTCACTAGGCATTCCGGACGAGGAGTTTGTTCAACGCAAGCCAGATAAAGGGCTATTGACGAAAAAGGAAATTCGCGTGCTCACTATTGGACAAATGAATCTTCATAAAGATAGTGTCGTTTGGGATATCGGCACATGCACAGGCTCGATCGCCATTGAAGCGGCGAAAATAGCGACGGATGGAGCGGTGTATGCGATTGAAAAGAATGAAGCTGATTTAGAAAATGCCATTCAGAATTTTCTTAAGTTTCGCACGGATGTGACCGCTATTCAAGGAAAAGCACCGGATGGTTTAGCCGATTTTCCAGCCCCAGATGCGGTATTTATCGGCGGTACGGCAGGTAATATCGAAGGCATTTTTGACGAATGCTGTTCCCGTTTAAAAGAGAATGGAACGATTGTCATGAATGTTGTCACGATTGAAAATTTATACGAAGCCGTGCAAGCATTGAAGAAACGCGGATTTGAAACGGAGCTCACATTAGCCCAAATCGCAAGAAGCAAACCGATTTTGCATCTAACAAGAATGGAAGGGTTGAACCCTGTTTATATCATTACAGCGAAGCGAGCGAAAGGAGAATCAGCATGACAGGTATTTTATACGGTGTGGGGGCTGGCCCAGGGGACCCGGAACTAATTACAGTAAAAGCATTTCGCGCTCTACAAGAGTGTCCAGTTATTGCTTATCCGAAAAAAAGAAAAGGCAGCAAAAGCTATGCCAGAAAAATCATTGATGCGTATGTCAATCCGGCAGAAAAAGATATGCTTGGTCTCGTTTTTCCGATGACGAAGGATCCGGAAATTTTAGAGCGGGAATGGTCCAATACAGCTGATTTAGTATGGGAGAAGCTTCAAGAGGGAAAAGATGTCGCTTTCATTACAGAAGGTGATCCGCTACTGTACAGCACATTTATACATATGATGAACGTGATGAAAGAGCGTTATGGCGATGTCCCGATGAAGATTATTCCTGGTATTTCTTCGATTAATGGAGCGGCAGCTAGACTGTCTTTACCATTAGCTGATGGAGATGATGTTGTTGCAATTGTGCCAGCAAATGACAATTATGAAGCGATGAAGCAAGCGATCGAGCAGCATGATTGTGTGATTTTTATTAAAGTGGCAAAAGTGATTGATTTAATGCTTCAGATTTTAAAAGAATTGAATTTGACAGATAAAGCATCAGTCGTCACAAAGGTTACATCGGAAGAAGAAATTGTTTGGTCAATGGCTGAGCTTGAAGGAGCAGAACCGGAATATTTAACGTTAATGGTGGTGAGAAAATGAAATTATATATTGTCGGAGCAGGTCCAGGTGCACCAGATTTAATCACGGTGAGAGGACAGAATTTACTGAAGGAAGCAGACGTCATTTTATATGCGGATTCATTAGTGAGTGAAGAACATTTTAACATTGCCAAGCCAGGAGCGGAAATATTAAAAACAGCAGGCATGCACTTAGAAGAAATGGTTGAGGTGATGAAGCAACGCCTAGCAGAAGGCAAAAAAGTCGTTCGTCTTCATACGGGGGACCCTGCAGTATACGGGGCGATTATGGAGCAAATGACCTTATTAAAAGAAGCGGGTGTTGAGATTGAGATCGTGCCAGGTGTAAGTTCCGTTTTTGCTGCAGCGGCTAGCGCACAAGCGGAATTAACAATTCCTGATCTAACACAAACAGTGATTTTAACGAGAGCGGAAGGAAGAACACCGGTGCCAGAACGGGAGCAATTAGCGAAGTTGGCAGAGCATCATTGTACGATCGCTTTCTTCCTAAGTGCCACACTAACGAAAAAGGTGATGAAAGAATTAGTCAGTGCTGGCTGGGCACCGGAAACGCCTGTCGCAGTCGTCTATAAAGCGACATGGCCTGATGAAAAAATTGTTCGCACGACGATTGAGAAATTGGATGAAGATATGCGCGTAAACGGCATTCGCAAGCAAGCAATGATTTTAGCCGGCTGGGCGTTAGATCCAAACATTCACGAAAAAGACTTTCGCTCAAAATTGTATGATAAAGAGTTTACCCATGGATTCCGCCGAGGAGTGAAACAATGAGTCTGCAATTAGAAGAACATGTGATACCAAAGATCAACGTAAAAGGAAAGTATGCCGTCGTAGCGATTACGAAGCATGGCACGCAGTTGGCGAGAAAAATATCCAAATTATTTCCTGATAGCGATCTATACTATATGAAGAAACATGCACAAGGTGATGAAGAGGAACATGGCATCACTTTGTTTGAAGGCTCCGTTCGCATCTTGCTTCCGAGTTTATTTGCCAATTATCAGGGCCTGATTATCATTATTTCTTTAGGGGCTGTTGTTCGCATGATCGCTCCGATTTTAAAAGATAAAAAGACCGACCCAGGCGTCGTTGTTGTGGACGATCGTGGCGAACATGTGATTAGTGTATTGTCAGGGCATCTCGGTGGAGCGAATGAGTTAACAAAAGAAATCGCTGCATTACTGAATGCCTATCCGGTTGTGACGACTGCTTCTGATGTGCAAAAAACGATTCCCGTTGATTTATTTGGCCGCCGTTTTGGCTGGGAATGGGAATCGGATGAGAAATTGACACCAGTCAGCGCATCGGTAGTGAATGAAGAAAAAGTAGTAGTCGTCCAAGAATCAGGCGAGCGAAATTGGTGGATGCATGATACAGCGATGCCAGCGAATATTCATCTATGTTCCTCCATCGACGAAGCATTGGCATACCAGCCAGATGCGGCACTCGTTGTGACGCATCGCTTACTTGAACCACAAGAGGAAGATATTTTAACGAACGGTGTGTTATATCGTCCAAAAGTAATCGTTCTCGGTATTGGCTGTAACCGAGGAACGGCAGTGGAAGAAATTGAACAAGTGATTGAAGAGACATTACAAGAGTTAAAGATTAGCAAAAAAAGCGTCAAAACAGTGGCAACGATTGATTTGAAGAAAGATGAAATAGGGTTGCTTGAAGTTGTCCGAAAGAATCAATGGGACTTTATTTATTATCCACCAGCTGAGCTCAATACGAAAACATTAGTGCAGCCCTCTGATACCGTGTATAAATTCACTGGTGCTTACGGTGTCAGTGAACCAGCAGCGATGCTGGCAAGTGGAAATGATGAGCTACTACTTGTCAAGAAGAAATCAGGCAATGTCACTATTTCAGTTGGATTGATTTCCTATCACTAAGGAGGGGAGCAGATGAGCCAGAGAAGAATAATGATCGCTGGAACCGGAAGTGGCGCCGGAAAAACAACCGTAACGATTGGGCTAATGGCCGCTTTTAAAGCAAGAGGAGTAAGTGTGCAAGGGTTCAAATGCGGCCCTGACTATATCGACCCGACTTATCATACGGCCGTAACTGGCCGGCCATCGAGAAACTTAGATAGCTGGATGACTGGGCGAGAGACGGTGAAGGAGATTTATGCTAGAGGAGCAAAGGGTGCGGAGCTTTCTATTATTGAAGGGGTTATGGGCTATTTCGACGGTAAGGATCCATTGAAAAACGATGGCAGTTCCGCTGATATAAGTGAAGTGCTCAATTGTCCGGTTTTACTTGTCGTCAATTGTGCCAGTATGGCTAGAAGCGCCGCTGCGATTGTGAAAGGCTTTCAAGCGATGGCTGCAAGCGGAAGAATCGTCGGGGTGATTGCGAACCGAGTCGGCAGTGAAAGTCATTTTAACATTGTCAAATCTGCGATTGAACAAGAGTGTGGGATCCCTGTTGTTGGCTATTTAAAAAAAGAGAATGATATTTCTATTCCAGAACGTCATTTAGGATTGATCCCTTCCGTTGAGAGAGGAGAGCTAGCCGGCTTTTTCGAGAAACTTGGACAGCTTGTTTCTGATACGGTCGATATAGAGGCTATTTGGAAGCTCGCCGAAGCACCGGTGATCGAGCCAGCTGAACGTTCGATGTTTACTAAAGTGAAAGAATCAACTGTTAAGATCGCTGTAGCTAAAGATGCCGCGTTTAATTTTTACTATGAAGAAAATTTGGAGCTGCTACAGGCCAATGGAGCTGACATTCAATTTTTCTCGCCATTACAGGATGAGCCTGTTCCAACTGGAGCTTCTGCGCTTTACTTAGGAGGCGGCTTTCCGGAAGAGTTTGCGGCTCTCTTAGCAAGTAACGAAAAGGCGAAACAGTCGATTCGTCAAGCCATTGCGGCTGGTTTACCGACATTAGCAGAATGCGGTGGCTTTATGTACTTGACGGAAGCGATTGAAGATACAAGTGGCGAGGTTTATCCGATGGTTGGGGTCATTCCTGGTGTTGCCACGATGCAAAAGAAGCTCGCTGCTCTTGGCTACCGTGAGCTGACGGGCTTAGCTCCGAACTTTTTGCTAGCGGAGGGAGCGACAGCGCGCGGACATGAATTCCATTATTCTAAATTTATGGCGAAAGAACCAATGAAAGCCGCTTACGAAACAAAGGGGCGCTTTGGAACGAAAGAACAAGGATTTGTATTGCCGTATGTGATCGCTGGCTATGCTCATTTTCATTTTGCATCAGACACAGCTCTTGCTCGCCGTTTTGTAGAAGCAGCTCAACAATATCAAGCAGAGAGGACCTCTGAACATGCTGTATCCAGCGATGCTTAAGCTAGAAGGGAAGAGAGTCGTTGTGATCGGCGGAGGAAAGGTTGCTGCTCGTAAAGTTATTTCGTTAGTTGAAGCAAAGGCAACGGTGCAAGTCGTCAGTCCGGAAATCAGTTCGGAAATGGCGGAATTCATCGATCATCATCCGATTGACTGGAAACAGAAGATATTTGAGCCCGAGGATTTGCAGGGAGCCGTTCTTGTTTTTGCTGCGACAAATGACCGAAAAGTAAATGCATATATCCAGCAATGTGCTTCGGGTCAGCAGCTTGTCAATATCGTTGATGATCCCGCAGGTAGCAGCTTCTTTGTTCCGGCTACTTTAAAAAAAGGAAAGCTAGCCATTGCCGTCAGTACAAGCGGTGGCAGCCCAGGTCTCAGCAAGAAAATCATTCAAGAATTGTCCACTCAATATGATGAGCAGTTTATTAGCTTTATAGACTTTTTAGCAGAATGCCGAGAGCAAATTAAACATCAAGTGAGCGACCCTGTACATAGAAAACAATTATTAACAGAATTGATTCAGTCTGATCTGTACGAACAACTAAAAGAGGCAGACGATCAAGAACGAGTGAGGCTGTTGAACATCTTAATAGATTCGAGGAGATGAACGTGAAAAAAGGCAAAGTGTATTTAGTCGGAGCCGGACCAGGCGATCCAAAGCTGATTACGGTGAAAGGACTAGAATGTATTCAGCAAGCAGACGTCATTGCGTATGATCGGCTAGTCAATAAAGAGCTGCTCCAGTATGCGAAAGAAGGAGCAGAATTGATTTTTTGTGGAAAGCTTCCCGGCAAACATGCGCTCATTCAAGAGCAAATCAACCAGCTGCTAGTTGAAAAAGCAGAGCAAGGCTTAATTGTTACTCGCTTAAAAGGCGGCGACCCTTGTGTATTTGGTCGTGTAGGTGAAGAAGCAGAACAGTTAGCCGAGGCTCAGATCCCGTTTGAAATTATTCCAGGTATTACAGCTGGGATTGCGGCCCCTGCTTATGCAGGTATTCCAGTAACTCATCGCAATCATGCAGCTACTTTCGCTATTGTTACCGCTCATGGCCGCGCGGAAAAAGGCCAGGATTTTGTTAACTGGCAAGCGCTAGCGCAAGGAATTGATACGATTGCTTTTTATATGGGAGTTGGCAATCTCGGTCATATTTGCAGGGAATTGGTCGCGCATGGTAAGGCTACTTCCACTCCTGTTGCTATCATTGAGTGGGGAACGACAAATAATCAGCGTACAATCACAGGTGACCTTGCCTCAATTGAGCAAAAGGCACACGATTATAAAATTTCTAATCCAGCTATTGTGCTTGTAGGAGAAGTCGTTAGTCAACGAGAAAAGATTAGATGGTTTGATCAGGACCCACATATCTCTACATTAATGAAAACAGAATAAATGAAAAGGGTGAAACAATGTTATTTTTGAAAAGAACGACAATAGTGATGTTGGCACTGACTTGTTTTTTCTGGATCAATTCCTTTCAACCAGCCGCCGCGATGCATATTATGGAAGGGTTTTTGCCGGTTAAATGGGCGATTCTTTGGTGGGCATTAACCATTCCATTTATTGCGGCTGGTATTCGATCCATTCAAAAAACAATTAAACAGCACCCAGAAACGAAAATGATGCTAGGTTTAGCGGGAGCGTTTGCCTTCGTATTATCGGCTCTTAAAATCCCATCGGTTACAGGCAGTAGCTCCCATCCAACAGGTGTGGGTCTTGGAACCGTTTTGTTTGGTCCGCTAGCCATGACTGTTTTAGGAACGATCGTACTGTTGTTTCAAGCGCTGCTTTTAGCTCACGGCGGTTTAACGACGTTAGGAGCGAATGCATTTTCGATGGCTGTTGTCGGTCCATTAATGACTTATGCTGTATACAAGTTTGGACGAAAAATGAATCTTTCTTTTGCGCTCGCTGTCTTTTTTGCTGCTTTTTTAGGTGATTTGGCGACCTATACGGTGACTTCCTTGCAATTAGCGCTTGCTTTTCCAGCGGAAACAGGCGGCGTGTTCGCTTCATTTATGAAATTTGCCGGGATTTTCTCTGTCACACAGATTTCATTAGCGGTTGCGGAAGGAATTTTAACAGTGATCGTGATGAATTGGCTTGTGAAGTATAACAAAAACGAATTAAATCAGTTAAGTGTCGCAGTGAAGGAGGCGTAAAGATGAAGAACCTACTATTATTTGCGATTGTCGTGTTGCTTGCTGTTGTGCCGCTTGTGATGAATAAAGATGCTGAATTTCTTGGGGCAGACGGAGAAGCTGAGGCAGCAATTACTGAAATTAGTCCAGATTATAAACCATGGTTTGATGTCATTTGGGAGCCGCCTAGCGGAGAAGTGGAAAGTTTATTATTTGCTTTACAAGCAGCAGGCGGGGCGATGTTTATTGGCTATTTTATTGGAGCTGCGCGTGCGAGAAAAAAGTTAGAAGAGAAATATAGTAATAAAAGCTGATGTTCATCGATTATTATGCCAATCACAGCCGGCTTTCTCACTTGCATCCAGGTGAAAAAGCCGCTTTTGCTTTTTCACATTTATTGCTCGTGCTTGTAACAAAAGACATTGTTTTATCGATCTATGTCTTTTTACTTATGGGAATCGTCGCCGTATGTTATGCAAAAATTCCACTTCGGACGTATGGGAAGCTACTTTTCTTGCCATTGTTGTTTTTATTATTTAGTTTGTTTCCTTTACTTCTTTCCTTTGCACGTGAAGGGACAGAAGTTGAAGCTATTGTGCGAACGGCCAGTGTCTCTGGCTGGTTTATTTATGTTTCGTATGCATCGATTCATCAGGCTGTTTTATTATGTTCCTCTGCCTATGGAGCAGTCAGCTGCATGTACTTCTTTATTTTAACGACGCCTTTTCATGGTATCGCTACGCTGTTGCGCTTGTTGCGATTGCCGGAAGTTTTTATTGAACTGACAGCGGTGACGTATCGCTTTATCTTTGTTTTCATTGAAAAAGCGGAAGAAACCTATAAAGCACAACAGTCTCGGGCAGGCTACAGCAGTCTTCGTTCGACTTTTTCCTCAATATCAGCGCTTGTTGCTAATTTATTCATCCAAACAATGAGAGAAGCGAAGCATGTCCAAATGGCGGTCGATGCACGAGGAGGGAATGAAGAAGAAGTAGGACAAATGATTTTCTATCCAATTAGGCGAGATTTGTGGCTCGTCATTTTAATCAGCTTTTTCATCTCCTGTGCGGTGATGTATGTGTTTTAGAAAAGAAGGTGAAGACAATGTTAGAAATAAATAATGTCAGTTATGTATATCCTGATGGAACGAAGGCGTTAGATCAACTCACATTAACGATTCAATCGGGGAAGAAAATTGCGATTTTAGGCAATAATGGAGCGGGGAAATCATCGCTTTTTCTTCATTTCAACGGATTACTTCAGCCGACAGAAGGAGAGATCCGTTTTCAAGGCCAGCCGCTCAGCTATAAACGGAAGGCGCTCAAGGAATTGCGCAGACAAGTAGGCATTGTGTTTCAACATCCGGATGCTCAGCTTTTTTCTCCTACTGTACTTGAAGATGTGATGTACGGTCCGCTGCAATTAGGTTATTCCAAACAAGAAGCTGAACAAGTAGCATTAGCGATTCTTGATGCGACGGGATTACTCGAGCTGAAACATAAACCGCCTCATTTTTTAAGTGTAGGGCAGAAAAAGCGAGTCGCCATTGCAGGAGTCGCTGTGATGAACCCGAAACTTCTTATTTTAGATGAACCAACGGCTGGTCTGGATCCTCTGTACGCCAAAAAAATGATGGCATTTGTGTCTGATCTTCAACAGGAAGGACAAACGATTGTTTTATCCACACATGATATCAATTTAGCTTATGAATGGGCAGATGAAATCGTTATTTTGTATAATGGGAGCTTGCAAGCATTCGGTTCGCCTGCTGATCTGTTTATGCAAAAAGAATTGCTCGAAGCATGTCATTTAGAGCAACCGTGGATCATAGAAGTGTTTTCAGCATGGCAAGCCGCACATCCTGATCAGCGAATACCGATTCCAACAACAAAAGAAGAATTGCTCAAAATCATCCAGAGACTGTCCAATAAGTCCCTAAAATAAAAGAGGTGGAGAAAAACGAGTCGTTTTTCTCCACCTCTTTTTGACAGATGTCCCATGTTGTTCTTAAAAGTAAGAAATTATTATTATTTTTGAGAAGTCCTTAAAAAACTACTAATATTACATAGAAAGTTGTAATAAAAGAGCTTTACAACTAATTTTATTCTTATTATTGAGAAAAAGTTTCAATTCTTCCATTTACTTTAATCAGCTTTTAAGGTGGTATGTAATTTGCATAGTGAATGTAAGCCTTTTTAAGACTGGAAAGAGATCAAAAGAATGGGAGGAGTGAATGACTATGGTAAAGAAAGAAAAAGAAATAAGAAAACCTTCAATCTGGCTAGCGTTAGTACCGGTTTTATTTATGATTGTTTCCCTATCCATTTCAGTGATTAAATTTGAAGCCGATCCACATATTCCCCTCTTTTTAAGTACGATTGTGGCAGCTGTTATTGCTGTTCGATTAGGTCATAGTTGGTCAGAACTCGAACAAAGTATTTTTAAGACGATTTTATTATCTCTTCAAGCGATATTAATCTTAATGATCATTGGTACATTGATGGGAACATGGCTTGCAGGTGGTATCGTCCCGGCAATGATCTATTATGGATTAGAAATGATTTCTCCGACTTATTACTTGTTAGCAGCCTGTATCATTTGCTGTATTGTTAGTATGGCAGCTGGAAATGCTTGGTCAGCGGCTGGAACTGTAGGCATTGCTTTAATGGGTATAGGGCAAGGTTTGGGGGTTCCGTTACCAATGGTAGCAGGAGCAATTGTATCAGGTGTGTATTTTGGTGATAAAATGTCTCCTTTATCAGAAACAACTAATTTAGCTCCCGCGGTTGTAGGTATCGGTCTGTTTGAACATATTCGCAATATGACTTTTACGACTGGTCCAGCATTAATTATTGCCCTCATTCTTTATGGAGTGTTAGGCATTAAATATTTTGGTGAAGGTTCTCGTGTCAATGATGTGGAGTTGATTCAAGGTGTGCTATCTGATCAATTTTTGATTTCCCCATTTTTGCTTATCCCACCTTTACTGATTATTGTCATTTTAGTGCTTAAAATTCCTGCGATTCCAGGGTTAACAATTGGTTCAATTGTCGGCGCTTTATGTGCTTTATTTGTGCAGGGGTCTAGTTTAGCAGATGTAGTAGCAGCGATGCATACTGGTTTTTCGGCTGAAACAGGCAACGTCATTACTGATGAGTTGTTGAATCAAGGTGGAGTAGAGAACATGATGAGCATGATTGCTTTAGTACTAATTGCTATGAGCTTTGGTGGAGTGTTGGAAAAAGCACAAATTCTTGAAACGATTGTTCAAGCATTAGTTAAAGGAGTAAAAAGAACAGGTAGTTTAATTGCGACAACGGTTTTTACATGTTTCTCAGCAAATGCTGTTGGCTGTGAACAATATATGTCAATTATTTTACCAGGGCGTATGTATTTAGCTGAGTATCAAAGGCGAGGTCTTCATCCAAAAGTATTGGCACGGACATTGGAAGATGCAGGGACGATGAGTTCACCGTTAATACCTTGGACGACTTGCGGTGTCTTTATGCTTGGTGTACTGGGAGTAAGTGCATTAGAGTATGCTCCTTATGCATTTTTAGCGTGGATTAGCCCGATTATAGCGATTATTTATGGTTATTTTAATATCAAAATTGACCGCATTCAGGTCGATTCTGGAACTGAAAATAGTGAGTCTTTACACAAAGTCGATGAAATTACCTCTTAATGTTTAAGGAAGTGCATGAAAAAAATTCTGAATATTTAAAAAACAGAGGATGGACGATGAAGAAGATTCGTTTAAATGGATCTTTCAAAGAAATTGGCAAACAGCATGGATCTGTAGGCAAAAAAGAAGTACTAAATAGTTTAGAAACCTATGAATCATTGTTTTATGATTTTAGTCAAATTCGTTGGAATGAAGCAAGAGAGTTGGCGAAAAACCATATCGATATGATTATGACTTAATTGAAGAAATGGAAGGAGTCGCTATTGGGGCTGGAGTAGATTTTTTCGAATTTGCATAAAGGAATGACCCGTGTCTTCCCTGATTTAAAGCAGGCGAACATTGAGTTTCAATGAAGTGGAAAAGTAGGTTTCACTACAGCTAAAATCCCTTACATTGGTAAATTAATTGATGCTAATGTATGCCGAATAAATGAGGGGAAAAACCCTTTAGCTAAAGCGAAGTTAACGCCCATTCCTTTTTATGAGCAACATGCTAAAGTAGTTAGCATCATGAAATATTATTATAAATTACTAGATGCCATGTTTTAAAAACCAAGTTTTCTCGTTGTTGAGAAACATTTTTCAATTATGAGAAAGAATGGAATAGGTGCTATTAACTAGATTGAAATTCAGAATATTTAATAAATAAGAAGTTTTGTTTCTCACAATTAAGAAATTTAGTCCATCAGAATGTCAGGGGATATATGAAATTTAAAATAAGTTAATTACTTATAATGGTGTCCAACTGTTGATATGGTCGGTTTTAGGTTGTAAACGAAGGAGTAAATCATTTTCCGATCCTAAGTTGGCACAGCATTTGCAAATAGCTAGGTGTAATCATTTAAATGAACAAAGAATGAGAGGATGAGGAGAATGAGAAAGACGAATGAAGAAGCTTTGCAAATTGCGACGGAAATTTTGGCGTTGATTGAGAGTGATTCACTTAGTGAGGAACAGAAGGATCAAGTAATTGAAGACTCGATCTATAACTTTACTCATTTTGTAAATAAAGCGATTTTGAATCATCGGAAATCGGCATCGACAGACTTTTCTTTTGTTGAATGGGAGGATGAAGAAGCGATCTTCCGCGATACGAAGAATCGGGAATTTATCGATTGTTTAGGTGGATACGGTGTTTATTTATTAGGCCATCGTCATCCAAAAGTAGTGAAAGCGGTAGAGGCTCAATTAAAACGTTATGCACTTCACAGTCAGGAATTAGTCGATCCGTTGCGCGGTTATTTATCTAAGCTCGTTGCTGCGATTACCCCGGGTGACTTGCAATATACTTATTTAACCAATTCAGGGGCAGAAGCGAATGAAATGGCGCTTAAGTTAGCACGATTGGCTACGGGAAAAACTCATTTTATTTCGACAGTGAATGGATTCCATGGTAAAACTTTCGGGGCACTTTCTTCATCTGGAAAAGCCGTCTTTAGAGAGCCGTACTTACCATTGATTCCAGGGTTTCAGCATGTACCATTCGGAGACGCTGATGCGATGGAAAACGCTATTAAGCATTTAGAGGCGACAGGAGAGAAAGTAGCAGGTATTATTGTTGAACCAATTCAAGGGGAAGGCGGTATTAACATTCCTGCCGATGACTATTTCCCTCGATTAAGAGAGATTTGTGATAAATATGGATGTGTATTAATTGTCGATGAAATACAAACGGGAATGGGACGTACAGGTACTTTGTTTGGAATTGATCATTGGAATGTCGTACCAGATATTATGACACTTGGAAAGGCATTCGGCGGTGGAGTTATGCCGATTACAGCAATGGTTGCTAGACCTCATTTGTGGAAGAAGATGGAGGAGAATCCATTCCTACTTGGTTCATCTACGTTTGGCGGTAACCCACTTTGCTGTGCGGGAGCCATCGCTGGAATTAAGACCATTCTGGAAGAGAATATCGTCGAACAAGCTCGTGAGAAAGGTGAATATATTATCGAGAAATTATCTGACATTCAATCAAAATATCCTGAAGTAATGGTTGATGTACGTGGTAAAGGGTTATTGATCGGAATGGAGTTTGCGACGAATGAAATCGGATTTGAATTAGCTAAGCGATTGTTTGCTGATCAAATTCTCGTCGGTGGAACTTTAAATAATGCCACAGTTATTCGGATTGAGCCACCTGCGGTAATTACGTATCAACAAATTGACACCGTCATTGAAGCGATTAACAAGCATGTAGCAAACTTAGCGAAAAAACAAGTGGTTACTAATTAAGGATTACAAGATTCAAAAATAAGGGGGCGTTTTGCCCCTTTTTATTCCAAATTAACAGGCTGTAAGACACTCACCTAAAAAGTGTAAACGGGTAGGTGGGAGACCAACAGCCCGTAAAAGCTCAAGTTCATTCAACTAACAATCAGTGGAGGATGGAGAAAATCCCCACTGATTGATGTTTCATTTTATCATAAACGAAGTGAGATAAAGGAGAGGTAAGAAATGAGCCAAACGAAAAAGCAGACATTATTTGGGCGTTGGAAAGATATGACGAATCTAAGAAAGCTATACATTAATGGAGAATGGGTCGAGCCTATTCATCAACATACACTATCCGTTGTCAATCCAGCTACAGGAGAACTACTTGCAGAAGTAGCATCAGCTGAAGCGGAAGATACCGAACGAGCGATTCGTGCTGCTCGAACAGCATTTGATTTAGGAAAATGGCGTCATGTATCGGCCCATGAGCGAGCTACTTTACTAATGAATTTAGCAGCAAAAATTGATGAACATCAAGAGGAATTAGCCTATCTAGAAATGCTGAACAACGGAAAAACCTTGAGAGAATCTCTAAGCGATATGGAAGAAGCAGCGAAAACTTTTCGCTATTATGCTGGATTAACAACAAAGCCGACAGGAGAAACGTTTGAAACGACAGCTCCACTTATTGCAAGAGTAGTTCGAGAACCTATCGGTGTTTGCGGTCAAATTATACCTTGGAATTATCCTCTTTTAATGGCAGCTTGGAAGTTAGCTCCGGCTCTAGCTGCTGGGAACGTATGTATTTTAAAACCTTCTGAACTAACACCACTTACTGCTATTCGTCTATTTGAATTAATTGATGAAATTGGATTTCCAAAAGGGGTTGTCAATTTAATCAATGGAACCGGACAGAATGCAGGAGAACCACTCGTCACAAGCCCACTCGTTGACAAAATCGCCTTTACAGGTGGTACTGTAATAGGAAAACATATCATGAAACAGGCGGTCGGCAACTTGAAAAAAGTATCCCTAGAATTGGGCGGTAAATCTCCTAATATAATTTTTGCTGATGCAGATTATGAAAGCGCTTTAGATTATGCGACCTTTGCTATTTTTAATAACTCAGGTCAAGTATGTTCAGCTGGTTCTCGTTTATTAGTCGAAAAATCTATCTATGACCAATTTGTTAAAGACCTCGTACAAGCGACAAGAAACATTAAAGTTGGTCCTGGAGATGATTCAGCTTCACAAATGGGACCGGTCATTAGTCAAGCACATATGAAAAAAATTCTTAATTATATCGAGATTGGTCAACAAGAAGGAGCTACATTGGCCTGCGGAGGAAAGCAATTGCTTGATCAAGGACGTGAAACAGGTAGCTTTATTGAACCGACGATCTTTATTGATGTGGATTCGCACATGACGATTGCTCAAGAGGAAATTTTTGGTCCTGTTTTATGTGTGATGCCCTTTGAAACTGAAGCAGAAGCACTCCAAGTAGCTAATGATTCTCCATATGGATTAGCGGCAGGAATTTTTACTTCGGATGTTTCTAAAGCAGAGCGAATGGCCAAATCGATTCGTGCAGGTGTAACTTGGATTAATACGTATGAGCAGAATTTGGTGGAAGGACCATGGGGTGGCTATAAACAGAGCGGAATTGGACGAGAACTAGGGACGTATGGTTTAGAAGAATATACCGAAGTGAAACAAATTATTAATAACTTACAAGTAGAACCAACAGGCTGGTTTGCTGATAAATAGAAGATAGCTACTTTACTATGTTTGTAAAAGGGGAGATCAGTTGAGTACACCGATGGTTGAACTGAAAAGAGTTGCCAAACGATTTAAAGATTTTGTTGCTGCGGAAGATATTAATATTTCAGTTAAGCCTGGTGAATTTCTAACATTGCTTATGGATTACGACTGAACCTTTCATGAATTGAAAGGTTTTTTTTGAAAAATAGAGAATTATATAATAGACAATTTCCATCATTATACAGGGGTGAGGTTGTGACATTTTTAAAAGGCATACAGGAATTAGTGCAGCAAGTAGCTGATGCGATATCAGCTGCATTAAAAGTCGAAGCGGAGATTATCGACGAGTCGATGACAGTCATAGCCGGAACGGGAGAATGTAGAAAAAGAATTAATACGATAGAAGAAGATGGGAAGAAGGAAGCGGGCTATGTATATGGCAGAGTCTTGATTACAAAACAGGCATTTGTCGTAGAAGATGCGCGAAACGATCCGACATACGATCCCCTTGTGAATACGGGAGAATTAGAGGAAGTAGCTGAAATTTGTTGTCCCATTATTTACAATGAGAAGGCCATTGGAGTAATTGGTCTTCTGGCCTTTAATGAAGAACAGCATAATCGTTTGTTGGAGAACCAGGAGCAAATGTTAAATTTCTTATGGCGCATGTCTGATTTAATTACCGTAAAAGTAGCCGAGATGGAAACGACGCAACAATTATTGCTAACAAAAAATAAATTAAATACGATTTTAGAATCTATACAAGATGGAATTCTGGCTATTGATCAGCAAGGCATCATCACGCATTGTAACCACACAGTTGAAATGCTTCTTTATACAAAAAAAGAAGACATCATTGGAAAACCGTTAGAGCAAATCATGCCAGACTCACCGATGTTATCCGTCTTAAAAACAGGAAAAGGCTATTTGGAGAATGAAGAAATTTACCAAACTACTAAACAGCACTTCCACTTTATCGTTACAGCTACCCCCATTTTTAATCAAACTCAAGTCTATGGCGTTGTTGCTTCGATTCGAAAGATGTCTGACGTAAGAAAACTTGCCTATACTCTCACAACTGGCGAACTTGATCTATCTTTTGCGGAAGTCAAAGGAAAAAGTAGCATTATTAAAAGCTTGAAACAACAGGCATTAAAAGTGAGTAATAGTCATTCCAATATTCTAATAACCGGTGAAAGTGGTACTGGTAAAGGTGTCTTTGCAATGGCGATTCATAACGCCAGTAATCGAGCATCGGGCCCATTTATTGCGGTGAATTGTGGCTCTATCCCGGAAACATTGCTTGAGAGCGAATTATTTGGCTATGCTAAAGGAGCTTTTACAGGTGCAAATAAAGAAGGGAAAATTGGAAAGTTTGAAATGGCGGATGGGGGAACGATTTTTCTAGATGAAATTGGAGATCTTCCTTTGCATTTACAAGTAAAGTTATTACATGTGTTACAGCATAAAAAAGTAGAACGAGTTGGGGGAAAAAGTCCAATTCCTATTGATATTAAAGTCATTGCAGCAACGAATCAAAATTTAGAGAAAATGGTTCAAGAAGGTGAATTTCGAGCCGATTTATATTTTCGGTTAAATGTGATTCCTTTATATTTACCTCCGCTTCGTGATCGCCAAGTAGATATACCGATATTAATGAATCATTTCCTATCTAAACACACGGCTTCATTAAACAAAGAAATCTATGGATTTGAGCCAAAAGTGATCGAGTTATTTCAATATTATCCATGGCCCGGAAATGTACGAGAATTGGAAAATGCGGTTGAATATGCTGTGAATATGGAACAAACAAATCGAATTACTCTTCACAGTCTCCCAGCTCGAATGGTGGACCGAAAAGACTATATGGATGATACTCCTTCTTTAAAAATGAGGCTTAGTTTTTACGAAAGAGATATTTTGCAACAAATGTTAAATGAATATGGCCATACAGTGAAGGCAAAAAAACAAATTGCTGCCCAGCTAGATATTAGTCTTGCCACTTTATATAGAAAGCTTGAAGAACATGATCTTCAAAATGAACCTATTCGTTTTAAGCAATTATTCTAAGGCAAAAGGGGCTGTCCAATAAGTCCCTAAAATAAAAGAGGTGGAGAAAAACGAGTCGTTTTTCTCCACCTCTTTTTGTCGGTTTCCGATATTTCTCTGAAAGTAGCTGGCGGATGCTGGCTACTTTCAGGAGGTTGTGGGCTAAAGCCACAATCCCAAATTCTGTGTGTACTTTGTCGATCCCCCGCAAGGAAAATCTGCGGAACGACCGATTGCCCTTGATGTAACCTGATTGATTTTTCTTATTCATGTATCTCAAAAACTTCACCCGACGACCGTTCGGGCAAATAAAGTGATCGTCTTTTTCCTCGTAGGTCCAGTTTTTTGCGTTTCGGATGTCTTTTTTATAGCTTCGTTCCTGTTCTTTCATAGGTTTCCTGCAGGCACTACGTTGTTTTCGCTTTTCTTTCCGTACTTGAACATCTGGTTCTTGGTCGATTTCTTCTGTTAGTTGATCGACTTCCTTCTCTAGTTGATTCGCTAGGTTTTCTAACTGTTCAGGCGTTGCTTCTTGAGGGATTTCTGACTCCGATTTGGTCACTTCTTCAATGTGTTGAAGCGTCTGTTGGATCTTTTCTTTGAGTTTTTCTTCAAAATGTTTCGTCGATTTTTTCCATAAATGAAGAAGGGCTGTCATAGAAAGTCAGTTTTCACTGACTTTCTGGACAGCCCCTTTTCATTTTATTTTCAGTTTTGTCTTTTATAGTGGCACTAGAATGAAAAATGGAAGGTGAGATGAATGCATAAAAAGCGCAAATATTTACCCATTTTAGTCTCTTCCTCTCTGCTCATTTGGCCCATACAGGCAACTTATGCCGATGATGATGATGAATATGAAAGCTATGAAGATTATGATGAGGGATACGAAGAGGAAGAAGATGGAGAGTGGTATGGTACAGAAGAGAAGCGCCAAACAATGATTGAGGAGACGTGGTATGCTTGGTCACGAGCTTCATCTGCTATTTTGGCCAATGAAACGCTGCCAGTAACAAAGCAGCAAGAAGTGAAGTTGCAATTACCAAATAAAACAGCGATCTGGATAGATGTTCTGCCTTATCAAGGGCAATTACTCGTACCATTAAAAAGTGTCGCTCAATATTTAGGGGCCGATGTGTATGTGTATAAGAACAGCAGAGCAATGGAAGTAGTGGATGAAGATGTGCATTTAATTTTTAAAGAAGGCTCACTAGCTGTTTACGAAAATATGGCGAAAACACCGATGCCAACTGCTACTCTCAATGTGAACGGAAAAGTGTATGTACCCATTAGTGTGATAGGAGGAGCGTTAGGGTGGGATGTCAGTTGGACCGATGAAACCGTACAAATGCAGAAACGAGGGAGCATCAATGGCAAACGCTAAATGGTGGAAGTGGGCAATTGGGATTGGTAGTGTCAGTTCTTTAGCCGTCTTCTTAAATGTCGTACAAGGAGCAGATGTGCAGCAAGAGCAAAACTATTCAGTGACAGATATTCAGTCGCTCAATGCGAAAGAAAGAGAAGCGAGAGACGAATGGATTTCTACGTTGGATTGGGAAGAGACTAATTGGGATGTAGATGCCTCCGCCTATTCGGCTACGTTTACACCGAGAGGAGAAGGAGGGCAGCCTCAGGCAGATAATCGAACAAGGAGGTCTTAATAATGGATGACGAGTTCTATTCATTTCAAGCGATGAACACAGAGGTGAAAGTCATTGGGGGATTTCCCCAGCAAGAGAGGGATATAGCAGAACTGAAGCGCTGGTTTCAAGAAGTGGAGCAAACTTGTTCACGATTTCTTCCATTCAATGAATTAGACCGATTCAATCAAATGGCTCCTGGTACGGCTGTTCAAGTTAGCTCGATGCTGTTTGAAATATTAAAACAAGCAGTTCACTACTCGGAAGCAACAAATGGTTTTTTCAATCCTTTGATCGCTAACAATATGGCCGCTATTGGCTATGATCGCTCATTTGAGCAAATCGGGAAAATAGAAGAAAGCTTCGATCTTTTCATTGAAGAAAGCGAAGATCATCCTTTTGAATTTGCCGAGGATGGATGTACGATCTTGAAGCAAACGGAACAAGCGGTTGACCTTGGCGGATTCGCGAAAGGATGGGCGGTGGATCAAGGAGCAAAATGGATGAGGCAAAGAGGAGTTTCAGATGGACAGTTGAATGCCGGGGGAGATGTAACTGTTTGGGGAGAGAAAGAAAAGTTAATAGGTATTGCCCATCCAGAAAAGGAAACATTAGATATTGCTCAATTTTATATGTATGAAGGCAGTGTAGCTACTTCCAATAAAGTGTTTCGATCGTGGAAACAAGGCTCCGTTCAAAGGCATCATCTGCTCAACGGACAAACGGGTTTGCCAGCAATAAGCGATGTGATTCAGGCAACTGTGTTCGCCTCTACAACAGTTGAAGCCGAAGTGATGGCAAAAGTATTATGCATCTTCACTTTTGATGAGGGGCTTTCATGGTTGCGCGCTCATTTTCCGCACGCAGCGGCGTTAGTGGTGGATGAAAATGGACGAGTGAGAGTAAGCCGAACAATTAAAAACTATACGAAGAAGCTGATGCTGTAATGAATATGATCTATACCACTTGGGAATGGATTCGAGCTTCCGGAATGACTGCTTATTTATTATTATTCATTGCTAATATGGCAGGATTGTTAGTGAAAGGAAAGATGGTGTCTAAAAAGGGACGCCCTGTTTTATTAATGATTCATCAAACCGCGGGTTGGCTCGCTTTGCTTCTTGCTTTATTTCATGCGATGATGCTGCTGTTTGATCATTATGTTTCTTATACTATCACGGAACTGTTGATCCCTTTTACCGCTACCTATCAACGACTGGCTTCAGCAGCTGGAACGATCGCTTGTTATATTCTCGTGTTGCTCTTTTTTTCTTCTGATGTGATGAAGAGAATAGGAAGGAAATGGTGGAAGGTCATTCACTTTCTTGCATTGCCGTCTTATTTGCTGGCGCTTATTCACGGGATACTAATTGGAACTGATTCAGGCGCGATATGGATGATTCTTGTCTATGCTATTACGTTCGGGGTATTGAGCTCCCTATTTTTTGTTCGGTTATTAACTGCTCGATCCTAAACATTTTTTCTTTCTCTTGCCTTCTGTGTACAATAATAAGAAAAAGAAAGACGTGAAGGATATGTATATCTTATTGGCAGAAGATGATAAAAAGCTAGGCCGCTTAGTTGCTCATATGTTAAGCAAAGAGACGCATACAGTTGATTGGGTTATGGATGGGGAAGAGGCCATCGATTATGCCTCTTCGATTGATTACGACCTTGTCATTCTTGATTGGATGATGCCAAAGCTTAGCGGGATTAAGGTGTGTCAACAGTTAAGAGCCTCGGACTTTCAAGGACTGATTATAATGCTGACAGCGAAAGATGATGTGCACGACCGAGTGGAAGGGTTGGATGCAGGGGCAGATGATTACATTGTTAAGCCTTTTGAATTCGATGAATTATTAGCGAGAGTGCGAGCGTTAGGCCGTCGGTCGAAGCTAGCCTTTACTGATAATATCATTCAAGCGGGAGATTTAACATTAGATCAAACAAATCATAAAGTTTGTCATAAAGGAAAAGAGGTGCAGCTAACACCGAAAGAGTATCAGTTATTACAGCTGTTAATGACCAATAAAGAGCAAGTCCTACCTCGTGAAATGCTTCTCGATAAAATATGGGGGATCGACGCGGATGTTTCAGCGAACAACTTAGATGCTCTTGTGAGGTTAGTCAGAAAGAAAGTAGAAGAGCCAAATGGAGAGCGATTGATTCAAAGCATTCGGGGCATTGGCTACCGATTGGTGAAACACGATGTTTAATCAAACGAAAAAGCGTCTAACCCTTTTGTTTACTGGACTGATGATGATGTTTTTGCTCGTGTTTATGATCATTACGTATACGCTGTTATCCTCTTCCATTTTCCAAGATCAGCAAGAAGCTGTGTTAAAGCTTTTGCAAGAGGAGCGGCTAGAACATGGAAGAGAGTTATTGAGAACTCATGAAAGTATCAATAAAGAAGACGAAGAAGACCATGAACATAAGGATGCTGACATGCAAACTTTTTATTATATGATCTCGAGAGATGGTCAATTAGTAGATGCAGAAGAAGGACTTCCTTATGCTTCTTCTCCTTTTTTAGAAAAGATCCAAACATGGCAGCCGGATGAGTTGGAAGTTCGTCGGGAAACAATTATCGATCAAAATCAAGAAGACAAAAAAATATTGTTAGCGGCAGAGCCGGTAATAAACGAAGGGGAGTATATGGGAGCTATTATTGCTGGAACGAATGTGACGGCACAGCAAAATGTATTGGACAAATTGTTACTGGTGTTAACAAGCTTATTGGTTTTATTTTTGTTGTTATCTTTATGGTTAGGATACTTTATGGCGGGAAAAGCAATGATTCCGATCTCCCGCTCATTTCAGCGTCAAAAAGAATTCGTCAGTGATGCGTCTCATGAGTTGCGGACTCCGCTTGCGATTATGCAGTCTTCACTGGAGGTAATCGAAGCAGAAGATCAACAGCATTTGTCTGCCTTTTCTCAACAAATTCTTCAAGACATGAAGGAAGAAGTCAAACGAATGACAAGGCTCGTATCGGATTTATTAACCATCGCCCGTTCGGATTCAGGCAAGATCGAGTTTTATCCAACGGTGTTTGATTTAAAAGAAACAGTGGAGCAGCTCGTTCGCTCATTCCTTCCTTTGGCAAAGCAAATGGGTGTGACTGTTGAGAGCTCTTTATCGGCTCCTCTCTTGATAAAGGCAGATAAAGAGAGAATCACACAATTATTATACATTTTGATTGATAACGCAGTGAAATACAATCAGCCAGGAGGAACGGTTCACTTAACGATTCGTCGTGATGGAAAACAGGTGGAGATGCTGGTTAAAGATACAGGTATCGGCATTCCTAGTGATCAGCTGCCGCGTATTTTTGATCGTTTCTATCGAGTAGATAAAGCCAGATCTCGGGATTTAGGCAGCAACGGCATCGGCTTATCGATCGCCCAATGGATCGTGGAATCGCACGGAGGAAAAATTGAAGTAACGAGTGAAGTGGGAAAGGGCACAATATTTTATATACAAATCCCAATTAAAGAATAACGGAGTGAAAAGCTATGTTGGTAAAGAAAATAGGTATGATAATTGCAACTGTTTTTATGTTGCTCTTTGTTAGTTCTCCATCTTTCATCCATCCCGCTCATGCGGATGACTATGCTGATGAAGGGCATGAGGAGGAGGAAAATGGAGTAATGAAAGAAGGAGGAGAACTAATTGGTTGGGCAGGGATGGCCGGTTTTGGCTTAGCAGCAACCCTTTTCCCGTTAAGAAAGTTGATGAAACCAGTGAAAAAGCGCTGGCCGAATCAAGCAACTCATATGGCAAAAGCAACTCGATTATCAGGAAAGTGGCATATTTGGATGGGATCTCTAACCTTACTGGCCGTATGCGCTCATGGGGCAATGATGTTTTTAGCAGAACGTGAATTAGAATTAAGAGAGTATATCGGCATTGGTGCTGCAGCATTTATGGCAGCTGCTGCACTAATCGGTTATATTTTATCGGCGAATAAGAGATCTAAAGCGATCCGCTTTACGCACATGGGCATATTAGGAATAGCAGCTGTCATGACATTGATCCACCTGCTTCTTTCATAAGGAAAGGCGGCACTGATTTACCAGTGCCGTCGGTAATGATCCGGTTTTGTTCGATTGCACTTCATCTTCAAAACATCATTAACGAGGCCATTTATCTTTTGCTTTTCCAATGGATGGTTTGATCTTGCCTTGTATTTTATTACTATTTGTGCTCATCTTCTGATTCTAGCCTTTCATATGTCTACTATTTTTCACCTATCCTTTTCCTCAAAGATGTAAATACAATAAGGGCATAATTATTCCGCCTTAACAAATAATAAAAGGGATTATTTGAAAGGAAGGGATGCAGGATGGCATTAGAATGGTTTGAGCGAGTAAGTGAGGAATTGGAAGAACATTTAGAGTCAATTTGTGAAAAATATGATCAAGTTGGTCATATGACCGTTGATCGGGCAGCAAAGCATCCCAAAATAGAGTTTTTTGTAGAAACGGATGAAAATGAAGCAGAATATTTCTGTTCTGTGTTTTTTGATCCATACAATGAAGAATTTTATGTCAAAACATTCGAAGTAGATATGGAATATATGTCTAAAACGATTTTGCCGGATATTGAGGATATTGTAGATGAGGTCCATGAAAGCTTTCATGAGTTTATTGAAGGAACGGATGATTATTCATTCAACATGGAGGATGATCATTATGAAGAGATTGAGGTAGAGTGGACGACACCGGAAGTGACCGCTTATGCCCATAAAGATGAAGTGGAGATCACTTATCAATTTGGTATCGTTCAGGAAACAGGCGACGGGGTGTTACGGAGAGTCAACCGTATTCAAACTGTTGAGGAAGAGCAGCTGGAGGATGTGACTAATTTTGTTTTTAGTAAAGAGGAAGCGAATACGATTATCGCCATGATTGCCAGTCATGTAGATGCTTTAAGTGAATTTGAATTTGTTGAATAATTAGTTTCTAAACAATGCGAACGGGGTATTCCCTGTTCGCATTTTATATGATTTGATCATTCGTTTTTGTTAAGTCCCAGGATGTGATCATCGCGATTGGCAGTTCTTTCGATGTACCGTTTGGAGTGATCAGAATAGCTTCAAGTTTTTGATTGTTGCTTTGATAGTTTTCAAATAAGTGCTCCACTTCAAAGATATTGGCATCTTTTTTAATAAAAGCCACTTTTGATCTGCTTTGTTCAGAAAGAAGATCGCGCACGGTTACTTCATGTAAAGGGATGTGATTATCTGTTTGTTGGTGAGCCATCCATTTTAACATTTCTTCTCCCGTAAGAATACCTTTGCATGTTCCTTGATCAAAGACGGGATACTCTGAATAGGAAAGCTCTTGAATCATGTGTAGAACCCGCACGAAAGGTGTGTGTAGTTCGACGATACAAACTGGTTGAGAAGCAATGGAAAGCGCGCTCGCTGGTTGGGAGAGGAGAGCATCAATTTGTTCAATTCGTTTAACAATGTTTTCATGAGGTTCGGCAATATAAAATTCCGCATTTATTTTTTGATGCACAATGGCATTTCTCAGCTTAGCGAATTGCTTTAACTCATCTAAATGGCTGCGGACGGATGCATGACTTCTTGCGCAATCATGAAGTATTTCCATAAAGGAATGCTGGTCTGATTTAAGAGCAAGCTGTTTTAATTGCTGATGAATCCGGTTAAATGCCACTTCGAATCGTAAAGATCGTTCGTTGTTTTCGTTCATGATAGTTCCTCCTGTTTTTTGTTAGCTATGCCCTATTTGTTTAATTTTTATCTAGTTGTCGACAATGCTTAAAAGTATAAAAAAAGAATAGGTATTTGTTTTTGTATTAAAAAATGATAAAAAACCTTTCTTTCTATAAAGTTATGTGTTATATTAATCAAGCGATGAGCTAATTTGCGTAAGTCGAACAACATACCTTTAGAGGTTAAACATCTGGATGTGGCCGGATGGTTTTCGCCGCAAATACGTCAAAAAAGAGGCTGTTGGTAAGGAAATTCCTTACTGACAGCCTCTTTTTGTGTGTAATACATAATAGGTGCTAAATAGTCCGATAATCAATAGTAATAACGACACACGAAAAAATGGAGGAGTATATGTTAATTCAATTTGATTCCTTCCTTCCTGCAAAGCGATTCCGGTAAAGGCATAATTTGCTTCATAGATTGGTTGCTTCTTGCCGTTTATTTTTAATGACCATCCTTGTTCAAATGGAATGGGTAAGGCCATAAACTGTTCTTCAGTTTGGTTATTGTAATTGATTTTTACATTATTTCTGTTTATGTGAACTTCAGGAGAATAAGCATGGTGAGACATCGATTGCTTAAGCACTTCATAATCTTCTTCAAATAAAGAAATTGATTTCACAATGTAATTTCCCTTTGGTACTCGAATCGATATTTTTTCATTCTTTGGCACTCGGATCATTAACTCATTGACATTTGTTTTATAGATCGAATCGGACGCTTTACGAGTAGTTTTATAATCATTGACCTTTAAAGTAAAAGGTAAGCCATCCGTATTTTCGATATGAAAGCTAACATAATAATCAGCCGTTTTTTCGTTATGCTGTTTAGAAATGAGATCGATTCCTCCCACTTTTTCTTTTACTGCTAGTTTGTGATCTTGATACGTTCCTCCTATGGCTGTTATCGTGGCTTGATTGATGAGGTTTTTGACGCGCGTATTCCAAGGCTGATGAGGAATGGTTTCATCCTTTAGTACAATTCCTTGCAGCATCGCATGCTCACGATCTAAGGCAGAACTTTGTTGCAAATCGGTTTCCTGAAAAACGGTCTTCGTTGTGCGCACAAATGGAAGTGGCCATTTATTTTTATAAGCGACATAATGTTTCGTTTCCGAAAATTTCTCAAAGCCGTAAGGGACATTCATCTCCTGATCTTTCGACCGCATCCAAAAATTTGCTTGCAACAGACTATGGAGGTTGGAACGGTTACCGAAAGTTGCATAGCGGCTCACACTTTCTCTCCCCATATCAATTTGTAAATCATGCCAATAAAAAAACAATAGCTGTTGATTGAAAATACTGGAATATAAGCTTGTGCCAGGGAAACGTTGGACAATTGGAGTGTTGTTACGAGTCGGAACCATCCAGTCAATCTTTTCAAACGGCTGCTTCATTTCCTGCTGTATTTGGTGAATTAGTTGTTGCTGTTCGCTGTTATTATAGGAGGTGCTTTCAAGGAAATCTTTCGTTACTGTTTTAACTCCTGCCTTCTCTGATAACGTGACTTCATACAGATTCACGATCAGTAAGCAAGAGATGATGACCCATCCTTGCAGGCAACGAAGGAAAAGGGTATTCTTTTTCCAATAGTACAGAATAAATAGTAACGACGTGATTCCTACTAGAGACAGCCCGATCTTCTTGATCAGTGTCATCTCTACTGTAGAATCTATAAAAGTAGCGCTGGTCAAATAAATAGCCAGAGTGGTAATGATAGCTATGATGCCCTCTTTCAAGCGAATGTACTTCAACTGTTCAATACCAACAGCAATACATCCTGCTATTGTAAATGATAATAAATACTCAAAACGGTACTGCGGGGCGGAAAAACCATTAAAGGCGCTTCCGGCCATCGGACTATAATGCAATAGCAGTAAGAATAAGCTAATAAGCGCAAATAAGCGAAATAATGAGTGCTTATAAAAAGAAATCGTACACATACATAATATAAATATGGCCGGCACAATTAAATAACGGCTAATAAATAACGGCTGATCGACTGCCGCAAAAATGGAAATCTCTCCATCATAAGACGGTCGATAATTATTAAAGAAACCGTAGGCCGCAGGAAGAAAAGAAATTGCACTCAAACAAAAACTAATCACGCTCGAAACAATAAACCATTTGATTTGCTCGATTTTATGGCGATCATGATGCGTTAAAGGAACGATCCAGCGAAACACTATATATATCGCTAAAAAAACTAGGTTAATATAAGCAAAATAAAAGTTATTAAATAGCATAAGAGAGAGGATAACGATCAACCAAACAGGTCGGCCGTCTCGAATAATTTTCTCCGCGGCAATGACAAGCAGTGGAATCCAAATCATTGCATCAGCAAAAAACTCCCAAAAAACGACATGGCGAAAATACATCACAGATAGGCCGTAGACCACTGCACCTGTAAACGCAGCGGTCTTTTCTAGTTGTAGATAGCGAAAGGCCCACGTCGTAATGAATAAAATCAAGCTTAGTCGCGAGACGCTAATGAAAATCGCCGCATTAGCCCAAAATTCTATATTTGGTGTATTAATGACTTGTAGCAGTTCCAAAAGAAATACAATGATAACTGTTAATAAGAACAAAATAGATGTCGAGAAATAATAAGCAAGCTGGCTATAAAATCCTCCTCCTAAGCCGAAGCGAAACGAGTAAAAGAAATTTCCCTCTGTATAATGGTCATAAATAAATTGTTTAAACGGGAGGATTTGAGATAAACCGTCATTAGGGCCTAACATATACCTTCCATTGAGCCATTCCCAGAAGAAAAAAAAGTGAGCAGCTGCGGACACGAGCAGACTGCTGAACAAAATAAGTCCGATCGATTTTTTTTTCATGCATGGACACTCTCTTTTTTTAATATTTTTCCTGTTACGACAAACGTCACTGGTACGGATAAAAATAAAACAAGAATCGGTGTGAAGGTACTGCTCATATGTACATATTCAATCAACACATACATGAGAAAGGAGGTAAGACAAAAGTTGAATCCTTGAGATAACGGAAAGCTTACAAACTTAAATAACGTCGGTTTTACTTGAAAGGTAAAGTAACAATTTAAAAAGAAAGAAATGACTAAACTTATTCCAAAGGCGATCACATGTGACAGCATGTAATGGCTGTTCACTAAGGAATGAAGTAGCAAGTAGATGGCATAGTAATTAATAGTATTAATGGCTCCGATGATCGCGAACTTGATAAATTCTAGGCCGGTTTTTTTCATAAGTAACTCCATTTCTAATATTGGTTTCTTGAATTAAGAATGGGGGCCGCTTCTTCGTTTCATAGTAAATCCGGCCAATATACTCACCGACAACACCAAGGCTTAACAGCTGAATGCCACCAAGAAGCAAAACAGCTGTAATGATGGTGAAGTAACCAGGTACAGCAATCCCATTCTTTAGTATTTGTATAAATGTAATCATGCTATATAAAACGGATAGACAAAGAATGAATGCCCCCGAATAAAAGCAAAGACGAAGAGGTCGATTATTAAAGGAGACTAATCCGTCTAATCCATAATCCATTAGTTGACGTAAAGACCATTTTGTTTGACCATTTTTGCGCAACACATTGTCATAATCAATAATTTTTTGCTCCATGCCGATCCATGAAAACAATCCTTTGGAAAAACGTTGCCCTTCATTTAAAGATAAGAGAGCTTTAACAGCTCGTTCACTGAGTAAACGAAAATCACCGACGCCATCTTCTAGCTTCACGTCAACGACTTTATTCATCACACGGTAATACATCGAAGAAAGCACTTTTCGAATCGGATGCTCTCCTTTTCGATTTCGGCGCGCGATCACTTGATCATATCCTTCTTCCCACCCTTGAATCAGTGCAGGGATCAAGTGAGGAGGATGTTGCAAATCAGCATCCATAATAATGATCACTTTTCCAGTTGCATACTGCAATCCGGCGAAGATGGCTGCTTCCTTCCCGAAGTTTCGGGAGAATGAAAGATACTTTATTTTTGATGATTTCCCACAAAGCAATTTGATTTGCTTCAGCGTCCGATCTGTACTAGCATCATTAACAAATACAATTTCAAAATCATAGGCAAGAGCAGCGAATTCTTTTTTTATACTTTCATAAATCAATACAATATTCTCTTCCTCGTTAAAAGAGGGAATAATGATGGAGATCTGGCTCATATCGAGAGGCACCTACTTTATCGTATATTTAATTGAAATAGTCTTATTCCTTCTATGTTTTCTGACGTGGACGTAGAGGAAAAAAGAAAATTTCCTATTTTTCTAATTAATCTTTAATGTAGCATTCGTAAGTATATTCATAACCATACGGAGTTGTTATATCTATTTTTAACAAAAAGAGGGGAAAATACACGTGAATATCAAGCTGAGTAACAAGCATAATCCTCAGGAAAATAAACAGCTTATTGATTCGTTTTTTGACCAGCCAGTCAAGCAAACAGTGGAAGAAACGATGGTCTTATTTAATGAATATAAGCATCGCTATCCGCGTCCGAATCCTCCGACTTTGCGACGCTCATGGTCCGTTTCGTTTTGGCTAGAGAAGATGAAATCTTTTCTTATTGGCCTCTTTATGCCAAAAGAAGAGGGGAATTTACCGAGAGACGTTGAAATGATAGTAGATCAACAAGGGGAAGTAATCCCAGACTGGAAGGGGAATTTGGATCAACAATTTCACCATCTTCAGAACAAAGTTCGTCCAGTACATGTAGCAGAATTTGGGGCTGTTGGGGATGGGGTAATGGATTGTACAGAAGCTTTTCAGCGAGCAATTGGCAAAGGAAAGGCGAAGGTCATCATCCCAGCAGGAACATTTGTTGTGAAAGAGCTTCGTTTGCCGTCATGGACTTGGCTTGTTGGAGCAGGAAAAGGGAAAACCATATTGAAGCTACACCAAGATGCGCCGAAAAGTAGCTGGCTGGTGACAAATATGGATCATAAGAAGGGAAATCATCATGTGTTTGTGGAAGAGATGAGTCTTGACTGGCATGTAGAGCGGCTTGGCGAAACAGAAAGAACAAGTGTGGGAGGAAATCGTTCCAGTTGTTTAACGTATGCGAATGTTACTTACGGTTGGGTAAAAAACGTTGAAGCCATCAATCCAGGGCTCCATTGTTTTGATGTATCTTCCACGTTATATAACTATTCTGGTGATGGCTACCGGGCACGTGGAGGTAGTAAGTATATATGGCTTGATGGTTTAAATGGCTATGGGTTTGGGGATGACGGCATTACGACTCACCATAGTGATTACATCATGATTGCTAATTCCCATATGTGCGACCCAAGCGGAAAAGCTCATAAAAAAGGATTTTCTAACTCTAATGGTATTGAAGTTGATGATGGATCGCGTAATGTCATTCTTGTCAATAATTCGACGACACGCTGTTTTGGGGGCGTGGAAGTGAAAGCGCATCATAACTCTTCAGCGGCTACGAATGTTCATATTATTGGTCACCTTTCGATCAATGACAATCGTTCCTTTAATTTTCGCCATATCGGTCACCATCATAAACAAGACCCGGAATCCAAAACAGCGTATAACATCACCGCTTCACGAATTGTAGCAATCGCTCCGATTCGAACAGATTTATATCGAGACTCTCATCCGCGAGCGCTCGTTGTTTCTGCTTATAAAAATGTGGTCATTCATCAATTTCGCGTTGTTGGCGATCGAGAGTATGATTATCAAGGTCAACCTGTGATTGCTGTGCAATACCGTTCGAGAAATGTGTCGCTAAACTATGTGAACATTCAAGGCTTTAAAACCGCAGGAAGCGATATTAAAATTTTTGGTGGGGAACATAGAGCGGATGATGTGCGGATTCGTCATATATATATCAAAAACTCTGCTGCTAATGGCTTGGCAGTTGGACCTAGTATTCAACGTTTGCTTATTCACCACATGATCGCTATTCATAATAACGGAGTATGCGGTTGTGACTTAGCTAGTTCAAATGTTGACATAAAAAATATTACTGTAACAGGCTATGAAGAAGTGTATACTAAGCACTAGTACAAAAGCTTTTATGGATGAATTTATGCGTGTTGGAGGAGCTTATGAATGAAGCGAAGAAACAAACCCATCCATTTCTTTATAAACTAGGTATGGTCTTGGTTGTTGGATCTGCCGTCTTTTGGATTTTTCCTTTCATCATCCCCTTTCTGTCTTTTACAACAACTATGAAAGTAGCTTTAATTACTGGATCCCTCGTTTGTGCGGAAATCGCCTTCTGGTTAGGGGTGTTGCTCGTTGGAAAAGAGGCAGCGATGAAGTTCCGATCGTCAAGGGGTGCTCAAAGGTGGAGAAGAAGCAAGTAATAAAGAGCCGGTCTCATCATAGGAGGGTATCGATCAGATGACACTCCTTTCACTTTGAGATGGCTCTTCTTGTTTTTGTAGATTGGCTGTACAATAGTTTTATAGTGAAATTGTGGACATATTTTGCATGAAATAGGTAAAGAGGGGTGGAGAATCGAACAGGAAGAAAAAACATAGGCGATTGAAAAAATCTGTTTGACATGTAACCATTATCTGGTGCGTCTTAAATGTAGGATGTCTTCTTTATCTTTTTAGGCGAGAAGACCCCCCCTCAAGGAATGTGTAGGGCGATAGCCCAATGAGTAGGTGGGAGATGAATCGCCTTCGGACAAGGGATGGCTACTTGCCACCCCAATTGTCCGACTGTTCGAGTGCTGCTTGTAACAAGTGAAAAATAGCTTGGGTACGAACCCCGAACCCCCTTTGGCTTTTGGTCTGCATCCAACCTTGCTGAAATTAGGAAATAGTCATACAACGGATTGTTTTTCCACGTCTTCACTCCTAAAACAATATACAACGAGCATCGAATTTGGTATAATATGTATATTTTAGTGTGGTCCATAAGGAGGTGAAACCTGTGATCGTTCACAAAGCCTATAAGTTTCGTATCTATCCTACAGAAGAACAAGCTATTCTGATCAACAAAACCATTGGCTCCAGTCGATTCGTCTTTAATCATTTCCTGTCGCTTTGGAATGATACGTACAAACAAACAGGAAAAGGTCTGTCTTTCAAAAAATGCTCGAAACAACTCACACAACTGAAGAAAGAAATCGTATGGTTGAAAGAACCGGACAGTATCGCTTTACAGTCATCCCTTGAACACCTCTCAGATGCGTTTGATCGCTTTTTCAACAAACAAAATGACGCTTCTCGTTTTAAGTCCAAGAAGAACAAAACTCAGTCTTACAAAACCAAACACACAAACGGAAACATCGCCATTGTCGAACATACCATCAAATTGCCTAAACTCGGATTTGTTAAATTTGCCAAAAGTAGAGAAGTGGCAGGAGGGTTCAAAATTTGACGATTAAACCAGAAAAAACATATACAAAAGAAACAGAAAATAAAGAAAAATATTAAATGGTAGATCCACCTAAAAAAGAACCGATCCAGACAACGATCAAAATTAGTGCTCCTTGAGACTTCACGCTAGGAACGGATGAAAGTTTTGTATATGCAGGGTCTTTTCCTGATGAAGCCAAGAAAAATGGTTTGCTGTATTTTGTGGAAGAATTAGAAGAGGTGTTTCAGCAAGATCACTTATTGACCGTCAATTTAGAAACAGCATTGACGAATGCGACTGAAAAAGCGGTAAAGAAGTTCCTCTTTAAAGTGGACCCTTCATATTGTTGATTTATGAAAATTTTTTGCATGTTACCCTCCTTTTATTAATAGATATGATAGAGTAGCATAATTATCAATAGGTGATTTTCGTTGGAGGGAGAGACATGCGTATTTCCACACAACATTTACTGCGAACAAAGGAAGAAATGATGAATGAGTCCTTCGTTCCCAAATGGGTTACGAAAGAGTATCGCCATTTTCAGCAGGTCGTCACAGAACGAACCTTTCCGTGTACATTTGGCATGGCAGCGGAGGCAAAAGGAGAGCTCCGCTATTCGTATATTACGCACGATAATTGGTCGAGCTTACCGCAAACATTAGAGGCATTTATTTCCTTGTTCCATCCAGACCAGCCCTTTGTTCGACACGGCTTTTTCTTATTTGTGGAACCGGAAGATGAAGAGAAGCCATTGATTTATTATCGGGATTATTTTTGGGCGGTGTTACAGTATTTGCATGAAGTGGATACGAAGCCATGGCCAGAGGATTATCCACAAGATCCAGATCATCCTTTATGGGCATTTTCTTTTGGTGGAGAACCTTTCTTCGTTTTTGGCAATGCACCTGCCTATAAGCAAAGGAAAACAAGAAATTTAGGGAATAGTCTCGTCATTGGATTTCAACCGCGGCGAATTTTTGAAGGGTTAGAAGGAACATCTATGCACGGACATTTAGCCAGAGAAAAGGTGCGGACACGTGTAGAAAAGTGGGATCAACTGCCGAAACACCCTAACATTAGTCATTATGGAGATCCGGAACACAGGGAGTGGAAGCAATATTTTATTGGAGACGATATCGTACCGATTAAAGGAAAGTGTCCCTTTCAACCTAAATAATGATAAAAGGCTTTCCGTCAGGTACTCATCTGATGACGGAAAGCCTCTTTTATTGATTTCATTTCATCGCTTTTTGTGCTAAATCTGTATTGACTAGTGTGGAATAATCCACTTGTTGCGGCAGTTCACCTGCACTTTTCATCACTGCTTGAAGGTTGTTCCATTCTTCTTCATCTAGCAGAGGGTTTGTTGCAAAGCTGTTTTGTGATTTGTAGCGGTCCACTACTGTAGCAATCAGTTCTTCAGGTGTATCTTCAAAATACGGAGCGATAATTTTCGCGACTTCTTCCGCTGAATGTGTATCGACAAATAGCTGCCCTTTATAAATTGCTTTCGTAAACTGTTCCAGCAATTGTTTATTTTTTTCAATGTAGCTTTCTTTCGCCATAAAGGTCGTATATGGGAGTTTCCCTGATTCTTTTCCAAAAGAAGCAACAATATGGCCGATGCCCTCTTGTTCAAACAGGCTTGCTTGCGGTTCAAATAATTGCACATAGTCTCCTGTGCCAGAAGCGAAAGCACTAGAAATGTTCGCGAAATCAATATTTTGAATAAGTTTCACATCTTGATGTGGATCAATGCCGTGTTTCTTTAAGGTAAACTCTCCTGCCATTTGCGGCATGCCGCCTTTTCTTTGCCCTAAAAAGGTGCTCCCTTTTAATTGTTCCCATGCAAAATAATCTGTTTTTTTCCGGGCCACTAAAAAGGTACCATCCGTTTGTGTTAATTGAGCAAAATTAATAACGCGGTCTTTTGCTCCTTGTGCTTCTACATAAATGGATGTTTCACTGCCGACTAGAGCGATATCTGCACTGTTGGATAATAAATTGGTCATCGTTTTGTCGCCGCCCCAAGTCGTTTTTAAATCCACTTTAATCCCTTCTTCTTCAAAAAATCCCTTTTCAATCGCTACATATTGAGGGGCATAAAAGATCGATCGCGTGACTTCTGCAATGCGAACTGTTCGCAGAGTTTCGGGCTCTGTAGCAGGGGAGCATCCGCTGAAAAATCCCATCGCTGCTACTAGCACAATAATAAATAAGAAGGACACTTTTTTCATTGTCATTCCCTCCTGGAAAAAAGGATGTTAATAATGGTTAGCTTTGTTAAACAATATTACAAATGAAGGACTAGATCGATTGCATTGCTTAACAAAGCCTAATCTTTCTATATATATGAATGCAGGAAGCAGAAGTTATGTTGTCCATCTTATTCACCTTTTTTTCTTTTAGCAATATATTGAATAAATGAAGGAGGGATTTGTGGTGGGCCTTTTAAAGCTGCAGTCTGTCAGTCAAACATATTTTTCTAAGCATTCAGCAACGAAAGCGTTGCAAAATATTCATTTATCTGTGGAAGAAGGGGAGTTCATTTCCTTTCTTGGACCAAGCGGTTGTGGGAAAACGACGGTATTATCGATTATTTCCGGACTGTTAACTCCAACAAATGGTATGGTCACTTTAAATGGCGAACCGATTGAGGGACCTCATCCTAAGGTCGGGTATATGCTTCAGCAAGACTACTTGTTTCCGTGGAAAACAGTGAAAGAAAATATCTTTCTCGGATTAAAGTTAAGAGGTATGGAGGAAGAGCCTTATAAAACCGATACATTATCTTTATTAAAAGAAGTAGGATTAGATCATGTTCTCAATCAATATCCTCATCAGCTTTCTGGTGGAATGCGGCAACGTGTCGCCTTTGTCCGCACCCTCGCTACAGACCCGAAAATTTTATTGCTGGATGAACCGTTTTCTGCACTTGATTTTAAAACAAAATTAAAGCTCGAAAACCTTGTCTCTAAAATGCTATTTGAGCGAAACAAAACAGCGATTCTTGTCACACATGATATTGGAGAAGCCATTGCGATGAGTCAAAAAATCATTCTTTTTTCGAAAAACCCTGGACGAATCGAACGCATCTTTCTTGTCCCTGAAACGCTAAGAAGCCTTCATCCGTTCGCAGCTAGACAACATCCAGAATATTCCGTGCTGTTCCAGCAAATATGGGAGGAGTTGGAGCGTATTGAAAAAACGGAAAATGTATAAATCGCATGAAGAGTATCTTCAGCACATAAAAAAAGAGAAGCGTCATGTCAGAACCGTTCAATTACTTATGTTTGCTGCGTTTCTTATTTTATGGGAACTTTCTTCTAGACAAGAGTGGATCAACCCATTGTTGTTTAGCTCTCCAAAGCAAATTGCCATTTTATTTATGGGAAAAATAGGGGATGGCAGTCTGTTCTCTCACGTGGGGATTACCTTATTTGAAACGATTTTTGGTTTTTTACTCGGCACTTTATTCGGCACATTGCTGGCAGCGTTATTATGGTGGAATCCTTTTCTTTCTAAAGTATTTGACCCTTATTTAGTCATTTTAAATGCGATGCCTAAAATTGCTTTAGGTCCAATTTTAATCGTTACACTCGGACCGAATTTCAAATCCATTCTAGGCATGGGTATTTTGATTACGGTGATTATTACAACGATTGTCATTTATTCAGCCTTTAAAAATGTTGAGCCTAACTATATTAAGGTTATTCAAACCTTTGGAGGGTCCACCTTTCATTGTTTTAAAGAGGCGGTGTTGCCAGCAAGCTTTCCAACGATTATTTCGACGTTGAAAGTCAATGTTGGTCTTGCTTGGGTCGGGGTGATTGTTGGGGAATTTCTCGTGTCTAAACAAGGGCTTGGTTATATGATTATTTACGGTTTTCAAGTATTTAATTTTGGGCTTGTTCTTTTGAGTTTAGTGATTATTGCGGTTTTAGCAACGATCATGTATCAGCTCGTTGACTTATTAGAGCGAAAGCTGATCCGAGAGAAATGATATAAAAAAGACCTAAGTTGGCATATACCTAGGTCTTTTTTGGTTATTATTCAGATAAACTTCGCAGGGGAACCGTTTGCTCTTTGTCGGGATGATCCAGCGGGTAAATTCTAGCCGTTTCACTTTTGGCGTCTACATCTTGAATGTAAATCGGTACACCATTGTATGTGACATGGATCATTTCAGGTGAAGCTGTAATTTCCTTCGCTCGTTGTGAATTCATCAATGACTTCCTCCTTTGATAAGGTTTCCTTTTATTATGACCGATCTGGTAAAAAATATTCACCATACTATATTTCAGCAGATGACAAATATAACATAAATGTTACAAACAGAACGAAAATATAGCAAAGTAAAAAAATAGCTGTAAAATAATGAATGTATGACTCTAGAAAACTCGTTATTTATTGAGAATGGAGGAAAAGTAGTGAAAAGAAGTTCATTTCTTGTCGCATTGGTACTTTCTTTAGTTATTTCTCTTTTTGGAGTAAATAAATCTGCCGAAGCAGCAGGCTTCGTTGATGTACCAAGTCGAGCATGGAAAGAAGTTAACTTTTTAGCGGAAGGAGGAATTGTGAAAGGCTCTTCACCAACTGTATTCGGTACAAATCAAACAGTGACCCGGCTTGAAGCCGCTACTTTTATCGGACGAGCGCTACAATTAGACGGTACAAAGCGGCCAACAGCTTTTAAAGATGTATCTGCTAGCACCTTCGCTTCAGGTTACATCCAGTCTGTAGTTGATAAAGGGATCATGTCAGGGAATGGCAATGGATCATTTCTACCGAATCAAGCGGTAACACGCGGCGAAATGGCTCTTATGATTACGAAAGCATTTGGCTATCCATTTGACGGTTCAATGAAAAGTGCTGAACAAGCCTTAATCTCTTTTGGGATTGCGAACGGAATGGAAGATGGGACGTTTGGTTCTTCCGAAGTGCTTAGCCGAGCAGATTTCGCGGTGTTCCTCGCTCGAGCGATTCAACCAGAATTTCGTTTGAAAGATTCAGTGCAGTTTGACCGTACACGCTGGTCTAAAGCCAATGACTTAAATGTGCGATCAGGTCCATCAACTGCTTACTCAATTAAAGGAAAAGTTCAGGCCAATGATAAGATGCTAACTGCTCACCAAGTAGGCGGATGGACATATGTGAAATCCGGTGATATTGTCGGTTTTGTGAGCACGAATTATTTAAAAGATAGCGCTGCAGAAGGGAGCAATACCCCAGAACAAGAGAAGCCCGTTCAAGGAAATGTTGATGCGCGTTTAACAAATCAAACCATTATTCTTGATCCTGGTCATGGTGGACATGATCCTGGAGCGATCGGTTTTGGAGTAAACGAGAAGGATGTCGTGTTAGCAACAGGCTTGAAATTGAATCAATTATTTAAACAGACACCATTTCAAGTGAAAATGACCCGTTCTGATGACCGTTTTATCTCGATTAATAATCGTGTAGCATTTGCTTTAAGCAATAAAGGAAATACCTTTGTAAGCATTCATGCGAACGCTGCTAGTGCGTCAGCTAACGGAACAGAAACTCTTTATCACGCTGCTGCAGGTAATCCTTATGTCGCTGACAGCAAGCTGTTAGCATCGAAAATTCAAGATCGTTTAATTGCAGTGTTAAAAACAAGAGATCGTGGAATTAAAAGTACAGAACAACTTGGAAGAAATTTAGGGGTTCTAACGAATAATAAAATGCCAGCAACTTTAGTAGAACTAGGGTTTATCACGAATAAAAAAGAAAACGAGATGTTGAAATCCGATTACTGGCAAAAAGTTATGGCCAAAGCCATTTATGATGGTACACTAGACTACTATGCTGCTAAAGGCTATGATGTACAGGCTCTTTATCAAGTAGGAAAATAAAAAGGAAACAGAAAGGTGCAAGGGCCTTTCTGTTTTTTTATGGTTTGAAACAATGGCGTTTATTTTCACTAAGTACAAGATTAACTTAAAGAGCGTTGTAAATAATAAAGCGCTGCGGTGCCTAAAATGTTTGCTGCAATGAGAAGTGCTCGTTCATCGATGTTGAATTTCGGATGGTGGTGAGGGTAGACTTCCTTCCACTGCAGATTGCGAGCACCTGTAAAGAAAAAAGCTCCTTTCACATGCTGTAAATAATAAGCAAAATCTTCTCCAGCCATAAACGGCTCGCATTCACGCACTTCTTCTACCTCAGTGATCTGCTTGGCTATATCCATTAAAAATTCCGCTGTTTCAGGGTGGTTCCTTACTGCCGGATATCCTCGTTTATAAGTAAAAGAATAGGTAGAGCCCGTTGGCAGACAAGCTGCTTGTATGACTGTTTCGAGCTCTTGTTCAATCAAATTCCTTGTTTCCTCATCTAATGTTCGAACCGTTCCTTTTAAAAGCGCTGTATCAGCAATGACATTAAATGGATTTAACGCTTCGAAGTGTCCAATCGATATGACTGCCGGATGGAGCGGATTTACTCGTCGTGACACAATTTGTTGAACACTTGTCACAAATTGTGAACCGATAACGATGGCATCCTTTGTCAAATGAGGTTCGGATCCATGTCCGCCTTTTCCTTGAATCGTGACTTTAAATCCATCCGTGGCTGCCATAATCGGCCCGCTTTTGACCAGTAAATGGCCCGTTGGCTCCGTTGCCCATAAATGAGTGCCAAAGATGACATCGACTCCTTCTAAACAGCCGTCTTCAATCATCGCAATCGCACCGCCTGGAGCCACTTCTTCTGCGTGCTGATGAATAAACACAATATTTCCTTCTAGTTCCTCTTTCAGTTGATTCAGCACCTTTGCTAGCACTAATAAAGTAGCGGTGTGGCCGTCGTGACCGCATGCATGCATTACTCCATCGACTTTCGATTTGTATGGTAAATCATTCTCTTCCTGAATGGCTAAAGCATCAAAATCAGCACGCAAGGCAACTGTTTTTCCTGGCTTTTTTCCGCGAAGGGTCGCAACAACACCTCTACCACCCACCTCTGTCCGTACTTCATGCCCTAACTGGCGATGATAGCGGGCGATATAAGTAGGTGTTTGCACTTCTTGAAATGATAGTTCTGGGTTTTCATGCAAATAACGGCGAATCGACACCATTTCCTCATAGTGCTGCTTTAATAGTGAATATAGCTTTTCCATCTGTATCCCTCTTTTCCTTGTCTCTATTTTTTCTAGATGAAAGAGGGGATCCCCTTCTCGTAAGGGAGAAAATTTTTGAGCTTTTTCGCTTAATGAGCAAGAATGACGAAAAGAAAATGAAAACCCAACAGACTAGAGCCTGCTGGGTTTCTACATAAAATTATAAAGATTTTGAGCTTGCTTGGGTTTGCATGGCACTTCGCACTTGGCTGACAGCCGTTTGTGCTTGAGCAATTTCAGTAGCTGCCTGTTTCAGTGCTTCTTGAACTAAAATTTCATCAGAGACGGATTTTTCAATAGCTTGTGTTAATAATTGCTCTGTAAGTGTCACATTCGCTTTTGCTTGCTTTAATACATTGATATCAATGGGTGCTTGCTGTTGTGCCATTTTTCATTTCCCCTTTTTTGAAAGTAATCATGATACGACTTTAGATTATCCGCTCGTTCATATTTTATCCCATCCATTTTATGGGGATGAAAAAGGCGTTAACTTCACTTTTTGAATTGCTCCATCGTTCGGCTTCTTTTCCGTTGGGTCTCTTCCACGCTTGTTTGGAGATTTTGAGTAATCTCACTTACATGAGCAACTTCATGAGTAATATTGGCAATATTGGTGTTGACACTTTTTATTGAATCATCAGCGTCATTGGCCAATTTATGGACTTCTTGTGCGACAACAGAAAATCCGCGCCCATGCTCACCTGCTCTTGCTGCTTCAATTGCGGCATTCAAAGCTAACAAATTCGTTTGCGAAGCGGTATATTGTATTTTTTTGATACCTCATGAATCAGTTCGGTTTGTTTTTTCAAGTTGTTGAGTGCTACGATATTCTCTTTAAACGTAGTGACGACTAAATTTCCTAGATTCATCGACAAATGATTTAATTCAGAAACGATTTCGATGTCTTGATTTTCGCGATCCGTAATATCCGTCGCGATTTTAAGTGCAGATTCTACTCGTCCTTCTGAATTGAGAACAGGAATATAGGTTGCTTCAAGCCATAATATGTTTCTCTTTTTGCCTACTCGTTGGATTTTTTCTTGAAACTTCTCACCTTTGATTAAATTTCCCCATAATTTTCTGTACTCTGGACTATTTTTATAATCGTTTGTACAAAATTGTTCGTGCATCATATGTTTCATTTCATTCACAGTGTATCCTAAAGTGTTAGCGAAGTTTTCATTGACCCAGATTACTTCTCCGTTTGTATTGAACTGGATCATAGCTAGATGCTTTTCCAGCGCACGAATGATAGCATGCGCATCAAAAATTTTTGAGCTGTTATTAACTTCTGAAATTCTGTTCAAGATCATTCACCGTTGCCAAAAGCTTATAAAAATTTATAAAGTCGTTTAGCTGAAAAATTCGTCATCACCAGCTTACATGGTTTAGTTTTCTTGAGATAGACCCCTTCGCACCAATGTTTGCTAAATGTCTGTGTAGGCATCAAATGTGCTTTTAAATTTTTATATTGTTTCCTGTTTTGACAAACGATTTCTCTCCTTATTCATTTTATATTTACAAGAAGCTTGGTATTGCAACAGGTGACAAGCTTCTCTTATTTACGTATAGCTTTTGTTTTATTGATATTTTTAAACAGCCTGCTCGTATAAGTTTCAGAAGCCCGAGTGAACGAAAAGGCTATATCTGTTCATTCTTGTTACGATGCTTTAGGCTTAAGAAATGGTTTTGATCTAAATAAAAGATATCTGGAATAAAATGGTGAATGATTAAGAGTTCTCAACACATGGATGGTGGAGATATAAAAAACAGGATTCTACTATCTATTGTTGAAAGGTGTTTTCTTGGAAAAGAGTAAGTTCATTAGTTAGAAATAGCTTGAATCCCTACTGTTCTTTCTATAAAATTTAGAAAAAAGCAAAATATTTTATTTTACTGAAATAATTGGTTGTCAAAGAGAGCCAATCCATATATAATGTCTACTATACAAAAACAAATGTACACATTAAAAATACACAGAGGTGAGGAATTGTGAAAGATCATGTAAAGGTAGGATTATTAGGCTTAGGGACAGTTGGAACAGGAGTAGTAAAGATGATTCAAAATCATCAAGAGCAGCTCGTTCATCAAGTGGGATGTCCTGTTTCCATCAAAAAAGTGTTAGTGAAAAACATCGAGAAATCCCGTGATGTAGAACTAGATAGATCGCTCCTCACAACTGATCCATATGAAGTACTGAATGATCCGGAAATCGATGTCATTGTGGAAGTAATGGGTGGGGTAGAAGAAACTCGCCAGTACATAATTGATGCGTTAAATGGGAAAAAGCAAGTGGTAACTGCGAATAAAGATTTAATCGCCCTTTACGGTTCTGAACTGCAAAAAATAGCGGCGGAAAATGGTTGTGACTTGTTTTATGAAGCGAGTGTAGCCGGCGGTGTTCCAATTATTAAAGGTTTAGCTGATGGCTTAGCATCGGATAAGATCCAAAAAATTATGGGAATTGTCAATGGGACAACGAACTATATTTTAACGAAAATGAATAAAGATGGTTTAGCGTATGAAACAGCGCTGAAAGATGCTCAAGATTTAGGATTTGCTGAAGCGGACCCAACATCTGATGTGGAAGGTTTAGATGCCGCTCGCAAAATGGCGATTTTGGCTCGCTTAGCCTTCTCGATGAACATTGAACTTGATGATGTATCGGTGAAAGGTATTTCTAACGTGTCAAAAGATGATTTAAAATATGGAAACACACTTGGCTATACAATGAAATTAATTGGTTATGCTAATCAAGATCAATCGCGTGCAGAAGTTAGCGTGCAGCCTACATTTTTATCAAATGATCACCCGCTTGCTTCTGTCAATGATGAATATAATGCGGTGTATGTGTACGGAGAAGCTGTTGGAGAAACGATGTTTTACGGGCCGGGTGCCGGCAGTCTTCCGACAGCGACTTCCATTGTGAGTGATGTGGTGGCTGTTGTAAAAAATATGCGTCTTGGTGTCAATGGACATAGTGCTTTAGCGCCGCAATTTGAAAAGAAATTAAAAGAAGCTAACGAGCGTTTTGCGAAATATTTTATCCGTTTGCATGTGCGTGATGAAGTGGGGGCTTTTTCAGAATTAACGAAGCTATTTTCTTCTAACTCTATTAGCTTTGAAAAAATTCTTCAATTGCCGCTTGAGGAAGCAGGAGTAGCAGAAATTGTAATCGTTACGCATAAAGCTTCCATGGAAAACTATCAAAATGTGTTAGAACAGTTAAAAGATTTAACAGTTGTTAAATCAGTGGAAAGTTTTTACAGAGTTGAAGGGAACGGTGCAAAATGATGTGGGAAGGCTTAATTAAAAAATATAAAGAATTTTTACCTGTAACAGAGAATACACCAGCGTTATCTTTAATGGAAGGGAACACACCATTAATTCCGCTTGTTAATATCTCTAAAAAGTTAGGCGTTAACATTTATGTGAAAACAGAAGGAACGAATCCAACAGGTTCTTTTAAAGACCGCGGTATGGTCATGGCGGTTGCGAAAGCGAAAGAAGAAGGAAGCAACACCGTGATTTGTGCCTCAACAGGAAATACATCTGCAGCCGCAGCCGCTTATGCTGCTCGTGCGGGTATGCGTGCCATCATCGTCATTCCTGAAGGGAAAATCGCGATGGGGAAACTCGCTCAAGCGATGATGTACGGAGCAGAGATCGTATCGATTGAAGGAAACTTTGATGAAGCACTAAAAATGGTGCGTCAAATTAGCGAAAACTCACCGATCACACTAGTCAACTCTGTGAACCCATATCGAATTGAAGGGCAGAAGACAGCGGCATTTGAAATCTGTGATCAATTAGGAAAAGCACCTGATGTTTTAGCGATTCCAGTTGGCAATGCAGGAAACATTACAGCTTACTGGAAAGGCTTTAAAGAATATAACGAAAAATTTGGCACAGGTCTTCCGAAGATGCATGGATTTGAAGCGGAAGGAGCTGCTGCAATTGTGAAGAATATGGTAATTGAACAACCAGAAACTATTGCGACAGCGATCCGTATCGGCAACCCAGCAAGCTGGGATAAAGCGGTAGCTGCTCGTGATGAGTCTGGCGGGAAAATCGACCTTGTGACGGATGCTGAAATTTTAGAAGCGTTTGAAATGATCACGAAAGAAGAAGGAATTTTTGCTGAGCCTGCTTCTTGCGCATCGATTGCTGGCATCATTAAACACCGTCAATCTGGAGATATTCCGGCAGGAGCAACGATTGTAGCTGTCTTAACTGGAAACGGACTAAAGGACCCTCAAACAGCCATTGAGTGTATTACGAAAAAGCCAGTGGTGCTTCCAAACGATGAAAAAGCCGTTTTTGATTATATTGAAGGAGTGGTTCGTGCATGAGTATAGCACCTGTAACGATGAAGGTGCCGGCGAGCACGGCTAACTTAGGGCCGGGGTTTGATTCCCTCGGCCTTGCTTTTAATCTTTATTTGACCCTTCATATCACTCCTGCAGATACATGGTCATTTGAACATCGCTCCGATATATTAGCGGGCCTTCCGAACGACGAAAGCCATTTAGTGTATCAAGTGGCTAAACAAACGGCTGATACATATGGTGCGGATTTGCCGCCGTTACATATTGTGATGGAAAGTGAAATCCCGCTCGCTCGCGGGTTAGGAAGCAGTGCCGCAGCGATCGCAGCTGGTATTGAAATTGCTGATCGTTACGCGAACTTGCAGCTGTCAAAAGAAGAGAAGTTAAAAATCGGCAATCGCTTTGAAGGTCATCCAGATAATATTGGCGCGTCTATCTTTGGTGGGATGGTTGCAGGTGTGTCCTTCGGTGAAGAAGCAGAGATTGTTCATCTCCCTGCCCCTGAGATGGATCTTATTGTCGTTATTCCTCCTTATGAACTAAAAACGGAGGATGCCCGCCGTGTGCTTCCAGATGCTTTTGCGAGGGCTCAAGCTGTTGAAGCAAGCGCAGTAGCGAATGTATTACTTGCTGCTTTATCGGTGAAAGACTATTCGCTTGCTGGAAAGATGATGGAGAAAGATTTGTTCCATGAGCCATATCGAATCGCACTCATTAAAGAATTTATAGACGCTAGAAAGCTAGCAAAAGAGGCGGAAGCGTATGCAACTGTTATTAGCGGGGCAGGACCGACGATTTTAACGTTTGCCCCAACTGGTAAGGGTGAGAAGGTGGTTAAGATTTTCCGTCAAGTGTTTAAAGATTGTGATGTTCAACAATTAGAGATCGAGAAGAACGGTATTCAATATGTGTAAAAAGGAAAAGTCCATGGGGCTTTTCCTTTTTGTATAAGCAAGTAAATAAGACGCATACTAAGAAAAACTGAAAGGGTGTGTCTTGTTTGCCTTACGCTGAAATCAAAAATCGCCGGGTCTTTTATGAAACAGCAGGAGAGGGGCCTGCTGTTCTTTTCGTTCATCCTCCAGGAATGAGTCAATATGTTTTTTGTAAACAATATTTGTTAAAAGGAAAAATGAAGCTTATTTTGATGGATTTAAATGGGCACGGTCAAAGTGAATCATCTTTCATCGGCGATATGAACAGTTTTTTAGAAGATATATCAGCTGTTCAGTCAGCAATCGAAGAAGAACAAATTTTTCTGTTTGGCTATTCGGCAGGAGGAACGCTCGTTCAACGGTATGCTCTTACATATCCAGATAAAGTGAAGGGGGTCATCCTTGCGAGCGGTTATCCGAAAGTAGACGCCTTTTTATTTCAAGCTCAACATCAAACAGGTATCCAACTCACGGACAAGGCGCCTTTATTGCTAGCAAAGCTGATTTCAAACAGTCATTTTAACAGACAAGAAGATAAACGGGAGATGTATGAAGCGATGAGAAAAGTGGATCGGCATGTATGGAAGCGGTTTTATCAACTGTCTTTGCATAGTGATATTACTAGCCAACTAGCTTCTTGGCAGTTGCCCATACTATCGCTATATGGGGGCAGGTCTCCAGTAGTCAATAAGTATAGTCGTTACTATGAAACACTTCCTAATAGCCAAGTTATTTTTATTAAGAACGGGACGCACCAGCTCCCATCCAAATTCTCGGCAGAAGTGAATCCATTGCTTGCGGAATTTATCGAGAAATGGCGATGACTTTTTTCTGTTTTTCAAAAAAACAATATTGCATCCGAAAGAAGCTTATCGTAAGGTAAACAAGGGAAGAGTGATGTTGCTTTAGAGAGAAAAAGGGGGAAACAGGTTGAAAAATAAAGAAGATCCGCGTTTTGTGATCGCTAAAAAAGAGGCGTGGGTTGGCGTCATTTTAGTGATCATTAACTTCATTTGGTGGTACGGTTTTGCGTTTGGACTCGGCAAAGCGCCAGTGGAAGAATATACATATGTATTAGGTCTGCCAGCTTGGTTTTTTTATAGCTGTATCGCAGGACTTGTGTTAATGGTGATTCTTGTCGCTGTTGTTGTAAAGGTACTGTTTAAAGAAGTGCCTTTTGATGAGGATGGTGATTCACGATGAATATGGCGGTTATTTTGCCTTTGTTATTGTTTTTAATTATTATCTTCTTCATCGGCGTTTATGCGTCTAAGTATGTGCAAAGTTCCTCCTCATTTGTGCAAGAATACTTTTTAGGAAGCCGAGAGCTAGGTGGCTTTATTTTAGCAATGACGATGGCAGCGACATATGGAAGTGCCTCAAGCTTTTTAAGCGGCCCCGGAGCGGCTTATAATTATGGGTTAGCTTGGGTGTTGCTTGCGATGAGTCAAGTGGCGACTGGCTACTTTGTGTTGATGATTTTAGGGAAGAAGTTTGCGATTATGGCGCGGCGATATGAGGCTATTACATTAGTTGATTTTCTATATGCGCGCTATAAAAATCAACTTGTCGTTGTACTGGCTGCCCTCAGCATTATTATCTTTTTGTTTTCCGCTATGATTGCCCAGTGGATTGGTGGCGCTCGGTTAGTGGAGTCGATTACCGGTCTTTCGTATACGACTGCTTTAATTATTTTTGCGGGTTCTGTATTAATTTACGTCGTCATCGGTGGTTTTCGAGCAGTAGCAATCACAGATATGGTACAAGGGATCATTATGGTTGGCGGTACGCTTATCTTATTCATTGCGGCTTTAAAAGCCGGTGGTGGTATGGAAAGTATTATGGGCACGCTACGGGAGGAGAATCCGAACCTATTAACTCCGTACGGGCATGATCAAAGTTTAACGCCACTGTTTATCTCCTCGTTTTGGATTTTGGTTGGCGTCGGAGTAGTGGGGCTCCCACAAGTAACCGTTCGAGCAATGAGTTATAAAAATTCAAAGGCGATGCATCGAGCATTGATCATCGGTACGATTGTAGTCGGCGTAATTATGTTAGGAATGCACTTAATCGGAGTGATGGCGAGAGCGATCGTTCCCGGGATCACGGTCGGTGATAAGGTGATGCCGGAACTTGCGATGACGATTATGCCGGATTGGCTAGCGGGTATTGTATTGGCGGCGCCAATGGCCGCGATTATGTCGACGGTAGATTCGCTTCTTTTGCTCGTTTCTTCCGCCGTCATTAAGGATTTATACTTACATTTTATTAATAAAAATGCAGAGGAAAAGAAGATCAAAACGCTCAGCTTATGGGTAACGACCATTATTGGCATCATTGTCTTTTTCGTGGCATTGAATCCACCTAATTTGATCATTTGGTTAAATTTATTTTCATTTGGTGGATTAGAAGCCGTCTTTATTTGGCCAGTGATTTTTGCGCTTTATTGGAAGAGGGCTAATGGAATAGGTGCGGTCGCTTCAATGATTTCAGGGATGCTCTCCTATATTTTGCTGCATTCTTTTTATCCCAATGCGTTAGGTATGCATACCGTCGTTTTGCCTATTTTGATTTCATTGATTATTTTTGTTATTGTTACGCTTTTTACGACAGCCAAACAAGAGAAACACCGAGCTTAATTATTCAAGCTCGGTGCTTTTTTGTAGTAATTGATCTGTCCATTGAATGGCTTGGCTATAAGAAGTGAACAGGATATCTTCTTCCAATTGTAATTGTGAGCAAAAATCATTCGCTAATACCCAGTTTGCTTCTTCCAATGATTTGATTAACAGAAGCACCTTCGAAAAATGGTTTTCTTTTAATAATAAAGCTTCCCTTATCTCGATATCGATTGGTAATTCTGGTAAAATACTTTCCATCGGTTTCCCTAAAAGAGCATCGATCATCGAGAACATACCAAGTAGAAAAAATTGCGAAGCCGACTGTTTAGAGAAATAACGCCTAGCTAATTGCTCTAGCGTTTTGGCTCGAACGAGAGAGGTTCGCATAATTTCTTCTGAACATGTTTGGTTGTTAGTATTGATCATAATAAAGAGTATCCATTTTTTTAGCTCCTCTAATCCGATGAGCATAATGGCTTGTTGAATCGTTTTGACTTTTTCTCTCTGAATAAATGCGGTTTTGTTTAATAATTTGAGCAGTTGATAGGAAAGTGATAAATCTCCTTCAATTAATCGGGCGATCTTTTGTATATTTGGTGAAGGCATTTCCATTTCCTTTAAAATAACAAAGTAATTATTGGAGAACTCTGGTATAGAATTTGCGCTCACTAAAGCAGGTTTAGCAAAGAAAAAGCCTTGAAAGTAAGAGAAGCCTTCTTCCTTTGCTTGTTGGAACTGTTCCCTTGTCTCTACTTTTTCAGCAAGCCAACGAATATTGTATGGTTTTAGTTCTTTCATCATTTGTTGACGTTCGGACTTGGGTGTTTGCAAAAAATCAACTTTGATAATATTAGCTAGTGGGACTAACGCTCTATTCTTTTCATGTAAAATATAATCATCGAGAGCGAGAATATAGCCTTTTTTTCTTAAATTTTGACAAGATTCAATGAGTCTCTCAGAAGATTGAACATCCTCTAAAATTTCAATAACAATCTTGTCTTTTTCTAAAAATGCAGGGGGGCACTTAGTAATAAATTTTCAGTGAAGTTAATAAACAGCTTTTTTCCTTCTGATAATTGATCCATTCCAATATGGAGTATACTGTTTTTTAACAGCTCCATGGTAGCTTGATCCCCGTTTGATATATCTGCAAATGTTTGTCCTTGTTGATTGCGATAAAGTAACTCATAGGCCACTGTTTCTTCTTTTTTGTTAAATATTGGTTGTCTTGCTACATATACTGTCATATAAACACCTCACACACATATGTCAATTTTACTATTAAATCGATACAAAAGATATATGTTTTTTGAAGGAAATCCCTAATAGGAAAGATTTTTGTAATAGAAAAGATTTTTTGAAAAAACTATTGACTTTCTGAATATTAGTGTAATATGATTACCTTAACAATTTGAACGTACATGAAATGAGCGCTGACGAAGAAGAGTAGTTGTCATGAATGCTTCAGAGAGCTGGTGGTTGGTGAGAACCGGTGCAGGAGTGACAGTGAATGGCCTTCCGAGCTTCCAGACCGAACCCATCTTGGCAGTAGGCTCTGGCGAATGTCTTATCGTTACAAAAGACATGCATTCAAGCATTTTTGCTTCGATGCAGATTGAGTGGATTGTGAAAACAATCAATAAAGGTGGCACCACGGCTCCCGTCCTTTGCGATGGGGGTCTTTTTGTGTTTTTAAATATAAAATAATGATAATGCGATGATCAAGAAGAGTAAGTGAGAGGGATGCGTAACAGAGAGCCGGAATAGGTGAGAGCCGGTACGCACAAGCTGACTGAATGGACTTGTGAGTGGTAGAAGGAAATGACTACCCGGTTTCCACCGTTAACAGGATGTAAAAGAGGGAGCGATGATTGCTCCAATGTGAGGTGGCACCGCGGTATGATCGTCCTCCATAGTCATGAAAACTGCATGACTATGGAGGACTTTTTTTATTTTCAAATATTAATGAGGTGAAAGACGATGAACTATAAATTAAAAGAACTTGAAGGGGATATGCTGACCCCGATTATGCTCTATCATCAAATGAAAGGTGAGAAAAAGTTTTTACTAGAAAGCTCTTATAAGCATGAGCAAAGTGGACGTTATTCTTTTTTAGGGATGAATCCAACGAAAGAATATCGAGCAACAGGAACAGCAATCGAGGTGATCGACCATCAAATAGAAACGGTCGAACAATTCCAAGGGCATAGCTTGAAACAACTAAAAGAAATGCTACAAGTACAAAATGAAGCACAGCCTTTTCCCTTTTTCGGCGGAGCAGTTGGATATATCGGTTATGATGTAATGTTTCTCGATGAAGTGATTGGCGATGTGTTGGAAGATGAGCTACAGATGCCAGATGTTCATTTTATGTTTTATTCGACCTTTGTGGTGTATGATCATGTACTTCAGAAAGTGACAGTTGTCGCTGTTGATCTTTTCGGAGATCGGAGTGAAGCAGAGCTAGAAGAAGAAATCACCGAGTATGAGCAAATAATCAGCATACAGGTCAACCCTCCTTACATAGAGGGAATTGAGTCGCTACAGTTTCAAGGCAATTTGACGAAACAACAATTTAGCGAAATGGTGAACAAAGCGAAAGATCATATTATTCGCGGCGATATTTTTCAAGTGGTGTTGTCCCAACGGCTCTCGTCTGAATTTACCGGCAATCCTTTTTCTTTGTATCGAAAGCTAAGAACGTCGAATCCTTCTCCCTATATGTTTTTCGTAGATTTTAAGGACTATACAGTGCTCGGCGCTTCTCCAGAAAGTTTAATTAGTGTGAGAGGTCGAAAGGTGGTCACGAATCCAATTGCTGGTACAAGGAGAAGAGGAAAAAGCGAGCAGGAGGATCAATCGCTTGAAACAGAGTTGCTCAACGATGAGAAGGAAATAGCGGAACACCGCATGCTCGTCGATTTAAGTCGAAATGATCTTGGAAAAGTGTGTGAAATCGGAAGTGTTCATTTAACGAAATATCAGAAGATTGAAAAATATAAACATGTGATGCATATCGTGTCAGAAGTCAGTGGCACACTTCAAGCGGAGATCCACCCTGTAGAAGCGTTATCCTCTTGTTTGCCGGCTGGTACGGTATCAGGAGCTCCTAAAATTCGTGCGATGCAAATCATCAATGAACTTGAGGGTGTGAAGCGAGGATTATATGCCGGAGCGGTAGGTTATATTTCATCGAATGGCGATTTAGATTTCGCCCTCGCGATCCGGACAATGATTGTCAAAGAAAATAAAGCGTATGTCCAAGCGGGCGCAGGGATTGTGTATGATTCTATCCCAGAAGCAGAGTATGAAGAAACGATGCATAAAGCGAAAGCATTATTGGAGGTTAAATCATGATTTTATTAATCGATAACTATGACTCTTTTACGTATAACTTATATCAACAAATCGCTTCTTTAGGGAAGCACGTGCGAGTGGTTCGCAATGATGAATGCACGCTTGAGGAAATTGAAAAAATGGCGCCGGAAGCGATTGTGCTCTCACCGGGTCCAGGCACACCGAAAGAAGCAGGGATTTGTATGGAAGTCGTTCGCAGCTTCTATCATCGCATGCCGATTTTAGGGATTTGTCTTGGACATCAAGCGATTGCGGCCGCTTTTGGAGCGGATATCGTGCAAGCAAAAACCATTAAGCATGGAAAAGTGTCATTGATCAAACATGAAGGGAAAGATCTTTTCTCATCATTTAATGGCCCGATCTCGGTGATGCGCTACCATTCCTTGTCTGTCGAGAAAGCGACCTTACCACAAAAGTTAGAAGTGCTTGCCGTTTCAACGGATGATGAAGAAATCATGGCCATTCGTCACAAGGAATATCCGGTGTATGGGTTGCAATTTCATCCAGAATCAATCGGGACAAAAGCAGGCACCGAGCTCGTTCAGCAATTCTTTAGACAGTACAGACAGGAAAAAAATATGAAGCACTATTTGCTCAAATTGGCGGATCAACAAGCGCTTGAGGAAGAGGAAATGATGAATGCGATCGAAGAAATTTTACAAGAAGATGCAACAGAAGGAGAGATTGCCGCTTTGCTAGTCGCATTGAAATCAAAGGGTGAAACAGTCGATGAAATCGCTTCTTTAGTCAATGTCCTTAGAAGAAACTCTCTTGGAACCGGCAAACAGTTTACGAATGTGATGGATAACTGTGGAACGGGAGGCGATGGCTCGCAAAGCTTTAATATTAGTACAACATCCGCATTTGTTCTTGCGGGAGCAGGAGTGAAAGTCGCGAAGCATGGAAATCGTAGTGTCTCTAGTAAAACAGGGAGTGCCGATGTACTTGAGCATTTAGGGATTTCTCTCGATTATTTAGAAGGGGAGACAGATTATTTATTAGAAGAAAACGGGATCGCTTTTTTGTTCGCTCCTCATGTTCATCCAAAATTAAAGCGAGTGATGAAGGTTAGGCGAGATTTGAAAATCCCAACAATTTTTAATTTGATTGGCCCGTTAACAAATCCCGTCGAGCTCGATACGCAATTACTAGGCATTTATCGCCGCGATATGCTTGATATGATGGCGAATGTTCTCGATCGACTCGGACGGAAAAGAGCGGTGGTCATTAATGGAGCAGGATTTATGGATGAAGCCTCACTCGCTGGAGAAAACCATTTGATGTTACTAGAGGAAGGGCAGAAGAAGAAAATAATCGTTACACCAGAAGATGTGGGATTGCCAACATATGGCCTAGAAGCGATTCGCGGGGGAGAAGCAAAAGAAAATGCGGATATTTTAAAACGAGTGTTGGAAGGAGAAAAAGGAGCTCCGCGCGATACGGTATTATTAAATGCGGGTATTGGATTGTTTGCGAATGGAAAGGTATCAACCATTCAAAAAGGTATTCAGCTAGCGAAGGAAAGCATTGATTCAGGAGCCGCTTTATCAAAATTACATTTTTTAATTGAGCATTCGAAACGGCAACAGAAAGTGGGGATTACAGGATGACAATCACTATATTAGACAGAATATTGGCAAAAAAGAAAGAGGAAGTTGAACAATTGAAAGGGAATGTTCAAAAACAAGTGAAGTCTTCAAGTAGAAAAAGGAATTCCTTGTATGAATCGTGCATGCAATCTACTACGATGAGTCTGATTGCTGAAATCAAACGAGCTTCTCCTTCTAAAGGAGCGATCAATTTAAATGTCAATCCACAACAACAGGCGCAACTGTATGAAAGCAGTGGAGCAGATGCTATTTCTGTTTTAACCGATGAACCATTTTTTAAAGGGACGATGGACGATCTGCGAAGCGTTCATGCGAAGGTGAATGTACCGATTCTTTGTAAAGATTTTATCATCGACCCCATTCAAATTGATCGGGCGGAACAAGCTGGGGCTAATGTGATCTTACTCATTGCTGCTGCCCTTCGCCAAGAGAAGCTTCAAGAATTATATGAGTATGCGTCAGAACGGGAGCTTGATGTCCTATTAGAGGTGCATAATGAGGAAGAAATGGAACGGGCACTAGCGATTAATGCAACGATCATTGGTATTAATAATCGTGATTTAAATACATTTCAAGTCGATTTAGCGACAACTGAACGCTTGCTTCAATCGTATCATCAGCCAGACCTGGTATTTGTTTCAGAAAGTGGAATTCAAACGAAGGAAGAGGTTGAACGTGTTCGAGATGCAGGGGTAAGGGCGATTTTAGTTGGTGAAACATTGATGAAGAGCAGTGATATTCCTCGCACCATCGAAGAATTAAAAATTAGGCTGTGAGGTGAGTAAGGTGAAGGTGAAAATTTGCGGGATCCAAGACATAGACACCGCATTATATGCTCAACAAATAGGGACGGATTATATCGGGTTTGTCTTTGCCGAAAGTAAGCGGCAAGTGTCAGCTGAACAAGCGGCTGCCATATCGGATCATTTACACAAAGGTCCGTTAAAAGTAGGTGTGTTTGTCAATGAAAACGTCAAACGAGTAGAGGAAATCGCAGAGGCCGCTTCTCTCGATATCATTCAGCTGCATGGAGAGGAGCCGCCAGAATACGCAAGAAAATTAACGCGCCCAGTCATTAAAGCGTTTAGTTATTCCGAAAAGTTGTCGATCCAAGACGTGCTTGCTTATCCAGCGGACTTAATTTTACTAGATAGCGCCAAAGGTCCGTATCGAGGAGGAAATGGAACGTCATTTGATTGGAATTTACTTGCGAATGAAACTTTTGATCGCACAAGGCTCATTTTAGCAGGTGGCCTTCATCCTGACAATGTACAAGAAGCGATCACAACGATTGACCCAGCGGCTGTTGATGTTTCGAGTGGCGTCGAAACAAAGGGTGTTAAAGACTTTATAAAAATGAAAACATTTATTGATCAAGTGAAAGGAGTTTGTCGACGATGACTATATATACACAACCAGATTCAAAAGGGCATTTTGGAAAGTTTGGAGGTAGGTATGTACCAGAAACATTAATGCAGGCGGTAATTGAGTTAGAGGAAGCATATGAAACAGCAAAAAAAGATCCATCCTTCATCGAAGAATTAAACAGGTACTTAAAAGATTATGTCGGCCGAGAAAATCCGCTATATTTTGCGCGGAATTTAACTGAAAAAATTGGTGGCGCGAAGATTTATTTAAAGCGCGAAGATTTGAATCATACAGGTGCTCATAAAATTAACAATACGATTGGTCAAGGGCTGCTTGCGGTTCGAATGGGAAAAAGAAAAGTCGTAGCCGAAACGGGTGCCGGTCAGCATGGGGTGGCCACAGCGACCATTTGTGCCTTGCTTAATCTTGAATGTGTCATTTTTATGGGAGAAGAAGATATTAAACGGCAACAGTTAAATGTGTTCCGAATGGAGCTATTAGGAGCAAAAGTGATCGGTGTTAGTCAAGGAAGCGGGACATTGAAGGATGCGGTGAATGAGGCCCTGCGCTATTGGGTCGCTCATGTAGAGGATACTCATTACATTATGGGGTCCGTCCTTGGCCCACATCCGTTTCCGCAAATGGTCCGCGATTTTCAAAGTGTCATCGGAAAAGAAACAAAAGCACAAATGCTCGAAAAAGAAGGAAGGCTCCCTGATGCGGTTGTCGCATGTATTGGTGGAGGAAGCAATGCAATGGGAATGTTTTACCCATTTATTGATGATAAAGAAGTTCAGTTATATGGAGTGGAAGCCGCTGGTAACGGAATGGAAACGGAGCAGCATGCCGCGTCATTAACAAAAGGTTCCATTGGTGTTCTTCATGGAAGCAAAATGTATGTATTGCAAGATGAAGCCGGTCAAATCCAAGAAGCGCATTCCATTTCTGCGGGCTTAGATTATCCAGGGGTAGGTCCTGAGCATAGTTTGTTAAAAGAGATTGGCCGAGTGGACTATCAAGCGGTGACCGATGAAGAAGCACTAGAAGGGTTTAAACTATTGACGCAAACAGAAGGCATTATCCCTGCACTTGAAAGCTCTCATGCAGTTGCTTATGCAGTCAAGCTCGCGGCTTCGATGTCAAAAGAAGAGACAGTGGTCATTTGCTTATCGGGACGTGGAGATAAAGATGTAGCTGCGATTCAAGAGAGATTAGGAGGAGAAGACAATGAGTAAAGAAAAGATAAAGCTTGCTTTCCAAACGCGGAATGAGAAAAACAAAAAAGCCTTTGTTGCTTATATTATGGCAGGCGATGGTGGCTTAAATAAATTGAAGGATCAAATGCTTTATTTGCAACAGATTGGAGTCACATTGATTGAAGTAGGCATTCCTTTTTCAGACCCGGTGGCAGATGGTCCGGTTATTCAAGAAGCTGGGAAACGAGCCCTACAGCAAAAAGTGACCTTGAAGAAAGTATTAGATGAACTACGGAACATAAAAAATGACCTCCACATTCCTTTTGTGTTAATGACGTATTTCAATCCTGTCTACCGATATGGAGTCGAACAAGTTGCTCATGATGCGGCATCAGCAGGGGTATCCGGTGTCATTATTCCGGATGTGCCGCTGGAAGAAGAGGAGGAAGTAAAATCTTCATTGGATCAACATGATCTCGCACTGATTCGTTTAGTGACTTTAACAAGTCCAATAGAGCGAATAAAGCGTATCACAGAAGGGGCAGAAGGATTTATTTATGCTGTCACGATTAAAGGGATTACAGGGGTAAGATCTAACTTTCAAGAGGAGGTATATCAATTTTTGCAGCGAATCAAAGCAGAAGCGAAAGTGCCTGTTCTTGCTGGGTTCGGTGTTTCTTCAAGAGAGCAGGCACAAGAACTAGGGCAACATTGTGATGGAGTAATTGTCGGCAGTCAAATCGTTCAGCTATTTCACGAAGGTAAGCAAGAAGAGATTGCCAAATTATTGCCTGAACCTGTTTTACATGCACATGAATGATAGAAAGATCTAATCGTCACGATTATTGTAAAGCTAGGTACGAGGGTGTGCTTTAGATATAATATGGAATTTGGAGGGTAGATAAATAGAAGTTACCCTCCAAAGCAGCATTTTTATTTACAAGACTAAATGTCTAATTTGAAAATGATGAAAGATCTTCTATCATTTTATCTATCACGTCAGATGTTTCAATTTTACATGCTATTTTTAAACGTTTCATTGAATGAACTGCCCGTTCTTGTAATCGTTCGTCCAACTTTCCTGTAAGTTTAATTTGAGCAAAAACCGAGGCATAAGTCACCATGTCGCTTTGTATCATATCCATTTCTTTTGTATTCATCAAATTGTCTATTTCCTGCCTGGTGAATGTATCCGCTGGAATATATTCCATTCCCCACTCCTCTTCAATAAGTTTTTGCGGAAAATCTAAAAAATCTAACTGAGGATTTTTTCTGATGATTTCTGACAAGATAGCTAGAGTATCGCTTCCTTCGTCACTTCCAAAGGGGGCTTCCTCATCTCCACAATCATAATAAAAATCTTCGGAGAAACGCTCTTTTCACCACTTCTCCTCACTTTCGCAATATGTAAATTTATTTATCTATTATACCAACAATATCTTTCCAGAAAAAAAGGTTCATTTGATGAAAAATACACACAGGGGTATTTGACAAAATTAAAAAAAGCGAGTAAGATACAAATATCAAATAATAAGCGGCATTATTTTATTATTTAAAATACCCCCATTAGTATATGAGGAGGAATAGACAATGAAGAAAATTGTAATTATCGGTGGAGCAGCTGCAGGAGCAACAGCGGCCGCTCGTTTACGTCGGTTAGATCTGGAGGCGCAAATTGTCTTATTTGAAAAAGGAGAATACATTTCCTATGCGAGCTGTGGGTTGCCTTATTACATCGGTGACATGGTCCCTCAACGCGATTCTTTACTGGCCCAAACAGTAGAAGGAATGACGAAAAGATATAATTTAGATATTCGCATCGAAACAGAAGTGACAAACATCCATCGCTCAAATAAAACGATTACGGCTAAACATGTGAAAACGGGTGAACAGTACGAAGAAACGTATGATGTGTTAATTTTAGCGACAGGTGCTACGCCGGTTATTCCTAATATTCCGGGTATCGATCAAGCGAACAATGTGTTTACATTGAAAACAATTCCAGACGCAGATGAGATTAAAAACTGGATGAAAGAAAGAGAGCCAGCTCAAGCTGTTGTCCTTGGTGGAAGTTTGACTGCGATTGAACTCGCTGAAAACTTACAAAAGCGCGGGTTACAAGTAACCATTATTGAAGAGAATTCACAACTAGCCCCAGCTCTTGATGAAGAAATGGCTGCACTTGTGCATCAAAAATTACGTGATCAAGATATCAATGTTGTCTTAGGTCAACAAGTCCGTCGTATGAATAATGAAGGGCAACAATTAACGTTACAAGATGGAACTGTTCTAACAAGTGATATGACGATCGTCGCGATGGGTCTTACGTCTGAAAGTGAACTAGCGAAACAAGCGGGACTAGAAATAGGAGAACATGGTGGGGTGAGCGTTAACACTAACTTACAAACAACGGATTCAGCGATTTATGCCGTTGGTGCTGTCGTTGAGTCTAATGGATTGTCGTCTGCTTCTTTTACCAACCGTCAAGGAAGAGCTGTAGCGGATCATATTTATGGAAAGAACGTGCAATATAGTGGCTCGATCGGCACGACAGCCACAAAGGTCTTTGATTTAACAGTTGCTGCGACAGGTCAAAATGAAAAGACCTTAAGTGCAATGAACATCCCATACGAAGTCGTTCATATTCACCCAGCTTCTCAAGCGGGCTATTACATTGGTGGAAGTCCCATCACATTAAAAATGACGTTTCATCCGGAAACAGGAGAAATTTACGGTGCGCAAGCGATTGGATTAACAGGTGTAGATAAAAGAATCGATGTGCTGGCCACAGCGATCAAAGCGAAGATGAATGTCTTTGATTTGCAGGACCTTGAGCTCATCTCTTCCCCTGTTTTCTCTACACCGAAGGATCCCGTCAATATGCTTGGTTATGTGGCAGGCAATATTGTAGAAAGAGGAATGAAAGCGGCTCATGTATTAACGATTGATGAAGTAGTAGCCAATGGTGGTACAGTCATTGATGTGCGCGAACCGTTTGAACGCGAAATGGGGCATATAAAAGGAAGTGAAAATATTCCGCTGGGTGAATTGACAGCGAGAATAGATGAAATTTCTAAAGATCGACCTATATATGTATCTTGTCAAGTTGGGCAAAGGGGCTATTTAGCATCTAATGTATTAAAAGAAAATGGATTTGATGTTTATAACGTAAGTGGCGGCTATAAAATGTATGCTGCGGTGGTACGCGATCAAGAAGCGCGACAACAGCCAATTCAAATGAAAGTAGAAGGTGAACAACAGCCAATGACACAATCAATAGAACCAATGACAGGTGATGTAAAAGCAGATGTGCAATTAAATTGTCTCGGACTTCAATGTCCAGGACCGATTAGCCAAGTGTTTCAAACGATGAATCAAATGAATGACGGTGAAGTGTTAGAAGTGAAAGTGACAGATCCGGGTTTTATTTCTGATGTGAAAGCTTGGTGCAGTAAAACAGGCAACACGTTCCTTAAAGATGAAACAATGGCTGGAACAACGATTGTATACATTCGCAAAGGGACAGATGGTCAAGCGCTAACAGCTAGTACTCAGGTGTCTGCCAACAGCCCTAAAGGTGCTACGCTCGTTGTATTTGATCAAGACCTTGATAAAGCGATTGCTTCTTTCATTATTGCAACCGGTGCAGCCGCCATGGGCAAAAAAGTGACGATGTTCTTTACTTTCTGGGGCTTAAATATTTTACGGAGAGAAGAGGCAGTCTCACAAGAAGGGAAAGACTTTATTGAAAAAATGTTCAGTAAAATGATGCCGCGTGGACCGAAACAACTTCCAATTTCCAATATGAATATGGGAGGAATGGGCGCGAAAATGATTCGCTCAGTAATGGAGAAGAAAAACGTTGACAGTCTCGAAAAACTGATGGCGACGGCGATGGATCTTGGAGTGGAAATTACCGCTTGTGCGATGAGTATGGATGTAATGGGGATTCAAGAGCATGAATTAATCGATGGTGTTCAAATCGGCGGGGTGGCTTCTTACCTCGGTCAAGCTGAAGATTCAAATGTAAATTTATTTATTTAACGACTTGGAAGAACTGGCTCTTTACTTTAGCCAGTTCTTTTTATTTGCTGATTGCCTGACATGGATGAAATGTTAAAAAAACATTCAAGTGAAGCACTTCCCTCCTTTATGTGGAGATGTTTAGAAAATAAGAAAATAAGCTACAATGAAGTGAAGGGTACTAAGCAGAAAAAAACGCCTTTAAAGCAGGGAAAAACAGGCTAAAAAAAAACCGATCGATTTAATTTAAGATTTTTATAAAAAAGGATTGGAATTTCTAAGTAACAGTAGTAAGATGGTACATGAAAAAAAGATGCCGCGTTTTAAATACGGGGAAACAGCAAAAAAAAGTATATTGATATAACGTTTTTAGCACAAAACATATGGCTTATACTATTTTTTTTGCCTATTTAAAAATGTCACAAAAAATTGCTAAATTAAGCGTTAATACTTTATATTATTAGTCTTCAGTGGTAAGATGTCCTTGTAAGCGGTTTTATTTTCATTTCTTTATGTTATTTTCTACTGCCACTTCATTCTTAGAAAATAACTGAACAAAAAATTATTCATTGTAAAAATTAATGGGCGAAATGGTTGGAGGTTTTTTAGAATGAAAATGCAGACAGCCCAAGGGAATCCATGGAGTAAATTCTTTGGACCAAACCTTGGATACGTGATGGAAGTATATGAACAGTATTTAGAGGACCCAGCATCAGTTGATCCGGAACTAAAGCAAATGTTTGATGAGTGGGGAGCACCAGTAGCTAACGAGACTGTAGCAGAAGGTGTTCAAACAGCTGTACCTGCATCACAAGGAGATTTACACACGCTATTTAACGCAATTAAATTAGCGGACAGCATTCGTATTTATGGGCACTTAGCGGCAGATATTAATCCACTGAATGACCGTAACAAAGATACTCGGCGAATTGAATTAAGCACATATGATTTAACTGAAGAAGACTTGAAAAAGGTTCCTGTTAAGTACTTATGTCCAGATGCGCCTGCTCATGTTACAAATGGATTAGAAGCAATCCAACATTTGAAGAAAGTCTATACAGATAAACTTGCTTTTGAATTAGCCCAAGTTCACGATTTAGAAGAGAAGCAATGGCTGAGAAAACAAATTGAATCAACGGGATATTACCCAAAATTCTCTAATGAGCAAAAAGTTCAATTGTTGAAACGTTTAACAGAAGTTGAAGGTTTCGAAAAATTTATTCATAAAACTTTCGTAGGGCAAAAGCGCTTCTCTATTGAGGGCTTGGATGCGATGGTTCCTCTTCTCGATGCGGTTGTGCGCACATCTGCTGCAAACGGAACGAAAACGATCAACATCGGAATGGCTCACCGTGGACGTCTAAATGTGCTCGCTCATATTTTAGGAAAACCTTACGAAATGATCTTTGCTGAATTCCAGCATGCACCAAGCAAAAATCTTCTTCCTGAAGGTTCAACAAAAATGACTACATATGGTTGGACGGGTGACGTTAAATATCATTTAGGTGCTGACCACAATTACCAAGAAGATGCGACTGTTACACGTGTGACATTAGCTAACAATCCTTCTCACTTAGAAGTAGTTAGCCCAGTTGTTACCGGATATACTCGTGCAGCGCAAGAAGAACGGACAAAAAACGGAGTACCCGAACAAAATACTGAATTAGCACTTGCTGTACTCATTCATGGGGATGCGGCGTTCCCTGGACAAGGAATTGTCAGTGAAACGTTTAATATGAGCAGAATTCCAGGTTATCAAACAGGCGGTTCTATTCATATCATCGCGAATAACATGATTGGTTTTACAACAGAAAGTTACGATTCAAGATCTACTCGCTACGCCTCCGATTTAGCGAAAGGATTCGAAGTACCAATTGTACACGTGAATGCGGACGATCCAGAAGCTTGTTTAGCTGCGGCCCTTATGGCGGTAGACTATCGTAACCGTTTTGGAAAAGATTTCGTGATTGATCTAATTGGTTACCGCCGCTTCGGCCACAACGAAATGGACGAGCCAATGACAACGAATCCAATGATGTATCAAATGATTCACCAACACCCAACAGTTCGTGAAATTTATGCTAATAAACTGATTGATCGCGGCGTTTTAACAAAAGAACAAGCGGATCAATTAAATAGTGATAACGAGAACAAACTAAAAGCTCTATTTGAAACTGTTCCGAAAAAAGATGACAATCCGGACATCATTATGAATCCACCGAAATTTGTTGAAAAAGAGCTTCCGACTGGCGACACAGCTGTTGACACAGAAGAGTTAAGCAAGATCAATAGCGAGCTATTAACTTGGCCTGAAGATTTAAATGTATTCAAAAAGCTTGATCGTATTTTAAAACGCCGTGCTGATGTGTTTGAAAAAGACGGCAACATCGATTGGGGTCATGCAGAAACATTGGCGTTTGCATCAATTTTAAAACAAGGCACACCGATTCGTTTAACAGGACAGGATGCTCAGCGCGGTACATTTGCTCATCGCAACCTTGTGTTGCATGATGAGAAAACTGGGGAAGAGTATGTGCCGCTTCATCATTTAGAAGGTGTAGATTCTTCGTTCGTCGTAATTAACAGCCCGCTCACAGAAACAGCGGTTGTCGGATATGAGTATGGATATAATGTCTTTTCTCCAGAGACTTTAGTTCTTTGGGAGGCTCAATTTGGTGATTTTGCTAACATGGCTCAAGTAATGTTTGACCAATTTGTTTCTTCTGGTCGTGCGAAATGGGGACAAAAGTCTGGTCTTGTTATGTTGTTACCGCATGGATATGAAGGACAAGGTCCGGAGCATTCAAGTGGGAGAGTGGAACGCTTCTTACAAAGTGCGGCTGAAAATAACTGGACAGTAGCTAACCTTTCTTCTACTGCGCAGTATTTCCATATTCTTCGTCGTCAAGCTTCTATTCTGAAAAAAGAAGAAGTTCGTCCATTAGTGATTATGACGCCTAAGAGCTTGTTGCGCCATCCTTTAGCAGCAGCAAAAGCTTCTGAATTCACAACCGGCTCCTTTAAACCAGTAATGGAAGAACCAAGACTAGGAAGCAATCCAGAAAAAGTGGAAAGAATCGTTCTATGCAGCGGAAAAGTTTCAATCGATTTAGCAGAGCGAATTAGCAAAACAGAAGGACTTGATTGGTTGCATGTGCTTCGAGTGGAGGAATTATATCCATTCCCTAGAGAAGAAATCACGGCTCTCTTATCACGCTTTACAAATGTGAAGGAATTAGTATGGCTGCAAGAAGAACCGCAAAATATGGGCGCTTGGACGTATATCGATCCAAGACTTCGCGATGTAGCTCCAGATGGTGCAAAAGTTCGCTACATTGGTCGACGTCGTCGTTCAAGCCCTTCAGTAGGGGATGCCATTGTTCATAAGAAAGAACAAGAACGTATTCTTAATGAAGCATTAACGAAGTAAGTAGCCGAGTGGGTGGGGAAATTTATTCCGCTCACTCCTAATAATAAACTACATTTAAATTTGATGAGACATTAGAGGAGGACACGAAAGTGGCTGAAATTAGAGTTCCAGAGCTGGCAGAATCAATCTCAGAAGGTACCATTGCTCAATGGTTAAAACAACCAGGAGATCAAGTAGAAAAAGGGGAATTCATCGTTGAATTAGAAACAGACAAAGTCAACGTTGAAGTTATTTCCGAAGAAGCAGGAGTTATCACAGAGTTGAAAGCAGCAGAAGGTGACACTGTTGAAGTAGGTCAAGTCATTGCTGTCGTAGAAGCAAGTGGATCAGCAGTTGTAAGTGCTCCAGCTCCTGCAGCTGAAGTAGCACCTCAAGTAGAAGCAAAACAAGAAGAAGTGAAAGCTGAAGCTGCTCAAGAAGAAGCGAAACAACGCCCAATCGCTTCACCAGCAGCACGCAAGCTTGCTCGTGAAAAAGGCATTGATTTAACAGAAGTACCAACAGTTGATCCAATGGGCCGTGTTCGTAAGCAAGATGTAGCTTCATTCTCTAATCAACCAGCACCATCTGCACCGGTAGCCCAAGCACCTCAAGCAGCAGCACCTAAGCAAGATGACGGCAAACCAGTAGAGCGCGTTCGTATGACACGTCGCCGTCAAACAATTGCGAAAACATTAGTGGACGTTCAACATACAGCCGCAATGTTGACGACGTTCAATGAGATCGATATGAGCGCAATTATGGATCTTCGTAAACGCAAAAAAGATAAGTTCTTTGAAGATCATGAAGTTCGTCTTGGATTTATGTCCTTCTTCACTAAAGCTTGCGTAGCAGCATTGAAGAAATACCCATATGTGAATTCAGAAATTGATGGCAATGAATTTATTTTGAAAAAATACTATGATATCGGTGTAGCGGTTTCTACTGAGGACGGCTTAGTTGTACCAGTTGTACGCGACTGTGATCGCAAAAACTTCGCTGAAATTGAGAGCGATATTTTAGGTCTAGCTTTAAAAGCTCGTGATAATAAATTAGCATTAAGCGATCTTCAAGGCGGATCATTTACAATTACAAATGGTGGGGTATTCGGTTCATTAATGTCTACTCCAATTTTAAATGGCCGCCAAGCTGGTATTCTTGGTATGCACAGCATCCAAACTCGTCCGGTAGCGATCGATAAAGATACGATTGAAAACCGTCCAATGATGTATGTGGCACTATCTTATGACCACAGAATTATCGATGGAAAAGAAGCAGTTGGTTTCTTAAAAACGGTGAAAGAATTAATTGAAAATCCAGAAGATCTTTTATTAGAAGGTTAATACGGATAATTATGTAAAGGTGTGCTTTAATTAGCACACCTTTTTCTAAACTATTTATTGATCATTAACCCCCGTTTTTGCACTTCTATTGCCAATAAGCGAATCCATTCCTGATCCTGGCCTTTTTTCTTTGCATCCCGATAAGCAGCGACAAGCATTTCATTACTCATAATTTTCATGAAACATCCTCCTTGTAATCGGTTACTTTAAAACTAAAAATAAAGAATATTCTTTATTTGCAGTGTATTATACACGTTTCTGTTAGCATTTTAAAGTATAATGACTGTAAATCCATCTAAAGTATGTAAGAAGAAATCAAGAGTGAAAAAGGACTTAATTGATGATCAATATTCATCTTATTTTCTATGAAAATAATTATGTAAATATGAGGTGATTCCATGTATATCTATACGAGTGATCAAATCAAATCGATTGATCAAGAAGCGATGAGAGGGGGGATGTCTACCTTCACATTGATGGAAAATGCAGGAGGTGGACTTTTCAGAGTCGTGTCCCAGTTGTTAGATGGCAGGCAGAACATAGCGATTTTATGCGGCAAAGGGAATAATGGCGGGGACGGAATTGTTTTAGCAAGGTACTTACAAATAGCGGGCATGGATGTCGACCTTTTATTGCCAATGGGTGAACCAGTCACACAGGCCGCCAAACAGCATCTTAATTATTATAGAAATCTCGGTTATACAGTCAGTGAATTCAACGAGAAGATGAAATACGATGTCATCATTGATGGTCTTCTCGGGATCGGGACAAAATTGCCTTTATCTTCTGAAATCAAAAAATTAGTCTCTTGGGCTAATGAACAGTCGGCGATACGACTAGCGATTGATGTGCCGACGGGTGTATCCAGCGATCATGGAGAAGTAGATGAAGCCACTTTTCAGGCAGACCATACGTTGCAGTTACATGGATATAAGCCAGCTAGCTTTCTTTTCCCTTCATCAGAGTTTTTCGGGAAGAAACATGTTGTTGATATTGGTGTAGCACATAATAGTTCATGGAAGATATGGACGGCAACGGATGTTCAAACTTCATGGAAGCACACACTGCAAAATGCGCATAAAGGAAGCTTCGGACATGGCCTATTAATTGCAGGAAGTGATTCAATGCCTGGTAGTGCCGCTTTGGCAGCGATCGGTGCTATGCGGACGGGAATTGGAAAATTAACGATCCATACTACTCCTTATGCAGCGGCGATTATTGCGCACCATGTACCAGAAGCAACATATCATTTCGAATCTAACGTAGAGAAGCACCTTTCCTTTAATGGAGTAGCGATCGGGTGCGGGCTGGAGCCAACAGATAAGCTAGAGGCATGCATTCAACATTATTTAAAAGAAGAACTGGTGCTTATATTAGATGCTGGAGCGCTCTCAAAAAGAAATTACTGTTTACCAGGTCGAAAAGCGAATGTCATTGTGACTCCTCATCCTGGAGAATTTGCACGAATGATGGGTCAAACGGTGAAAGAGGTTCAAAAAAACAGGCTAGAAGCCGCTTCTCAATTTGCTAGAGAACAGCAAGTAACCATCGTGTTAAAAGGACAATATTCAGTAATTGCCTTTCCTGATGGGACAGGTATAATTAATATGAGCGGAAATGAAGCATTAGCTAAAGGTGGAACAGGTGATGCATTGACAGGAATGCTATTAGCAAGTATGCTGCGGTTAAAGAGCGACCGAGTAGCCGTTGCTAATGCTGTGTATCTCCATGGAGCCTGTGCGGATGCGTGGATCGAAAACAATGGCCCATCTAGTATGGCTGCTCATGATATCGATCATTTACTTCCGTTCATGTTGAAAAAGATTATAGGTTGAATAGCCAAAGGAGGAAGTTATGAATCATCTTACATGGACGAAAAGGGAAACAGTAAAGAAAGTGGAATGTCTACACACGAATGCAGCAAAATATATGGTCAATAATCGCTTAACAGCTGGTCAAACATACGACGTGAAAAATGAAACAGAAGAATTTTATTTTGTGGTCGATAATAAAGGAAGTATTTCTGGTTTTTATAAAGATTATTTTAAAGACGTATAATAGAAAAGGTTGTATATAAGGGAGAAAATCTCCTTTTTGTACAACCTTTTTTTAAATTATTGTGCAAATTAATAAATTTAAATATTTACTAGAATTTTTAGTATTTTTTTGTTAAGATTATGGGCAAGGAAGGGTGTTTTTGAGGACTATAGTATCATAATCCTTCAAATATATTCATACATACATATAAAATAGTTTCTATATTTACTTAGGGGGAGTATAAGTGTTTGATGAGAGAGTGGCATTGAAAATTAGATTAGAACAACTTGCCGATTCCGAACTGAAGATTATTCGTGAGTTTAATCGCGAACGAGAGAGCATTTTTCAGCGATTAAAAGAGTTGGACGCGATGGCTGCTAGCAGTAACGAGAGAAAGCCAAAAGAAACTATGACGATCACGCAAATCACCAGTTTGCCTCATAAAAGAAAAAGAGGACGACGAAGTGAAAACCTGGATGAGTTAAGAAACGCAGCGATCTCTATTTTGAAAGCGCAAAACACACCTATTCGAGGGGTGGAATTACAGCGTCAAATTGAAGAGAATACAGGAAAGAAAATTGCTAATATGACGACATTTATGGTTGCACTAGAACGTGAAAATCAACGTGTGCGTAAATTAGGAAGAGGATTATACATATACGATTATGAAGGCTGATTGTTTCGTTACAATCAGTTTTTTATTTTACTGAAACCGAAATGAAAGGTATGATAGAAAGCAGGCTTGAAAATGAATAGAAAGGAAAGATCTTAGTGATAATGACAGAATTACCTGCTGTTGTGCAACAACAGATAGAAGAGCGAGCGAAACACTTTATGAATGATCAGGAAAAAGATCTGATTGGTCAATTAGGATATCAGCCAGAAGAAAAAGAAATAGTATTTGATGCGGCGATTGCTTTATCGATGGGGAAAAATATTTTATTAAAAGGTCCTACAGGCTCTGGAAAGACCAAGCTGGCGGAAACACTATCAGCCATGTTTTCACAACCGATGCATAGTATCAATTGCTCCATCGATCTTGATGCGGAAGCAATGCTAGGCTATAAAACGATCTCCGAAAAGGATGGGAAAAATTATATTGAATTTGTTCCTGGACCCGTCGTTCAAGCGATGAAAACGGGACATTTGCTGTATATTGATGAAATTAATATGGCCAAGCCAGAAACGTTACCCATTTTAAATGGTGTGTTAGATTACCGCCGCACCATTACGAATCCATTTACAAATGAAGTGATTCAAGCACAGCCTACATTTGGAGTCATTGCGGCGATTAATGAAGGCTATGTTGGAACCGTTCCGATGAATGAAGCATTAAAAAATCGCTTTATCGTCATTGAGGTATCTTATGTAAAAGGTGATACATTAAAAGCGATTCTTTTATCGGAAAGTCGTCTGACCGATACAAAGATGGTTGAGCGGTTCACAGCTTTATCACAGGATTTAATCGTGCAAGTAAGAAATGGTCAAGTATCGGAAGAAGCCGCTTCTGTCAGAGCGTTAATCGATACTTGTGACTTAGCGGTGTATATGCCGCCATTACGAGCGATTCAACGAGCGATTATTGATAAATTAGAGGATGAAAGAGAGAAAGCTGCTGTTAAAAACATCGCAGAAACTATTTTTGAATGAGGAGATTTCATGGAGAGATTTATCCAATTTAATGATGAAGTCGTCGATTCTTTTTTGTTTATGCAGTTGTCGGATTTGGCCAAAACTTTAACTCAAAATCCGGAGATAGAAGTAGAATATGGACCGCATTCTTATGCGAATAAAAAAGAAAACGTGATCTATGTGAGTCACTTTTGGAATCATCGCTCAGCAAGTGATACGTGGAATGGCTATGAATCGGACGTATTGTTGCGGGCGATTGGCAGTTTTCAATATGTGGACGAACATGATGTGAAACACTTTGTTCAGATGATAGCGAAAACAACGATTCCTTCGTTTATTAAACAATTATTTGTGCTAGCAGAGGATTTACGCATAGAGGAATTGATTAAAAGAGAGCGACCGGGTACAAAGAAAGTGTTTGCTGTTAGAAGAAGCATTTTACGCCAATACTTTCATACTCAATTAAATGTGAATATAGTAAAAAGTCTTCATACCGATGCTTTATTTAACTATTTATTTTTGTTATTAAATGCGGACGCACCGCTAGAGCCTACTTCGATAAATGAAGAATTAGATCCAGCTATGCCTTTTATCCTGCAAACGGCCCTTCGTTTTTTTGAGACGACATCGACAAAAGAAACTATTCAAGTTTGTACTTTGCTGCTCGATGTACTTGATGAACTGTTGGTAAAAGATATGCTGAACGAATATGTTCATTTGCCGGATTTAACGAACTGGTTTAACGATGATGAGGAAATATTTCAAGACATAAAGAGGAAAGATCCGTTAGCCAATGACGATTCATTAGAAGAAAAGAAAACGGGTGAAGAAGAAATCTTAGATGAAGAGTTTCGAACGTGGCATCGTGAAACGAGCGATCTAGGCACAAGCTTTTTGCAATTTGATCTTGAGCAAGGGTCTAAAACGGAATTAATGGGAGAAGGGGCTAGAGAAGGAGACGAAGGAGATCAGGCACTAGGGATGGTGCAAGGGTCGGCAAAGAAGACAAGTAGAACGGATTTTGCGGACATTCAAGCGGAACAAATGAAGAAAGAGTGGCATAAAGGAGGGCACGAAGCGAGGTACGGAAAAGAGAACCGTTTCGCTATGCCTGTGTTTGATGTAATTCATCCACCGCATTATGACCATATAAAAGACTATAAGGAAAAACAAGCTCGGATTGCCCCTTTGCGAAAGAAATTAACACATATGATTGAACAAACGTTAGAACATAAAAAGGTTCAACCAAGAAGTGATCTTCAAGCTGGCCGCTTAAATAAAAAATTATTGCGTTTTTTCTTAGAAGAACAGCCGCGTTTATTTTATAAAAAACAAGAACCTTCCACTGAAATTGATGCGGTATTCACATTATTAGTGGATTGTTCTGCTTCGATGCAAGATAAAATGGAGGAAACGAAACTAGGGATTGTTCTTTTTCACGAAGCATTAAAGTCTGTGAAAGTGCCACATGAAATCATTGGTTTTTGGGAAGACACGAATGAGGCGACAGATGCCTATCAGCCGAACCATTTTCAGCCGGTTATTAATTACCGCACTTCTTTACTGTCAAGAAGCGGCCCAGAAATTTTGCAGCTTCAGCCAGAAGAAGACAATCGCGACGGTTTTGCTATTCGAGTCATCACGGAAAAACTTCTTCAACGGGGAGAGAAGCAGAAATTTTTGCTCGTCTTTTCTGATGGAGAACCAGCGGCCTATGATTATGACCGCAATGGTATTATCGATACTCACGAGGCGGTATTATCAGCTAGAAAGCAAGGAATTGAAGTCATTAATGTGTTTTTAGCGAATCAAGAGATAGAAGAAGCTCAAAGAAAAACGATTCAAAATATGTATGGAAAATATAGTTTATTTGTCTCTGCGATTGATGAACTTCCAGCTATCTTGTTCCCGATTTTGAAAAAATTATTATATAAAAGTATCAACTAAAGGGAGGAGGGAGTCTTCTTCCTTTTAGTTTTTTTTCTGAATATAAACAATCTTTATAATTGATATATTATCTATCAATAACAAAAATTCAAATAATTCATTTGACAGTGTTCGCCAAATTGCGTAGAATATTATTCGGAATTAGCCGCAAGTGAACATAGATAGAATATCAGGAAAGCGCTTACTTGCTGCCAGCTTGAGAGGAGATTTTATGAAGAAAAAAGACATATTGTTCACGGGACTTATGCTGTTTGCTCTTTTCTTTGGAGCAGGAAATTTAATTTTTCCTCCTTTTTTAGGAATGGAAGCCGGCCGCTCTTTTTGGCCAGCTATTATTGGATTTGTTCTAACTGGAGTTAGCTTGCCTATTCTTTCGGTTGTAGCGATTTCGTTTGCTAAAGGCGGTGTTGCTTCCATTGGAAGTCGCGTACATCCGTTATTTGGTCTTATTTTTGCTATCATTGTATATTTAGCCATCGGTCCATTTTTCGGTATTCCGAGAGGAGCCAGTGTTGCCTATGAAATGGGAGCGCAACCGTTTTTGACTACAGCGAGTAAAGGATCGCTTTTTATATTTATGGCGATTTTCTTTCTGATCGTCTATTTGCTTAGTTTAAATCCATCGAAGCTGGTGGATCGTATCGGCCAGTGGCTTACACCTGCTTTGCTGCTGTCGATTGCCGCTTTATGTGTGGCCGCATTCTTTAAGTTAGATGCTCCGCTCACTGATCCTACAAGCAAGTATGCTGAGTCTCCATTTATCACCGGCTTTATAGAGGGATATTTAACGATGGATACGATCGCGGCGTTAGCGTTTGGGATCGTTGTGATTACAGCATTTGCTGATCGGGGAATAACCGATCGGGCAAGTCAAATAAAAGCAACGATTACGGCTGGAGTCATTGCCGGCATCGGTTTGGCAACAGTCTATATTTCTATCGGTTGGATCGGAACGAAAATGACGACAAAGGGTGACTATGATAATGGAGGGGCGCTATTAACTGACGCTGCCTACTTATTATTCGGTGATGGAGGACAAGTGTTGCTTGGGACCATCGTGGCGTTAGCCTGTTTGACGACTTGTATTGGTTTAACTTCTGCCTGTGCCCAGTATTTTCATGAGCGCTGGTCAGCTATTTCTTATAAAAATTTTGTGCGATTATTAATTGTGATTAGTTTTGTGATTGCCAATTTAGGACTGACGCAAATCATTAACATCTCTGGCCCAGTGTTAATTATGATTTATCCATTTGCGATAGTATTAGTTCTTTTATCATTTATTACATTGTTAGTTCCTGCTAATAAAGGCTTATATGTAGGAGCAGTGGCGATGACTGCCATTTTTAGTTTAAATGATGGGTTAACAGCATTTGAACTAAAAATAGAGGTGTTACATCAAGCGATTTCTTGGGTGCCTTTCTTTTCATCCGGCTTAGGCTGGTTGCTTCCGGCGATTGTTGGAGGAACAGTAGGTTGGCTCGTTAGTTATTTAGGAGATAGAACATAAAAACGGTGGGGGAGCCCACCGTTTTTATGTTTGTTACACGTAGCAAATTCTTTATTTTAAATGCAGTAACTTTTGCTTTAATTCATTTTCCATCGCCGCTAGTTCTTGTTCAGCTTGTTGACGCTTTGTTCGGCCTTCTTGTTGGATACGCATCGTTTCTTCTAATGTAGAGATTAAATTTGATTGTGTTTTCTTTAATGTTTCAATATCGACAAGACCGCGTTCATTTTCTTTAGCGGTTTCGATCGTGTTTGTTTTTAGCATTTCTGCATTTTTTAATAATAATTCATTCGTTGTTTGCGAAACTTGCTTTTGTGATTCCATCGCTTTTTTTTGACGAACGAGCGTTAAAGCGATGGCGATTTGATTTTTCCATAATGGGATCGCTGTCAAAATGGATGACTGAATTTTTTCAGCTAATGCTTGATTCATATTTTGAATCATTCGTATTTGAGGAGCGCTTTGAATAGTGATTTGCCGGCTTAATTTTAAATCATGAAGCCGTTTTTCCAAGCGATCTGCAAATTGCACCATATCATTGACATCTTGGTAAGCCATTTGATCCCCGGATTGTTCTGCTTTTTGACGAAGAGCTGGGATTGTTTCCTTTTGCAGTTCTTCAAGCTTTAGTTCTCCAGCCGCGATAAAAATGTTCAATGCTTGAAAGTATTCTTTATTTTTATCATATAGCTGTTCAAGCATAACGATATCCTCAAGTAGCAACTGTTTAGAATGATCTAATTTAATACTGATTCGGTCAATTTGACTTCCAACCTTTTGATATTTAGACAAAATTTCTTGGATGGAATTTGACACTCGATTAAATAGCCGGCTAAACATATTTTTCTTTTCTGGCTGCAATTCATCTGGATTAACTTCTTGCAGACGTTTCATTAAATCACTTAAAATGTCGCCGATGCTTCCGATGTCTTTTTGCTGTACATGATCGAGCATCGAGTGAGAAAAGCTGGATAATTTAGACTGGGCGGAAGTTCCGTAGCTAATAATCGCTTGATGATTTGTCGGATCAATTTGTTGGGCCAATTCTTTCGCTTTTTGCTGATGCTCTTCAGGAAGCACATCAATAAGTCTTTTCTCTGCTTGTCCATTCGTTGGAGCAGGCGAAGCGGCAGGTTGAACGAAGCTTTCTCCAAAAGGACTCGCAAGCAAATCATCCAGTTCATTGACAGGGTCTTTATAGATCATAGGCTGTGTTGCATTTCCTTCGTTAGTCATCATTAAACTCTCCTTTTATCGTTTGGTTCGATTAAATTCCGTTTTTTTAATGAGTGTTTGGCGACATCGAGTTCAAATGTTAAATGTTCAATGTCTTTTGCTAGCACTTTATGCAAATCATTTTCTAATATTTTCGTTAAATCATCTAACGTGTCCTGTGTTTCAATAAGCGACTGTTTGACCGATTCATTTTTTATTTTATGACTATTCAAAGCGGCGTATTTTTCAGATAGCTCTACGACAGAATCCAGATGGGAATAGAAAAAAGTCTCTGCTTCATAGAAGCGTTGCGGCTCTTTCTTGACGATCGAAAAAATTCGCCGCACTAACCGGTTGAGCTCAATCATTTGTTTAAAGGAACTAATGCTTCGTACTTTAATAAATCCTTTTTGAAGCCGGCTTAATTTTCCATGCGCTTCTTTTAAATTATCAAGGATATAGTAATATTCTTTCCGGGAGAGTCCGTATTTTTTGTACAAGCGTGCATCAGCGAAGCGTCCTAAACTATAGAACGAAACAGCTCCTAATATAAAACTCGTGATGCTGGTAATGAGGGGAGAAAAGCCCCACTGGTTAAAGGCGAGTGCTCCCCATCCTGCTGCAATAGGGATGGATACTAATGCACGCCATAAAATAAAGTTGGCGTTTCTCATATGCGATTCACTCCATTTAGGGTTTTTACTTGTTCTACGCATCAATGACTAAAAAAGTTTCATTTTGTCGCATTTTTTTACGAAAAAAAGTCTTTCCTTTTACTTTAAATTGAATAGGACATATATGCAAATAAAAAGCAGAAGCTATCAGGCTTCTGCTCATTATTTATCTTCCTGGCAAAGTAGATAAAATTTCATCAATATAACCAACTACTTGATTCGAAGCGGCTTCTAATCGTACTAATGCTTCCTCGGCTTGTTGCAATTGATTTTGCTGGTAGAAGATCGCAGCTTCTTTCGCTTGCTCATGCACCACTTTATGGACAGCTTCTAGTTTTTTATAGCTGTCAAATTGGCTAAAACGCTGCTGAATTTGCGGATCATAATACCATTTTCCAAGTCGGCACTCCATGTGAGAAGATATTTCCTGAGGATTGATATCCTCTAAGCCGAGAAACATATTGTAAATTCTCCATTTCCAAATGTAATGGTCTGTTTTAGACAGCATCAATAATGCTTTTGTGGATAAAACAATCGTATTCTTTTCAATAATATTTAAACGGAAGGCATTCATTTGCTTTCCAAGCCCATGGATGGCAGCTCCAGTATCATCTCCTAAAGAACGAATTTCGTCAGTCATAATAGCAATTTGTTGCATTTGATTAGACATTTCATCCATCGTAGCGGCTTGCTCCTCTGTTACAGCTGCTGTACTATTAATATCTTCGTTAATTTCACTGATGGTTTCGACAATTTCTGTTAACAGCGGTAAAGAATCTTTTGCTTCAAATACAGCTTTTTTAATAACAGAGGCGGTATCACCGATAGAAACGGAAACATCTTGTGAAAACGATTTTAAGTTTGTAACGTTCTCATTGACTTTTTGTAAAGATTGCACCGTATTTTCCGCCAGTTTTCGTACTTCTTGTGCGACGATGGCGAATCCTTTCCCATGATCTCCTGCCCGCGCGGCTTCAATAGATGCATTTAAGGCAAGTAAATTTGTTTGATCGGCAATATCATTAATTAATTGTACAACACTTTCAATGGTAGCCACATAGGATTGCAGACGGGAAAACTTATCAACAATCTCTGAAAAGGTTGCTTCTGTATTAAAAATTTCATCTAATGCTTCAGAAATCACTTGATGACTATAATTTGTTCGATCCACTAATATTCCTGTTTTTTCAGACACAGTGGAAGCAGACTGAGCAACGGCATTAATGGAGGCTCTCATTTCATCCGTGGCCACAGTAGAGGTTTGTACTTGTGCATTTTGATTGTCTAATAGTTGAACTAAATCTTTAATAAACATAATTTTTGTTGTTTCATCCATCAATTGTCCGATTTCTTGAACGACTTGCTCCATCATTTGTTCTGAGAAACATTCCGTCAGCAACTCCTGATCGATGTTGACAGCTTTTTGGATGGAGTGCATATATAAAATACAAGTGGTTGGTTTTAACCCCAGGAAGTGAAGAGTGTTGGTGATGACATAAAAATTAAACTGATTAAACATAACGATTAATTTACCTAAGTTGTAGTTGCTATTTCTTAATAAATAGAAAAAGGATAGCGCACTATTGACATAGTCAACATCCCGTTTTTTTGTAAAGAAATGACGAATGTAGTTAGTAATTTCCTGCTGTGGAATGTCCTTCGAATGCGGCTCACGGCAATTGGTGAGGTAAATTTCAAATAGCTCTAGCATTTCCGACTCTAAAGGAGCTAATTTTTCATATATTTCTTCAATTCTAAAAAAATCTTCTTCGTTGAAATGATTATAAGACAGTGTCTGATAAAAACGCCCTTGAACCGTTGAATCTGTTCCAAATTGAGCAAGAATGCTATTGGTTGCTCTTGGCCTCATCTTTTTTAGCATAAAATACCCTCCTAAAAACCAATAAAATAGATAAAATAATCGAAACATCGTTTTTTAATAAGTAAAAAGTCTTATTGAAGGTAATTGTACTAAAAGAACTATAAAAGACAAGCCCTCTATTGTAAAAATTCAATTAAATAAGAGATTTTTGAAATAATATTGAATACAAAGATGGAGAAAATAGCCATTTGGACTTAGCCTACATAATAAAAACAGGGAGCTACATAGGCTCCCCGTTTTTACTGATTGTTTTCTTTCACTGGATGAGTAGAATACCATTTTTTGCTTAACCATGTTTGTCCGATAAGGAATAGTCCACTTACTGCCCAATAAAGCGGAAGGGCGGCAGGAGTAGAGAAGGAAAAGACTAAGATCATGATCGGAGAAAGCATGCCAATCATTTTCATTTGTTGTTTTTGCTGCTCAGGTACATTGATCATAGAAACTCGGAATTGGAAGAAGTACATAACCCCGGCGATTAACGCCATAGCAATATCGGGCTGGCCTAATTTAAACCATAGAAAGTTAGCTGTTTGAATATCTTCTGAAATGCGGATTGCATAGTATAGTCCCATCCAAATCGGCATTTGAATGAAGATAGGTAAACATCCCATCGCAAATGGGTTAATATTGTGCTGCTGATACAATAGCATCATTTCTTGCTGAATTTTTCTTTGCTCCTCTGGAGTTTTTGCCTCTTTTAGCCGTTTTTGAATTTTGTCCATTTCTGGTTTAACGACTTCCATTTTTTCTCTCATAATTTGCTGTTTTTTCATTGAATTAAGCATCAGTGGTAATAGAATTAAACGAACAGCTAACGTAATCACGATAATAGCAAATCCATAGTTACCTAAAAATTGACCTAGCGTATGAATTAGCTGTACAAAAGGGTTCACTAAATAATCATGAAAAAAGTGTCCTTCCTGTTCAGCACTTTGGCAGCCTGATAAAATAAATACAACGGCGGCCATTAAAGATACGAGAATAGATGATTTTTTCAACGTGTTTCCTCCTATTTGCCCAAACGACAAGCAAAATGCTTTTAAGATTAAGGCGATGTTAAAGTGATCGTATTAAAATTTTTGCCTCATAAGCATGAGTATCATTATTTAACAAAGCCAAGACTAAAAAGAGTATATCCTAAAATACTAGGGAGTTCAAACATTCAAAATTCAAAAAACACTAGCTGTTTCTCGTTTGTTTTTTATATAATAATCTAGAATTCGACAGTAGGGGAGAAGAAAAATGTCTCATACATATACCATTCGTTTATTTGAAACATATGAAGATTTCAAAAAAATGGCTGATTTAGAAAGATTAATTTGGGGAATTGAGCCGATTCCAGAAAATCAAACGATGATTGCTCATAAAAATGGAGGCTTGGCTTTAGGGGCGTTTCAAGGGGATCAGCTCATTGGATTTAGTTACAGTTTTGCTGGTTTTCGCGATGGACATAGTTATTTATGCTCCCATAATTTAGGGATTCATCCGGACTACCAAAAGCAAGGGATCGGGGATGCCTTGAAAAAGGTTCAAAGGCAAGAGGCGATAAAATTAGGGTACTCATTAATTACTTGGACATATGATCCTTTAGAAAGCGTAAACGGCTACTTGAATTTATCGAAATTAAATGGAATTTGTCGCAGCTACATTGAGGATTGTTACGGCGATATGCCTGATAGTTTCAGTGAAGGGATGCCGACAGACCGCTTCTTAATTGAGTGGCATATTAAAGAAGGCTATTTAGATCAACCGAATCAGTGGAGCGAGGAAGGCGCACAAAAGGCTGCTTCTTGGGAATTAAACGCAGATGGTCTTCTCTCTATTCAAGAACTAAATATTCAGTTAGCGGGAGAAAAGTGGTTAGTGCCTGTTCCGAAAAACTTTCAGCAAATCAGACAAACTCATCCTGAAGTCGCTCTAGAGTGGAAGAGAGCTTACCGTAAGCTGTTTAACGAACTTTTTAAATCAGGATATGTAACGGTTAAACTGATTAAAGCAGAGGAAGAGCCTGTTAACTATTATTTATTAGTAAAACAGGAACAACTGTCATTTCAATAGGATACACATTAAACAAAAGAAGTCATTTCATCAGGAATGGCTTTTTTATCTTACATTAACAGGTTGCACTCCAGCTTAACATGGCTAAATGTAAGTATGGAACTTTTACTTTATTTCATGTAAAGAAAATTATTTGTAAACTTTAATTTAAAATAAGTTGACTAAATACCCCTTTTTCTCTTATCTTTAAGATAGAAGTTTTTATAAACAATGGAAATAAAGAGAAGGGGAGTTGTACAATGACAAAGTGGGATGAATTAGCGGATGTCGTTCTTGAGGGGCGTGAAATTGGAGATGCGGAAGCGCTTTCGATTTTAAATTGTCCAGATGAAGAGCTGCTTACATTATTAAATGCTGCTTATAAGATTCGTCATCATTACTATGGCAATAAAGTGAAATTAAATATGATCATCAACACAAAATCGGGCATTTGTCCGGAAAACTGCGGCTATTGTTCTCAATCGACTCGCTCAACAGCGCCAATTGAGAAATACCGCATGATGGATAAAGATTCGATTTTAAAAGGAGCAAAGCAAGCTTATGATTTGCGTGCAGGCACATACTGCATCGTGGCGAGTGGACGCGGACCGAGCGATAAAGAACTAGAAAATGTAACGGAAGCGGTCAAAGAAATTAAAGACAAGTATCAATTAAAAATTTGCGCCTGCCTCGGATTATTAAAACCTGGTCAAGCGGAAAAGCTAAAAGAAGCAGGTGTGGATCGTTACAATCATAATATTAATACATCAGCCAATCATCATGAACAAATTACGACAACTCATACATATGATGATCGTGTAGAAACGATTGAAAAAGTAAAAGTGCAAGGCATCTCGCCGTGTTCCGGAGTTATTGTAGGAATGAAAGAGAGAAAAGAGGATATCGTCACGATGGCCCGTAGCTTAAAAGCATTAGATGCGGATTCTATTCCAGTGAATTTCTTGCATGCGATTGACGGAACACCTCTAGAAGGAACGGATGAACTTAATCCGCGCTACTGTTTAAAAGTGCTTTGTTTATTCCGTTTCATTAACCCGACGAAAGAAATCCGCATTTCCGGAGGACGTGAAGTAAATTTAGGTTCTTTACAGCCTTTAGGATTATACGCAGCAAATTCTATCTTTGTAGGCGATTATTTAACAACGGCTGGTCAAGAAACAACAGCTGACCATCGAATGATCGAAGAAATGGGCTTTGAAGTCGAGTTTGCGGATGAAAAACAAGAACAACTAGTTTAAACAAAAGGACTGATTGCTGGCTTAGTGATAAGCCGGCAATCAGTCCTTTTCGCTGCCTCTTTTTCATCAATATTATTGAAAAATTAGGGATTTTTCTCAAACTTTACAGAAATCTATTGAATGGCTGCTCAAGCTCATGATACTATTTATTTGTTAGAAAATTTTTAAAATTTAGCTTTGTTAAACAACGATGCTGACTTTGAACGATTGTTGCTTAATATCGCCAAAAATTCGAGACAATCATAGGGGGATGGGCCATGAATGTACCATTAGTTTTAACTCAATTTTTAGATCGTGCCGTCACATATTATGGGGAAAAAATAGCTGTGATTTCTGAAGACCGCCAATTTACATATAATCAATTAAATGGTCGTGTCAATCAATTATCAAGGGGACTAGTTGATTTAGGTGTGCAAAAAGGAGATAGAATAGCTTATCTTGCGCCGAATTCATTAGAAATGCTAGAGGGTTTCTACGGAGTATACCAAGTAGGAGCGATCATGGTGCCGTTGAATATTCGCCTAAAGCCTCATGATTATTTGTTTATTTTAAATCATAGTGAATCGAAAATTTTATTAGTGGATCAGCATTTATATCCTCTTATTGCTGATATTAAAGATCAATTAACGACAGTAGAGCATATTATTGTCCATTATAAGAACGACGAAACGAATGAAATAGATTATGATACTTGGCTCAGCCGTTTTTCATCTGCTGCTTTTGATCGGGTAGAGCTTGAAGAAGATGATGTGGCCAGCCTTCTATATACAAGCGGGACGACCGGTAATCCAAAAGGGGTTATGCTGACTCATCGCAACAATTATATTCATGCGCTATCGACGATGCATGCTCTGCGCGTGTCGGATCGCGATGTTTATTTGCATGTGTTACCGATGTTCCATGTAAATGGCTGGGGATCTCCATTTTACTACACAGCTAACGGAGCGACACATGTTTGCTATCGTCAAGTAGGCCCACAAACGATTTTTGATGCGGTTATTCAGCATAAAGTAACGGTGATGCATATGGCTCCAACCGTATTAAATAGCTTACTGCAATATTACGAAGAAAATGTGCCGCCAATTGAAAAAAATGTTCGTGTAGTCATCGCTGGATCAGCGCCACCACCATCCTTTGTGGCACGCGTAGAGAAAGAATTAGGCTGGGAGTTCATTCAAGTGTATGGCATGACGGAGTCTTCTCCGCTCAGCTTATATTCAGCGATTCGTTCACCGTTTATTGATTTGCCATTAAAGGATCAATACCGAATGAAGGCAAAGGCTGGTTATGCGATGATTGGCAGTCAAGTGAAAGTCGTTGATGAACATGGGGAAGAAGTACCAAAAAACGGAATATCTATTGGGGAAGTCATTGTGCGCAGCAATGGCGTCATGAAGGGCTATTGGAAAAACGAAGAAGCGACGATGCAAACATTAAAAAATGGCTGGCTTCATACAGGGGATATGGGTACTGTGGATGAACATGGCCATATAGATATCGTGGACCGTAAGAAGGACATTATTATTAGCGGAGGAGAAAACATTTCTTCTATAGAAGTTGAGGGAGTGCTGTATGAACATCCTGATGTGTTAGAAGCTGCAGTCATTGCTGTTCCACATGAAAAATGGGGAGAAACCCCGCATGCCTTTGTTGTTAAACGACCGGCTGCTGAATTAAGTGAACAAGATTTAATTCAATTTTCGAGAAGGAATCTAGCTCACTTTAAAGCCATTACAGGGGTGACCTTTGTTGAGGAATTACCGAAAACGGCCTCTGGCAAAATACAAAAAATTCATTTGCGAAATAATTATTGGGAAGAGAAAGGAAAGACTGGTCGGTTTGTGAACTGATTCAAAGGATGCGGTGTATTCAGATTGTTAAGGTGAAAGATATACGAATCTAACCATTTAGCTGTTCTTATCCGAGGATCCGTCGCCTTTCCTGAGTGAGGCCTTCTGTTGATAGGACAGCTAATTTTTATTCAAAATCAGGAGGCGAGAATATGCTTAGCGGAATAAAAGTATTGGATTTCACTCAATATTTGCCTGGACCATATGCAACTCTTCGACTAAGTGATTTAGGGGCAGAAGTGATAAAAATAGAGCGTCCTGAAGGTGATCCAGCTCGGGAGCTATCCGACGGAAAAGTGTTTCAAGGGAATAATCGCAATAAAAAGAGCATGGCGTTCGATTTAAAAAATACAACAGATCAACAAAAAGTAATAGAACTCATTCGTTCCGCAGATGTACTAGTTGAAAGTTTCCGCCCGGGGGTCATGGCCAGTCTTGGGTTGGGCTATGAACAGTTGAGAAGTCTTCATCCTAGTCTTGTTTATTGCTCCCTCACTGGCTATGGTCAAACAGGTAAGCTGAGTATGCTCGGAAGCCATGACTTAAATTATATGGCCTTAAGCGGAATGCTGTCACAAATGAAGGATGGGAGCGGACGACCTGTTCATCCAACGCTTACATTTGCTGATTTAATTGGAGGGATAACTGCATCTGAAGCCATTGTGGCGGCTTTATTGAAGAGAGAAAAAAATGGGGAAGGTAGCTACATCGATTTAGCGATCACTGATGCGGTAATGAGTTTATTAACAACACATATGCAATATGCTGAAGGTAATGGAGTGCCTGAGCTAGATGGACATATCATTTCTTATCATATTTATGAAACGAAGGATCGGCGGTTTATCAGTTTAGCCGCTCTTGAACCGAAATTTTGGAGCAACTTCTGTCAAGCTGTACAAAAGCAGGAATGGCTTCCTTATCATGTCGAAAAAGCTGAAAAAGGAAATCGAGTATATGAAGAAGTATGTCAATTATTTCAATCAAGATCATTTCATGAATGGGAGATCTTCAGTCAACAAGTGGATTGCTGTATGGCCCCCGTTTATGAAATGAGGGAATTAAAGGATTCTTGTTATAATCAGTATCGCCAAATAATTGTTGAATCTCCTTGGAACGACCTTCAAGTATTTACATCATCTAAACCTAACTATTTATATGCACCTCCTGGATTAAATAGCAATTGTCTCAATAGGAAATAACATTATTATTTGCGTAAGAAAGAGGTGCATCTATGCGAGACGGAGCCGTGTTTATGTTGCAAATAGCTTTATTATGGCTGATAAATGAAGTCAGTTATTTTATTACTGATTTTTTTCATATCCCTATTCCTGGGAATGTCTTTGGGATGATGGTGCTTTTTCTTCTTCTTATGACCAATCTTATTCCGGTCAGATGGGTGGAAAGAGGTGCTTCTTTTTTGAATAAGCATCTTTCTTTCTTTTTTGTTCCTATTGCGGTGGGCTTAATGATGTATGGCGGGCTCATAAAAGCTAGTGGATGGGAGCTCGCGGTTGTGATTTTTGGTAGTTCCATCGTTGGTCTAGTCATCACAGGGGGCATCACTCAAGTTTTATCTGAAAAAAGCAGAAGAAAGGAGAAGGGACATGAGCAGCATCATGTTATTTAGTATAATTTTGACAATGGTTATTTATTGGCTATCAAGAAAATGGTCCTTCCGCTTTCCATCTCCTTTTACCACCCCTGTCTTTACAAGTACAACAGCCATTATTATCGTGCTACTGCTTACTGGGATTTCTTATGAGGAATACACACCAGCGAAAGAGATAATGACGTATTTGCTTGGACCAGCAACGGTAGCGTTAGCTGTACCGCTTTATCATAATCGGGAGGTTCTATTGTCTCGATTGATTCCGGCGACGATCGGTTTGACCATCGGGACGGTATCCACCATTGCGGCGGCTGTCTGGTTGGTGAAGGCATTCGGACTATCCGAAACGATTGCCGCGACGGCAGCGACAAAGGCGGTTACTACTCCAGTTGCCATTGAAGTCGCTAAAGTCATTGGTGGTGATCCCGCTCTTGCTGCGGCTTTTGTAATGGTTGCAGGCATGTTTGGCGCTATTTTCGGTCCCGTTTTATTAAACAGTATGAAAATAACAGACCCATTTTCAAGGGGACTAGCGATTGGAACCGTTGCCCATGGAATCGGAACATCGCAAGCGGTAGCAGAGGGGCGTATTCAAGGGGCCGTGTCGGGAGCTGCCATGGGGTTTGCAGGCATTCTTACTTCAATAATTTTACCTTGGCTGTTTCCACTCCTGTATTAGCTTGGTTTATTCGTCGAAATAGCTATTATACTAAAAAACAAGTGCCCTCACTATACTTAATGGCGGCACTTGTTTTTTTATGTACATTAGCAGTTAACCTATTAAAATACGCTCTTTTGGGTAATGATAAGACTCTTTAATCTCACGTCCGCGAATAACAAACAACAATGAGAATAAGCCAATTCGACCAATAAACATTAAAGAAATTAATAACAGTTTAGCTGGTGTGCTTAAGTCGGCAGTAATTCCTAATGACGATCCCGTCGTTCCAAAGGCAGAAGATACTTCAAATACAATTTTTACGATAGATAAGCTAGGTTCTAAAAACGAAAGAACAATAATCGATCCGCCCCAAATGAAAAACCCTGTTGTAATAACGACAAATGAACGTTGGATATCAATCGGATGCACTTCGCGGTTGAAAATTTTGATTGTATTTTTGCCGCGAGCAAAAAAGTATACGCTTAGCATGGCAATGGCAAATGTTGTCGTTCGTAATCCGCCGCCGACACTGCTAGGAGAAGCGCCGATAAACATTAATGTGGAAATGAATAACAAGGTAGCGGCCGAAAATTCATTTAAGTCTAACGAGGTTAGCCCTGCACTTCTAGCAGCAATGGACTGGAAGCTAGCATAAAATAATGATTCATGCCAAGATTTATTGACAAAGAAATGATGACGGTCCAGCAAATAAATACCGATCGCGCCAGCTATAGCTAATATGGCATACACAGTTGTGGTCAGTTTCGTAAAGAGTGAAAAACAAAATTTATGAGAACCGCGATACGTTAAATAGTCTTTTATTTCCACTAATACAGGAAAACCGATTGCTCCAAGAACGATTAATATCATATTAATGAACTGGACAAAATAATCATCTTTATACACGATGAGAGATTGGCCGGTAATATCAAATCCTCCATTGGTGGTGGCGCTAATAGAGGCGAATATTCCATGAAGAAAAGCCTCGGATACACTTGGATAATACTGTAGGAAATAAATACTTAAAATGATGGCACCTACCGCTTCAATCCCAAGAATAAGCAAAAAGATTTCTCTCATTAATTTGACCAAACCTGATAAATCTGTTCGGTTTTGATCCGCCATAATGAGCTGGCGCTCGCGCATGCCAATTCGCTTGCCTACTAATAACCAAATAATAGAGCTCAGCGTCATAATCCCCACACCGCCGACTTGTAAAATAAAGAGAATAAAAAAGTAGCCGACTGTGCTGAATGTATCGACTGTTCCAACCGTAGATAGTCCTGTCACGCTAAGGGCGCTTACCGCTACAAATAAGGCATCAATAAAGGGTAAGTCTACTCCTGGCTTATGAGCAATAGGAAGAAGTAATAAACCGGTAGATAATAGCGCACCTGTGAAATAAAGGACAACAATCAGCTGGAAAGTTGACAGTTTCAAAGCTTTTATTTTCGCAGTTTCTTTCATATAATCCCTCATTATTGACTAGGAAAATTCCTATATAATAATCCAAACACATGTCCTATTATATATAAAAGCCGCTGGAAAGAAAACAGCTACTTATTTTGCGTGAATGAGCCAAAATAATCATATCCCAAGCTACTTATTAAAATAGGCAAGGCTGTCTCCATGAACGCCATTGAATCATTGGGACAGCCTTTTCTGTATTTATGACAGTTTAGAATTTTGAATGACTGATTGTAATTTTTCAGCTGCTTCTTTCAATATGTCTTCCGAGTGAACAAGTGCAATGCGGACATATCCTTCACCATTTGATCCGAATGCGGGACCGGGAACCATCACAACTCCAGCTTTGTCAATACAAGTGAAACAAAATTCTTTAGATGTCCAACCATCAGGAATTTTCGCCCAAATGAACATACCGCCCGATGGTTTGTCCACTGTCCAGCCAATCTTCTGAAGTTCTGCGACCAACACATCACGGCGTTTTTGGTAAGTCGTTCGAACAGCTTGTCCAATTTCTTCAGCATGGTCGAGAGCGGCAATACCAGCTGCTTGAATAGGAGCAAACACGCCATAATCTAAGTTCGATTTCAGCTGAGCAACTGTTTGGACCATTTTTTTATTGCCGGCAATATAAGCAATTCTAGCTCCAGCTAAGCTAAAACTTTTGGATAATGAGTTAATTTCCATCCCAACATCTTTCGCTCCTGGAACAGCTAGAAAGCTGAGAGGTGCTTGATCGTCGAAGTAAAACTCTGAATAAGCAGCGTCATGCAATACAACGATGTCATATTTTTTAGCAAATGTGATGACTTCATGGAAAAACTGTTCAGTCGCTAAGCCTGGCACTGGATTCCCCGGATAATTTAAAATCATCATTCGAGCTTTGCTTGCAATGTCCTCAGGAATAGCTGTTAAGTCAGGCAAAAAGTTATTTTCTTTTACAAGCGGCATATAATACGGTTCAGCTCCAGCAACTGCTAGCCCCGCCTCATAAGCAGGATAGCCAGGATCCGTGACAAGAATCATATCTCCTGGGTCAGCGAAGACGAGCGGCAAATGGACAAGTCCTTCTTGTGAGCCCATGGCATGAACAATTTCCGTTGCAGGATCAAGCTCTACCCCATACGCGCGGCGGTAATAATTCGCAACCGCTTGATAAAAGGAGGGTGTACCTGACAGAGTATAACCATATTGATCGGGCTCGGCGGCAAGAGTTGCTAGCTTTTCTCTAATAAAAGGAGCTGGCGGCAAATCCGGACTGCCTAAGCTTAAATCAATAATCTTTTTTCCTTCTTCTTGCTTTTTTAATTTATAAGCCTTTAATTCACTGAAAATAGATGGACTAAACGCATCCATTCTTTTAGCAAGATGAAATGCCATGATGAGTATTCCTCCTAAGTATATAGTTACTATTTATCTCATTTCCATCGGCCGAGGAGAACTCCAACTGATGGAAGTTTCACTTTATTATTTTAACATACAGAATAAAGAAATAATTTTTAAATTTCAGCCTCATTGTAATAATTCCCAAAAATATTTTTTTGAAAATAGCTCATGCTAGTAAGGACTTCAATTCAAAGGAGGACACATCAATGACAGTCATTAATGATTTAAAAACGACACTTGCGGGATTAAAAAGTGCGCAAGCGAGCCTAGAAAGCTTTAGTCTAGCGACAGATAATCAACAAGCAAAGAAGTTATATCAAACAGCAGCTACTCAAACACAAACGATTATTGATACGCTAGAGCCGCGCATTCAAGAAGTAGAGCAGGAAGAACCGCAATATAAAAATAGTTAAAGTATAAATCACTATATGCAAAATTCAAAAATAATAGGAGGTGAAAGTGTGGACAGGCAGCGAACGTGGGTTTTTGCCAATAAACCAGTCATTAGATCCACTGGAGTCGTTGGCGGTCCCTTTGAGAGCAATGGCAAAATCGCTGATGACTTTGATGTGCTTCACGGAGATTTATGGATTGGGCAAGAGACGTATGAGAAAGCGCATCGCAAGCTATTAGAAGAAGCTTGCTTTCGAGCAATGGAAAAAAGCAACTTACGAAAAGAAGACATCGAATTCTTTCTTGGGGGAGATTTAATTAACCAAATTACTCCAACAAGCTTTGGAGCCCGAACGTTAAGTATTCCTTATATGGGCTTATTCGGTGCGTGCTCTACCTCGATGGAAGGATTAGCTTTAAGTGCGTTTATTGTCAACAATAAAGGAGCCAATTATATTTTGACTGCCGCATCCAGTCATAACGCAGCAGTTGAAAGGCAGTTTCGTTATCCGACGGAATATGGCGGACAAAAGCCGCCAACTGCGCAATGGACTGTGACTGGAGCAGGAGCGGCGGTCATTGCGCAAGAAGGAGACGGCCCTGTTGTTGTTTCGGCGACAATCGGCAAAGTTGTTGATATGGGCTTAACAGACCCATTTAACATGGGAGGCGCGATGGCCCCAGCAGCTGTTGATACGATCATCGCTCATCTCACATCATTAAAGCTCGATCCGTCTTATTATGATTTAATTGTGACGGGAGATTTAGGATCGATTGGGCGCAGCATCGCATTAGACATGTTGACAGAACGTGGGGTTCCTGTCACTGATCAACAATTTCAAGATTGCGGCTTAATGATTTATAAAGATTCCCAACCGGTCTTTGCAGGAGCTAGCGGAGCTGGATGCTCAGCTGTTGTCGGCTATGGACATTTATTAAAGCGGATGCAGAAAGGAGAATTTCAAAGAATGCTACTAGTGGCAACAGGGGCGCTGCTTTCCCCGCTTTCCTTCCAGCAAAATGAATCCATTCCTTGTATCGCTCATGCTGTTTCCATCGAATATTTACAATAAAGGAGTTTCAAAATGACAGTTGCATCCGATGTAAAAACGTGCACAGCAGGCCTGAAGCATGCGGAAGCTGTATTTAGCAAATTAGCGCTGATGTCAAGCGATCCGACATCGAAGAAAATCTTTCATGAAAGCATGATGTCTCTTCATGAGATCATTGAACAAATGAATCAGCGCATTTATGAGCTTGAAAATCACGAACCGCAATATCAAGGATTATAGCAAAAGGAGTGATTTCCTTGCCTCAATGGTTAGATGTTACGATTCGCTCTCTTTCTTTTCTCATTGTTTTATTCGCTATCACGAAAATCATTGGAAAAAGGCAAATTTCCCAATTATCGTTTTTTGAATACATTACCGGAATTACAATCGGCAGCATTGCGGCTGAAGTGTCCACCGTTAGAGAACGTTCTATGATTGATGGGCTGATCGCTATTAGTGTATGGGGACTAATTCCTTTGTTAGCAGGATATTTAGCATTAAAAAGTAAAGCCATCCGAGGTGTCATTGAAGGAAAGTCTACGATATTTATTAAGGATGGCAAAGTGTTAGAAGATAACTTGAAGAAAGAAAAATATACAATTGACGAGTTATTATCTTTACTGCGCAAGAAAGATATTTATTCGATTAGCGATGTAGAATATGCTGTTCTCGAACAAGATGGCAGTTTAAACGCTTTATTAAAGAAAGATAAACGTCCGCTTACTAGAAGTGACTTACAGCTAACGCCAATCAATGAAAAAGAACCCCATACGATCATTATGGATGGACGATTGCTACACGATGCGCTAGCAGAGAGCGGCAAAACGAAAGAATGGTTAAATGAGCAACTTGAAATAGCTGGCGTATCGCTTGAAAATGTATTTATCGGCCAGATCAATGCGTATGGAGAGTTGTATGTCGATTTATTTGACGACCTCCTTCAGTTAGCTACACCACAAGAAAGACCATTACTATTAGCTAATTTGAAAAAGTTTGTCGCTGATATGGAATCGTTCGCCCTTGCCACCGAATGTCCGAAAACGAAAAAAATGTATGAAACAAATGCAAAAGCGATTCAAGCGATCATTCAAAAAACAAAGCCATATTTACAAACGTAGCAGGTACCTTTAAACAAGTACCTGTTACTCTTATAATTCAATATGTGCAAAATTCAAATTAAAAATAAAACATTCGTTCTACACATAAAAATTTGCTAAAATAAATAATAAGTAAAGAAACAAGCATTTAAGGATTAGTGAGGTGAACAAAATGCCAAGAGGGGAAGGGAAATTTCTCATTAAACAACGCGCTTTTTTAAAATTATTTATGATTAAATTCGTCGAAGAAAACCGTTTGTACGGAATGCAAGCAATGGACGAATTAAAAGCAACCTTTAAGCAGTACGGCTATGAACCAAATCATTCCGAAATTTATCGCTCGCTCCATGAACTGATCGATGATGGCATATTAAAAAGATACAAAAAACTGCAAGAAGGAGCGAAATACAAAGAAGTGGTCATTTATCAATTTGCGGACTATGAAAAAGCTAAACTGTATAAAAAACAAGTAAAAACTGATCTGGACCGTAGCATGGGACTGCTTCGCAAAGCGTTAGAAGATATTTATTGAGGAGTGTAGATATGGGCTTATTTGATGGATTAATCGGCAATGCAACTGAAGCAGATGTAAAAACTGTAGAAAAAACGCTGAAGCTTATCGTTGCTGAAGGAGAAATGATTGAAAAAGCATTTGAACTTTTAAAAGATTTAATTGTATTCAGCAACAAACGTTTACTGCTAATTAATAAGCAAGGTGTTACAGGAAAGAAAGTGGAGTACCTCTCTATTCCATATCGAAGCATTACTCATTTCAGCGTACAAACAGCGGGAACATTTGATTTAGAAACAGAATTATTAATTTGGATTGTTGGAAATGAAAACCCGATTGCTTGGCAATTTAGAAAAGATGACAGCATTTTTGATGTCCAGCGGGCCCTGGCTACATATATTCTTTCTTGCTAAGTGAAGAACCTTGATTTCTCCTTTTATTTAGGAAAATCAAGGTTTTTATTTTTTACAATCTAAAGCTACATAGAATACGATAGTCAGCCAAATAACGGCCTACGATCACCCCGTTCATCGGTTCACTTACACGAGTGAACGGGATTTTCATTGAAATTTTCCACCAAAGTCAAAAAAAGATTGAAATATACAGTGTATTAAGTGTATTATTTAAATTAATACAGTTGATACAGTGAAAGGAGGTATTGGGGTGTGATCATTCTTGATATTAAAAGTCGGAAACCCATCTACGAACAGTTGACGGAAAAAATAAAGGAAATGATTATGCATGACGTTTTTCAGCCAGACGAGCAGCTTCCTTCTGTTCGACAACTCGCAGGCGACCTAGCAATTAATCCGAATACGATTCAAAAAGCTTATCGAGAGTTAGAAAGGGAAGGGTTTATTTATTCTCTTCCTGGAAAAGGAAGCTTTGTCAAAAAACAAACCAGTATTGCAAATGAACAGAGGGTGGAGCAATTGAAAAACGAATTATTAGCCTTAATTTCAGAAGCCTTATATTTAGGAATTAGTAAAAAAGAAATAACTGAATTAGCAGAGAAAGCAGAACAACGTATAAAAGGAGGGAAAAATGTTGATTAAAGTTCGTGATTTAACTAAAGCCTTTAAAAGTGATTCAGAAGCTTTAGCTCAAGTAAACTTAACTGTGACTAAAGGATCTATTTATGGTTTGCTTGGATCAAACGGTGCTGGAAAAACGACGCTATTAAAAGTGATAGCAGGCATTATGGAACCAGACAATGGAAAAGTTTGTATCAATGGTCAAGAGATGAAACAGCACCCAGAATTAAAGCAAGAAGTTTTATTTCTACCTGATATCCCTTATTTTTTTGCTCAACATACGATTAAGCAAATGGCTTATTTTTATCAACAAGTGTATCAAAAATGGAATCAACATCGTTTCGAACAACTAAGCAACATGTTTGATCTTCCTTTACATGTGAGGTTACATCAACTATCAAAAGGGAAACAACGACAAGCCGCTTTTTGGTTTGCCTTATGCTGTATGCCAGATTATTTACTATTAGATGAGCCACTAGATGGGTTAGATCTCGTAATGAGAAAGAAAATTAAGCAGCTGTTAATGGAAGATGTCGCTGAGCGGAATATGACGATTGTTATCTCATCTCATAATTTACGAGAGCTTGAAAATATTTGCGATCATGTAGCGATTTTACATGGGGGGACGGTTTTATTAGAGCGAGAACTGGATGAGTTAAAAAGCAATTTACACAAAATTCAAGTGGCCTTTCGAGGAGACATTCCTTCCGAATTTCTAGCTAAACTCAATATCATTCACCATGAACAACGTGGTAGCATTCACATTTTCATCGTCAAAGGAAAAGAGAAAAAGATTCATGCTGATGTTTCTGCTTTTCAGCCATTGTTAGTCGATGTGCTACCGATCACTCTTGAGGAAATATTCTCATATGAAATGGAGGAAGCAGGATATGGTGTCAGCAATTTTATTTTTTAATCAAGGCATTTGGAGACAGAAGGCAAAAGTCTTAGGTTGGCTTAGTTTTCTTTACTTTCTTCTTCTATTTTTTATCGTTCCTTTGCAATTACTAGTGAAACATACGAATGAAGAGTGGGAGTTCATTAACGATCTTCCATCTGTGTTTCAATTATCAGCTGATACGCAAACGATGCTGATTTTGACGGTGCCAGTCGGGTTTGCTGTTTTTGCCTTCCGCTATTTGCACGTCAAAGCCGCTGCTGATTTTATGCATAGCTTACCGGTTTCACGGTCGACATTATTTTATCAATACACGATTTGTGGATTCATTTTCATGATCATTCCGGTTGTCTCAACGGCAGTAGTGCTAACAGTGAGTCAATGGGCACTTGGTGTCCAATATTTCTCAGCTTCTGATGTCTTAATTTGGATCGGCTTTACTCTGTTTTGGAACTTTGTGATCTATGCAGCAGCCGTTTTCTCAAGCATGCTCACTGGGATGTCCGTTATGCAAATTTTGTTCACTTATGCCCTTTTTCTTTTGCCCATTGGATTTATCGTATTAGCCGTTTATAATCTTAAATTTTTGCTTCATGGATTTTCTGCTGAATACTATTTAAACTTTAATCTCGAACGTTTTATTATTTTTTCACGTATTTATTCTGGCACGGATATTACGTTGCAATGGTGGGAGTGGCTAGTGTATGGTGGGGGGTCAATGCTATGCTTGTTCATCGCGCTAGCAGCCTATAAACGTCGCCCCACTGAAACAGCGACATTGGCTCTTGCTTTCCCGAAATTGCGCCCCGTATTCGTCTACAGCTGTACATTTTTGGCAATGCTATTTGGCGGTCTATACTTTGGTAGCATCCAGCATACTGTACCTTGGATTGTATTCGGACTACTGATCTTCTCATTTTTAAGCTATTTTATTGCTAGAATGATTGTTGAAAAAACAACGAGAGTATTCGTGCATTGGAAAGGTTACTTACTGTTTATGGGGGCGACTTTACTATTAGCTCTATCTATCCACAGTTTAGATGGAGTATATGAAAAGAAAGTTCCAGATATGGCCAAAATAGAAGAAGCCTATTTTTCTGATGGGATCTATGGCTATCATCAGGATGACCTTGTGAATACAACTGAAATTCAAGCGTCAAACTTTTATAAGGATCCCGTCAACATCAAGAAAATCACCGAGTTTCATCAGCAAGCGATCAAAAATAAATCTCACCAGTTGAAAAATGTAACTCCTGTAGTTTTTGCTTATAAAACAGAACAGGGAAAGAAATTCATCCGAGAATATGATATTTCTATCACCCAATACGAGAAATGGATTGGTGAGCTTGCTAGTTCGGAAGAGTTTAAGTACAATCAATATCCTTTATTAAGAATAGACGACACCAATATTGAGAATATTAACTTGTACTCAGATATCGCTCATAACAAGCAACTGACTTTAACAAATCCGAAACAAATGAAACAACTAATTGCATTGCTAAAAGAAGAAATGAAGAAAGAAGATCTCACAAACAATACAAATAGTTGGGGAAGAATAGAGATCTATTTTGATAATGAAGAAATGATATCCGCACCTTGGCAAAAGACTTATCCCTCTGTAGAGAAGTGGCTTGAAGATGAAGGATTATTAGAACAAATAAAAGTGATGCCTTATGATATTGGTTACGCCATCGTATTTGAAACGGCAGCTAGTCCTGATCTTTACGGGGCTATTGATGACCGTGGTCAAGTCAAATCCTCTATCAAACAAATCAAAATAAAAGATAAGGGTCAAATTGAGAAATTACTTTCGGTTGCTCCTACTGGGGGAGAAAATAACTCCTACGCCATCGCTTATTATCTGAAAAATCAAGACCATCCTACAATTGAACAAATCAGTAAAAAAGAAGCGCCTGCATTCATAAAAGAACAACTATCAAAGTAAGGTAGAGAGAGGGTTTTCCCTCTCTTTCATTTTTTTCAAAAAAACAATGGCATTTTAAAGATGTTTTGGATATAATTAGAAAGGTATAAATTAGCTTTCAGTTTCGTCTGTTCAAACACACATGTTCTGGAACTGGTCAACTTTCACAAACTTCCGAGGCAGAAGCTTTCATTGCTCTCTGAAAGGAGGTGAGAAGGAATGACGATCAACCTTATTTTTGTCATTATCACGATTAAAAAACGCGAAAAAACCGTGGAAGAGTATATCCATGAACAACGTGTGGAAGAAATCTATGACGAAATGCGAAAGAAGCAACAAGAACAAATGAATCATCTATTTTAATCCAACTGAGGAAATAGGAAAGGAGAATGTCTTATGATTAAATTACAACCGATTCAATCTAAATGGAAAGCTGCACTTTATATTAGGAAAGACTCTGCCTAGTGAAACTGACCAGTCCTTATGACACCATCACCCCTAACGATATGAATCGTTAGGGGTTTTTTATTCAGCATTGGCCAAAAGCATACCGACCAACTACAACATTTCATCTTCAAATCTGCTATTTTTTTTGCTATTTCATTAAATCCTCTTACTTTCTTCATTCTTTTCTCACAATTTCTTCTTATACTTAACATATACAAAATATAGGGGGAAAACAAAATGAAGAAAAAACTGTACATACTGACTGCTGCTGCGGCACTTAGCTTAGCTGCTTGCTCTAGCAATGAAAAAGCAGAGGAATCCAAACCAGCAACGGAGGAAAAAGCGGCAACTGAGCAGCAAGCAGAAACGACTCCAAAAGAAGAAGTGAAAAAAGAAGAAGCTCATCAGCATGAGGATGGGGAGCCAACAGCGGAAACTACTTGTGCTTTTTGTGATATGAAAGTATACATGAAGAGCGAAGATATGGGACAATTTACAGCTAAAATGGTCACAGAAGATGGCGAAACACTTTTCTTTGACGATATCGGTTGTATGCTAAACTATGAAAGAGACGCAGAGAAACCAGCAAAAGAGCGATTTGTTCGCGACTATAACGGTTTAGACTGGGTATCTGTTGATGACGCAAAAATCTTGAAAACGGACATGAAAACACCAATGAACTACGGTTTTGCCTTTTTCAAAGATGATGAGAGCTTAAATGCTTTTACAACGAAACATCAAAATGCAACACCAGCCACTGTAGAAGATATCGATCAAATTGCCAATGAACGCTATATGAAAAAGAAACAAATGCAAGAAGGCGATATGAAGCATGGTGAAGGCGAACATAGTGATATGAAAAAAGACGAAGAAATGAAGCATGAAGGTCATTAATAATAAAGCAGCCCGGCTCAGCTAGCCGGGCTGCTTTATTATTTGCTGTATTCTTTAAACAAAGCTTCATCTAAGGAAGCGTGCTGATCAAGCAGGGTCTCTACCTTTTGATGAACGAGTAAGCGTCCTTCTTGTAAAAAGGCAAGTGTATCCGCTATTTCTTCCACAACTGATAGGATATGCGTTGTAAACAAAATCGTTTGTCCTTGATTTTTTTTCTCGATAATGATTTCCTTCATTCGATGCACCCAGTACGGATCGAGTCCATTGGTGGGTTCATCTAAAATTAAAATAGGAGCCTTTGACAGCAAGCTTTGAGCAAAAGATAATCGTTGTTGCATCCCTTTCGAATAAGACTTTACCTTCTTATCAGCATGCTCGCTTAATCCAACGAGAGCAAGCAGTTCATCAACTTGCTGACGATCTGCTTTTTGTAAATCAGCAAAATATGTTAATGTTTCTCTCCCTGTCAATAAAGGGGGAGCGGATAAATCATCCGGCATATAAGCAAATTGCGAGCGAAAATCCGTTTTTCTATCTCCTGATTTATGGCCATTTAATAAAATCTCTCCCGAATCTGGCGTATAAATGCCCGTCATCATTTTGATGATCGTACTTTTTCCTGCACCATTGCCTCCGCACAAAGCGATACATTCCCCTGGCTCAACCGTAAATGATAAAGGATAGATGACCTGTTTTTTTTGAAAAGATTTACTGACTTCATGAAAAGTAATCATAATGTTTTTCCTCGATTCATGACAAAATTGGCGAGCCATAAAGGGATCACTATCCAAAAGAAACAAGCAACGACAAACATGATCACGCCGGCGTTTCCTTCAGCCCAAATGGTAAAGTCATAAACAGAAGGACCAAAAATGGTGCCGCTCCCTAAAAATAAAACGGTAAATACGCGAATGAGCTCCACAGGATTTAAAAAAACAGAGACCGTAAGAAGGGGCACTACCATCGCGGGTCCGGTAACCATCGTCATCGCCATCATAATAAATTCATAAAAAAGGACAAAAAATGCCCATAAAAACAAGCCAATTCCTAACGCTTGAAGTCGCCCGGCTGCGATGATCCCAACGAATAAAGCTAAAGATAAAAACATCAAAACTAACAGCACTGAGGTTCCGAAGAACACAAGCAATAGCGAAACATTGCTTCCAGACGATTGAAAAAACAAGCCGGCAGATACTCCGTAACCCAGCACTAAAATAAAAACGAGCGAAACAGCAAGCCCAATATACTTTCCTAGTATGACAGACAGAGAAGAGAGAGGGTAGGTGAGCAATAATCCTAAACGACCATCTTCTTTTTCTCCGGCCACTAATAATCCGCCGACTAAGAGTGTTAATAATGGCAATAAAAACAGAGATAAATTTAACAGACTGGCTGTCCCTCGTGTAAATCCATCAAAATCGCCGCTCGATTGTCCAGTAAAAAAAATAATAATGCCAGCGAGCAAGGTGAACAAGCCGGCAAACACAAGCAGCCACTTACTTCTAAACGCTAGCTTGATTTCATGGCGAGCAATAGTCCAAGCTGTCACTGGTGGCCACCCCAATCATGCTTCATAACCTCGTCTAGTGTTAATATTTCACCTTTTCCTTCCTTTTTCATATAGCTTTCGGCAGAGGACTGATCAGAGAAAGAGACGACACCATAAGCCATCGGTGTCCAATAATCTTTTTTGTATAGAAACGTCGCTTCATCTAGTTTCACCCAATCACCACTCAACGCATCTCGGACATATTTCTCTCCAATGTCTTTCTCATCTTGCTCGTTTAAATACTCCACCATGCAGCCGATATCATCAAAAGTTTCCACTGATCCATCCTTTAAAATGACCTCTGTTGCATATTGAGTCTCGGTAATACTCATATTGCAAATGTCGCAAACATCAATATCTGGATTAATCTCTACAGGCTCGTACGACTGCTGTTTTCCGCAAGCGCCCAACAGCATCGTCGAAGCCGCTATTCCTAAAAATATACGCTTCACAATGATTCACTCCTTTTTCTTCTCCATATGTACAGCGCCGCTCCTAGTAGAATCAGCAGTACGAAACCATACGATCCACCGAATGGTTTCGTCTGTTGAACCAATGGAAAGCGATCGGCATTCTCTTGGTCGCTTTGCAAAGAAAACATTTTCTCTGCCGATTGCCACACGGTCATCGCAGGGCTCTCAAAATAAAACTGCAAATGTGGATACTGATGAAGAAGTCTGCTGTAAGTAGAGCCGCCTTGATACGCAACTTCTCCAATTTGATCACCATCTACATCATAGGAATGATAATCATCCCAATAGTTGCCGTTCTTGCCATCATCAAGAGAAAAAGCAGAACCGGTCAACTTCGTCTGAATAATGTTGCCTTCAAAACGATTCTCACTTAGTTGAATATCGCTATTTTTTCCTTCCGTAATCAAACCAATATAATTACCGGCAATAATGTTGTTCTTAACAGAAATATTGTTCGAAGATTGAAGAGACAAACCATTATGATTGTAAAGCAAGTCGTTATCTTCAAGCTGAACATCTTCCGTTTCATAAATTAACACACCAAATCCACGATAGTTCAGCTGCTTTTCAAAAAGATTCTCTTCGATGTCAATCCCTTTGGAATTCATTGCCATAACCCCGTTGATATTGTCAAAAAAATGATTACCTTTGACAGAATTATCCGTTGAAAACATAAAGTGAGTAGCATATCTCGACCCACTGATCGTGTTCTCATTCATTTCGTTATTTGAAGACTCATCTAAATAAATCCCATCTTGCACGTTCGTCATTTCATTTGCCACTATTCGATTATTTGCCGTTGCTAGTAAATGAATGCCATTCCCACGAGTAGAAAAATGACCTGGATAACTCGAAAAATGATTGTTAGAGATCATATGAGAGCGGCCACCTCTAATAAAGACGCCGTAGTGAACATTTTTTAAGTAATTGTCAATAATTTTTGCTGATTTAGCTTTATCGATTAAAATTCCTGCTTGCTGGGCTCCTTTTCCGGAATGTTGAATCGTCACCCCATGGACCGCAACGTCATCGGCTTGAATCGTCACTACGTTACCATTTTTCCCGCCGTCAATTACGGCTCCTTTCTCTCCTTTAATCGTCAGCGGCTTATCAATCACGACAGGTCCTGCATATAACCCGCGTTCTAAGCGAATCTCCGACTTTGGCGGTGCCTGATCGATGAGCGGCTGAAGCTCAATCGGTGCATCCGCTTTCACCACACTGAAACTAAAAGGGAAGAGAATTAGCCAACTTGCTAATGCCACCGCGTTTTTCATTGGCTCACATCCTTTCTTTCCTGTTTTACTACATAATTGTGAAATATAAAAGAAGTAATAGCGAAACTTTTATGAAATATACTTTTTTGGATCGAACAGACAAAATCAAGAAGATCGACTATAATGAGAAAAATACAAAAAAAAGGAGCTGAAAGGATGTCAGTTGTAGCCAAACAAACATCTGTCGCTCAAGTAACTACTTATAGTATCTTATTTGCGATTAGCGGCGGACATCTTATTAACGACTCGATTCAAGCCGTTGTTCCGGCGATGTTTCCGATTTTAGAGAAGTCTCTTGCTCTTTCTTACGCTCAGCTAGGTTGGATCGCCTTTGTGTTAAATATTACCTCCTCGTTAATGCAACCTGTGTTTGGCGCAGTTGCTGACCGGAAACCACAGCCGTATTTATTGCCAATCGGAATGGGGCTTTCAATGCTAGGTGTGATCGGATTTGGCTTATCGCCTAACTTTTATTCCCTCTTATTGGCTGTTTTGTTTATCGGGCTTGGATCCGCTGTTTTTCATCCAGAGGGTTCACGCGTTGCTTATATGGCTGCTGGCCAAAAAAGAGGCCTCGCCCAATCCATCTATCAAATGGGAGGGAATGGAGGCCAATCGCTTGCTCCGATCTTTACCGCCTTTATTTTCGTCCCAATAGGTCAAAAAGGGGCATTGTTGTTTGCTGGTGTGACAGCGATCGGTGTTCTGTTGCTTTATCGAGTCTCCGTTTGGTATAAACACCAATTGCAAATGAACGAACAAGCAAAAAACAAGCAGCGTTCATCCATCAAGAAAACATTACATACGAGCGTGAAGTGGGCCATGGTTCTATTAATCTTTTTTGTATTTGCACGGTCTTGGTACGCAGCCGCTATCACTAACTTCTATCAATTTTACTTAATTGAAAATTATGGACTATCAATAAAAGAAGCGCAGCTATACTTATTTGTCTACATGGCTGCTGGTGTTGCCGGTACGTTTCTAGGTGGACCGCTAGCTGATCGTTTCGGTAGGAAAAAGATTCTCGTCTTTTCAATGCTTGGAGCCGCCCCATTAGCCGCTGCCTTGCCTTATGTTCCACTAACTTTTGTGTTGCCGTTGTTCTTTCTTATTGGTTTTATCTTACTTTCTAGCTTCAGTGTCTCCGTTGTCTACGCTCAAGAATTATTCCCAGAAAAAGTCGGCATGGTTTCCGGATTAATCGTCGGGCTGGCCTTTGGAATGGGAGCGATCGGTTCTGTGTTTTTTGGCATTTTAGCCGATCACTACAGTTTAAAATTTATGATGATCCTTGCTAGCTTTCTACCACTTTTAGGAGTGAGTGCTTTAGCATTGCCAGGAGATCAAAAGGTGAGAGATTTAAATAGAAGATAGGTGAAGAAACAGGAGATATACACTGAAATTCTCCTGTTTTTTCATTTCTTTTCACATTTATTTACTAATGAATAAATTATTCGCTTTTGTATAAAAAATCTTTTTTAAATCGGTGAAAAGTTATTCGAAACTTGCCTTTCTCACATGCGAGAAAACGATTATTCCCATATGGCTTGGGAAACGGCACATGATAATGTAATAGCCCAAGCATTATATGACAAAATGGGAGCAAAAAAAGCCGTTTGGTTGAATTATGAAATAAAATAGAAACTAAAATTTGTACAAATCGTCCAGTGAACTTTATTCTTTGAACGCTACCTCTAATTCCTTGGCTAATTTTCTGGTTGTCAATTTCCCTTTTGTTGCAGCAGAAGTAAAATGGAAATAAGCCTATCAGCACGCATAACTACCCATCTAAATATTATACTAGGTGTCTGTGCAGGAATGGAACTTATTTCGCAATAAGTACTAGCGGACATAAACACCTGAGTTTTATGCTTACCGATTTACTAATATTACTTATAGACATGAGCATGCTAGGTGAATAGAGATGAAGTCAACATTTCCTTTTTATGTAGGAGTCCCGGAAGAAAAATGAATCTTCACTTTTACTTTTTCTCGTTATATTTATTCGCTAATGATTAACGATTTGGGTTACATTAATAGACACAGATCATCTCAATTTGAATAAAGGAGGAAAAATTATGAAAAATGCAGACCAAAGAAAAATAATTTTAGATTTAGCAGTAACTTTGGATGGTTTAATTGAGGGGAAAAACGGTGAAGTTGATTGGTGTATCATGGACTCTGAGATGGGTTTTATTAATTTCTTAAATCAAATTGATACTATTTTATATGGTAGAAAAAGTTACGATGAATGGGGACAATATATCCCGAAAACTGAAGATCCTGATAGCGACAAGGAAATGTGGGATCTGATTCATAGTAAAGAAAAATATGTGTTTTCCAAAATGCAAAAAGGGGTAGACGATAAAGCGGTATTCATAAATGATAATATTCTTGAAGAAGTAAATAAATTAAAGAATCAGCCTGGTAAAGACATTTGGCTATACGGTGGAGCAAATCTTATAACAACTTTTATCAATTTAGGGCTTGTGGATGAATTTAGATTATCTGTTCACCCTGTTATTTTGGGTGAAGGGAAACCGATGTTTATTGATATTAATCAGAGAATTAATTTGAAAATGGTTAATACAAAAACTTTCTCTTCTGGCGTAGTACAACTAATCTATCATTTAAATAGGAATTGATAATATTGTACATTCCAAAGATAAAATACATTAAATCCTTAGGAATATCATTAAAGACTTCCTCCTTCAAAAACTTTATAGATATTTCCTCATTAGTATACTATAAGAAATATGAAATTGTAGAAAGAAGGGACAACACTTTGATCAAAGAACTTGATATTACCAACCAAAAAATTGCTGAGGAAGTGTTAAAAATTCAACTTCTTTCTTATAAGGTGGAGGCAGAAATCATCGGCTTTTTTGAGCTCCCTCCTTTAAAAGATACTGTGAAAACGTTGCAACAATGCGGGGAAACTTTCTTCGGTTATTTTGTAAACAATGAACTTTGTGGGGCTATCTCTATAAAAAAAGCCGAAAAAAATATAATTGATATTCATCGTTTACTTGTGCATCCAAAGCATTTTAGAAAAGGAATAGCAGAGAAGCTACTTACGATCATTGAAAGAAATAGAGAGGCTGAGAAGGTAATCGTATCAACTGGTTCTAAAAATACACCAGCCGTGCGATTTTATCTGAAGCATGGATTTCAAATAGTTGAAGAGAGAAAAGTGAATGAACACTTGTTTTTAACTCATTTTGAAAAGAAACGACCATTTTAAAACGAGGAAAAACGCCATATGTTCTTCCTCGTTTTTTTAGCATTATTCGTCCTTATCGACCTTTCTGCGCGACCAAACCACTACTGGCACAAGGAGAAGCGCAAGGATCCCTCCAGCAAGGGAAAGAGTAGCGTAACTGGAATGGGCAACAACCATCCCAGACATTGCTCCACCAGATGCCCCAGCTAACGCGATCGAGACATCAACAGTTCCTTGCGTCTTTGCACGAGTAGAGGGGGGAGTTGCATCGATGATAAGTGCCGTTCCGCTAATTAAGCCGAAATTCCAGCCAATTCCAAGCAGAGCCAGCGCAGTCGTCAGTCCGAACATGGAATCAGCAGGGGCCAAAGCAGCCAGTACGCCAGCTGATAGTAAAGTGACACCAGAAGCAATTGCCATGAGGGTTCGCCCAACTTTATCGACAAGAAACCCTGTCACAAGAGAAGGGAGATACATCGCTGCAATGTGAATGCCAATCACCATTCCTACCTCACTTAATCCATGACCATGATGTTTCATATGTATAGGTGTCATCGTCATAATGGCGACCATCACAATTTGAGTTAATATCATAATCGTCGCTCCGACTACCATGCCTCGTTTGTGAATCGCTGTTGTTTCAGCCTTTTGTTCTGACAGTTGACTATTGTCCGAAACCTTCGCATCAGCAAGCGCTTGCGCTACAATGAGCGGATCGGGGCGAAGAAAAATAAGTAACACTAACCCAGCTAAAATAAAGGCAACGGCCGCTAAGATGAACGGGCCGGCTAGCGCTGGAATGCCAATAAATGTGGCCACTTCTCCCATGATACTTACTAAGTTGGGCCCAGCTACCGCTCCAAAAGTGGTCGAGACCATCGCGATACTAATAGCAGTGGCCCGTTGTGTAGGCGTAGCCAAATCTGTACCTGCGTAACGTGCTTGCAGGTTTGTCGCTGTACCTGCACCATAAATGAATAGTGAAGCAAACAGAAGAAAGATCTGATCAAACGCAGCGGCTGTCACGACCCCAATCGCTCCGATTCCACCAGTGATAAATCCTGTGGCAAGACCAAAACGGCGACCATAGCGCTGAGAGAATCGCCCAACTAGCCAGGCAGCTAAGGCTGAGCCAAGGGTGAACAGTGCAGCCGGAACTCCAGCTAAACTGTTTGTATCAAGCATACTTTCTGCAAGAAGGGCACCGACTGTGACACCCGCTGCCAGTCCTGCTCCTCCAAAAATTTGTGACATCACTACAATTATTAATGTCCGTCGATATAGCTGTTTTTGCATTTGGGGAGAATCTATGTAGCTTTGTAGCGAAGTAGGCTTGCTGTTTGCCGCTTGTGAATCAATCATTTGACAGAACCCCCTTTACATAAATGTACGAACTAGAGCCATCAAGACAACCCCAGCAATCACCGTAAATAATAAACTTTTTGTCCAAATCGCAAGAATAAGAGTTGGCAGTAACACTAACAGTATTTCTATATTTAAAATAGGGAACTGACCAGGTTCTCTTTCTATGACACTGCCAACCACAAGAGCCGTTAAAATGCAAACAGGAATAAAAGATAACCACTTCATCACCGGCTCTGGTAGCTTGACATTTCTAACAATTAAAAAAGGCGCTACCCGAGGAATAAATGTGACGATCGCACAACCAATAATCACGAGTAAAACAGTTACATTCAGGCTCATTTACTTGTCACCACACCAATCGTTGCAACAATAATAGTAGATAAAATGACAGCTAGATCAATGGATAGAAAAATAGACAAAATATACATGCAAACAACCATCGACAAAATTAAAAATAAATAATGTGTTAACTGTGAACGTTTTAAACTATCGAGCTGTAACACGAGTAAAGCAACAAACATAGCCGTCAACGCAAAATCCAATCCGAATTTTTCTGGGTCCGATACCCATTTACCAAGTAGTGATCCAATGACGCAAGCAGCAATCCATGTAATATAAGCAGTCAGGTTCAGACCATTCATCCAACGGTCATTGACCGGTTTCGAGCTGAAAATTCGGCTGGCGGCCACACCGAATGACTCGTCAGTCACAAGCGCTCCAATGCCTGTGTTTTTTAGTAAAGAATATTGCGAAAAATGAGGAGCTAACGTCGCACTTAATAAAAAATGACGTAAGTTCACAATAAATGCGGTAAAAATAATCGCCGACGGGGGACTATTTGTCGCCAACATGCCACAAATAATAAATTGTGCCGCCCCTGCATAAACAAGCGTGGACATTAAGGCCATTTCCAACACACTTAACCCTGATGCAACACCTACAACTCCTGCAGCAAAGCCAATGCTTATGTATCCTAATAATGTCGGAACGCAATCTTTCACTCCTTGTATAAAAGTTAACCTTTCTTCTTGGGCGATCTCCACCATGAACCCTCCTTTTGTTTAATATATTATACATTTGTGTGTTATAATCATCAATAATCAAAATGGAGGGGATACGATGGATTCTCTACAACAGGTGATTGGAAAAAATTTCGCAGCTATTCGGAAAAAGAGAGACTTAAGCTTAGATAAAACGGCAGAACTAACAGGCGTCAGCAAAGCGATGCTTGCCCAAATCGAAAAAGGCAATACGAACCCTACTGTAACGACACTTTGGAAAATAGCCAACGGACTCAACGTTTCGTTTTCTGCTTTTATGAAAGAAGAAGAGACACAAATTACTCAAATAAAAAAAGAACAATTGCAGCCACTGATTGATGATCAAGGTAATTATTTAGTCTACTCCTTGTTTTCTTTTCATCCAGATAAAAAATTTGAAATATATTTTGTAGAACTAAAACCAGGGTATACACATGAGTCAGACAAACATAATCCTTTTTGTGAAGAGTATGTTTTAGTTAATGAAGGGAATTTAAAGATTGAAATAAATGCAGAAGAGTATGCTTTGAACAAAGGAGAGGCCTTGCATTTTCAAGCCAAGGACAAGCATTTGTATAAAAATACGACGGAGGAAATGACAACTTTTTTTGTGGTCATTTATTATTCGGAATAAAAAAGGTTAGCTAGCGTAAATGAAAGCTAGCTAACCTTTTTAGTGGCTAGGCAATAAATAAAGCACAGAAAAGAAGTGAGTAACACTTCCAGCGAGGACAAATAAATGCCACACCATATGATGAAACTTAAAACCTCGCCATACATAAAAAATGGCACCCAACGTATATAAAATACCTCCAGTAACGAGCAGTGCTAAACTAGTCGTTGAAATATTTTGCACCAATGTATCCCAAGCAAATACAATTAACCAGCCCATAATCACATATAAAAGAGTCGAGGTTTTCAAAAACCTTTTCACAAAAAAACATTTAAATACTGTCCCGGCAATCGCTAACCCCCATACCACAGCAAACAACGTCCAGCCAAGCGTTCCTTTTACTGCCAAAAACAGAAAAGGTGTGTACGTGCCAGCAATGAAAAAGTAAATCGACGAGTGATCAAACACTTCAAATAAATCTTTTACTTTTCCTTGAGGAAAACTATGCACTAATGTTGAAGATAAATAAAGCATAAGCATCGTGATCCCAAACACCGTAAAACTAACAACATGCCACACGTTCCCAAAAAGAATGGAAAACACTAATAATAACGTTAATGCGGCAATACTAAGGATCGCTCCGACCCCATGAGTAATGGAGTTAGCAATTTCCTCACCGCGAGTAAATATATGCGTATTTGCCATCTAATCGCTCCTTCTTACTAAGCTATCTTTATTTTACCATACTATGATCAAAAATATCGTTTTGGGAATCGGAGTGTTCACTCACGATGGAAAATACGCTAACACAACGGAAGGAAACGCGATCCACTAAATGCCATAAACATATTGACTATATTGTGAGATAATGAAAAAAATAGCGCACATGAAGTGGTGGAAAAAGGTATTTTCCTTAAAAGACAACAGGAAATGAATGGGCGATATCAAAAGAAACCCATTTACGAATTATAAAAGTATTTGTCAAATTCTGCGCTTGCCGGGGAAATAATTGATGTGGTAAATGAAAATATTTCTCCCGTGAATAAGAAAAGAGGGAATAGCCTCTTTTCTTATTCTAACTGCCACTCATTCAACTTTCTTGCGCTTGATCAATGGTCCCTTCATTATATACATCGCTAATTTGTTCTCGAGTAATGTCCATCGCGTTATCGGTGTTGTCTGCCTTCTGTACAGCTTTCATCGCTTCTTCTTGATTCATCAGTCTAGATCCCATGCCATGCTCTTTTTTCTGCTTCATGTCACCTTCTCCTTTCAACAGTATTCTCTGTTAGTCTGACCGCCTTTTCATAAAGTATTCAGACAAGGCTTACGGGGAAATTTATGAAAAAATTCATACTTCTTCAGCAGCAGTCATAGCATGTACTAAACAAGCGATGGAAGGATGGCGTTTATGCAATTTTATTACGGGCCGCAAATGCCACTGCGCATATTGGATGAAGCGGAGTTTTGGAAACATCAAGAAGAAGAACATACTGTCGTCATTCGCGAACTATTGCCGGATTTAGAAAAGGAATATGTGGACGCCTTAAAGAAATGGGAGGCATCTTTATCAGAGACTCATCAAAAAATTGTCCGTATGATTGAAGCACTCAACCGCTCAGCCAGTTACATTCCTGCCGTTTTATATCAAGAAGTATTAAAACTAACTGAGTTTTGCCTCAAGCAAAGTGAACAATTTATTGAACTGTGCCGACAAATCAAAGAGAATAGTGCCGCTGTTCAAAAAAATCCTATCGCTAAAACAGTCATCAACCATATCATTCGTGAATCGGAATATTTTATTGGCATTGCTAAAGCATTACTCTCAGCATGAAACGGGACCTTACCACTGGTCCCGTTTTTGTCTGCAAAAATTATGGAAACGTATTAAAGCAAGGTATAATAATGATGTGCTTGTTTAATCAACAGGCTAATCATAAGCTGACAATGAGAAATAGGAGACGAGCTAATGAATGAAACAAAAAAATGCCCATTAATATCAGGTAATCTCTCTATAGATTTAGTCAACACGGAACTAGTCAGACGTGGCCAACGTCAAGATTTATTGCTTTCTGGAAAATATTTGATGTAATGAATTCGCATTGTAAAAGAAGAAACCCCCTCATTTTTGGTACGTTATTTATATAAAATGAGAGGAAAAGGGAGAAGTCCACTGCAAGTTCACGGCAAAGATGTAGCAACAGGATTGATGGGCGGATTTCTCACTATTTTTACTTTAGTTCTTTTAACCAATACCACATCTACTGAATGGCTAATGGCGCCATTTGGAGCAAGTTGCGTACTGGCATTCAGTGTTTGGAACGCGCCATTATCACAACCACGCAATATAATTGGGGGCCATTTCATCGCAACCTTTATCGGGTTAGCTACCTACCACATGTTTGGAGATGAGCCTTGGGCAATTAGCTTAGCTGTGGGCTTAGCCATTGCGGTAATGATGATAACGAAAACAACGCACCCACCAGCTGGGGCTAACCCACTCGTCGTGATGTTGGGTGAACAACAATGGACTTATTTGATTACCCCTGTACTAATTGGCTCAATCGTGATCGTCCTGTTCGCATTAATTATCAATAATTTACGAAGCAATCGAGAATATCCAAGTTTTTGGGTATAATCATCCACGGATTTTTGATTAAAATTTAATGATAATTAAATAACATCGAAGGAAGGTTGTCTCATCAAAATATTTTTGAGACAGCCTTATTTATTTAGAAACTAACAATCATCTATCCAACAAAAGAAGATGTAATCTGATTAGAGGCGTTTTTGGTGAGTCAATCAAATCAATTCTTTCTGATTGACGAATACGAAATCATGGTATACACTTTTATTAACCAACGGTCAATAAAAAGGAGATCTATAGATGCCAAGAAAAGCAGTAGAGAATGAATTAACACGCGAAATGATTATGGAAGCCGCCAGAGATTTATTTGTAGAGAATGGCTACCAACATACTTCAATGCGACAAATCGCGAAAAAGCTAAATTACAGTCACGGGGCGATTTATTATCACTTTAAAAACAAAGCAGAATTATTCTTTGCCTTAGTAAAAGCTAATTTTTCTAAACTGAATGAAGTGCTTGAAGGGATTATGGCTTCTTCGCTTTCTTCAGACGAAAAGCTAGAAAAAATACTGTTCGGTTTTATCGAGTATGGCATGAACAATCAAAGTGATTATGAAATTATGTTTTTAATTAAAGATGAAGAATTAAAAAACTATACAGAAAATGCACCCGATGTCAGTTATGAGCGGTTTGCATCTGTGATTATGGAACTTTATCCTGGTCAGATCACTTTAAAAGAAACATGGCTATTGTTTCTTAGTCTTCATGGATTTGTGACGATGTACTGCCGTAGCGGACAAACGATGACGGATATAGCGGAGCTAGCGAATGCTCATGTGAAATTTTTATTAAAGGGAATCCAGTCAAACTAATTTTTTTACCCTTTTATTGAACAGTGGTTAATTAATTCGGAGGTGGAGAGTATGAAAAAAGCATTAGTAGTAGGTGCAACAGGTGGAATGGGGTATGCGATTGTAAAAGAGCTTAGTAGAAGAGGAATAGAAACGATTGCTTTTGCTCGAACGAAATCCAAGTTGGATCAATTATGTGGGTCATTGCCGAACGTTCAAGTGCTAATAGGTGACGTTTTTCATCTAGAGGATTTGAAAAAAGCGGCCAACGGAGCAGATATTATTTATCATGCGGTTAATATCCCTTATGAGTTATGGGAAGAAAAGCTCGTGATGCTGAATAAAAATATTATAGAAGCGGCGAAAACGAATCATTGCAAGCTAGCTGTAGTTGATAATATTTACGCTTACGGACGAAATCCTGGACATAAAATCACCGAGATGAGTCCGAAACATCCACATACGAAAAAAGGAAAAATCCGTCTTCAACTCGAAGAATTATACGCTCACTCTGGAGTGCCAACTGTCCGAGCTCATTTCCCCGATTTTTATGGACCGAATGCAACGAGTACAGTCATGCATACCACTCTTCAAAATATTATTAAAGGAAAAAAAGCGATGTATGTGGGAGATATGCGAAAACAACGTGAATTTATTTATACGCCGGACGGCGCGAAAGCATTAATCGAATTATCTACTCTTGACCATGCTTATCATAAACATTGGAATATTCCAGGGACCGGAACACTCAGCGGCCAACAATTAAAACAGATACTCGAACAAATCACAGATCGCCAGCATGCTTTTTCCCAAGTGAATAAAGGAATGATCCGCTTTCTATCTTTATTTAGCCGCAATATGCGAGAAGTAGTGGAAATGATGTATTTATATGAAGATCCCGTTATTTTATCAGGGGAAACATACGAAAAAGAAATTGGCCTATTGCCGCAAACACCTTATACTCAAGGGCTAACAGAAACGATAAATTTTATGAAAAATGAAGAATGAACATAAAAAATTTGTAAGTGATATTCATAATACAAAAATACAGGAGGACAAACTATATGTTTACAATAGAATTACATAATGCTCTTTGGCTTTTTTTAGTCGTGTTTATGTTGCATGACTTTGAAGAAATTATAAGTGTAGAAAATTGGGCCCAAAAAACTCAATATTTAGTTAATAAAACTAAATACAATTTATCTATTTTACAGATTAAGATAATGCGACAATTCTATGTTGCATTTATTAATTTTAAACAAATTTTAGTGATGTTAAAGGTTGATACCAACAAAGAAACAATCAACATTCGATTTAACCAGAGTGAAACGAACGATATTAATTCCGAACTGCCGCATCAAACATAAGCCCACACATTGTTCAAGAGTAGTAAAGAGGGGGTGACTCTATTCTCTTGTTTCTTTCCTCCATCTTCTGTTACACTCTTTGCAATAGAAGCTTAAAAGGAGGACCCCATGCTTTACGCAACACAACCATATATTATCACTAGTCGACAAATTGAATGGGGGCAGCAAAAGGTTTCACAAAGAGAAGAGCATCTCCATTTATATCAAGATAAAGTGATCTGCGCTTCCCATGAGTTCACGATTACAGAAGTTCATGATATGTCGTATCGATTGCTGTCTGCTAATTATGGATTTTTCTATTTGCATACGATTCGAGGGGTGTTTTCTTATATCGTCACCACAAGCCCGCACCAGTTTATCGATGCCTATAAACAGATAAAATAAAACCGCTGGAGAATCGGCTCCCCAGCGGTTTTACTTTATTTCGCTACTTGATACATTTCCTTAACTTGCTTTTGTAATTCCGCATCCTCTAAATACTCATCGTAAGTCATTTCTTTATCAACTAAACCGCTTGGCGTAATGTCCATGATACGGTTCGCGATTGTTTGAATGAATTGATGGTCATGAGAAGCAAAGATCATCGAGCCTTTGAAGTTAACTAATCCGTTATTGACAGCGGTAATTGATTCAAGGTCTAAATGGTTTGTTGGTTCATCTAGAAGAAGAACGTTCGCTCCAGAAAGCATCATTTTTGAAAGCATGCAGCGAACTTTTTCGCCCCCTGATAACACGCTTGCTTTTTTCAATGCTTCTTCACCAGAGAAGAGCATACGTCCTAAGAATCCGCGAAGGAAGCTTTCACTTTCATCTTCAGGTGAATATTGGCGCAACCATTCGACAAGGTTTAATTCAGATCCTTCAAAGTATTCGCTGTTATCTTTCGGGAAATAAGATTGACTTGTCGTCACGCCCCATTTATAAGACCCGCTATCTGGCTCCATTTCACCAGCTAAAATTTTAAATAACGTCGTTTTCGCTAATTCATTCGTCCCAACGAGTGCGATTTTATCATCTTTGTTCATAATAAAGCTAATGTTATCAAGGACTTTGACACCATCGATCGTTTTCGTTAAACCTTCCACGCGAAGAAGATCATTTCCAATTTCACGTTCTGGTTTAAAGTGGACATATGGATATTTACGAGAAGAAGGCTTAATATCATCTAACGTAATTTTATCTAATAATTTCTTACGAGATGTCGCCTGCTTTGATTTCGATGCGTTTGCACTAAAACGAGCGACAAAGGCTTGCAATTCTTTAATCTTTTCTTCTTTTTTCTTATTCGCATCCTGTGCCATTTTTAACGCCAATTGGCTAGATTCGTACCAGAAGTCATAGTTACCGACATAAATTTGGATCTTTCCAAAGTCAAGGTCAGCAATATGCGTACATACTTTATTTAAGAAGTGACGGTCATGAGAAACAACGATGACCGTATTCTCAAAGTTGATCAAAAATTCTTCTAACCATTGAATCGCTTGAATATCCAAGTGGTTGGTCGGCTCATCGAGAAGTAATACATCCGGCTTACCGAATAAAGCTTGAGCGAGCAATACTTTGACCTTTTCAGAACCTGTTAGCTCGGCCATTTTCTTCGTATGAAGGTCTTCCGATACACCCAGACCTTTCAATAAAATAGCTGCCTCTGATTCGGATTCCCAACCATTTAATTCAGCGAATTCCCCTTCAAGTTCAGCGGCTCTCATGCCATCTTCATCCGAGAAGTCCTCTTTCATATAGATCGCATCTTTTTCCTGCATCACTTCATAGAGGCGAGCGTGACCCATAATAACGGTTTTTAACACTTCATGCTCTTCATACTCGAAGTGATTCTGTTTTAACACAGCCATACGAGCACCAGGTGTCATAGACACGTGACCAGTTTGCGATTCAAGATCTCCCGATAAAATTTTCAAGAAAGTAGATTTCCCCGCACCATTTGCTCCAATTAATCCGTAGCAATTGCCTGGTGTAAATTTAATATTAATGTCTTCAAACAGCTTTTTATCGCCGAAACGTAAGCTGACGTCTTGTACAGTAATCAATGTGCACAGTCCTCCATATATACATAATCGCCTTTGATTATACCATTTAACAACTGTAAAAGGGAGAGACAACCGTGAACTTCATAAAAAAAAGAACCAACGACTTTTCGATGTCTGGTTCATTTATGTTCGAGAAATAATCGGACAATCTTTTAAATGTTTTATATGAGTGAGTTCGACTTGATGTGGAGGAGCGATTTGTTTAATGTCACAATATCCTGCTTGATCGATTCGAATAATTTGATACTCTTTGTCATTATATAAAATAACATCCCGTTCCTTCACTTTAAATGACCTCTCTTTATTTAAAAATCAATTCTTCCCCGATCTCCCAACCGATTCTAACGTCTTGCATCCGATAACTGAGTTGGCTACCTGTACCGTTGCATTGTTTGCAGCTTTTTTTCATACGGATTCCTCGAATGAGAGGAACTCTGCCGATGCCATAACAATCCTCGCAAATTCGTCTATAGGCCATTCGATTCCTCCTTTCCGTCATTTGCACACACTTTATTTTAATATACCCATAAACAATCAAGTTCAATCGTCCGTTCTAAAAAACTAGTCAATTCCTAAACGACTATTATATTAAGCCAAGCATCAATTGCAATGAATAGAGCCATTCTTGGGATTGATCAGCATACGATCAATAAGGCAAAGTCCTCTTTCACATGCAAGGAGAATGATGCATATATTTTAATTATTCCTATCTGAAAAATACGATTGACTTCAGAGAATTTTCTGATAAAATATAAAACATTATTAATTCCTATAAGGAAAGTAGGTTTTTAAAATGATGACGTATGAACATTGGGAACATCATACCTTGCCGGATTTCCCATCTGATAGTGAGACGAGAGGGGCAAGGGAAGCTTTGAAATGGGCCTATGATCATTATGACGATCAATTAATGTATGCTTGCAGCTTCGGGATCGAAGGCATTGTCCTCATCGATTTAATCTCAAGTATTCGCCCGGATGCTTCAATCGTGTTTCTTGATACCAATTACCATTTTCAAGAAACGTATGACATCATTGATAAAGTAAAACAGCGCTATCCTTCATTGCACATTCACTTGAAGCAACCTGCTCTCACCATTGAAGAACAAATAGAGACCTATGGAGAAGATCTATGGAAACAGGATCCAAACATGTGCTGCCAACTAAGAAAAATTATCCCGTTAAAAGAAGCACTTGAACCCGCAACCGCATGGATTTCTGGTTTACGCCGAGAACAATCCAACACAAGAAAGCACACTAACTATGTCAACCAAGACCATAAATTCAAAAAAATTAAAATTTGCCCATTGATCCATTGGACGTGGAAAGAGGTGTGGCGCTATGTTCATAAACATCAATTAGATTATCATGCGCTTCACGATCAAGGCTATCCAAGCATCGGCTGCCATCCTTGTACCAAACCAGCGATTTCGATGGAGGATTTGCGCTCAGGAAGATGGACGAATTCGGGAAAAACCGAATGTGGTCTGCACACAGACTAATTTTTTCACCACAATACCAAGTAATGTTATATGAATAATAAATTAGGAGGTTTTCATCATGTCAACAATCCTTCCACACGGCGGTAAATTAATTGATTTATATGAGCCAAATGTAGATATTTCAGCTATTGAAAAACAAGTTTCTATCGATCAAACGGCGTTAAGCGATTTAGAACTAATAGCAACAGGAGCTTACAGTCCACTCACAGGATTTCTCACTCAAAAGGATTATGACAGTGTGGTAGCTGATATGAGATTGGCGAATGGAACGGTTTGGAGTTTGCCAATTACACTTCCGCTCCTTGAAGAGGAAACGAACCATTATACAATTGGCGAGAAAGTTGTATTAACGTATCAAGAAATCGCTTATGGGGTATTAACCATTGAAGATATTTATCAGCCTGACCAACACAAAGAAGCTCAGGCCGTGTATCAAACGACCGATGAGGCTCATCCAGGTGTGAAAAAATTATTACAGCGCGGTTCCGTTTATTTAGGCGGACCCATCCAGCTCATTCGTCGAATTGAACGCACACAATTCACGGACTTTTATTTTGACCCAGCCGAAACGAGACAGTTATTTCAAGAAAAGGGTTGGAAAAACATCGTCGGCTTTCAAACGAGGAATCCTGTACATCGTGCGCACGAGTACATACAGAAAACCGCTTTAGAAATCGTCGATGGACTCTTATTAAATCCACTGGTCGGCGAAACAAAAGCCGATGATATTCCAGCTGATGTGCGCATGGAAAGTTATCAAGTGCTGTTAAAAGATTATTATCCAGCAGATCGCGTACAACTAGCCGTCTTTCCAGCCGCTATGCGTTATGCTGGACCGAGAGAAGCGGTCTTTCATGCGATTGTCCGAAAGAATTATGGCTGCACGCACTTTATTGTTGGCCGTGATCATGCAGGAGTTGGAAATTATTATGGAACATATGACGCACAAAAAATATTTGATCAATTTACGAAAGAAGACATCGGGATTACTTTATTATTCTTTGAACATAGCTTCTATTGCCAAAAATGCGAAGGCATGGCTTCAGCTAAAACATGCCCGCATGAAAAGGAAGATCACGTCATTCTTTCTGGCACAAAGGTGCGGGAAATGCTGCGGGCAGGAGAAGTGCCGCCATCTACCTTTAGCCGCAAGGAAGTGATTGACGTATTAATTCGCGGATTAAAAGCGAAAGAAACGGTGCAATAGGAGGAAACGCAATGGAAAATATCGTCTGGCATCAGCAATCATTAACAAAAGAAGGGCGCCGTCAAAAAAACGGCCATCATAGTGCCGTCTTTTGGTTCACTGGCCTTTCCGGTTCTGGCAAGTCAACCATTGCCAATGCAGTCGCCAAAAAACTATATGAACTAGGCGCACAAACATATGTATTGGATGGAGATAATATTCGCCATGGCTTAAATCAAGACCTTGGTTTTTCCGATCAAGACCGTAAAGAAAACATTCGGCGGATTGGAGAGGTGGCTAAATTGTTCGCAGATAGCGGCCAGTTCGTCTGCACCGCTTTTATCTCTCCATTTCAAGAAGATCGGGATACGGTTCGCTCCCTTCTTGAAGAAGATGAATTTATCGAAATATTTGTGGACTGTCCGCTCAATGAATGCGAAGCGCGCGATCCAAAAGGACTGTATAAAAAAGCCCGAAGCGGTGATATCCCGCAATTCACTGGCATATCTTCCCCTTATGAGGCGCCGAAAGCACCTGATCTCGTTTTGCGAACGGATCAATACACAGTTGAAGAATGTGTAGCACAGCTTATCACATTTATTCAAAAGAAAAACTGGCTTGAGGAGGCGAACAAACGTGACATATGAGAAAACATGGGCGTCAAACCCAAAATTAAGCAAACAGGAACAAAAGAAATTAGTCAAAGATGGTCTCGATATTTTTCAAGACATCCCTTACTATGCAGCGAATGGATTTGAATCCATCCCGAAAGAAGAATGGGACGGATTCAAATGGGCAGGCCTCTACTTGCAGCGGCCGAAAGAAGCCGGTTATTTTATGATGAGAGTCAAGGTGCCAACCGGCATTTTAACGAATGAACAATTGATGACACTAGCGGAGATCTCAAGAGATTACGGACGAAATGTGTTTGATATTACGACGCGACAAGCGGTTCAGTTTCACTGGTTAACAATCGAACAAATCCCGAATATTTTTGAACGATTAGAGCGCGTGGGTTTATCCTCTACTAACGCTTGTGGCGATGTTCCAAGAAACGTCATCGGCAATGCGCTCGCTGGCATTGATCCGGACGAAGTTTATGATACCCGTCCGCTCGTTAAAGAAATAGATGACTTTTTCACAAGCAATCGTGACTTTTCCAATTTACCGCGAAAGTTTAAAATGTCGATCAATGCAAATGTGTACAACGCTGGAAATGCAGAAATTAATGATGTCGCCTTTTTGCCAGCAGAGAAAGAAATCCATGGCCAAAAAAGAATTGGTTTTCACTTAAAAGTAGGCGGGGGGCTCTCTTCTGCTCCTAAGCTAGCGCAAAAGTTAGATCTGTTTATTTTGCCTGAAGAAGTATTAAAGGTCACCATTGCCGTTGCGACTATTTTCAGAGATTACGGGTACCGGGAAAAGCGTCATCGCGCGCGTTTGAAATTTTTAGTAGAAGACTGGGGAGTAGAGAAGTTTAAAGAAAAGCTGCTTGAATATACCGGGCCGCTACCGGAAGCAGGTACAGACTTAACGAAAGGCTGGAATGCAGGCTACTTTTATGGTGTCAAGCCGCAAAAACAAGAAGGGCTTCATTACATCGGCGTCAATGTACCAGTTGGCCGTCTTCAAGCGGAGGAAGTATTCGATATTGCCCGCATCGCTAAAACATACGGCAACGGGGAAATTCGAACATGCGGTTCGCAAAACTTACTCATTCCAAATGTGAGGACAGAGTTTGTGGAGAAGGTATTAAATGAGCCGATTCTAAAGCGACTTCGCGTCGATGCCCCGAAATTTACCGCTTATTCGGTCTCCTGCACAGGGATTGAATATTGCAACCTAGCCTTGACGGAAACAAAAGAGAGAATGAAACGAATAGCTGCTTTTCTTGATGAAGAGGTCGAAATCGACGTACCTGTCCGAATTCATATGGTCGGTTGCCCCAACTCATGTGGCCAAAGGCAAATTGCCGATATTGGTCTGCAAGGGGTGATGGTTCGAAATAAAGATAAAAAGATGGTGCAGGCCTTTGAGATCAATGTGGGTGGGACATTGTTGAATGATGGCGTGTTTAACCAGAAGTTAAAAGGAAAAGTGACAGGCGATGATCTGCCTGTCATCTTAAAGCAATTTCTGGAGTATTTTAAAGCAACCAAATTACCGGCAGAAACTTTTTATGACTATATTAGCCGAACAGGAATTGAGCATCTGCAAGAACAACTAGATCAATGGCTAGCGGCTCAATCTTCTGTTTAAAAAGGAGGCCTTTCTTTGTATTTGTATCGATTTGAAGTAGTCAGCAAAGGCAAAACAACACCTGTGATCGTTGTGGCTAAAGAGGATCAGCAAGCGTTTGACCAAGTAGATATTGAGTTGGAGAAATGCTATTTATCTTTGCCGCATTATGAGGAAATCGTGTTATTTGAAAAGAAGCGGATTGGAAACGGAAGCGGGTATGTTCTTCTCGCTTTTTCTAAATAAAAATAGGAGGTGGCAAATATGGGGAAAGTTTGGCTAGTAGGTGCAGGGCCCGGTGATCCTGATTTAATTACGGTAAAAGGCTTGCGTGCTCTTCAAAATGCGGATGTGATTTTATACGATCGACTTATTAATGAGGACTTATTGCAATATGCGAAAGAAGGAGCGGAACTGATTTTTTGCGGAAAGTTACCCAACCATCATCATCTACAGCAAGATACGATCAATCATTTACTCGTTTTTCATGCAAAAAAGGGGAAAAACGTCACACGCTTAAAAGGCGGAGATCCGTTTGTCTTTGGGCGTGGTGGAGAAGAAGCGGAATTTTTAGTCAAGTATGCTATTCCATTTGAAGTGATTCCGGGTATTACATCAGGCATTGCCGCTCCTGCTTACGCCGGTATTCCCGTTACTCATCGTAACTATAGCGCTTCCTTTGCGATTGTGACAGGCCACCGCCAAGAAGGGGAGCAAGAAGAGATCAAGTGGGCCGCATTAGCAAAAGGGATTGATACGCTGGCCATTTATATGGGCGTCAAAAACTTGTCGTACATTCAAAAACAGTTGCTCACTCATGGCAAATCAGCCGATACACCAGCAGCTCTGATTCATTGGGGGACAACGGCCGTGCAACAAACCGTCACCGGTACATTAGGCACGATCACTGATGTCGCCCAAACAGCAGCTATAAAAAACCCAAGCATGATTGTCATTGGCAACGTCGTCAAGTTAAGAGAACAAATTCAATGGTTTCAAGAGTTTGAGCCGCATACAACTCTCTCTTCAGGTACAGCCCAATGAAGGCTGTTCTCTATATTTGTCACGGAAGCCGAGTCAAACAAGGAAGAGAAGAAGCGCTTGCCTTTATCGAACAATCGAAGCCGTTTATAGATGCGCCCATACAAGAGACTTGTTTTTTAGAATTAGCGGAACCGACGATTGAACAAGGTTTTGCCCGATGTGTGGCACAAGGTGCAACCGAGATCATCGTGTTTCCTTTTTTATTACTGGCAGCTGGGCATGCCAAAAAAGATATTCCATTCGAGTTAAATAAAATGCAGTCCCAGTTTCCACAAGTGCATATTCATTATGCTGATCCGCTCGGCGTCCATGAGGTGATTGTCGATATTTTGATTGAACGAATGAAAGAAAAACAGGTGCCGATCGATTCGGAGGCAACAGTACTGATCGTCGGTCGCGGAAGCAGTGATCCACAAACAAAAGCAGATTTCGCACGGATTCTGCAGTTATTCCGCTCTAAAACCAAGTTAAACGATGTGAATTTATGCTTTTTAGCAGCCACTACACCCACCTTTCCAAAAGAGTTAAAGCGGCTAGCTCATAAAAAAAGATCACAATTATGGGTGCTCCCTTATTTATTATTCACTGGAGTATTAATGAAGTCGATGGAAAAAGAAATTCAATCCTTGCCTGCTTCTGACCATGTGTACTTATGCAAATATCTCGGCTATCATCCTTTTTTACGAAACATTATGGCGGTACGAATTGAAGAAGCACGGTCAAAAGAACAACGACATGTAAATTATTGATTTGATAGGGAGGAAAGCCATAGTGGAACGCTTTATTATTTTAATGCTTATCGGGTTAGCTGCACAGCTTGTAGATGGAGCGCTCGGTATGGGGTATGGCTTAACATCCACTACCTTATTATTATCAGCCGGAATCGCTCCTGCTATCGCTTCTGCTTCTGTCCATATGGCCGAAGTGGTAACGACTGCCGCCTCCGGAGCATCTCACATTAAATTTGGAAATGTTGATAAAAAGATGCTGAAACGACTGATTATCCCTGGTTCAATTGGTGCTTTCTCTGGGGCTACCTTTTTAAGTCATTTAACGGGAGAATATGTACGATTATATGTATCCATTTTTTTAGTCTGTTTAGGCCTGTATATTTTAGGACGGTTTCTCTGGATGAAAGATGCCCGCAAACAAGAACATGCGGCACTTTCAAATCGATTTTACGTTCCGCTTGGTTTTATTGCTGGATTCTTTGATGCAAGCGGCGGGGGAGGGTGGGGACCGATTGCGACTCCTGCGTTGCTATCGCAAAAAGGAATGATTCCCCGAAAAGTCATCGGCACAGTAAATACGAGCGAATTTGTGATTGCCCTATCGGCTACCATCGGATTTATGATTTCTTTAGGTCCTTCTCAAATTAATTGGTTATGGGTCGGAGCGATTATGGCCGGAGGTGTAATTGCTGCTCCAATTGCGGCTTGGATCGTCAAAAGTTTGCCGACAAAAGTATTAGCGGTGATTGTGAGCGGCATGCTGATCTTTACCAACGTAAGAGCGATCTTCAGTTATACGACACTCTCAAGCAGCATAACAACTAGTAGCTATGTCATGATCATTATCATCTGGGGATCCATTGCTCTTTATACCATTCAAAAGGAGAGAAAATCAAAGCTCGTAGTTCAACTAAAGTCACGAAAAACATCCTGACAACAACATCAGGATGTTTTCGTTTATTTCTTTTTATAAAAAGTTCTTGAAACTACTAACCCAACAAAGCCTAAAGCAATAAAAAGACACGCTCGAATGGCCAGTGGAATATACGGCATATCGTAAAGAACCATTTTTAATAACGTTAACATTAAGAGCGAAACACCTATATATTTGGCATAATTGAATGTTTTCTTCAACCCAATCACAATCGCTATAACGGCTAAACCAATCCAAACAACGTTGACCGCTAGTCGTTGTTTATTATCCGCCCATTCTTCTACAACCGCCATCGTTAATTCCGTCGAGAACGTGAGCAATAATATTGTCAAAATAACACTGCCGTATTTCAAGACGTTCTCTTTAAATGATGTCTGAAGTTGATATGTCATACTCATTCCGAACACAAAAGTCGTTAAGAAAATGAGCCAATTGATCGTTTCATTGGATAGAGGAGCGGTGATCACGTCATTGGCGATCAGCACTAAGCCGGTAAAGACATAAATAAAGATCGCAATTCCTTTACTGATATGATTTCCATACCGTAAAGATACATAATAGGCTGCCAAACCTTCAATCAAAAGCAAGCTCATCTGCAACTCTTCATTGACCGCATGCAGGATTAGAAACGTGACGGCAATGATCACGTTCGTTAGAAAAATCGGACGCTTCTTTAAATCTTGCTGATAGTTGATAAATAAGAGAACGTACATAATAGCAAGAAAAGCAAAAGATAACGAAATCCAATGCTCAGAAAAAGTCGAGTACACCCAAGCGGATGTCACAAGTAAACTAACAAACACAATACCCGCGTGTTGATCGATCTGCTTTTTTTCCTTTATATAAAAGTAAAGCAAACATCCATGCTGGATGATTATAGGAAAGGCTACATAATACATTGCTGCAAATAGCCCTTCAGTCCAGACATAGCTAGACAAATAAAATACAAATAAAGCGATGTTTAATAGGGCAGCTGAACTGTAATAAATAACGGTAAACTGAAATCTCACAGCTAGAAGTAAAAATAAAACATATAAAAGCGTTTCATAGCTTAGAAAAACAAACATATTCGGCGTTTTACTTTCAATTAAGAAAGGAACAAGCACACCACCGACCATACTAATAAAGCCTAGCACTTGCGAGCGATGTTTTTGCGTCAGCCATAAACCAATCGCAATCCAAACAATATTCAACATAAAGGCGAGAGAAGGACCTATCATTTCATATAACACATGCATCGCAAATGTGGTGAGCATAAATAAAGGTACTGACCCACCTAACAGTACATATCCTAACTTCTCACGCTTGCCCTCCATCTGCTTTTGACCAATGAACAACAGAAGGGAAGAGACGATAAAACCTAACGCTACTTTCACCGTTTCATTCATTAAGCCATAATCGGAAGCGGCCTTAAATCCCCAAAGAACCCCGATAATAAACACAAAAATAAATACTCGCGGCAACCAGACTTGAAACAAAACTTTCTCCCAATCGACGGGCGTAATTTCTTTCTGCTGCACTGGATGAGAGGGGGGAGAAGGCTTCGCTTGTTTCACTTTTGCTTGGATCGGAAGCGGCTGGGTGTTAAAATTTGCATGCTCTAACATTTCCACACGAGCTTGCAGCTGTTTCACTTCTGATTCTAGCTGAATAACCTTTTCCTCTAAAGAATGCCTAGATGACTCCAGACCGAACACCTCCTAAATATTAACTAAAATTCCCACCATTACTCATTATAAGGGAAGAGAGTCGATAAAATATAGTTTTTTTCCAAAAAATGAAGGTATTCACCAATAAACATAAGATAACAGACAGAATTTTTATTCATTATTATTCATTTTGTTACAAATAAAACGGGGTTTATAGATTAACAAACGAATAAATATTCAAAAGCGGACCTAAAGATTGACATCTGTGTTTCCAGAAAAAAATAGCTCAAATGATATTCTTATATACGAAATAATATGATGACATTCTAATGAAGATGCTACGAATGATGCGGCGCACGCCATCATAAAGAAATCAATGAAAATGAGCAAACATCATGTATCACTTAAAATTTCTCTTCTGTCTCAATATTAATAGTATTCTTCTAAAATGAGACATATCATTGAAATTTTATTTAACTACCAACAATATATATTATGTCGGGGGCGTTGTTTTAAAAAACAAGACAGAGTATTCACCCTCTACTCTATCCGATGTCTATAGCTTTTATTTTTAACCGACTGTAAATCAATAAATTGAACGCTGTATTCAATGACATCATTAATAAATAAACCATGCGTCTTCGCAAACTCTTTCACATCGTCCAGCAACTGTTCATCGTACGTTGTTTTATATTGAACCCGATCTTTCGGCCTCGTTTTTTTATCAAAGGTAATCACACCTTCAGCCAACACATTTTCTAATCCGCTCTCTAACAAATAATTCACATAGGTATCATGCTCATCAGCTAATTCACTGAGCCGCTCCAATAACGACTGGCTAATATTCGTCCGAAACTTGATTCTTGACGGGTCCGTCGTGTGTACGGATCTATCATTGTATAATTTCCACATATAAAAAACCGCTCCTTGCTCTTACTTATTGACTCCTAAACGCCTGCCGCAGCATTCGTTCTCGTTTATATATGACATAATGATCACCAGCATTAGCATATATGATTTCTGCTAGTTTAGGAAGTTCATATTTTCCTTTTATCCATACACGATATATAGTTTTTCCAGTTTGACTGATTGTTAAAGTAGTTTTGGTATTCAAATTCCACTTCTTAAATACATCACTAAGCCCTTCAGCAAAATGTTTACTTCCAGTTGTTATATTCATAACATATCCAGTTTTTTGTACCCAACCATCTCCATCAACCACTCCTTTGATAAAGGACAGCAAAAATTCACCTGGTACATCGGGAAATGGAATGGTTAATGATTTATTTGGGGTAATACCCAATTTTTTTAGATCTTGTTTTATTTCTTTGGAATTAATAATCAAAATTGGAGTAGATCTTGTTGGAGTCACTGGTGCCAGTACATAGTCTGCTTCCATGCACGTGGCAACTAAGCGAAGAATTCTTTCATCTTTTTGAGTGAGTGAAAGGCTGTGAACCTGCTTATTAATCGTCCCATCTGCCACAAACAACCCTAATACCCATGCCATTTCCTGAGTCCATACTTTAAAGAAGTCTTCATTGACCTTATGCTTACGAGGCTGACCTTATGATTGTTCACGATTCATTTTAACTCCATTCTTATAAAGCACATTGCGAATCGCTCGATCAGAAAGACCGACGATATATACGCTATATAATCATTTTTCTCATCATGATTAATTTCAAATAAAATGCGAAAGGTTCCAAGGGTTCCAAGCCTTAATCGGTATAAATTTTCGTATCCCTTCATACTTTTAATATCTCCTTCAGGCGGAATTTCAAGAAGTCCTTTCAGCCCATCAGCTATCCGCTCTTGTATGGCTTTCTCTTGTTTAGCGATGAATTTCACTGCGGACTTATGGTAAATCAACTTGTAGGCCGAATTCACGCTTGGCACCCTCTCCTGACACATATCCTTCTTCACTATTTAACTGTTCTAATTCTTCTCTAGACAATGGTTCATGATCCTGATCCGCCATATCAATCTTTTCCCAGTCTGTCATTTGCTTTTTTGAACGTTGAACAAGAAATTCTAAAAAGTCAAAAGCCACTTTTTCATCTTGCTGATCAAGACGATCAATCAGCCGGTATAACTCTTTTTTGCGTATAGCCATGTATAACACCTGCTTTCGGTATATTTTTTCATATCCGATAACTTATAAAATGAAGTTATCATGCCACACTCATATAAGTAAATAAAAGGTAAACATGAATCATCCCCACCCGTGAAAACGAATAGGATTTTAGTCACAATTTAACTTAAAAACAAAAAATCGCCCCAATAAAAAGGGCGACAGCAAAGCCTATACTTTATTTCCTTTTCTTATGCCTTGCAGATGAGCTCGTTCTCTCTCCTGTTTCTATATTCGTTGTCCCTTGCCCCTTTACTTCTGGAGAACCTAACCCTGTCTTGGATGGGTCTTTTTTTCGTTTACTCATGTGATCACCTCGATGTTAATATGACCTATTCCCATGCATTTATACATAAATGTGCGGAAGGTGACAACATTGTCATGTTCTTTATCTCATTTGTCATCTGAATCGAAGGCTTTTACAGGCCGCTCCTTATAAAATGAATACTAGAGACACAAACAAGGAGGAGCAAAATCATGAAAATCGTCAAATTAGCCATGGGGACTGTTATAGTTGCCGCAATTATTATCTGTTCTTTCACCTTTTTTGTAAAAAATGAACTAGCGGATATGTTAAATCCTTTCATTCCTAAAAAGGATGTGTTTGTAAAAATTGAAGGTCCAGGCCAACAGGTGGAACCTAAAACTTTCGAATATACATTAACTGGGATGAATGAAGATGGCAAAGACACAACGATAACATTTACAGCAAGTAAACAGCTGCGTGAGGGAGCTTATTTAAAACTTGCGACTAAAAGAACGTATGTGCAATCGTGGGAAGAGATTCCATGGAATGAGATATCTGCTGATATTCAGGATAAGATGGACTAAAAGGACAAAAAGAAAAACCAGCAAAATGTCTCTCATTGTATAGAGATACTTTGCTGGTTTTTTATCCTTTAGGCCTTCAAACGATTTTTTCTTCGTTCCATTCTCGTTTGACCTTGTATGGGCTCTTGTTTCACTTCTATTTCTTCAAAAGGTTGCTCATTGATGTCTGGATAGACAGCGGCTGCCTGTTCTTGTTGAACTGGTTCGTACGTATGCATTTTTTTTGATCGAGAAAATCGTTTTCTGCCAAATGTTAATAGCTTCACTTTTACTTTCGGCAAACTCGGCACAGGAATTTTTAAGGTAGGTTTGAAGCGCTTCGTTTGTGCGAGTAAGCTTGATTTTTCTTTAGGTTCCTTGCTCTTCCCACGACGAAATAAGCCAGCAAGCCATCCCCCAAGCAAACAACCTGCGGCTAACACGATTAAATAGAATGGCTCTGACTGGAATAAATTCATCATTCGTTGCAGAACAGCTAATGATTGCATTTCTTTGATATCCCATAAGACAGCGCCCCATAACCCAAGTAAACCGACCGTAATCGCATATGTGCGAAAACGTAAGATGCCTGGGATGACAGCGATACAGACCGCGATTTTTACGTTTTGTTCTAATGAGTCAATGGTGACATATTGATCCCATACCGCTAGCAAAAACGCGATAAATCCAGTATAAGCGATCCAGCTAAATATTCGTGAATGCCATCGTTTAGCGTAATAACTTCCGATACTCGTTAAAAACAATAAGCCTCCCATCAACAAGGATAGCTCTAGAGACATGTACTTCATCGCACCAGCAACGGGGAACAGACAGCTAAGTACCATTAATAGTACGTCTAGTTTTTTCACCTTTCTCCATTCCTTTCAAGCTTTTTCGTAAGCTTCTATATAGTAAAACAAATTTCGCGATTTTTCTACTGATCGTACTTCTCATTTTATAAATCAATTATTCATTTTCAGCGCCAATTGGGAGCGTGATCGTGAAACAAGTGCCTTTTCCTTTTGTGCTATTGACAGTAATCTCTCCTTTCATGCTTTGAATGATACTGTAAGAAACCATCATGCCAAGGCCTGTTCCTTTACTTTTAGTTGTGAAATACGGCTCACCTAAGCGGTTGATCTGCTCGGTGGTCATCCCTTCCCCGCTATCTTCTATCATTAAGTGAACGGATGGATGGTCATCTTGAATGGTCACATTTATTTCGCCTCCGTTTGGCATCGCTTCAATCGCATTTTTTACAATATTAATTAGACACTGCTTAAACTTAGATGTTTGACCAATCACATAAATGGGGATTGCCGGGATAAATCGCTTAATTGTAATCCCGTGCATATTCGCATGTGGTGTCAATACATTCATTGAACGTTGTGTTTCAAGACAAATATCGATCTTTTCATTTTTTTCAATGGATGGCCGAGCGAAGGTTAAATAGTCATTAATAATAGCTACGGAGCGATCTAACTCTCTTATAGCTAGGTCTAAATATTCTTTTCGTTGTTCTTTAGGTAAATCTTCATGCAATAATTGCATAAATCCTCTTGTCACCGTTAATGGATTACGCACTTCGTGAGACATGCTGGCAGCTAAATGACTCACTACTTCTAGCTTTTCCGCTTTTGCTACTTTCTGCATTAATTCAAAGCTTTGGCGAATGACTTCCCAAATCACCATCGCAATTAGTAAAGAGGTCATGTTTAAAAGCATGAGTTGTAATTGGATCATCCCCGGAATGTTCACAGGAAATAGTTGTGTAATCATAAATAGCAAGAGGGATTCGCTTCCTGGTAAAACGAAAATACTGATGAGCAATCTTTTCTTTAATGACATCATGTGATACGACTTAGATAAATAAATAAGAAAAAAAGTTAATAGCGGATACATAAGCAGCGCTATTGCGAAACCGTCTCCCCCCTGTAAAAAACGGAGCATTAAAATAAGAGCCAATAACAAGAGCCCCAACCAAGGTCCTCCATATAACACTCCTAAAATAAGAGGAATTCTCCTGAAATCTACCACAAAACCTTCCATCATTTCTGCAGAGAAGGACATGCATAAAACGATAGAAAGAATGGGAAAGATCGCCACCATCCAGTTTTTCATTTTCTTAGACTGACGTGTATATTTCACCAAATAAAACATTTGGACAAAAAATAAAGGAAGCAAAACAAACACGAAGTTAATCAATAACTCTTTTGCCACAAACTCCATTTATTCACCTGGCTTTCTAACGATATAATCACCATGTCTATGATCGTATCATAAAACGCGGTTCGGAGGCATAGAAAAAATAGATTCCGTTCATTTCGTTCCTTGGAAAGGATTAGTGTGCCAAAAATCCGCCAAAAAGCAAATAAGAAGTCGAATACACGGAAAAGATCCTGTAGCGAATCGAATGACCCATCATCCGTCAAAAGAAATTTAAATGCGCCACAGAGGCTCTCAGCGACATCCATTTTTTGTTATATCTATCTCTGTATGAAACGAGTATTCTATGATACAATAGAAGTAAAGATAATTAGGTATTATCTTTACTATACATAATGATATTATTTTAAACTAATAGAGGTGCTTCCTGATGAATGATTTGACCCTTTTGAATCAAATAACGAGTGAACAATATTTATCAAAATTGAAAACAGAGTTAGAGCACCGACAGCTTCTCGATGAACATCGAAACCTCTCCCTTGCCGATAGTTCCGAGGAAGAATTTCTGGAACTGTTTTTCCTTGAGAAAATCTTTTCGGCAGATCGGGAGCTTTCTCCTCATACACTGAAAGCTTATCGTTCGGATGCTAAGACGTTGCTGATTTTTTTAACGGAGCATTCTCTATCTTTTCGAGACGTCGGCTTTCCTGAAGTAAAAGCGTATAATAAATATATTAAAGATAAATATGCTGCGAAATCAGCAATACGAAAATTGGAGTTTTTTCGTAGACTACTAGACTTTGGCTATGAAACACAATTTTACAAAGCTCACCTTTCCACTTGGATCTCCAAGCCGCCCGCTAAAAAAGGACACTATATAATAGAAGAAACTCGTCCAGAAGAGCGGCAAACACGTGTCCAAATGAGAGAGTTGAACCAGAGAGAAGCGGAATATGTGATTTCTTTCTTTCCCAAAGTGGTCAAAGCCAAGCAAAATCGTGAACAGTTACAAAAGCGAAATTTATTGATTGGTTACCTCCTCTATACAACGGGGCTTCGTGCTAGTGAGCTATTAAGCTTAAATTGGGGAAGTTTTCGCTATAATCGACAAGGTTTTCTGTTTGCTGATGTAATTGGAAAAGGAGGAAAAGCGCGAACAATTCCTGTCCGAGAAGAGACTAGTGATTTGCTCTTTGATTACAGAAAATGTATAGGAGAGTCAATGGAGATCGACCCATATGATACGAGCCCGCTCTTCTTTGCTTTATATAATAAGAAAGAACCGTATACAAATAAAAAGAGATTAACTTACCCAAGTTTGTATAAAATCGTTAAAGAAGCCGTTCATTTAGCCGGGAAAAACTCGCACGTCTCTCCCCACTGGTTCCGACATACATTTGTAACGATGCTGCTTGAAAACGATGTGCCACTCGCCGTCGTTAAAGACTGGGCAGGCCATTCGGATATTTCCACAACCAATATGTACTTAGAACGGATCAATCAAGACAACACCCATGTTCATTTGCAAAAAGTGAACCTTTTTAGATAAAAATGAAGCAAAGGAAAAATGTGAATATTTTTCCCTTGCTTCATTATTTGTTTCATGAATATCTTTCTTGGTCAACTCCATCGTTTTCTGGGTCAACAAATTCAAATCACTAGTACAAGTAGAATGCTATTGTTCTCATTGAACCACCCGATATAAAAAGACAGCCGCTTGGGCACGAGTGACTTTTTGATTCGGACCAAACGTTCCATTGAAATTTCCAACGGTGATACCATTGGCCGCGAGAGCATCGATGTATGGAGCAGCCCAATAATTTTTACTCACATCTTTAAAAGGTTTTGTTGGCTGACCTTTTAAGTCAAAGGCTATTGACAATAGTTTAGCTAATTGAGAACGAGTCAGTTCGTCATTCGGTCTAAATGTGCCATCTTTGAAGCCTGACAGTACGCCATTTTGTTTTAAGAAGCGGATATATGGTAAAAACTCATTGTCCGATGCTACATCCTTAAATTCCGTTGAATCCTTCACCAACTTGCGATCAAAGTTTAACGCATTGGCTAACAATTTAGCAGCATGCGCTCTTGTAACCACTTTGTTCGGCTGAAAACTTCCATCCTTGTATCCATTAATATATCCTTTTTCAGCAATAAATTGTATTTCTTTATACGCCCAAAAGTCTGGTGTGACATCCTTAAATGCCAAAGATTCCTTCTCCCCTTTTACCCAATTATTGATATCCTTAATAAACTCTTCCGGCACATTGGCTGGAATCGCATACTCAGAAAAATCAGGTTCACCCTTGTAGTTAACAAGTAAATGAATTAAATCTGGATACATTTTGTAGTCAACATTTTTCCGCTTCGCTAACGCATTCTTCCAACCATCTAAATCAGAAGGCGGTACTTGCAAGTCCTTTCCGCCCTGCATGATCAATAGCGGAACGTTTTGTTTAATTGCTAGCTGGGTTGGTACATAATCACGAAGTTCAAACCACCAGTACGCATTTGGAAGTTGAAATTCTTTAGGGATATGATCTTTTGAATAAGCAGGGTTGTTAATTAAAGCGATTTGTTGCTCCCAAAAGGCAAGGTTTGCTTTGGCTGCTTCTAGTTGTTCAGGAGGCAGGTCTTGTTCCTTTGCTCTTTCTAATCCGTCTTGTTGCTGCTTTAACATCAAATCTTGAAACTTGCCACTTGGTCCTGATACAATAATTCCACCTTTAATTTGCTTCTTTTTATCTGCTTCTAAAATACGCGGCATTGCATATCCGCCTTGACTGTGGCCTAATACATAAATTTGATCACTCACTTCAGGATGATCTCCTAAAAGCTGAACGGCTTTCACTGCATCATCAATCGTTTCTTCTTGAATACTAAATTTCGAATTCATTCCGGTTTTTAAATGATGCTCTCTCGTCACTTTTTCATAGCGAAGAACAGCGATTCCTTCATTGGCTAAACCGACAGCAATATCACGAAAAGCTCTCGTAGAATAGAATGATTCATCTTGATCGTTCGGTCCTGATCCATGGACAAGGACAATAGCTGGAAATGGGCCTTTCCCTTTTGGGATCGTCAGTGTCCCAGGCAAAGCCAATTCTCCTTCACCAATTTTCACTTGTTGCTCAGAATAATTCGCTTCCTTTTCATATGTAGGTTTCTTATACTGACTTGGCGGTGAATAATAGAAAGGAATAAAGAAGTCGTCAATACGTCCCTCTTTGTCTAAGTTCACAGTAACCTCCATTGGAAAAGCCGTACCTTCATAAGTCATCACAATGTTTGTATGAACCGCATTCATTACTTTCTTCACAGAGATTTGCTTTCCGATCTTACCAAAAGCCGTTGTTTTCGCTTGCCAAATACGTGCCAAATCTTGCTGCGTCATATGTTTTTTTAAGTTTTCATTCAGTAATGCGTACGCCTCGTCCCATTTTTCATTAGTAACCGCTGTCATAAATGAAGTGGCTACTTGTTCAGCATGTACAGAAATTGCTTCTTGTGCTTGCACATGGGATACATTAGAAGCAGGAATCAGTATACCGCTTACACTTAGTGTAGCAGCAAGTAAAACAGGACTCACCTTCTGCCAGTTTCGTTTCTTCTTCATATTTTTCCTCCATTATAAATTTCAGGAAAACACCTGTTAAATCTAATAGTATAATAGATGAACTTAGTTGACAATCTTTTCAAATAGAGTTATAAACTATTTTCTCTAAAGAGACCGTTCACTTACTTTCCTATGAAAATAGATCATTATTCATTAAATCGCCGTTGACAAATGCTTCAATAAACCGAACAATAGAAAACAAGACAACTAGATGGAGGCTATTCCTCATGAGAATATTTGTTTATATCATTGTGTTTTTCTCATTCTTTGATTTGTTTACTCAGCTCCCGATTATGAGTCCTTTTGCAGAATCATTAGGAGCAACACCGCTATTGACTGGACTAGTAGTTGGTATTTATTCTTTTTCTAATACTATTGGCAATGTAGTCTCCGGGTTTCTAACGGATAGAAAAGGGGCCTTTCGCATTTTATTTATCGGTTTACTCTTAACGAGTGTATCGCTGTTATTGTATCGTTTAGCGGTGGATGCTTGGTCATTATTGGCGGTTCGATTTTTGCACGGATTGCTGGCTGGATTTATCGTTCCCGCTGCTTTCACTTATTTAGCCAATGCGGCAACGGAAGGAAAAAAAGGAAAAAGTTCAGCGATCTCTGGAGCTTTTGTGGGGTTAGCAGCCGTGATTGGTCCTGCCTTTAGCGGCATTATGGCTAGCAGAACGAGTGAAGTAGCCGTATTGACAGTGACCGCTATTGGCATGCTTATTTTAGCTGTTGTTTCCCTCCTTTTTTTACGAAACAATGTAAGGGCTTCGATGGAGCCAAAGACAAAACAAACAATGCTCGTGCGGGCCTTCTTCCAAGAAGCAAACGTGGTCAAAGCATTTATTGGCGCTTTTCTATTAATGTTCTCCCAAGGTGTTCTCGCTTATATGTTGCCGCTGAAAGTGATTCATCTTGGATTTGATGCCCAAACGAGCGGGATGTTATTAAGCACATTCGGTGTGACGGCTATTCTCATTTTCCTATTACCGACCAATCGGCTGTTTGATCTGATCCAACCGATGTGGACATTAGCGTTTGGTATGAGTGCAATGGGACTTAGTCTGATTTTACTGAGTCAGTTTGATGATACTTCTTTCTTATATTTATGTATGGTTCTATATGGTATTGGATTTGCCTTTCTCTTTCCATCACTCAATTCGTTACTCGTTCAAGCCATTGCACCTGCTCACCGTGGCAAAGCGTATGGATACTTTTATGCTTTCTTCTCTTTAGGTGTGGTGATTGGTTCTGGATTAACTGGCTTATTTGCATTTTCGCCATTACAAGGCTTTCTCTTTACCGGTGTTTTATTAATCTTTGCAGCGGCTGGCAGTCTATTAATCGAGCCGCCAGTGATGAAAGAAAAACAAGCTCAATGAAAAAAGCAGGCGATCGCCTGCTTTTTTCTATGAATCTTTTACCATAACACAGGTTTAACGACCATAAACCACAACATAATAGTTAATAAAGAAATATAAATCCAAACGGACCGATAAAGCTTGGCAACAAGGAGCTGCTTGTTCGCTATTGAATTTTTTTAAGGTTGGCGTAAACGCCCGTGCTAGAAAAAAGATCGAGCTAACCATGACAGCAATGGTCATCACTATCCAAGAAGTAGTCCACGGCCACGAACTAACCATCATCAATAAAATCCCCGAACCGACTAGTACATGACCTGCATGTTTGACGAGTCGGATCGCGGACCTGAAAATCTCTATACATGTTTGCTCTGTTTCAGCCGTTGCTTGGCGAAGCTTTTTTAACAAAGGAAATAAAACGAAAAACGGTCCAATCGACAAAATCACACTAAAGATATGAATGTATAAAAGAAGCGTATATATCATATTTACTTACACTTGACGAAACTCATGGACCCATACTTTCATATGTGAAAGCCATGGCATACCTGGATGAATCGCTAAAATCGCTTGCTTATATTCCTCGACACTTGCATAGCCTTCTTGTTTAGCGTGTTCATCAGTTAATTCTCCAAGCATCTGCCGATAGACTCGTTCAACAACAAAATCAACATCTGAAAGCGTCATGACCTCCCCAATATCCGCATATCTCCCATTACGGCGTGTGGCTGTTTTTTGCCCGTTTAGCACCTTTTCCACATCTTCTTTGATCGTCACCAGACGTTCAATCGTACAAGTCTTTGGAGGCAAAACTTCATGTTCATTTGTCAATGTAAAAACCACCTTTACTATCAATTGCTTCCTTATTATATCCTTTCTCATGTTATAAGAGCAACAAAGTGAAAAAATGTACGAAATTCTCTTGGTTCCCATTTTTACTCTTTCTCTTTTTCCAGTACTCATGACATTCCATAATACATCGGGCAATGACTTATTAATTATACAAACAGTTTTCAGACACGATTATATTATGTTTTCAAACCCATCACTTTCAGGTATAATGAAAGTGAATAATCATATATTAAAAAAGCCGCTTCGATGCTGGTAACATCGAAAACGGCGATACAATAGCAAGGTTCCCTATCGGGGGATCGGCAGAAAGACGAACAAAACCGCCTGAGCTGGCCAAAACTCAAGGGCGGTTTTAGTCTTTTTTTACTGACAGAATAAGCACAACAAGTCCCGCAAATGAGATCATTAACGTTAATGCTTCAAACACTGTCATTCGGCACCACCTCCTTCCTCGTATGAACTAACTTTACGAAGGAGTGTGCCAACCACCCTTGAGAAACCTTTTCTATTGTTCTTTTATTATACCACATTCAAACGTACATTTGTTCCCATTCTTCACATTACTTTTCTGAAGATCCTCCAAATAATAATGTATATTTTCTATTCTACTCTAAGCAGATCTTGCAAATATGTAGTCAGGATAAAAAGACGTTAAAGAGAAAGACGGCACGCCACTCAGCGTACCGTCACCTGCAAGAAATTCAAATGGTTTTTACAACATGTACCTGCTCTCCGACAAACACCTCATTTACATGATGATGTATAGCGAGATTCCCGAATCTGGGTTAGCACAATATTTGTCCAAAGCCATCACCCCATTTGGAGTTTTTCGTTCCTTGCCTTATTTATAATAGCCACTCGGTTCAACATTTATACATCAAAAACAAAAATTTTTTTGTTCATAATCCGTTGATTTAAAGTCACAATAAGAAGGACACAGACATCTTCTGTGAACTCATTATTCGGAGGGATTCATAATGGGAAAAAACAGCAAATCGAAACGTTTTGTCCAACAAGGAAAAGATGCCGTTTCTAAGCATGATGAGCGCTTCCCTTATCGGACAACTTTCTCGGAATCAGAAGCTCGTTATACGAATGAACAGACCGAAGAAAACCCTGATATGACACTTGGAGGGTTTTAAATGGGACAGAAGCTTTTCCGAGAGGCAAGACGATTTGTCCATCAAGCGCTGACGGATTCAACAGAAGAAAATATCGCAACAGCGAAAAATAGTCTTGTCTCCGCTTTTGCCAATTCGACATTGGCCCAGCAAGAACAGTTAAGTCAAATGCAAGAAAATTTAAGACAAGTCGAACACGACAGTCATCAAACCATGTAAAGGGGCGGAAAAACAATGACGAAAAGTGCCTCCAAGTCAGAAAAAACAGAATCCACTCAACCTCAGCCATTAAGCGGCTCCCACAAAGTAAAAAACAAAAACCATTCTCGCCAAAACAAAAACGCAAGCCACGATATGTAAAAATGAGGGACGGTATGCCTGTACCGTCCCTTCCCCTATTTAAACCAGCCCTTCTCCTTTGATTGAGAAATCGCTTCGATTCGATTTTTCACTTCTAATTTATCAAAAATCGTAGAAATATAATTTCTCACCGTTCCGGTCGTAATATGAAGCTCTGTCGCAATTTCTTTTGTACTTTTTCCATCGGCAACAAGCGCTAATACATCTTTTTCTCTTTCCGTTAACGGATTTTCCTCGCTATAAAAATCATCCATTAATTCCGGAGCGTATATGCGGCTGCCTGCCATAATGCTTCGAATCGAGCTCGCCAGTTCTTCGCTTGGACTATCCTTTAATAAATAACCGCTCACTTTTGCTTTTAGCGCCCGTTGAAAATAGCCGGTTCGAGCAAATGTCGTTAAAATAATCACTTTACACTCTAGACCTTTTAGTTCTTCCGCCGCTTCTAGCCCGCTTTTTCCTGGCATTTCAATATCCATAATACAAACATCCGGCTTTAATTGTTGAACAAGAGTGATTGCTTCTTCCCCATTCGCCGCTTGTCCAATCACTTCCATATCTTCTTCTAAATTGAGCAAGGAACCTAAAGCTCCTAACAGCATCCGCTGATCCTCAGCAATCACTATTCGAATCATCTTTGTTCTCCCTTCTCCCGCTGTCTAATATGATTAGGAATTTTCATCATTAAAATCGTTCCTTGATTATGAATCACTTCTAACGTCCCATTGACGAATTCTAAGCGTTCTCGCATTCCCAACAAGCCGCTTCCTTTTCCAAGGCTCCTTGCTTCGTCAAAGCCAATGCCGTCATCTTGAATGATTAATCGAACATGGTCCGCTGTCTGTTGCACACGAATGTGACAAACAGTCGCATGGCTATGCTTCACAATATTCGTCACAGCTTCTTTCATGCACATACTTAATATATTTTCTAAAAACAAAGAAACATTCGTTAATTTGAATTCTGGTTCACTGATTAATTCAATTTGAGCGGCTTTTAAAATTTGTTTCACAAGCACCATTTCTTCTGATAAGCGAGTGCCACGCATCGATGAAACCATTTTTCGCACTTCATTTAACGCCGTTCGAGCCGTTTGTTGAACGTCTGTCATTTCACTGCGCGCTTGTTCCGGATTTTTAAACACTAATTTTTGAGCTAAATCGCTTTTGAGGCCAATGAGCGAAAGCTTTTGTCCTAATGTGTCATGCAAATCCCTCGCAATTCTTTGCCGTTCTTCTTGCTTAACTAGCTCCGCAATCCGATCATTGGCGTCCTGTAATTTCACTTCAAGTTCTTCTTGCTTTTTCTTATTATAAATATTAAACGGAAGGAGGATCACACTAATCCAAATAATGATAATGAACGGAAGCTGGGATAAAAATAGTTGATCTTGCAACACAATATTATAATTAATTGAAATCGTGGTGGCCAACAGATGGACCACATACAAAGTGATAAAAGCTCCTCGTTTTTTGATATGCCCGTTATAGTAGGCAATATAAAAAGCAAAATACACAAACTGAAATAGAATCGTCATCGTAATCGATATCGTAATCAAAATCAATGACCATAAATAGATCGGCCAGTTGTTAGAAATAAAAGCTAACCGTAAAAAGACAAAGAACAAAACCGTTAAAATGATCCCTACAATGATTTCAACCGTCGAAGAAGATTGAAAAATAAAGTAAAAGGGAAGAAAGCTCAAAATACTCCATATATAAGGGGCGGTTCCTGAGCCTTTTTGAAAAACCTTTAACCGCTTCAACATGCTTAAACCTTCATTCAATCGTTTCACATCATTTCATTTTTATTTTACCACATTTTCCTAAATAACAACGAAAAAACCATGTATCCTCACTATAACGAAATCAGTGAAAAGAGAAAAGACACATGGTTTTTTATGAATGAACTATTTATTTTTGTTTAACGGGCACGGACATGTAAGGCTGTTTCGGCTTCCGTTTTTTCGCGTAAGCTTTTAATTCTTTAAAACCAATAAATTGATCGTTCTTTTCATCCCATAGACGGAATTTCAACGAAGTTAAGCTCGTCGACAAAGTAATCGTTGGAATATTTTTTAAAGGTTCTGTTTGATTATGAGCCTCTTCTAGCTTATAGTTCGGAATTCTTGGGCTTAAATGATGAACGTGGTGGAAACCAATATTCCCTGTCAGCCATTGCAAAGGTTTTGGAAGTTTATAGAAAGAACTTCCCTCCACCGCTGCTTTCACATAATCCCAATGTTTATCTTCTTCAAAATAGGAATCCTCAAACGTATGCTGTACATAAAACAGCCATACACCTACAGCTCCTGCAATTAAAAAGATCGGCGCTTCGACTAAAAGGAAGGCTTTCCAACCAATTGTCCAGCAAAGAAGAGCAATAATAGAAACAATCGCTACATTCGTGAAATACGTATTTAATCGTTCTTTTCTTCTTGCCCCTTTTCTGTTAAAGCGATTCGTGATAAGGAACACATACGTCGGTCCAATCCCAAACATGACGATTGGATTGCGATACAAACGATACGCGATACGACGCCATAACGGAGATTCTAAATATTCATCTACCGTTAACATCCAAATATCTCCCGTTCCACGCTTATCTAAATTACCGCTCGTTGCGTGGTGGACGGAATGACTATGCTGCCATTGGTAAAACGGGAAAAACGTCAATATGCCAGTAATTGTCCCAACAATTTGATTGGCTTTCCGATTTTTGAAAAATGAATTGTGAGTGCAATCATGAAAAATAATAAACACCCTTGTCATCAAAAAAGCACCAATCGTCGCAAAAACTAAAGTAAGTAAATATGAAATCTCAAGACTTTGATAAGCTAAAATCCAAGTAAGAATAAACGGACCAATCGTATTAAACAATTGTCGTACACTATCTTTTGTACTCGACTTTTCAAACGGAGCTATTTGTTTTCTTAATTGTTTTTGTTGTTGAATCGTCATGTCTTTCCCCTTCTTTCATTGATACCATCATTATAAAGAAGGGAAATCATTCTTTGAAGTAGCACCCGTCATATAGGGAGTATGATAAATGTCATGTCCCATGGGGAAAGCTAGATTACATGTGGGTTCGCACCGTATTATTTTTTACTATTCCAGTCATCAAGATCCATGAATAGGCCCATAGCAACCATGAAGCAAAATAACGATCTGTGTAAATAGGCAAATTCACAAACACATGATCAAAATAAATTAACACAAGAGAGTCAATCAGCATACCTGGGAGAGCGATACAAATAGCAGCTGCTAATCGCTCATTGTTCGTCACCTGCTTTAAACGATAAATAGGCATAGTAACAAGCAAAATACATGGGATTGCAAATAGATAAGAAATCATCATCAGCCACACAGAATCCGTCACGAAAAAGATATGTCCGAAAAAACGAAATAATAAACTAGCTCCTAACCAAACAAGAAATCCCCAAAATAAGAAAAACGGCATAGCTTCCTTCTCCGATCATTTTTTATTAGCAGATAGCTTAGTTAGTCCGATAAACAATTGCTCTAGTTCTTCGAAAAATGTTTCTATCTGAACATTTTTTGAGATTAGATTTTGTATAGCCAGGCCGTCTATCAGCGCATTGAAAAATACTCCCCATGTCTCAAGTGACACTCCTTCAATAGGCGATTGACGCCATATTTTTGATAAATGCTGAAACAAAGCCTTGTTCTCTGCCTGTAAAACCTCGGCCAGTTGTTCTCTAATCTTTTCATTTTGAAAGCTTGCCACAGTCAAAGTAAAGAATAATTGATGAAAAAATGCCTCGTCAGAAGAGCGGTTTTTCGCTGACTCTAAAGCATACTTCACGATGTTTTCATGATTCTGTTGCTGCGCGATATCGTTCCAAGAATGATCACAAATATCTTTGACTAAATCTAACAACAATTGTTCTTTTGTCCGAAAGTGATAATAGACGGTTCCTTGTGTGACTCCTGCTTCTTCTGCCACTGCTTTTAAAGTGAATTTTTCTATTCCTTTTTCCACTAAACACAATTTTGCTGCGTCAATCAATACTTGTCGATTAATAATATTAGGTTTAGCCACTGTACCACTCCTTTAAGTTATTCAACTAACTAACTTTGTATTAACTTAACATCTATTGTTCATTTTTTCAAGAAAACGAAACCGACAGAATTTCCTGGTAGTTTCGTTTTCTTTTTATTAAGTTTACATAATAATGTTATAGTTTATTTTTGTCTACATATACAGCCATGGCATCCCTCATAAATCGAGCTAACCCTTCTCCATATTGATCAATATTTTTCGTAAATCGCTCATCATCCACATACATTTGTCCTAACCCTTTAAACGCTTCAAGCGAGTAATTCCCCATGTTATTCAGAAAATCATACCACTCTTTAATTGCTTCTTGTGCTTGTTGAGATGCTGGAGAGTGATGACGAAGAGCCGCCAATTTTTTATAGATGTCATCCCACTCTTTGGACATTTCTTTTTGATCATCCTTTGTCATATTCCCTATTCTCTTTTTAGACTCATCCACCGCTTGATCGCCCCAACGTTCCCTTGCTTCTTGTTCATACGGATTATGACTAAAGTCAAATCCTGCAAATTTTTCTTTGTTTGACATATCAATTTCCCCTTTCACATATTGAATAGTTTGATCAATCGTCTGAAGCATTTGATCAATTCTCCGTCGTTTCTCCAGCAACATTTTTCGATGCAACTCGAGGGCTTCTTCTCGATCAAATGACGGACTGTTAATCATTTCTTTAATTTTCTTTAAAGGGAAGTCTAACTCTCTGAAAAATAATATTTGCTGCAACATTTCCAAATTCTCATCCGAGTACACGCGATACCCCGCCTCCGTTACCTCATCGGGAACCAGCAAGCCAATTTCATCATAATGATGCAGTGTACGTACACTAATCCCAACTAAATCAGCTACTTCTTTTGCTCTCATTCCTTGTTCCCCCTTCATCACTAACAATAAAGTATGACGTAGCGTTAGAGTCAACTATAATCATAAAAATATTTTGATTCATCGCCTTACCTATTGCTATCCAGCGGCTCGCCAGCACCAAGTCACGAAGATATTGAAGTGACCAAGCGACTCGCGGAAAGACCATAGGGATTGCCTTGCTTGACCATATTGTGGTTGAGGACGGAGAATTTGTTTTTTAAAAGAAAAAGGGTATGTTTAAAACACATTCAGAGAAAAAAAGCAAAGGAGCCTCGTCGCTTCTTTGCTTTTTTCTTAGCAAACATTGCTCATTCTGTGTTTTTTGGCTATGATCGAAGGAGGATATTGCGATTTTATTCTACAACATACAACAAAAAAGGAACGTGTCCGTCAAGCCGGGCAAGTTCCTTTCTCTCGAACCATTTCACACGCAGACGAGGCGCCACGAGTGAAGATGGTATATATCTTATTATTACACTTTTATTATGATTTAATTACTCATTTTTGTAAAGAGGCGGGATTATTTTGCACACGTTACGATCTAATATATCCATTTTCTTTGATGAAAGCGGAAAAAAGAACACACCCGTTCAATTAATGGGCGGCCTCTCAATCCCTACAGATATTTATCGCCATGAATCCATGAAGAGATTCCATCATCTAAATCAAGAATACTCTTTTCACTGGTCCAAATACACAAGATGCGAGATGGAGTCCTTAATTACCATAAAGTCTTGATGGTCTTTTTCTCTTGTGTTTTTCCCCTTATATAGAAGTACGATTTCTGGATTTAGATAAGGAATACCTGTTTCAGAATAACTCCAAATTGAATTGAGGGGGTATGAAATCCTTAAATCTCTTCTGAATTTTCAATCATTATCTTCTGTTTCATTTAAAAGAACTTCTACGGTATCTCCATTTAACTTATTGGTTTCATTTCTCTATCTTCCTTTTTCCCTCAACCTTGGTTTCATACCATGATTCCACTACAATCATGGCTCGTTTGCAGCGCAGCGTCCCCAGTACAACTGCAAGAACAAACCTCTTCTAACCTCTTCAGTTACTTTTGTTGATACGAGAAAGTATAATCTTAGTTCCCGCTCCATTGCTCTTTAGTAAAATGTCGAGACTTAGTAATTTCGGAACCTCATTAATTATATTTAATCCCTTTCGGCTTGATTGCTGAAGCTCTTTCACTGGATTAAAGCCTATGCCATTATCTATTATAATTAGTTTTTGTGTATCTCCTTCTTTAAATCCTTCTATTGTTAATTGATCAGCTTTGGAATGGTATAAAATATTTTGTAAAATGTTATCAAAAAGCCGTTCAAACCACACCTTGTCCAATTCCCATATAATACCAGGATCTATTTTGGTATTATTTTTAATCTCTTTATGATTTAATGCATTCTTCCATTTTCCAATACACTCATTCACGCATTCTTCTAAGTTGATTGGTGTCATATGAGTAATTATTGAGTTAGAGTTTAGATAATTTTTGTGATATATCCGGTCGCTTAAGGTAGATATGATATCTGTATTCCTATTTATCTCTGTAATTGCTTCGTCTACATGTTGCCCAGTTTTTAGATAAAACAAATTAATTTTAATAATAGAAAGCGGTGTTTTAATATCATGAGCAAGTTGGTCTAAATATCTTTTCCTTATTTCTTCCGATTCTTCATATTTATCTTGATTATACTTTAACCTGTTGATTAATATGTTGATTGACTCGCCCAGGTGTTTCATTTCGTTGTTTTTTAACACTTGGATCTTTACCGGTTCGGGATAACTTTGATCTTTGGCTATTTCTCTAATAAGATCCGAAAGAAGTCTTATTTCAGACGAAATATTTATAATGATTTTTGATAGGAAGGCAACGTATAGTAAAATCAAGATGATGAAAATGGAAAAACAGATAAATAATTTTCATAAGCCCTGAAAGGAGTATCGGTCCCATTTATATAATCATGTATTAGATGTGCACCCAATACAATGTAATTCGAAATCATAAAAGCGATTGGGAAGAATAGTACCGATAGGAGTACGAAAAGGTAGAGCTTTTTATTCATGAACATCATTCCTTTGGTGCGGATAATTTATAACCATAACCATAAATGGTTTGGATCAATTCATCTTCATGATCAATCTTATTTCTCAAACTATTAATATACACATTTAAGGAATTTGCTTGATTAGTTTGATCGCTCTCTCCCCATACATGATTGATTATTTGTTCCCTTGACAAGCTAATATCAATGTTCTCAAACAAGTAAAAGAATAATTTACTTTCAGTCTTACTTAACGGAATTTCAGTTCTCGTTTCTCTATCAAAGATTTTATGTATTTGCTCATCAACAACCACACTTTTCAAATAGAAGTGATGCTTATACCTGTCTTTCAGCAGATTTTTAATCCTTGCAATCAACTCCAACGGTTCAAACGGCTTTGGGATGAATTCATCTCCTAGCTCTAGCCCTTTGATTTTGTCTTCAATTTGACTATGCGCCGTAAGAAAGATAACAGGTTTTTGAGGATAAAGCGTTTTAATCCGTTTACAGACCTCATACCCATTATCAAAAGGTATTTCAATATCCAATAAAAATACATCTATATCGCATAAATCCGAATAGCTGAACCGATTATCCGTTTTCACCATAACTTTCTTAAAATAATCACTCAAAAACACATGTAAGAACTTCGATATGGTCGGATCATCCTCGAGTACAAAGATCGTTAATTTTTTGAGTATGTCTTCCACAGCCAAGACTATTTCTCCCCTTGATTATATTTTAAAGGCTTTTCTTATAGATTATTTTCAAGTTTATGACTAGCATAAAAATGATTAATAGAATGAACACTCCTATACCTGTAAGGGTTGATGACATTCCCCCCTCATAGTAAAACTCGTGATCAATCATATATAAACCCAGTCTATAACCGAATGCAGTTGGAATGAAATATGAAAAAGGCGCAGCCATTAGTATCATTGATAACAAAGACATCCCTATTCCAATCGATATGCTTGCCACTATATTTTTTGTTAATTGGATGATTGCGGCAAAGGTGATGGTAACGATTATCACGACTAGTGAATTGAGGATGGTATATGAGTAAACCAACTGCAAAAGGTGATTAACCTTCCCATCCACTATAATATAAAACACCGATAAAGTGAGTAAATGCACCAAAAAAATAACCAACATAATCATCAAAGATACAAAGATTTTTGAAAAGAGCAGCTTATAACGCGGAATATTATACGTTATCCAATCTAAATACGTTTTGTTCTTCACTTCGATATAAAAAACAAAAGACACCAACACACTTGAAATAATCGGCAACATCATAAAATACTGATTATAATAGGTGAAATAAAAACCGCTATCCAGTTGAACATTCCTATTGTTTATAGCAAAATTAACGAAATTCATTAGCAGTGGAATGAGGCTAAGGAGCACAATAATTAGAATCACTTTTTCACTTTTTATCTTAATCCATTCATTTTTGATCAATTTAAGCATCCGCTTTCACCTCAATTAAATCAGAAGACATCAGTTTGATGTATAAATTTTCTAAAGTGAATGTTTGTACGTCTTTGTAAACAAATTCTTTATTGGTCTGTAACTTCTTAAACTTACTAGCACTTGTAATAAAATATTTCTCTTTTCTCCTGTCTTCAAGTAATGTGATCTCCCTATCTATTTGATTTGCTATTTGTTGAACACTTCCATAAACATAGATATCATCTTCGTTATCAATCTTTAAAACTGTTTCACCATTCCTCATGAATAAAAAAGTATCCGTCATCAAGGACACTTCATTTAGATTATGGCTTGAAATCAAGATTGTTCTATTGTTGCTTTTAAGATTCCGTTCTACCAGATCTCGCATATCCTTCATACCCATGGGATCTAACCCGTTTGTTGGCTCATCCAACAGTAGTAAATCGGGATTGCCCATCAAAGCTTTCGCTACGCCCAATCGCTGCTTCATCCCAATAGATAATTCTTTAAACTTTTTACTTTTAGAACCCATTAATCCAACCATCCTTAATAAGTCATTTATAGCAGAATCATCTTGGTTTATATCAGCATACGAGGCATGTAATTTTAGATTTTCTATACAAGTTAAATTTGGATAAAAAGCCGGGTATTCGATTAATTGACCAATAGTCATGTTATCCGGATCTTTTTGAATGTCGCCCTTGTATTCAATCGTATTTAATAATGTTTTAAATAATGTTGTTTTCCCAGCTCCGTTAGGTCCTAATAATCCATATACTTTTCCTTCTTCTAGTTCCAAATTAATGTTGTTTAAAATGAAGTTTCCCTTCACATCGAACGAAACATTTCGCAAGACTATCATCTTTCTCACTCCCTTAACTGTTATATATAAACAAAAATGAAATTACACTTATGATATAAATTAAAAACAAAATCAGTGCAGGTTTAAAATTACTGTTTTTATATCCATGTTTCATTATTTCTACTGCAAACAATGAAACAGACAGCAAGAAAGATATCATAGCCAACATAATAAATACCTTATCCATATTTACAACACTCCTTTTTTTTACTGTAACTACACTGTAATACATGATTATTAAAAAGGAATTAATCTTTTGCTATCTGTAAACTAATAAAAGTTAAAAAAGAGTGGGAACTTGAAAAGGGCTTTGTTATTTTCGCTGGAGATGGTAACTATTGGTTAGCATTTGATTACCGTGATTATACAGGCAATGAACCAGCTGTTTTTTATATTGAAGAAGATGATTTTGAAGATGATGAAGAATATCCTGTTTATACAAAAGAGCAATTTGAAGAATTTATAAAAAAACATAAATCGTATGTTGATATAGGAAATTGTTTCGAACAATTTGCTGAAGAGGAAGGAGATATTGAGTGGTTTATTGAACTAGCTTTAAAAGCAATAAAATTTAAACATTTGGATGGTCTCTCTTATATTATTGGGCAAACGGTATTAATTAAATTAAAGCGTGAGTCTAAAGAAAATTGGCCAATTGAATCTTTAAGTAAGTTAGCTGAAGAGTTAGTTCAATTTATAGACATTGATGGTTATCCAGATAGTACAACGACGAAATATGGTGAAAAAATCCAACGAATAATAAATAGCTAACCCATAATGGGTTAGCTATTTATTATTTAGTTCCCCAGATTTTTCTACCGCCAGTATGTCCGGTTTTAGAATGTTGCTCTGATTTGATTAATTGCATATATCCTCTTGTTTGATGGTGATGCCAAGTATAACCATCAGGGGTCTTGCCTGCTTTTATTTTCTTTTGCTGAGAAGTGGTGAAGTTTTTCATAGCAGATTTATTCTTAGCTAAAGCTAAATTTGCATGTTGAAATTGTGTGGAATTTGATGATTTTAAATATTTATTATCAAGTGTTATTGATACTACATCAAGAAAATAGACACAGATTTTTCTACCGCGCTTACGCTTAGTGCCCTTGAGAAAAAAGTTTAAATAAAGAGCGATTTAAACTTTTTTCTCAAGGTAAAATCAAGCTGCACAATTTCCATACATTCGCTCAAATTCGTTCGGCGTACAATACCCCAACGTTGAATGAATACGCTTTGAATTGTAGAAGAACTCGATGTATTCGAACAATGATTTCTTCGCTTCTTCTCTAGTTTTATACTTCGTTTGATACACTAGCTCACGTTTAAGAATACCGTGAAAGGATTCGATACAAGCGTTATCGTAACAGTTTCCTTTTCGGCTCATGCTGCCTACCATATGATACTTTTTTAATAGTTTCTGATATTCATTGGAGGCATATTGAACACCTCGGTCTGAATGGTGAATAACACCTTTTTCCGGCTTCTGACGCTTGAATGCCATCTTTAATACGGAGATCACCAAGTCCTTTGTCATCGTTTTATCCATGGCCCAGCCTATGATCTTACGAGAATACAAATCCATTACGCTTGCCAAATACAACCACCCCTCATTGGTCGGAATATACGTGATATCCGTTACCCACATCTGGTTTGGTTTACTAGCTTTAAACTGGCGATCCAAGATATTTTCAATTACTGGATGTTGATGCTTCGAATTGGTCGTAGCCTTATATTCTTTGACTGTACAAGACTTGTCATAATACGAGAAACGGTACGCTGACTTACTTTAACGCCACGTGTATTCAGTGTTTTTGCGATTTTGACACTCCCATAACGTTGATTGAATTCTAAATGGGTCTGGAAAATCTTTTGTGATAATTTCTCATGTTGTTTCTGCCGGTCACTTTTTGGTCGATTTAACCATTTGAAGTAACTACTTTTGGAAACTCCCAGGACTATGCATATCTTCTCCACTCGGAATTGGGAGCGATTTTTATGAATGAATTCATATTTTACCGAGGGCTTTTCGCGAAGTAGTGCATCGCCTTTTTTAAGATTTCATTCTCCTCCTTAAGATCACGCATTTCCTTCTGTAGAGCCTTTAACTCAGCCTCTGCCGAAGAGAAAGTTTGGACTTCTTTGATCTCTGGTTGCTGACTATACTTTTTGATCCAGTTGTGTACAGTATTTTCATTTACCCCCATTTCTCTAGCCACTTGAGCTACAGACTTATGGTTTTCACTGATATACTTTACTGTTTCAATTTTAAATGTCTCATCGTATCGTTTACCTCTTGCCATACAGACACACCTCGTTATAGTTGATATATTTATTATAACAATCTGTGTCTACTTTTTAGTCTAGCATCAAACCATTTCTTATATTGCCAAGCCTTAGATGCCCAATATTGAATTTTTCCTGAAACATTAGACTAACTACCAGTTAAATAAGCAAATGTTCCACCTTAATCACCATATCCATATTGTGTGACGTTTCCTTCTGGATCGGTTATACGTAATATTCTTATCTGCGGTTTGTTCCGTTATACTTTCAGACTCAGTAAATGACCAGCTTGGTTCAAAAGAACCGACCTCAGTATATGTCTACTCATCAAAAAAGCCGCTTCGATGAATGACACCGAAGCGGCTTTTTTATGTTTTTATCATATGCACGCAAAGAAGCAGTGAAAACGAAAGGCCCATCATGCAAATGACCCATAACCAAGCCATGTCCATATGGCCCGAGTCCATCGCCATATATATTGCTAACGGTGTTGTTTGCGTTTTTCCCGGAAGATTGCCAGCAAACATTAACGTCGCCCCAAACTCTCCTAACGCTCGAGTAAAGCTTAAAATGCCACCTGAGATAATCGCTTTTAAGGCGAGCGGGATCGAAATAAATAAAAGAACTTGCCACTCGCTCGCTCCATCTACACGAGCAGCATTTTCGATATCTTGATCAACAGCCTCAAAACCGGTTTTCACTGATTGATACATTAACGGAAAAGCAACGACTGTCGAAGCAATCACAGCGGCCCACCAAGTAAACATCACAGGCTGGTGAAAGACCCACTCAATCGCTTGTCCGATGACACTGTTTTTCCCAAAGATAATAACAAGCAAAAAACCGATGACCGTAGGCGGTAGAACTAATGGGAGAAGCAGAACCGTTTCCAAAAGCAGCTTCCCTTTAAACGACCGATTCGCCATGAATCTTCCCAATAAAATTCCTGCCACCAACACAATGAAGCCAGAAACGAAGGCAATTTCAATGGAGAGTTTGATCGGTGACCAAAAATCGGTAACCATCGGATTATTTTACCCCTTTAAAACCGTACTTTGTAAATGTCTCCATCGATGTGTTGTTTTGCAAATATTGATAAAATACTTCAGCTTCCTTTAGATGAGCACTACCTTTAATCACTCCTACCGGATAAATAATCGGTGTATGTGTCTCCTCTTTAGCTGCCGCTGCAATATCCACTTTCGTTGAAATCATCGCATCTGTTTTATACACAATTCCAGCGTCTACATTTCCCGTTTCTACATATGTAAGCACTTGGCGAACATCTTTGGCATAAACGACTTTTGGTTCAATCTCTTTCCATACATCGATGTTTTCTAATGTTTCTTTTGCATATTGTCCAGCAGGCACCGATTCTGGTGTACCGATGGACAATTTATTCACTTTTTTCAAATCTTCAAATGTGTGAATGTCTTGACCTGTCTCTTTCGGAACAACTAACACTAATTCATTAGACAGAAGATCTTTCCCCTGCTCCTTCTGAATCATGCCCTCTTCTACTAATTGATCAAATTTATCCTCAGCTGCGGAGAAAAAGAGATCTACTGGAGCGCCTTGAGAAATTTGTTGTTGTAGGGCGCCTGAACTTCCGAAATTGTACACAATCTTTACATTTGGATGTTCTTTTTCATAAGAAGACTTAATCTCATTTAGCGCCTCTTGTAAACTAGCGGCCGCAGAAATCGTTAATTCTACTGGTTCTTGCTTCCCTTGTTCTTTCTTTTTACTTTCTTCCTGAGAAGAACATCCAGATACGATGCTAAACATTAGCATGATGAACATAATCACACCATAAAACTTTTTCATTCTTTTCTTCCTTCCTGACCAACTATTTATAACAAACCATAACTAATTATAATTACTTATAATGAAAAAGGAAATACTTAAATAAAAATGGTTTGTGACAAAATACTGACGAATGCGTTAATATAAAGGGATGGAGGGATGGATATGTCAAAAGAGCTTTCCTATACGATTGAGGAAGTGGCACAATTATTAAAGGTATCAAAATTAACGATATATGATCTTGTCAAAAAAGGGGAATTGCCGGTATTCCGTGTAGGCAGACAAATGCGGATGGACGCTAACGATTTAGAGCTATACATCAAAAAGCAGAAAACAGGATCTTCTCCTAGCCCTGCGATGACGCTTCCTAAACCGCCAACGAAAGAGAGTACTACAATTGTCATTAGTGGACAAGATCTTGTTCTTGACCTACTAGGGAAGTATATTGAGAAAAATACTCATTATAAAACACTGCGTTCAAATGTCGGAAGTTTTAACAGCTTGATCTCGATGTACAACGGAGAATGCGACATCGTTAGTTTACATATGTTTGACGGAGATTCAGGAGAATACAATCTGCCTTATGTGAAAAAGATATTAGTCAGTCATCCTTATATTTTATTGAATTTAGTTTCGCGAAAAGCTGGTCTTTACGTTCAAAAAGGAAACCCTTTAAACATCAAGACTTGGGCCGACTTGAATCAAGAGCATGTGACGATCATAAATAGGGAAAAAGGTTCAGGAGCAAGAATTTTGCTTGATGAACAGCTCCGTATCCATCAAATCTCCCCGTCAGAAATTAGAGGCTATGATATAGAAGAAACGAATCACCTTGGTGTCGCTTCTGCTGTGTCAACAGGCGCGGCTGACGTCGGAGTAGGGATTGAAAAAGCTGCCAAAATCGTTGGAGTCGATTTTGTACCATTGATTACTGAACGGTATGATATCGTCATCTTAAAAACACCAGAAAATAAACAACTTATTGATCAAGTGAAGGAGATACTCACTTCTACATCTTTTCATGCAGAAATCCAATCATTGGGAGATTATGATCTTTCCCAAACAGGCTCGATCATTTATGAGACATTCTAGTCTTGCAATTATAATAAAAACGCCCTTCTTTCGGAGGACGTTTTTATTATGATTAAATGTATTAAATGATCACTTCAATCACAAACCAAGTAATCATTATCCCTTGAATTAACGCTTTGGCGAGGGTGCCGCTTAAAAAACCGACAAATGTCGCATATCCTACAAAGAATGCTTGTTTGACATCTTTTAAAATGATAAGCTCTGTCACAAGCACAGCTACAAACGGAACGATCAAAATGCCAAAAGGCGGTATAACAAACGATCCAACGATGACGGCGATGGCTGCGACTCCTTCGCCCCATTTGGATCCTCCATATTTTTTGACAAAATAACTGTTGGCCAGCATATCTGCCACAAATATTAACGCTGTAAATACCCCCATGGCCACCCAAAACAAGATGGACAGTTCATCATTATTGATTCCGAAATGATAGAGAAGGAATCCTCCCCATATGACTAAAACAGATGGAATGATCGGGAAAATCAACCCAATAAAGCTTGCAATAAATAATACGACAATGCCGATCCAAATAGCGATAGACATAAAGCTGCTCCTTTCTACTTCATCATAGAACACATTTGATGACTAGTTCTATCCTTATATACGGATGGACATCCATAATGGTTCCCTTTAAAATGAAAAAATAAAGTATTAAGGAGATTTAATGATGAATCAAAAAGAATTAGAAAAACAAATCATAGAAAATTATCAACGAGATGAGCAAATGATGATCTTAGTATTTGCCCAATGGTGTGTAAACCATGACCTTAACCCTGAAGAGTTATATGGGCGTGCTTATCCACAACAGATGGCCAATCCAACCTTACAACAAGCCATCGATTTAACGGTACCGAAAGAAGAAGCGGGCGACATTCACTATGACACTTTATTAAATGTTCTTTCACTATTCGGAAACGAGGAGCTCGCGTTTATTGTCACTGAAGAAATCGCTGCTCGACAAAAAAAGATCTAACATACAGCGGCTGTCTCATAAAGAGGTGATTTTCTTTTGAGACAGCCTGCTCATTGAATTACCATCTACCCCAATATTGTTCCTGCCTGCTTTGATGACATGAATCGCAGATTGGAAATCTGAAATCTGCCGGCAACCTTCTTTGACACTTCCGACATGTTTTATGAATGTTTTTCACTTCTGTTTGTAGTTTCTCATGTACCTGCTCGCTAATTTCTTCTCGCATCCGCTCCCAATAAATCGCTTCTGTTGGCTTATTTAATTTGTATAAGAACAGTAAATGCAGACCAATCGCTTTGTAAGCAAGCTCCAATTCTTCTAAGCTGTTCGGTGTCCATTTCGGCTCAGGAAGTTCCGCTCCTTCCACAATCGCCTTCATCGTCATCAGCCATTGCTTCGTTAAACCGGCGTCTTTTGTTGAAAATGGCAAATGTAAGAAGCTATATAAATCCGTCATCGAAAGCCTCGCTTCAATGTCACTACCAACTACTAATGAATATAGTTCTTTTTCCTGTGTCAGTGCCGACTTTTTCGTTCCTTTTGGACTTTTGAATTTTTCCCACAGTTCAAAAAACGTACCTAAATGACGATCATACATTTGAAATCGATCAAACACGCTCGGTGTCGGAGCAATGGCAAACGAACTAACAGGAGTATCTTGTTTTTCTAAAAGACTCACCATTTTTTTAATATCGGAAGTAAAGGCTACTTTTCCGACTGGATACATTCCTTTACGGCCCGCTCGACCAGCAATTTGTTTCACTTCTTGTGACGTTAATCTTCTTCTTCTCGTCCCATCGAATTTTTCATTTTTTAAAAAGACGATGCGGCGAATCGGCAAATTGACACCCATTCCAATGGCATCCGTTGACACAATAATATTCGTTTCTCCATTAATAAACTGCTGCATTTGTTTCTTTCTCGTCTCCGGAGGCATGCTTCCATAGATCATACTGACTAAATGCTTATTTCTTTTCAGGCTCGCCGCTGTTTCCAGTACTTCTCTTCTCGAAAAACAAACGAGAGCATCCCCAGGCTCGACTTGAGAAAGCTTAAATGGCTTCGGTTCCACTTGAAGCGGAAGCTCTCGCTCATATTCAATCAGTTCATACTCACTCTCTCCTAACAGCTGAATAAGCATTTCTTTAATGTTTTTACTGCCAATAATATGTACTTCTTTCGCGTTTGCTTTTGTGATCGCTTTATACCAAGAAAATCCCCGATCTTTATCTGCCAGCATTTGCGCTTCATCAATGACGATCAAGTCATACACGTCTTTTTCATGGAACATTTCGACGGTGCAAGAAGCATGGCGAGCAAAAGGTTCACTTTTTTCCTCTTCCCCTGTTTTCAGCGAGCAAGGAATTCCCTCTTTATTTAATTTATCATACACTTCAAGGGCTAATAGACGAAGCGGAGCCAAATAAAGACCACTGCTTGCTTCTTTCATTCGTTTCAGCGCCTGATGCGTTTTCCCGGTATTTGTCTCACCAATATGGAGTACATAGCGGACATTTCTTTCGACAGAAGGCTGATATTCCTGACCAAATAACTCTGAAAGCAACCGTTCTTCTTCCGCTTTTTTCCGCTCGATTTCAGCGCGTTCAAACGCTTCTCGCGCTTCTCTTTCTCGCACATGCCACTCATAGATTTGTTGGTGAATGTCCTCATCAAATGGCAAATCAGCAATGCTTAATAAATCCGGTACATGCTCCTGCGACAATTGATCAAAAACAAGCGTGCCACTATCTACTAGCAGATGATCATAATCATCCATCAGTTCTTCTTTCGTTAGCGGCTGTTGAAAGGCAGCTTCATAGTCTGCGTAAATAGAGGCGGGGAGCTCGATTATCAGCATCTCCACAGCTTGATCCATCCACTCGTGTTCAAAAAACTCAATATAGCGGTCATTATACGTTTCGTATTCAATCTCTTCTCTACCCCAATCGAACGTTCGTTGAAATTGACCCGTACATTCATACGAAAATTCTCCTAAGCTTGAATACTTTCCTGGATCAAAATGGCCATCTTCCACTAATTCATATTCGAAAGGATAGAGCTCCACAAGGTTGTATTTGGTTTTTTGTAGATCTTCCGCTAATTGTTTAGCAAACAAATATCGAAAGTTCAAATATAAACGGTCTCTCTGCTCATCTAAAATAGATTCGATGACGGTTTTCATTTGTTGAAGCAGTTTCTGTTGTTTTCTTTTTTGAAGCAATTTTTCTTGCTGTTTTAAATAGGCTGCTCTTGCTTTTTCATATGTAGCGGACCATGTTTCTTCTTTTTGAAATTTATGTTGTAACCAATTGATGACATCAAAAGGCTGGTAGTTTCTAATTTCGGTACGAAATAACTGATTAACGAGTTTTCGGTTTCCTACTTCAACAGCGATCCCTTTTTCGGTTAAATAGTTTCTTTTTTCTTTTCTAGACATCTCATTCGATGCTTGACTAACCCATACATTAATCCAAATCTGCTCAACAAATGTCCCTCTTTCTCGTAAATATTGTTGAAATGTTGGAGGTATTTCTTCCCTGCCGAGATACTGATTGATATCTTCACGAATCTTATTTTTCGTTAACTTCACAGCTTTTTCGTATACGTCGATCCGTTTAGTCATTTTTTCTGCTCCTTTCTAAAAGGTATGAAATTTCCCTAACTCATCAGTACTATGTTCAATTCTATTATAACACCATAAACTCCACGTTTTATCAAAACGACAAAAGACGCCTCCTTTACTTACAGAGAGGCGTCTCGGTTCGTAATCCTTACTGGTTCACTAACATTTGCTCTTGATCCTTGCGCTTTTGAAAACCGTGAATGATGCGTAACAGCATGTCTTTATCCATGTGAAGATGCTCTTCTTTTCCTTGTTGTAGTAATTCTCTCGTGTTGTCATCGTGGAAAACAATCGAACGATTTAAATAATCTTTAAATACTTCTAACGGCTCATTCATTTTTTGTTCCCGATTCGACAAACTGTTTTTTTGCTCATAAGGAGTGATTTCAACTGAATAGAAGTCAAACGCTTCTTTCACCATTTCTAACACTTCCTTATTCGTTGGCGGCGCAGGATTGGTAATATTGTAAATGGTCTTTCCTTTTCCATATTGTAAGCCTAATGCCAATACTTTCGTCACATAGTCAACCGGCACAATGTTTGAAACTGAATCCTTATCCATTAACAAATGGAATAGTTCTTGCTCTTGGCCCGGCTTTCTGCTTGCCTTTTTCTTTAATAATTCAATGGTACGCAAAATACCATAGAGACCGAATGTCGTTTCCGCTTCCCCTGTGTTTGAATCACCAATGATGATCGCAGGACGCATAATCATAACATCGAAACGTTCGCTAGCCGACATAACTAGATGCTCGGCGTGACATTTGCTCTCTTCATAAGAATTAATGAATGTCGATTGAAGTGGGTAAAGCGATTCCATTCCCTCTGTCCGATTGCCTAATGTATAAGCGGTGCTCACATGAAAGAATGTTTTCGCCTGAACGAGTTCAGCAAAGTCAAGCACGCGCTTCGTTCCTTCTACATTCATCTCAAAAGACGCTTCCCGATCTCCTTCATCAAACGAAAGAAGAGCAGCCGTATGATACACCGCATTGATGTTCCCCATCAATGATTGCAACTTGGACGATTCAATTCCTAAAAGCGGTTTTGTCAATTCCCCTTGTACCGAATGCACATGGTCCCTATGCTCATGTGGTAATGTTTGCACAAGCGCGTCAAATTTCTTTACATTCCGTACTAAAGCGTAAACGTGATGCCCTTGCTCTATTAGTCTTTTCATTAAATTCGATCCGAGAAAACCCGTTCCACCTGTAATAAAAATATTCAAACTCCCTCTTCCTTTCCCTAAACCAAACTTCTATATAAAAATGGTAACATTGTTTATCATTCAACCATTGTTCAGTATAGCATAGTTTTACCTCAATCCGTTGCTGCCAATAAAATTATCTCTTGCTTTTTCTGTTGGAAGCCAATCCTTCATAAGACAAAACCGCTTCAATAGATCACTATTGAAACGGTTTTGTATTGCTTCATTTCTTCATCCGCCGCTTACCGGAGGAATAAAAGCGATCGTATCCCCTTGTTTAACTAGCGTTTCATCCGTTGCAAAGCTTTCATTAACAGCAGTCATCACTTGCTGCAAAGAAGATATTTGATAATGGTCTTCTAGCCACTTCTTCACTTGTAAAACGGTCATTTCCGCCGCTTCAATCGTCACTTGTGCCTCTCCTACCTCTTCTTGTAAATGAGCAAATAATAAAACGGTAATCATTTTGATCCCCCTTCTTTTATTGGTTGTCCATCTGGATAAGGAACATTTTCGAGCTGATCGCCAATCCACTGTGTTCCATCTTCCCAAAACTCTTTTTTCCAAATGGGGACAATTTGTTTAATTCTTTCAATCGCATATTCATTTGCTTCATAAGCCATTTTGCGATGAGGTGACGAGACAGCAATCACAACAGCGATATCGGAAATTTCTAATCGGCCAGTGCGATGCGTAATAGCAACCTTCGCTTCTGGCCATTTTCCCTTAATTTCATCCGCAATTTGCGCCAACATCTTCACAGCCATCGAAGGATACGCTTGATATTCTAAATGAAGCGTCTTCTTCCCTTTTGTTAATTCCCGTACGGTACCAATAAACACCGTGATGGCCCCTGCATTTCGACTCGCAACTTTCTTCGTCACTTCTTCTGTCACAATCGGTTGATCGGTAATTTCAAATAAATTTTGTTCCATCTTATCTCCTCACTATTCTTATTAAAAAATCGATAGACTGCTTATCATCTGATATCGGGAAAGCTGGATACGGTAAGTCATTCGGTAAACGACATGCCTCCCAATAAATCACACATTGAATATTAGATAGAGAATAAAGCAAGTCTATATCCTCTTCACCACGTAATAAGACGACTTTGGGGTACGTTTCTTGTTTATATCCCTCAACAAAAATCACATCAACGTCAAAGGCTTGGTACAACGTTAGTAATTGTGGAAGGCTCCAACAATCGCGCTTCACAGTTAAAGAGAGAACTCCATCTCCTTCTACCCCTGAAACGACAGCACCTGCTCGATAATGACGCACACTATCCTTTGATGCCGCTTCATTCATAGGAGCACCTCCATGACCATGATGCTTAATAGAAGAGACGAGAAGTCCTTCACTCGCTGCACGATGAATCAATTTCTCCATTAACGTCGTTTTGCCGCTGTTTTGATAGCCAACTACCTGTAGGATGGAACAATGCCGTGCCAAGGCCACTCACTTCCTTGCAGATCCTCTAATAAAAGCACATCGACAGCCATCCCTTTTTCATACCCTCTCGTGCCTCCTGGAAGCACAATGAAGGCATCAGCTACTGCTAATGATGACACAGCACTTGATTTATTAAAACCAGAGGGAACAGCGACTAATTGACCATTATTAAAGGATAAGCTCGCTCGTACAAATCTTGTAAAAGGATTGGGCTTTGTAAAGTTCTCTCCTAAGAGCGCTTGCTCTCTACGTAAGTGAGGAGAGTCATTCCATAAGAACGTTCGGATCACTGGGCGGACAAATAATTCGAATCCAACATAACACGCTGATGGGTTGCCGGAAAGACCGAATAGTAATTGGTTATTTAACTGAGCAACTGTCGTTACACTTCCTGGACGCATCGCAATTTTATTAAACAATACTTCCGCGCCTAATTGCTTATAAATTTCCGGCAAATAATCGAAGTCTCCAACGGACACGCCCCCCGTTGTAATAAGGGCATCCACTTCCTTTAATGCCCCTTTCACAGCAGAAATACATGTATGTAAATCATCGCTAAATTTGCCAAAGTATCGTGCTTCCCCTCCTGCTCTTTCAATTTGAGAAAGAATCATATAGGCATTGCTGTTGCGGATTTTTCCAGGCTGGAGCGTCTCATTCGTCTCTAACAGCTCGCTCCCTGTCGCTAACACGCCAATGACAGGCTTTTTCACGACCGGCACTTCATGATAGCCGAATGTCGCCAGCAGAGCGGAAACACCTGGATTGATATACGTTCCCTTTTTGACAAGTACGGTTCCTTTTTTCATATCTTCCCCTTGGTACGAAATATTGTCCCCGTTTTTATAAGCGCGTTTAATTTCCATGTACTTCTTACCGTTTTCTTCGTATGGACGAGTTAATTCAAGCATCACGACGGCCGTGCACCCTTGTGGAATTTGAGCACCTGTCATAATACGAACAGCTTGACCTTGCGCCACCTCCTCATCGAAAACAAATCCAGCTCCGATTTCTCCGACTACTTCAAAAGAAATTGGCTGTTCAGCACTCGCCAAAGCGCTATCTTCAGCTCGAATGGCAAATCCATCATAAGGCGAGCGATCAAATGCGGGAACATCATGATCAGCGATGAGATCTTCGGCTAAAAAACGGCCATATGCCGAAGTGAGAGGCACCGATTCTTTTTTTCCTTGATGAGCAAACTCCATAACACGTCGAACAGCTTCTTCTACAGCGATAGGGGTTCTTTTTTGCAACATAATTACCACTCCTTTTATCCTAATAAACGATAATAAAGATTTTTTGCTTGCTGAATGTCATTTGTTCCATGAACCAAGACCCGCCCGCCTTGGAAAATCACAAGGCGATAATCTTTTAATTGACAAGAAAGCAAATAGGGATTTCGGTGAATGTCTCCGTGGCTGCTTAACTGTTGAGCCAAGCGGTCAAAATCGTAATGGATTTCATTGGCTGGTCGAATTTGCACGGTATTTCGCCCGCATAAGACATCCGTTTTTGTTTGGTTTTCATAGGCTAAATATGGATATGTGGGATGATCTCCACAGGATGGACAATGAGTGCCTTTTACTTTATCCAAATTTACGGCATAGTGCTGATTTTTCCATACATCAAACGTTAAATAGGTGTCTCTTACAGCAGTTATATCCCCAACTAAAATCTTTAACGCTTCCGCTACTTGATAAGCAGCGACCATTTGAACTGCTGGACTGATAATGCCTGCTGTGTCGCAAGTGACTCCTGTGTTGGGCACAGCTTGCAGTAGACAGTGAAGACAAGGGGTTTTTCCGGGGATGATCGCATAAGTCGCCCCGTAACTTCCTACACAAGACCCATATACCCATGGGATGCGATGCTTTTGGGAAAGGTCATTGACCATAAAACGAATATCAAAATTATCCGTCCCATCAATCATCACATCGACATCAGTAAGAAGCGGCTCAAGGTTATCCGCCCTCGCATCCATAATCAGTCCTTGAATTTCAATCGTCGAGTTGATTTTCTCTAATCGGTTCTTTGCCGCAATTGCCTTTGGTAATTTATCTTTTGCATCTTGCTCACTATATAGCTGCTGGCGCTGCAAGTTGCTCCACTCCACATAATCGCGGTCAATGATGGTCACCTTTCCTACTCCAGCCCGTACGATCGCTTCTGCACTAGCACTTCCTAAAGCGCCTGCTCCAACAATTAACACGTGCTTTTTTTGCAGCTGTTCCTGCCCAGAATCTCCGATCGGTTGAAACAGCTGTTGCCTTGAATATCTCTCACTCATGGAACATCCTTCCTTTCTCTATGTAAATTTTAATTTGACCTTTTGATTTATGCTATTATAATTGAGTCATTGATTTCATAAATAGTAAAAGGAGGATACAGATGCATCCAACTCATGCACAGACATCAGTCCATGCGGCCATCTTAACTGTCAGTGACACAAGAACGATGGAAAATGACAAAAGCGGTCAGCACATTCAATCGTTGCTTAAAGCTGCCGAATTCGATGTTGTTCAATATCGCATCGTCAAAGATGAACAGCAAGCGATTACGAGCCAAGTTCACTCTTGGTGTGAAGACCCAACGATTAATGCGATTATCGTCACCGGAGGAACCGGGTTTACTCCAAGGGATATCACCTATGAAGCTCTCACCTCCCTGTTTGAAAAAGAAATGTCAGGGTTTGGCGAATTATTTCGTTCATTAAGTTACACAGACATTGGCCCGCGAGCCATGTTTAGCCGCGCTGTTGCTGGTTGCAAAAACAAAACAGCGATTTACGCGCTTCCAGGATCGACCAATGCTGTGAAGCTTGGCATGAATCAACTCATCATCCCAACGGTTCAGCATTTCATCGGGGAACTGAACAGACAATGAGCGTAGCTGGCGTTGTATTAGCAGGCGGTAAATCTTCTCGCTATGGCAAACCGAAAATGTTTGAACAATTAAAGGGAAAACCTTTATATGAATATAGTTTAGATGCGTTAAAACACAACAAACTTCATCCGTTGATTATTTCAACCAATAAAGACTTATTACCAAAATTTCCGCAAACGGAGACCCGCTTTGTCATTGAAGAAGAACAACATTATCAAGGTCCGCTCTTTGCCTTACACTATATCATGTCTACCATTACAGACGTGGAATGGTTTTTTATTTTAGCGAGCGATATGCCCTACATGACTTCTGCTTTTGTCGAAACGATGCTTTCATTCACGGAGGATCGATATGATGCGATTGTCCCTAGTCAACCCGAAAAGATCCAGCCGCTTGCCGCTATATACCATCGCAGAAGTATAGATCTTGCAGAACAGCTTCTGCAACAGAACAAAAGAAGCATGCAAGCCTTATTAAATAAACTACATGTTCGTTATGTACCTTTTGCCAACGACCAACAAGAGTTCATTAACATTAACTCCAAAGAAGATTGGCCTGAATAAATCATCAGATGATACATACTTAAGGAGGATATCATGAGCAATTTTACTCATTGGAATCAAGACGGCCGACCAAAGATGGTCGATATTTCAGAAAAGGAAATCACAAAACGGACGGCGATCGCGAAAAGTACGATTGCTCTGTCCAATGAATTATACGAAGCCATTCAACAAGGCCTAATCAAAAAAGGCGACCCTACACAAGTGGCTCAAATTGCTGGCATTATGGCAGCTAAAAAAACATCAGACTTTATCCCGATGTGTCATCCGATCATGCTCCAAGGAACTGATTTCACCTTTGATTATAAGCAAACGGAGATAGGATATGAATTACATATACAAGTGACTGTGAAATGTGAAGGAAACACAGGTGTCGAAATGGAAGCATTAACAGCTGTATCGGTTGCTGCTCTCACTTTTTATGATATGTGTAAAGCAGTCGACAAATCGATGGTCATTAAAGAAACACATTTAGTACAAAAAACTGGCGGAAAAAACGGTGACTTTTTCCATGAACGTACATAAAAAACCCGGCATTTGCTGGGTTTTTTATGTACGTTGTGAGCAACATTATGAACAGCTACTACTGCTTAACGACCTCTTTCGTATCGTCCAGCTCCGCTTTTGTATTAAGAAATTTTTTGTAATTTCGTTTGTGGCATTTGTCGTTTTTGGAAAGACATAAAGTAAGCCATACCTACGAATACTGCTCCTCCGACCACATTTCCTAAAAAGGCCGGCACCACATTTCCTACAAACTCCATCCATGTCACCTGTCCCGCAAAAATCGCAGCTGGAATGACAAACATATTGGCCACTACGTGCTGGAATCCGATCGCCACAAACGCCATGACTGGGAACCAAATACCAGCGACTTTTCCGATGAAGTCATTAGCTCCGTACGCTAACCAAACGGCTAAACAGACAAGCCAGTTACAGCCAATTGCAGAGACGAATGTTTGCATAAAAGAATCCGCGACTTTTGCTTGTGCAATCGCTACCGTTTTATCTAAAAATGGTCCAGTTTCTGTTAAACCGACAATATGACCGAAAAAGAAAGCGACAAATAAAGCTCCAAGTAAGTTCGCGAATGTCACCCAAAACCAGTTACGAGCTAAGTTCGCCATAGAAATTTTACGAGCATACAGTGCCATAGATACAGACATCATGTTTCCTGTAATTAATTCAGCACCAGCCAAAATAACTAAAATAAGTCCTAATGGGAACACAGCCGCTCCTAAAAATCCGGCAAAGCTTCCCCACTCTGGCGGCATATTTCCGATCACTCGAATATCAAGTAAAAAACCTAAAGCAATAAAAGCTCCGCCTAAAAATCCTAATATGAGCATTGTCGGCACAGGTAATTTGGCCTTGCTCACCCCTGCCTCAATGGCTATTTCTGTAATTTTATCCGGTTTATTAAAAGCCATACTTCTACTCCTCTCATTTATCTCTTGTTGTCAAATGTTTCGTTTCTATCCGCCAATATGAGACATTTCTACTTTTGAATGTTGGCGAAATTGAGTGTGGCTCGTCCGCTCGTCAGAATAGCGATCGCTTCGATTACTCCAAACGTTTTCAATCGTTTTGGCAATGGCTTCATCATTTTTTCCTGAACGAAGTAGTTCCCGAAGATCGGTACCATCTGCAGCAAACAAACAAGTGTATAACTTTCCTTCAGCGGAAATCCGCGCTCTTGTACACGTGGAGCAGAATGAATCCGTGACGGATGAAATAACACCAATTTCCTGGTCGCTATCCACATAGCGATAGCGAGTGGCTACTTCCCCCCGATAATTAGGTTCGATCTGCTGGATAGGCGAAAACTGATGAATTTGATTGATAATTTCTTTTTTCGAGAGGACATCATCTAAACGCCACCCGTTCGAATTTCCTACGTCCATGTATTCGATAAAGCGAAGGGTATATTTTTTTTCTTTAAAAAAGCGAGCCATCGGAATGATATCTTGGTCATTTTTCCCTTTTTGTACAACCATATTGACTTTCACTTTCATTCCAGCTTCCGCCGCTTTTTCAATGCCTTCTAACACCGTTTTTACTTTCCCTCTATTTCCGTTCATCTCCAGAAAGCGTTCTTCGTTTAACGAGTCTAAACTAACAGATACACGCGATAATCCCGCTTTCGCTAAATCATTAGCATACTTTTTCAACAGTGAACCATTCGTAGTTAAGGCAATATCCTCCACACCACTAATCTGACTAAGACGGTCAATTAGTTCTGTTAAGTTTCTTCTTAACAGCGGTTCTCCGCCAGTAATCCGTATTTTTTTTACCCCAAAAGAGACAAAAATTTTCGCTAATCTTTCTATTTCATCAAATGATAAAATTTTATCAGATGGCAAAAAAGAATAGTCTGAACCAAAAATTTCTTCAGGCATGCAGTACCGACAGCGGAAATTGCATCGATCCGTCACAGATATGCGCAAATCTCTTAAAGGACGGTGTAATTTGTCCTGTATTACTTGAGTCATCTTCTTCACCTCTTTTCTTCACTAGTGGTTGATCGTCTTTGTTTCCATGGTCTGCCGCCGTTCACATCATGCATTCATGTCGATTCTTTCGGGGTGCGTGTAAATATTTAACGATTCCTGGCGAATAAACCCAATAGTTGTTATACCTAATTGTTCAGCCAGTTGTAAAGCTAATTCTGTTGGTGCTGACTTCGAAAGTACGATTTCGCAACCAATTTTTGCGACTTTCAATAAAATTTCTGATGAGATTCTTCCGCTAAAAACAAGGACTTTATCCCTTATGGTAATATCATTTCGCAAACAATGCCCATATATTTTATCAAGCGCATTATGCCGGCCAATATCCATTCGGCTTAATACGATACCGTTGACATCACATAGCGCCGCATTATGAACACCGCCTGTTTTTTGAAAAGTCACCGCTGACTGTTGCATCTCATTCATCAGTCGGAAACAGTCATCCGGCGTAACTTGAACGCGAACCTCATCCATTTTCTTCGCCGTTAACGCATCATTGACAAACACAAAGCCTTGCCTGCTCATGCCGCAGCAAGAGGTGATGTAACGCTTATTTTGAAATTTTTGATAATAAGGGTTCACTTTTTTCGTTTTGACATGAACAAAACCGTCCTTTTCTTGCACCCAAATATCCTCAATGTCTTCAAACTTGCGAATGATATTTTCAGAAGCAAGATACCCAATGACCATATCTTCAATATGCTCTGGAGTACAAACCATCGTGACGAATTCCTCTTGATTAATTTTCACGGTGACCGGGTACTCGGTCACAATCACATCCTCTACCGCTGTTGCTTTCCCGTTCTCTACACGAATAATCTCCCTTTTTACTTCTGCTTCCATCATCTTTGACCTCCTAATCTATATTTCTATCAAAGATAAACACAGAAACCGCCATATCTTCTTCGATTTTGATATCAGAAAATAAATGGACTAACTTCGCACCCATTAATTCTTCCATCCCCTCAGGAGTAGCTTTTGAATACACTTCTTGAATCATTCGCGTTCGCGCTGCGTGAACCATCTGGACTCCTTCTGGCGTACTGGCAATGAATTTTTCTGTTGGTGTCAAATTCCCATAAAGTGTGGATACAGCCATCTTTTCAACGAATATGGTATGAATCCGTTCCGGCCCTTTCCCGAACAAATCTTTACGAAGTTTACGAATGATGTCATTGAATTCATGAACTTTTCTAGACATAACAGGCATTCTCCCATCATAAAAAATACTATTATTATTTTTGATAAAGCGATTTCACCCCTACAATTTGTTAATAATAAATCAACTCTGCAAAAAATTAAAGGAGAAGTTTGTGATAATTATTCTCATAAAAGATGTTTTATAGTTTATATTGTTTATTTTTTGGGAAAGAGCTATAATAAGGGACGGCAAAGATGGAATCGGAATATTTACCTATGTTTTGATTCTATTTAATTGATTAATTAAAAACTGGATTGGTCTTTTAGTAAGATCTGCTAAGAAGCTTATCCACCATGAATTTTTTTACATGTTTAGTAGACATGTCAATTCGTGGTGGATTTTTTTGTGTTCAAAAAGGAGGTAAACACCATGACTGAAATTAAAATCAATGGAAAAGAGTACTCGGCGAAACCAGGGCAAACGATTCTAGAAGTAATTAACCAAAATGAAATCGCACACCCACAAGTGTGTTACGTTCCAGAAGTAGATCCGATTCAAACATGTGACACATGTATTGTCGAAATCGACGGAAAGCTTGTTCGTTCTTGTTCAACGAAGGCCGAGAATGGCATGAACATTCAACTAGCTTCTCCTAAAGCAAAAGAAGCACAGACAGAAGCAATGGATCGTTTATTAGAAAACCATTTACTTTACTGTACAGTGTGCGACAACAACAATGGGAATTGTACGTTGCATAACACGGTAGAAATGATGGGCATTGAACATCAAAAGTACCCGTATGAACCAAAAGTGGATCCAACAGAAGTCGATATGTCCCATCCATTCTACCGCTACGATCCGAACCAATGTATCGCTTGCGGACAATGTGTAGAAGTTTGTCAAAACCTACAAGTGAATGAAACACTATCGCTCGATTGGGAAGCGGAACGTCCTCGTGTGATTTGGGATGAAGGCGTGGCGATCAATGATTCTTCATGCGTCAGCTGTGGACAATGTGTCACGGTTTGTCCATGTAATGCTTTAATGGAAAAATCAATGTTAGGTGAAGCTGGATTTATGACAGGATTAAAGCAAGATATGCTTGATCCGATGATTGGATTAATTAAAGAAGTAGAACCGGGCTACAGCGGGATTATGGCTGTATCAGAAGTAGAGGCAGCCATGCGAGACAAGCGTACAAAAAAGACAAAAACAGTGTGTACGTTCTGTGGTGTCGGATGTTCATTTGAAGTTTGGACGAAAGATCGCAAAATCTTGAAAGTTCAACCATCTAAAGGACCAGTGAACGCGATCTCTACTTGTGTAAAAGGAAAATTCGGCTGGGACTTCGTCAATTCAAAAGAGCGCTTAACGAAACCGCTAATTCGTAAAGATGGCGTATTCGTTGAATCTTCTTGGAATGAAGCCCTTGACTTAATCGCAACAAAAATGGGCGGGATTCAAAAAGAGTATGGCCCTGGATCAGTTGGCTTTATCTCTTCTTCTAAAATCACAAATGAAGAAAACTATTTAATTCAAAAGATGGCACGCCAAATCTTCCAAACGAATGACGTTGATAACTGTTCACGTTATTGTCAATCTCCAGCAACAGATGGTCTATTCCGTACAGTGGGTATGGGTGGAGATGCTGGTACCATTCAAGATATCGCAAAAGCGGGTCTTGTTATTATTGTCGGAGCGAACCCAGCGGAAGGACATCCTGTATTAGCTACTCGCGTAAAACGTGCGCATAAATTACATGGTCAAAAGCTAATTGTGTCAGATATTCGAAAACATGAAATGGCTGAGAGATCTGATATCTTTATGCGACCGAAACAAGGAACAGACCAAGTTTGGTTAATGGCTGTAACGAAATATATGATCGACCAAGGTTGGCATGATGAGAAATTCATTCAAGAAAACGTCAACTTCTATGAGGATTTCAAAGATGTGCTTCAAAAGTACACATTAGAGTATGCCGAGGAACAAACAGGTATTTCTAAAGAAACATTAATTGAAGTAGCGAAAATGATCCGCGATGCAGACGGCACTTGTGTTCTTTGGGGAATGGGTGTCACTCAAAATACAGGTGGTTCTGATACATCTGCTGCGATTTCCAACTTATTGTTAGCCACAGGAAACTACCGTCGTCCAGGTGCTGGTGCTTACCCGCTTCGTGGTCACAATAACGTACAAGGTGCTTGTGACATGGGTACTTTACCAAACCTACTTCCTGGTTACCAAAGTGTGACGAATGATGAGGCACGTGAGAAGTTTGAAAAAGCTTACGGTGTAAAAATTAGTCCAAAACCAGGTTTAAATAATATTCAAATGCTTCAAGCCGTTGAAGAAGGCAAAATGAAAGCGATGTATGTAGTTGGAGAAGATATGGCTTTAGTCGACTGTAACGCTAACCATGTGCATGATGTTTTATCTCAGCTTGACTTCTTCGTTGTTCAAGATATTTTCCTTTCAAGAACGGCTCAATATGCAGACGTTGTCTTACCTGCAGCTCCTTCTCTTGAAAAGGACGGAACATTTACAAACACAGAACGTCGCGTCCAAAGACTATATCAAGCATTGCCGCCACTTGGTGACTCAAAACCAGATTGGCAAATCCTTCAGGCTGTTGCGAATCGCTTAGGTGCGGATTGGAATTACAGCCATCCAAGTGAAATTTACGACGAAATGGCTAGCCTCTCCCCTATTTTTGGAGAAGCAAATTATGAAGTGCTTGAAGGCTGGAATAGCTTCTTCTGGGGTAGCCTCGATGGTAAGAGCACACCGCTTTTATATGTAGATGGCTTTAACTTCCCGGATAAAAAAGCTCGTTTCGCGTTATATGATTGGGTAGAGCCGGTGGAATTCCCTGAAGAATACGATTGTCATATTAACAACGGTCGTGTACTTGAGCACTTCCATGAAGGAAACATGACGAATAAATCAGAAGGTATCCAAGCAAAAGTACCAGAAATTTATGTAGAAGTATCACCAGAGTTAGCGAAAGAACGCGGAATCAAAGATGGCTCTCTCGTTCGCTTAGTGTCTCCATATGGTGCGTTAAAATTAAATGCACTAGTAACGGATCGCGTTCAAAAGAATGAGCTATTCTTACCGATGAACTCTGTAAGCAAAGACTCAGCGATTAACTTCTTAACAGGCCCAGCCGTTGACCGTTGTACGTTCACACCTGCTTATAAGCAAACGAAAGTGCGTTTAGAAGTATTGAAGGCAGATGGTGGAAAAGCGCCATTACCAAAAACAAACCCACGTTACAAAAAACGTCACCCGCAAAATGGTGTTGAAGCAGAACGTAAATGGAAGCGTCCAGGCTACGTTCACTTAACAACGAAATAATGGAAGGAGTGTAATCGATGGCAGCACCTATTACAACGATTCAAAAACAACAACTAACAGAAGAACAAATCAAAGAACAAAAACTAGAAGATTTAAAAACGCTCCTTTCAGAAAATGAAGAAGCGTTGAATCAAATCTTCTCGATTGTTGGAGAACTGAATAATGTAGGAGCACTTGAAGCAGCGACTAAGCTGCTTCAAGCGAAAGAAGATGTCGCACATATCGTTCTTCATCAAGTCTCTCGTGAACCTGTAACGAATTTAATCAATCACTTTATGGGCGTCGCAGGTGTACTCACTGCTATGGACCCTGCAATGACAAAGAAACTTGTAAGTAGCTTGAATTCGGGGATGGACGAAGCAAAACAGATCAATAACGATGAAAAAATCGGCGTATTCGACTTGATGAAAGTATTGAAAGATCCAGACGTGAATCGTGCAGTGAACTTCGGTGTTCACTTCTTAAAAGGTCTAGGAAAAGGATTGAAAGAATAGGCAGGGATAAACACGATGCTAACAAATGAGCAAGTATTACAAGCTCTGGAGAATGTGAATGATCCTGAGCTTCATAAAAGTATTGTTGAATTAAACATGGTAAGAAACATTCAAATCCAAGATGGCCACGTTCAACTAGAAGTCGTATTAACGATTCAAGGCTGTCCGCTCAAAGCGAAAATTCAGCAAGATATTGAAGAAGCTCTGAGAAACATTGGTGCTGTAAGTGTCGCTTTAACTTTTGGCGCCATGACCGATGAAGAGCGTCAAGCATTAACAAAATCACTGAAAGCAGAAGCCGTGACGGAAACGGGCATGCCGAAAATGTTACGTCCAGATTCAGGCGTCAAATTTATTGCTGTAACAAGCGGTAAAGGCGGCGTAGGTAAATCAACGGTAACGATCAACTTAGCAGCTGCCCTTGCTCGCTTAGGGAAACGTGTCGGCATTTTAGATGCGGATATTTATGGATTTAGCATTCCGGCGATGATGCAAATTAAACAACAGCCAACAATGATTGATCAAACGGTGATTCCTTCCACTAGCCATGGCGTAAAAGTCATGTCAATGGGCTTTTATTCTAAGGATAACCAACCCGTCATGTGGCGTGGGCCGATGTTAAACAAATGGATTCGCAACTTCTTAGTCAATACGCATTGGGGAGAGTTGGATTACCTTCTCTTAGACCTTCCTCCAGGGACAGGTGATGTTGCGATTGATGTAGCTGCAATGATCCCTCATGCAAAAGAAATTATCGTCACCACCCCTCACAATGCCGCTTCTCATGTTGCATCGAGAGCAGGTGTGATGGCTAAACATACGAAACATCACATTATGGGTGTCGTCGAAAACATGGCGTACTACGAAGAAAACGGTGAAAGAAAATATTTATTTGGACAAGGTGGCGGTGATAGGCTAGCTGAACAACTACAAACAGCCGTCATTGCCCAAGTACCTTTCGCTCAACCGGAAGAAAACACCGGCACTTCTGTATATGATGAAGAATCTATCGTCGGTGAAGCCTTTACTAGCTTAGCAGAAGACATTATCCATTATCATTAATAAAAAAAGGTATCCTGACAAGTTTGCGCTCGTTAAGGATACCTTTTTCTTATGCCTGTTCTTTCAATACTTGCATAAAATAAAACCGATATGTATTCGCAACAAACGTCTCTAACGGAAGTTGCACATTTAACTGGTATTTGCTAAAGATAAACGCAAAACGCTCCAGCCCCTTTTCACGAAGAAGCCCCCCTACTTCCGCTCCATGCTTTTGCGTGAACTCTTCAATGAGCGGCTCGATCATTGGCCAGCACGCAATCTTCAACTGCACCAACGCTTCCTCATCACCTTCTTGTTGATAACGTTCAATCCAATGCTTAATGTTTTCTTTCATTATATAATGACTCCAATCTATGAAAATTGATCAGTTTCTTCTATTATATATAGAAACTTGTGTGGGAGGAAATGGTTTGTTGTCGCCGTGAAGATTACCTCTATTGTTTCGGATCTTTTTCTCCATGAATAGGAGCGTTTAAAAGTCCATTCAATTATACGGTCAGTAACTCTGTCATATAAATCATCTTTTAGATAAAGTAAAAAAATCCTGAATCAACAGGATTTTTTCAAATGATCAAACTCTATTTCAAGAGTATTGATATTTTATTGTTCAAATATAAAGTTCTTCTTCACGCTATCGTTACTCATCAGCACTTGATCCACTTTACATGATGATTGATCAAATATTCCTTCCAATCTTCAGGGGAATATTGGTTAGAAAGAATGTAATCAATTTTGCTCAATCCAGTGATCTTATACGTTCCTTTTTCTCCAATTTTCGAATGATCCGCTAATACATACGTTTCTTTTGCTTGCTTAATCATCATTTCAGATAGCCTTGCTTTCTCTACATCGTAGGAAGAGATCCCGAAACTCGGAAGAACCGCATCAACTGAGATGAATGCTTTGTCAAAAGATAAATGATTCAAAATTTCCTGTGACATCGGTCCAGCCGTTCGAAAATGCTGGGAACTAATCGTTCCGCCAATAAATACAATCTCTCCATCAAATAACCTCTTATTTGTAGCTGAGATCAATTGGTTGGCAAAGGCAAAAGAATTTGTAATAATCGTCAAATCTTTTATATGCAGAAGATAAGGAACTAGCTGAAGAGTCGTGCTTCCCTCGTCAATCAAAATGACATCTCCATCATCAATGAATGTCGCTGCTTTATAAGCAATTCTTTGCTTTTGTTCAATGTTTAAAATCTTTCTTTCAATCATAGAAGGTTCAATTAAAGGTGAATGAGATGTCTTCACAGCTCCTCCATACACCTTTTTTAATTTTTGACTTTTGGCTAGATCTTCTAAGTATCGGCGAATCGTTTCAGTAGAAACGGCAAATTCATTAGCAAGATCAGCCACCCTGACCTTGCCCTTTACTTCCAACTTTTCTAGAATCATTCGTTTTCTCTCTTCACTTACTACAGACATTGCCAAGCCTCCATTACTGTTATTTAGCTTAACTAGTTAGACTAAATAGTAGGAGCTACTTCTTTCACTTCTTCATGGACAAAAATTCCTCGCTTTTCTAATTCTTCAAATATGATAGCCGGGTTTGTAAAGGCTTCTTCTGGCGTAATGACTCCTTTCTTCTTTACATAACCATTAGCGATTAAATGAGCTGCGATCGCAAAAGGAGTAGCTACATTTCGTGTATAGGCGCGTAGCTTTTCCCATCCAGGTACAGAGCCGTCTGAAGCAGGATGAGTATGGTAAAGAGTATGATTGACTTTCTTCCCGTCTTTCTCTCCTTCCACTTCTACATGAAGAGAATATCCATATAACTCTGTTGTTTGCCCTTCTTCTGATTGGATTAAATATTGGGAAATACAATCCATAATCCCAATTTCTTTTTCGTTCACGTGAATCGGTGTATTTTGCAAAATGCCATATTCATATAAAGCTTTCACCAGTCGCATATTTTTTTGTGGCCACGTTCCACGAGTTTCAATTAGTTGAACTCCTTTATCTTTCAATGCTTTTGATAACGTTACTGTCTCCGCATGTGGAATAATATATTGAACAGTTTCGCCATACGGCTCCGGCAATTGAATCGTTCTTGGACGCGCAAATGGCGGCACTTGCTTCATCTCACCATTTTCAAAAACGACCCTTGTCGGTAGCTCTGGATCATATTCATACGTCGTTGTTTCTGTAATCGATGCGGAAAAGGCAATTGGGCGAAATGATCCGTGACTGACTCGAACACTTTCAACTGTATCTAATTGATTCGCTGCATGCATCGCCATCATCTGTGTTAATCCCGGCGTCATTCCGAAACCCGGAAGCAATGTTTTGTCGTTTTCAATAAATACATCGTTCCATTGGTTTTCTTCACCAAAGCCATTTAAGTTAATGCCATGACAGCCTGCTTTAGCAATGCATTCGGAAGACAGTCCGTTTAACTTAATCGTCGTTCCGTCTAAGACAATATCGTAGCCTTTCATTTTGGCAACAGTTGAATCAATATTGGTTACATCGACTTGAACAAAATCCACCCGCGGGTCATTTAACCATTCGACAACTTTCCTTCCTTCTTCCTCATTATAATCTGCGACTGTGATCGTTTCGAAATTAGAATATTGAACTAGATCCAGAATCGCTTCTCTACAAATTTTACCTGCTCCACCTAAACAAAAGATTTTCATTGATAGACAGCTCCTTCCGAAATAATAGCGGTTAATTTTTTGATGTCTTCAGCGTGAACATCGCCAATATTCCCAATTCTAAACGTATCTGTTTGTGACACCTTCCCTGGGTAAATGACAAACCCCTGTTTTTTCAAACGTTCATAAAACGAAGGGAAATGAAAATCTGCATTAGGAAAGCAGAAAGACGTAATAATTGGTGAATGATACTTTTCCTCGATGAAAGGAACAAATCCAGCTTCTTTCATCCTCGCTACTAGTAGCTGTTGATTGTTTGTGTAACGTTGTTGTCTCGCTAACACGCCACCTTCTTCTTCAAGCTCTACTAAAGCTTGATAAAAAGCTCGAACGACATGAGTTGGAGAAGTGAAGCGCCATTTCCCATTGAACCGTTCCATCGTCTCCCATTGACCATATAAATCAAGTGAAAGGGAACGAGCAATGCCTTTACACTTTTCTAGCTCTGTTCGCTTCGCTATTACGAATCCAAAACCTGGTACGCCTTGAATACATTTATTCGCACTGCTAATTAAGAAATCAATTTGCCAATCTTCCATATCGATGTCAATTCCACCGAAGCTACTCATCGCATCAATGATCGTGATTTTGCCGTATACTTTAGCTACTTTTGTGATCTCTTGAATAGGATTTAACACCCCGGTCGTCGTCTCGCAATGGACAGCGGCAATATGTGTAATGTCTGAATGAGATTTCAGAAGTTCTTCTACTTTTTGTGCAGAAATGGGCTCGTGTTCTTCGGTCTGACAAATGACCGTGTCAATGCCGAGAATATTAGCTATTTGTGCGATTCGATTTCCATAAGCACCGTTCACACAAACGAGTAATTTCCCTTCAGATCCGATAACAGACCCAATCGTTGCTTCTACCGTAAAAGTACCGCTTCCTTGCATTAACACAGAAGTATAGTTTTCGCTGTTTTTCGTGGCTAGATGAGCGAGCTTGCCGCGAACTTGTTGAACGAGTCCATTATAGTCATCGTCCCATGTACACCAATCTCTTAACATTACTTCTTTTACTGTTTTCGTCGTTGTCAGTGGCCCAGGTGTCAATAATAAATAATGTTGATTATCCATGTTGCTTTGCGCCTCCTACTACTTGTTGTTGCTCAATTTGATCGATGACACTTTCAAGATCAGCCAGTTGTAAAATTGTGAAGTGAGCTCCTGCGGCTAGTAAACGTTCTCTAACTTCTTGAATTTTCGCTTCTAGCTCATTCGCGTCCATTTCCTTTACTTCATTTTCCGTTAATCCAAGCTCACTGCTGCCTAAAATGACGCCAACCGTCCACATACCGGCATTTCTGCCCTCTTTCATATCAGAAACGGTATCGCCAACTTTAATCATCGCACTCATCGGGTATATTCCTAATTCGATCGCATTCATATAGCACATCCACGGATATGGGCGACCCGCTGGCACATCATCAGAAGTGATGTAATAATCTGGTTTATAGCCTTGTTTTTCAGCGCCTGGTGCGACAACCTTCATCATTTCGGACGTATAACCAGTAGTTGATCCAATTTTGATTCTACGCTGGCGGAGTTTTTCCATTAATTCTAAACATCCAGGTACTGGCGTTGTATAATCTGGCAAAATAGCAAACAATTCTTCTTCAAATCTGCCGTACATCTCTTCAATATCGCTTTCCTGTGGCTGACGATCGTATGTAGCTTCCCATAATTCTTTAATCCGTGGCATGTCAGTGATGGCACGAATATGGTCAATTTTTAATAACCCCATCGGTTGACGAGCCTCTTCAATAGTGATTTCAATGCCCTTTTCTTTAAAAATTTGCATAAATACTTGAACAGGAGCAAAACATCCGTAGTCCACTGTTGTTCCTGCCCAATCAAAAATAACTGCTTTAATGTTTGTTTCCATTTCTTCTCTCTCCTATCTTTTTTGCCAATGCAAAGCACGTTTATTTAAATATTTCGTTAATAGTTCATATAACGATCTGACAATAATGTTCGTTAATAATATGAGTGAGCTCATTGCCGCCGCAGCTGCTAAATTTCCAGCATCGTCCATATTCACAATCGAGATCGCGGCGAGCTTAAAATCTGGTGAGTATAAAAACATCACGGCTGATACGGTCACCATCGAGTTGACGAAAAAATACATCGATATTTCTAAAATGGCCGGCAAGCACATCGGTACCGTTACTTTAAAAAATGTTTTGTAAAATGGGATACCCATTGATTCAGACACAAGCTCATATTCTTTATCTAACTTTTTTAACGCCGTAGTCGCTGTAACAAACGACACAGAATAAAAATGAATAATATTTGCCATCACAATGATCGCGACCGTGCCATATAAGAAATGGAATGGATTCGTCATTGTCCATGAGAAAAGTTGGATTTCAGGCTGACTAAAGAAAAAGATATATCCTAACCCGATGACAAGTCCAGGTACAGCTAATGGAATGATGGATAAGAAATAACTTATTTTTCTTAACCCAGCCATCCGACGCACTTTTTCAATACCATAAGCAAATACAAAAGTCAGCAATGTGCCAGCTATCGCTGTGATCAAAGCGACAATGACACTGTTTTTAAATGCTTCCATTCCGTCACCTGTATAGCTAGAGAAATTTAAATGATCAAGAGTAAAACTCAGATCATATGGCCAAACCTTCGTAAATGCAGCAACTAACACTGCAAATACCATTAATAAAATCGCTCCCGAGATAAGTAAACAAAATAGGAATAAAAGAGAATCTCTCATTCGATTGTTTTTAATCACAAAGGGCTTTGATTTGGCGGAAATCGCCGCTGAATTTTTTTGCATGGTCAATCGGTCAACGGTAAAAGCGAAAATTGCTGGTAACATTAGAATAATCCCTACAGTCGCACCCATCGCCATATTTTGTTGCCCAATGACTTGTTTATAAACATCAGTGGCGAGGACATTGTACTGTCCGCCAACAATTTTCGGAGCACCGAAGTCCGTAAAACTTAATGTAAACACAACGAAGGAGGCACTGATCAAGCCGTACTTTACACTAGGCATTGTGATCGTAATAAATTTCTTGAGCTTGCTTGCTCCAAGCGTATCTGCCGCTTCATACATTTGATAATCTGCCCCTTGAAAGGCTATTAATAAAATTAATACTGCTTGTGGGAACGTATATATCACTTCGGCTATAATAATTCCAATTGGCCCGTATAATTCGATTGCCATATTCGGTAATAACCCGAAAAAGCCATTCGTGATTAATCCTTGATTTCCAAACAAATACATTAAGCCAATCCCATGCATCATCGTTGGCGCAAACAACGGAAGCATAGCTGCTGATTTAAAAAATATTTTTCCTGGAATGGCTGCTCGAATCAGCGCGAAAGCATAAACAAAAGCCAATGTCACGGCAATCAATGTGGTCATGCTAGAGATAAATATCGTATTTTTCAATGATTGTACTAACGTTGGCGATGAAAAATATTGAGTAAAGTTATCTAGTCCAACAAATGCGCCTTCTTTATCATAAAAAGCTTGTACAAATAATTGATAGAGCGGAAAAACAAGTAATAATAAAAAGGTGCCGATCATACTAAGAAGAAGTAAACGTTGGAGCCATTCATTTTTTCCTGCCTTCTGCTTCACACGCTTTGTAACCATTGCTTTCTCGTTCTTTTCGAGCCACTCCATTTAACAGCCCACCTTTTCACTATATGACAACATCTGTTTTTCCCCGATGGAAAGTGTCAATATACTGCCTAATTGAATTTTCTGCTGGTGAACAATGGTAGCTGGCAAGTCAATTAATACGAGCTTATCGTGTAGCGGAGAGTCACTTTGCTCAAGCTTGACCATTCCTCTATACACAGGGCCTCTAAATTCCAGTTTTTCAACAATCGCGGAAACCCCTTCTCCTTGAGTTAAAGTGATATGCTCTGGACGTATCGCCAAAATACGGCCTTCAGGATGGCTCGGCTGTAAATTGATAAAATTCATCGCGCCGATGAAATCAGCAACAAATGGATTAGCTGGTAACTGATAGATTTCCTGAGGCGTACCGATCTGCATAATTTCCCCACGATTCATGACGATAATCTTATCCGCCATCGTTAAAGCTTCTTCTTGATCATGTGTCACCATAATCGTTGTAATTCCTAGCTTTTCTTGAAGATCGCGAATTTCAAATCTAAGTTTTTCTCGGACTTTCGCATCTAATGCCGATAATGGTTCATCTAATAAGAGAAAGCTAGGCGATAATGCTAGAGCACGTGCAAGAGCAATTCTTTGTTGCTGACCACCTGATAACTGAGCAGGATAACGATCTTGCAAATCGACTAATCCGACCATCTCTAATGCAGCTAATGCTTTCTCTTTCACTTCTTTCTTTGGCATTTTCTTTGCCTTTAGTCCAAACTCAACATTGCTTAAAGCCGTTAAGTTGGGAAAAAGGGCATAAGATTGAAAGACAATCCCGAAGTTTCTCTTAGCTGGAGGCACAGCTGTCACATCTTTTCCATCAATAAAAATCCGTCCCGCAGTCGGTTCCTCTAAACCGGCAATCGTTCGAAGTAAGGTCGTTTTCCCGCAGCCACTTGGGCCTAATAAACAAACAAATTCTCCTTTGGCCACGTGAAAAGACAGATCATTTAATGTCGTCACATTCCCAAAAACTTTTCTAATATGGTCAATTTTTAAGTAATCTTTCATATTTCTTCTTCCTTTCGCCTATTATTCTTTCGGCTCGGCTTTTTGACCAAATTCCTTCTCCCATTTACTTAAGATCGCTTCTCGGTTTTCAGCGGCCCATTTCAAGTCATTTTCCTCAAATAATTGACTAACTACATCAGTTGGGAAACCTTCTGGTGCTGGGAAATCATTCTTGATCGTCGCAAATCCATTGGCGTTAAAATATTCTTGCATGACATCATCAGAAATCGCCCAGTCTAAAAATACTTTCGCTAGCTCTTCATCTTTATTATCCTTTTTTTTGATGAGTGCGTTTGCCTCTACTTCCCAACCTAATCCTTCTTTTGGAAGCACAACTTCAACGGGTGCTCCTTTTTGCTTTTCTTTTACGGCACTGTACACCATCGATACACCAATTGGATATTCACCAGCGGAAGCAAGCTTGGCCGGTTTCGACCCTGAATGAGTATAGGTCGCAATATTTTCATGCAGCTTTTTCATGTACTCCCAGCCTTTTTCTTCACCCATCATTTGTAACCATGCGGATACTGTTAAGAATCCTGTACCGGATGAAGCCGGATGAGGCATCACAAGCGTTCCTTTATATTCTGGTTTTACTAAGTCTTCATAAGATGTTGGCATCGGTAATTTTTTCTTTTCTAATTCAGCCGTATTGACGGCAATACCCGTCATAAATGCTGTATTCCCTACCCATTTCTCTGGTTGATTACTATCTTTAAATTGCGGTTGTACACGATCAATCCCTTCAGGTGTGTATCCTTCTAACATATCTTTCTCATCAAGAGCTAACAAGCTAGAGGCCGCTGTTCCCCATACAACATCCGCTTCTGTATTTTTGCCTTCAGCTAGAAGTTTAGCTGTAATCACTCCTGTTGAATCCCGCACAATATTTAAATCAACATCAGGATATTTCTTCTCAAATGATTCAAGATACACAGGAATCAGTTCTTCCTCGATTGCTGTATATACTGTCAGTTCTCCTTCGAGCTTACCCCCTTTATTTTTTCCAGTTGCTTTATCTTCCTCGCCTGAACAACCCGCAAGGACAGATAATCCTAGAACAGCTGTAAGCCCTATTAACTTTCGCTTCGTTGATTTCATTTATTTTCTCCCCTTTATGTTGGATTCATCTCTTCCACAATTCCACTATAGGAGATAAATGTTAATGCTAGTGGGGAACTTTGTTAAAACTTTGTTTACTATTGAAGTTCTTTGTATTGTGTATTTTTACGCATACCCCAATAAAAAACCACACTCATTTTCCTTAAACATTTACATTACCTTTACATTCAAGGCAGAAGTCCCACAAAAACCACTCTGAATTTTGGTTTTATGTGGGTTTTACATTAAAATAAAAATTCGGGGACTGGTTCAAGGAAGCCCTGCACAGATGCCATTATAAGTCCTATACAACTAAATACGAAAAAAGCAGGAATTACTTCTTTGAGATGACGATCATATGATTTTATTCACGTTAAAAAGTTAGCGGCATTCTCAAATTCTTCAACATTTTTATTGAGTTTCTATGATTAATTATCCTGGGTTTATAAGTTTAAAATGAAAAGTTTCATACCATTCCTGTATAAATTGTCCAAGACCTCGAATAACATTCCCTTTTATATCATTTCTCTGCACTTTTCTATTGCAAAATTAAAAAGGTAGCCGTCCTTATTTTGATAGTTTCTTGAGAGTAACAGATAGAAATTTTATGAAACAATATGTATGAATGCATGATGACAAAAAGAAAGGTTGAATAGAATAATAGAAAGTTGTGGTAAAAGAGGGGGAATTTTACAAAAAATAGAGAGTGTAAGGGCTGGAAAAAAACAACTAGACTTGTTTTAGCTTTGCTGATAATTCTATTATCGATATTGCTCGTTGCGTGTAGTTCAGCTGAGGAGAAATCGAAGGAATCGCCATCCGAGTTAAAGCAGGAAGATTCGAAGCAAGAAAAGTCTCAGCCAAACGAGGAGGAAACGGACAAAGAGGTTCCAAAAGTTCAGGCGTCTCTCGAGTGTGAGGGAATTTTGTTAGAGAGTGATGTAGTGATCGAAGGGAAAAAGCTAGGCGATTGTATGGTTGCTGCGATACTAGCTGCAGGTACGGGAACACATCGGGTAGAGTCTACTGGCGAGCCTGCAACTGTCGTTGATTTTCAGTGGAATTCAGATTTTTCGATGAATGTGAAGGAAGGGCCGATCAAAATGGAGATGGTCACAATGACCGATGTGGGATTATGGCTGACCAACGATTATTTAGGAGCGGACCATGGGGCGAAAAAGTGGAGATTCCTGAATCGAATGGTGTCTCCAATTGAGTCGATGAAAAATGTGAACCTTGCTTGAAAACTCATAAAAACACACCGAGAAATCATATTCTCTTTGTGTTTTCTCTAAAATTCGTGTGGAATTCCCCTCTTGTTAATTAGTCGACGACGCGGCCCATGGGAGTTCGTTAAATCCTAACGAAAGTAAACCGGAGATGTCATAATCGGTTGGCAAAAGAACCGTATGCAAGCCATTATCCCTCAATTGTTCAAATAAATAACGGAACATAACATTTAACGTTTCATAGTCATTTTTTCCGTGTAATCAAGCAATTGTTTGGTAATATACGTAAGTAACTCCTTATCAAATTATCCTACAACGGAAGCAGCTTCAATTCACTCATAATGCTTAGTGGATATCTGTAAGCTTTCAAAAACGGTTTGGCGAAGCATTCGAATCGTTCGCTTCAAGTTTGCATGCTCAAATGGTTCTTCTCCCTCATTCACCATTCGGCACAGTTTCGATTAGGTCTGTTTTTTTATAAAAAAGCGGCAGCATTCATTAACGAATGATATCGCTTTTCTTCTATATTATATATACTCTTTTCAAAAGACGGGTTACCGCCCTCAGTAGGTCTTCTCGTTTGAAAAATACGAATAAAAAAGCCTAAATCCAAATGGATCTAAGCTTTTTTTCTTCATTATTGGCCTTCTTCTTTTTCTTCCGTAGTATCTTCAGTTTCTTCTGTGTTTGTATCTTCCGTATTTGCATCTTCAGTTTCTTCTGTGTTCGTCGTATCTTCTTCATTGGTTGCATCATCATTGCTACAGCCTGTAGCAACACCTAGGATCATTAGAGAAGCTAATAATAACATAAACCATTGTTTTAAACTTTTCACTCTCTTTTCCTCCTTTAAAGTAGCAATCAATCGTACATACTTATCATAACTAGCTTTAGAGAAAAATAGAAGTTTTTATTCCTTTTTTTAACAAATGATTAACATTCTCGTATCATTTTTCATTTTCTTTTTACTTTTGCTCAATAATTCCTCCCTCCTCTTTCTAATTTATGGATAATCTCTTGAATATGATCCAGATCTATAGCAGTAGACAAGATAGACAGTCGGCCCGCTGTTTGATTTTCTATTTGTTCCATGACATCGTTTCGAATTTCTTCTAGTAATTCTCTATAAATTGGCCGCATTGTGTTCTGTATTTGCTCACCGGAACGATCAACATAATCATGAACAGGATGGAGTAAGGCTTTTTCGATTTCATCTCGTACCATTTTATTTCCTCCTTCCGCAAAGAAAGCGGTTGGCGACTCGAATTTTTTTAAGAAAGACTGAAAATGTGAAGCTTGTATATGATGTAATCCCGCTTGAAAAGATGGCCACTCGATAGTTGGTGCTTCTGTATATCGCAAAGTCACCGATTCCATCTTTTCTTTTAATTCCGCTTCTAGGTTCCTTTGCAGTGCTTGAATACTTTTTTGCATAAATGCTTGGAGACGGATCGTGGTCGCTCTCATTTCTTGGGTTAAATCATTAGCGACAAAACGGATGATTTCATTGGTAAATCGATGAAGCGCCACGATGGTATCGTCAAATTGATCAAAAGCCGCTGGACTGAAAATGACTTTGAACTCATCATTATACCGATAGAAAATACGTTGTTTCACGTAAAATAGCAATTCCTCCATTTCTTGTTTCATCGCTTCCTGTTCAAGTGTGACGGAACGCTGTTGTAAGTATGTTCGAGCTGTATGTAGCTGATCAATGAGCTGCTTTCGAGTCTGTTCTTTCACAACTTCTTCTTCTTGAGATAGATCCATCCAGCGCTTCAGCTCAATGATCGCTTGCTTGATCTCAAATTGAGCATGACGAAGAGTGGATAACGCTAACTGTTGCTTCGTAAAAGAAACGAATTGCTCCTCAAACAAGCTCATGCCCGAGAGTTCCAATGATTGTTTCGCATGAGGCAGCTCTTCATCAAGGGCAATCTGTAGCATTTTTCTGTATCTTATTTCTTCTTCAGCCTGTAAACGATGAGCACCTGCTTTTTTAGCATATAATGAAAGGTGGCTAGACAGCGGATAGATACGTGCTTGATGAATGCCGCACGTTAATAAATTTTTCTCGACATGATGCATCACATCCAACAGATCTTTTTTCGATTCGGCCAAATCAGCAGCATTCACGACGAAGAACATTTTGTCATGTTCAAAATAATCCTTCACTCGTCCTAATTGAATCAAAAATTCTTGATCTGTACGCGAAAAAGCATGATTGTAGTACGTCACAAAGACGACCGAATCAGCCTTAGCAATATAATGAAAAGCCATTTCTGTATGACGAGCATTCATTGATCCCGCTCCTGGTGTATCGACAAGAACCATTCCTTGCTCAGTGAAAGGAGAAGAATAGTACATCTCGATTTTCTCCACAAAGCAAGCTTTTTCCTCTATACTCACATATTCTCCATATGATGCAATGGTCTGAACTTCTTTTTTCCCTAAACGTTTGTTCATGAATGGATAACCCTTTAGAGCGGACCGCAAAAAAGTAAATTGCTCGTTCGGCAACTGAATGAGTGGCGGAAAGGCGGTTTCCTCTTCTTCCCCCGTTTTCTTTGCATCCGTTTTATCCTTTTTTTGCTCCTTCCATTCTTTCATCATCCGATCATGTTGTTCAAAAAGCAGATACAAATCCTCTATATGTTCGATCGTTTGTTCACTCAACTCGAGTGCTTGATTCACATCTTTCACTAGTTGTTCTTCCGTTTTAAACTGAATAACTACCGTCCCATGTGAATACGTTTCGTTCGGGGCGCGTACTTCATTGATGGCAGCTGTTGTCGGGTTAGGAGAAACAGGAAGGACATGCTCGCCAAGCAGAGCGTTAGCAAAGGAGGATTTCCCTGCACTGAACGCTCCAAATAAAGCGATGGTATATTGATTCGTTTCTAAACGATTAAGTCTCATACGCATATGACTAACCACTGTTTCCATTCCATTTACACTCGACAATAGATCGGTTTGGCGATGCAATTCTTTTACTTCTTTTTCCAAAGACACAGGAATAAAAGGCTGTTCATTGGATGTCTTGTGCCATTCGCGAGCCACCTCGCCAATCGGGACGACCTTGCGGGAGCTTTTCCGTTTATGAACGTGTTGATCACCAAAAGCAATAAACGCATCTTCCGTGATCGTTTCCTCCCCTTGCATTTCAAGCAGTTCTAGCAGCGTTTCGTATAATGTTTCATGCTGTTCATTTAATCGAACAAGCACTTCCCATGCCTGCTTTTTTTGTTCTAATTCTGTTCTTTCTTTTAATAGTTGCTCTTTTTTCTTTTTCGCATTAATGAGTGCTTGTCTCTCTAGTGGTTCAATGAGCGGTAGCAACGAGCGGCGATATAATAGCTGAAGTTCCCTCGTCACATCTTTCGCATAGGTCAATACATAATCACCGCTTAAAAGTGCTCCTCGCTTCACTTTTTCCTCTAAAAAGGACGTAGGAAATTTGACTTGCAGTTGACGGATTCCCTCGCGGAGTTCGTCATTTAACAACCCGAAATTGAATAAAAACGCCGGCATGGCTTTTTTTAAAGGAATATCAATATAAGCGAGCCGATTTTCATTAATCGCTTTATAAAAACGATGAAGCCGCTCCATTCGCTCTTTTTGCGTTTTCTTTTTAGAAAATAGTCCCCGAACACGAAAGGTGAGCTCCCGCGATTCTAAAAATTCCCGAGCTAAAATTCTTGTATAATAATCCATTAGTTTGGCATTATTAAAAATCATATCTAACTCTTGATCAAATAGTTGAAGATACTTTTGCCCTCGTCTTTCCATCGCTTCCTCTTCGCGAATCACATTCGTCAATGCTTCTTCTAACTCGGCCATCGATCGAACATTTGCTACTAATTGCTGCATCGATTCTTTTTTCTCTTGATCCCGCTCCACTTGATGATGGTAAAACTGAAGAGCCAGCAATAAAGCTTCTGTCATCACATGCTCAATGATCGCTTGCTTACGCGTCGCCAACTTGTCGCTTAGTAAGGCTTTTAATTGATGTATTTCATTGTGGGGATGATCATCATCTTTCAACGAAGTAAAGTAAAGGCCCTTGTAAGAAAGGTCATGTTCATCAAAAGAAGAACGAATTCTTTGCACAAATTCATGAAAAGACAGTTCAAAGGCCAGATGCTTATCAATTTGATTAACAATAAAATAGCTTTCCTTCCCCATATCCGCTAGCCGCTGACAAAACTCGAAATTAACAGGCGACTGCACATGATTATAGTCCATCATGTAAAAAACAATATCTGCTACATGAAGTTTAGACTCCGCACTGACACGGTGGGCATCATCTGTCGAATCGATACCGGGCGTATCTAAAATAGCCACCCCTTTCGGCAAATGATCGACAGGATGAGAGATCTCCACTTCATCTACTGTATCTCCATTGACACAATAAGCCTGAATCGTCTCTATATCATACGGAAACGGAAACTGTTTCATGCCTTGCTCTTTAAAGCTCACTTTGGCATACGGTTCACCCGCTTTCACCTTGACGACGTTCGCACTCGTTGGAATGGGGTTAGAAGGCAGTAAATTTTCGCCCATCAGTTCATTAATCATCGTAGATTTACCGGCGGAGAAGTGGCCGCAAAAAGCAATGACATACTCCATATTATCAAGCTTTTCAATTAAATCCGAACATTTCCCTGCCAGCGTGTGAAGATTCTGCTTAAGCATCATTGCCCTCAATTTCGTTAACTTCTCAACTAATAATGCACGAGTGGGACGTTGTCTCTGAAGCCACTCTTTTAGCGTTTCATTTAGCATCTCATACGAAGCTCCTTTACTCATCAATTGTCCAAGAATGATACTGTTTGGATTTAGTGTAAGAAATTTGGAGGGGGATGTCTAATTTAGGGTGTAATCTGCTCGTAGCAACTTGTCTGACATGATGTCTAGTAAACATTGTGATAAAATAATAGGCAATCTATACAATTGAGGCGATCATATGGAAAACCATGTAACCTTACGGGAGAGCTTGACTGAATTACAGAATTGGTACCAAAAGGACGTTCACGTACCGCTCACTAAATTAAAAGAGAATAAAGGAAAAATCAAGAAGGATGAGCATCTTTATTACCGTGAAAAAATAGACGAACGGGATATCCGTCGCTACTATCGTTCAGTAGCTTCCCGCTCAGGTGACGGACATGCCCTTTTTCATCAATATCATCAATTAGTGACCCGCACTCATAAATGGCAAATTCCCTATTTTTTAAGCAAAGACCACTATTTATATACATGGGTCGATTTACAGCCGGACGGATCCGTCAAAAGTATTTACTCGGGTGAAAATAAAGATCCGCAAACGATGTTAGAAGAAGACTATGAAACTATTAAAAAAAGATATGTAGAATTTCAAATTTTACTCAACTGTTCTAAAAGGTTTGGCCTTGCGATCGATACAAAAATCCAAAGCATTGATGCTCAGTTAAAGTTTAATACGGAGCATGTCGTTCCTCAGTCTTGGTTTGGAGGCAAAGAACCGATGAAAGGGGATTTGCATCATTTATTCGTCTGTCAGCCAGATTGCAACACCGCTCGCTCTAACTTTCCTTATGTCGATTTTTCCTTTTACCAGCCCGAATCACCGAAGGAACGAATCCAAAACCGTTGCGGCGTGGCCGTAAATGGCGGATTTGAACCTGAGAATGGAAAAGGTACCGTTGCCCGGGCGATGCTTTACTTTTTGTTGCGTTACCCTAATACAATTCGAAAGTCCTTTTTAAAACAAATCAATCTTTCTCTCTTAATAAACTGGCACGAACAATTTCCAGTGACCATTTATGAAAAACATCGAAATCGAGCCATTTATCGCATTCAAGGAAACCGCAACCCTTTTATTGATCACCCTGAGCTTGCGGCTAGGTTCGCATTTCCAATGAAATAGTCCCCTTTCTAAAGGGGACTATTTCATTGGAACTCCAAGACAACTGGACAATGGTCACTGCCAAATACATGCGGATGAATGGAAGCATTGTGTAATTTAGAAGTTAGTCGCTCGGACACAATAAAATAATCAATCCGCCAGCCAATATTTTTTTCTCTCACCTTACTCATATAAGACCACCACGTATAAGCGTCTGTCTTGTCTGGATAAAAATATCTGAAGCTATCAACAAAACCAGATTCAAGCAGCTTCGTCATCTTCTCTCGCTCGGCGTCCGTAAAACCGGAATTTCCCCGATTCGTTTTATAATTTTTCAAATCAATTTCTTGATGCGCCACATTTAAATCTCCGCACAAAATGACCGGCTTTACTAGATCTAACTGTTGCAAATATACCCGCATCCGATCTTCCCACTCTAATCTTTCCACCAATCTTGAAAGATCTCGTTTCGCATTAGGCGTATACACATTCACAAGATAAAATGACTCAAATTCTAAAGTGATAATTCTACCTTCCGCTTCGTCTTTATCCTCTCCAACGCCGTACGACACGGACAAAGGCCGCTGTTTCGTAAATACCGCTGTTCCGGAATACCCTTTCTTTTCAGCATAATTCCAATATTGCTCATACCCTTCAAGCTCTAAATCAATTTGTCCCGCTTGCAATTTTGTTTCCTGCAGACAGAAAATATCCGCATTTGTTTCCTTAAAATAATCTAAAAATCCTTTTTTCACACAAGCCCGCAAGCCATTTACATTCCAAGAAACTAATTTCCTCAATCTTTATTCGTCTCCTTATCCTATTAGATAGTCTCCCATTATATCATTTTTATGAAAAGCAAAGAACCTTTAGCTGCGACAGGCATCCAAAGGTTCCTTTCATTAAATGATTGGCTTCATGATTCTTTGACGTTGCTGAAACGTACATAGTTCTTTTACTCCATATTGCACTAGCATTTTTTGGCCTTCGTCAATATAAGAGCCTACATCATCTGGAAAATGGGAATCAGACGAGGTTGTAAATGTCACTCCATGCTGAACTAAAACAGATAAGAAGGTTGGACTTGGACACATCTCTTTTACAGGATAGCGATAATATAAGCCAGAATTGATCTCTGTGGCTGTATCTACCTCGATTAATGCTTGAGCAATCCGTTCATAAAATGGAAGCAAGTCTGTTTCGTGCGGTCGATAATTGAATACTTTTAAATTATCTAAATGAGCCACAATATCAAATAAACCCGAACGAATCGACTGCTCCACCGCTCCGAAGAATGTTTCATACAACTGTATTAATGAGCCTTTTGTAAATGTTTCTTTTGTCTCCGGGTTATCAAAGCCCCACCCTTCCACAAAGTGAGTCGATCCAATGATATAATCCCACGGATAGAGATCTAAATAAGACTTTAACCACTGTTCCCCCCCTGGAAAATAATCTGCTTCAACCCCTAATCTTAAAGCGATACCTTCTTGTGCCCACTCTGATTTTGCTTCTTCGATCGTATGTACAAATTCCTCAATGTCTTCCGTCATCACTTGATCCAACCAAATTCGTTGCTTCTTCCCTAATTCCGTTTCATCCATTGTCATATAGGTTTCAAAGTAAGGACGTGCATCTTTAAATCGGTACAGGTGATCGACAATGCCTACTTCTTGAATCCCTCGTTCTTTTGCTTTTTTTAAGTAAAAGCGAAGCCACTCCTTGGAATAAGCACCTGTTTCTAGCCTTACATTCAACTGAGCCATACTAGAACTGAGCCATTCTTTTGTATGTTTCAGTGGCTGCTCTTTCTTAAAATGCGAGATCGCTTGATTCGTTCGTTCTAACCACCGTAAAGAATAGGGTCCTTCTTCTAAGTGAACATGATAATCTATTTTCATATTACTCCCCTGCCTTTTGCTTCAATCCATTTAATATGTTGTAAATTTTTATGATGTTTCCACTCCGCTGGCATCGCTTGATCGCAAATAATTGAATGAATCTCTTTAGTCGGACAAATTTTATAGAATGATTTATTTCCTAATTTGGAAGAGTCGGCCAACAAGATGACTTTATTCGCTTGCTTCAACATTTGAGCAGAAGCGATTGATTCCTCTAGATCAAAGTCACTAACATCTTGAGGCGTCATTCCTCCGCAAGAAATAAACACTTTATCGAATTGGAAGTGTTCCAACATATTACATGTTAATGTACCAGCGACAGACTTTTGTTCAGGATTAGCAATCCCGCCAAGCACAATGACCTTGCCGTCAAAAAAGCGATGCTCGATTTGTTTATTTAATAGATCCGCTGCTGCTAAAGAATTGGTCACCACTGTCACTCGCTGCACACCAACAATATGTTCAGGAATATGAACAGTCGTTGTGCCTACATCGATCATAATCGTATCATTATCCTCAATCATTTCCGCTGCTTTTTTGCCAATTTCTCTTTTTTGATGGTATTGATCATTCATTTTTTTGTTAAAATGAGCTTCTTTCCTTGTTTGCCCATATTTAACGGCTCCGCCATGAACTCGTTTTAACTTTTTTTCCTTTTCTAACACATCCAAATCTTTTCGAATTGTCTCTGGCGTTACTTGCAATTGATGAGCCATTTCAACGACCATAATTTTTCCGACACGTTCAAGCTCTTTCAGCATATAAACATATCGTTCCTTCTGTAATGTACTCATGACAATTCAATCACATCCCCTTTATGGATATATAGAGTGACTTCTTCATTGATGCGATCTAGCTCATTCGATTGATGTAAAAAATCAGCCATATAGGTCAAGCTTCCACTCTCCAGTTCATAGCGAGCTATGTTTCCAAGCAATTGAATGTCCACCACTTTTCCGTGAGTAACAAATCCCCCCGGCATTGAATTCAAAGAAAAAGCTTCCGGTCGAATGGCATATTTTTTTCGAGGAGAAAAATGCTCACCCTCGATCAACATATGTAACTGTTGTCCAGTTAAAATATTATAATTGCCAATGAATCTAGCGGCGAATTCATTTTTAGGCTGTGTATAGATCGAATGAGGCGTGCCGCTTTGAACGATTTGTCCATTGTTTAATAGAAAGATGCGATCACTCATGGCCATCGCTTCTTCTTGGTCGTGTGTTACCAGAATCGTCGTCATATTTAACTCTTGTTGGATGTGACGAAGTAGTTTTTGCAAATTTTTTCGTATTTGAGCATCCAAGGCACTTAACGGTTCATCCAGCAGGAGTACTTTCGGTTCGACGATTAATGCACGAGCCAAAGCCACTCTTTGCTGCTGGCCTCCTGATAATTCTCTTGGATACGATGTTTCCTTTCCTTCGAGACCGACCATCTCAATTAATCGCTTCACTTTTTGCCTGATGATCTCTTTATTGGCTTTTTGTATTTTTAAACCAAATGCGATATTTTCTTCGACCGTCATATTAGGAAATAAAGCATAAGACTGAAAAACCATCCCGACATTTCTGTCTTTCGCTTTCACATTGGTGATCTCTTTTCCATCCATCATAATGACTCCGGTATCCGGTGCAGTCAAGCCAGCAAGTATTCGCAATAACGTACTTTTTCCGCATCCGCTCGGTCCCAATAATGTAACAAATTCTCCTTCTTCAAGTGTAAGATTCAAAGACTGAAGAACGGTTTTATTGTGAAATGATTTATGGATGTTTTGAATCGTGATATAACTCATTTGTTACACCTTCTCCTTTTTGACTTTAGTGAGTTGGATAATAGTTAACGAGACGATACACATTAACAGGAAATAACAAACAACAATCGCACTCGCTATATGCCCACTTTTACTTAGCTGTTGATATAAAAACATTTGAACCGTTTCAAATCGGCCACCAAGCACTAAATTGATGAGGACAAATTCTCCAAACAAAATAGAGAATGATAATAATGAAGAAACAAGTAAACCTGATAGGATATTGGGAATAATGACTGATCGGAACGCCATCCATCGATTGGCTCCTAGCAATTCTGCTGCCTCCATTAACGATGTGGCGTGAATGGTTCGCAAACTATTTCGAGTGCCTTGATACATGAAAGGTAAAATACTAACGAAATAGGCTCCTATAATCACAAAAATCATGGAAAGGCTCGTATCTGAATACGTTCTAATTAATCCTACAGCGAGAATGACACCGGGCATGGCATATGTCATAATCACTAATACTTGTATAAATCTCTCCAATTTAGGGGCATACACGACGATACTAAACACGGTTGGAACAATAATTACAAGACCAAGAAAAGTAGAGATTAGTGACAACCATAAGGAACGTCCTAACGCTTCGAAAAAGCGAATATCTTGAAACAATGTCTGATACCATTGTAACGTGTACCCTTCTGGCAAAATGGTGGCGTTCCAATCCGTAGCAAAAGAATAGAGCAAAGTAGCTAACAGCGGCAGCACTAAATAGAAAGACGCAATACCAGCCATCATCATAGGAAGAAGCGGCTTTTTCAAGATAAATCCCTCCGAACTTTTCGAGTGAACCATTCATTCATTAACATAGCTATGACAAGAATCAACCCTAGAAGAATAGCCAAGGCGCTTCCGAGTTCTGGACGCGCAAAAATATCACCTGAAACAAGAGCACCGATTCGAATCGTCACTAAGTTGTATGAACTGCCTGTTAAAGCAAAAACAGAGGCATAGGCGCCCATCGCATTCGCAAACAAAATACTAAAGGTTCCGGCTAAGCTCGGCAGCATAAAAGGCAAACCGATCTTGAGCCAAAACTGAGTGGTGGATGCTCCAAGCAAAGAAGCCGCCTCTTTCCATTGCCCTTGAATGCCAGAAAACACCGGATATAAAAACATGATACAAAGCGGCAGCTGAAAATAAATATAGATTAAAACCAGCCCAGACCATGAATAAAGATGAAATGTTTCTAGTAAATTAATTCCATACTTATGCAATAGTAAAGTGAAGACCCCGCTATTCCCGATCAAAACAACAAAGGCAAAGGCTAACGGAACACCTGCGAAGTTAGATGTAAGATTCGTAATCACTAATATTCTTTCTTGGATTTTAGAAGGGAATAATGTAATAGCGTATGAAGTAAATACACCAACCATAATCGCAACTAAACTAGACACAAATGAAATTAGAATACTGTTTTTAAATGCCTTATGATAATAAACACTGCTCACCACTTCTTTATATTGATCGAGAGAAAATCCGTCCCCTGTACTGCTTTGGAAACTAGCTAAAATCATCGAAATAAAAGGGATGAACAAAAAACATAAAATCAATAAACAAAATGGCACTAGACTAGCAACTAACATTCCATTTATACGTTTCACTCTGGTCGCTCCTTTCTCACAAAAAGGCGTCTTATTCAGACGCCACGGCTACACCTGGAATGGTTAAAGGCTGCATCGCCGATGAAGGTTGAATATTTAATAAGTGACAAGCCAAAGGAGCCAATTGAAGCTGCGGAATTTCTTCCTGTACAATTTGCGGCTTCACCTTTTCACTGATGATATATAGTGGCACAGAACGTTCCTCAAAAGTGGTTCCGCCATGCAATCCATCCGCATTCATGCCATGATCGGCTGTTACGATCACTTGATAGCCTTCATCTAGCCATTTGGGCAGTGTATGCGCTAAGATGATATCTGTATGAATGGCTCTTTCCCGATACTGTTTGGACTCAGACGTGAATGTATGTCCATCATCATCGACATTCATCGAATGGACATACAAAAAATCGGGGTGGTACGTATGTAACAAATAATTGGCATCCGCAAATAAATGACTATCTGGATAATGATCTTCCCAGTAAAAAATTCCTTTTTCGATCGCATGAGAACCTGCAAACTGAAATCGATCTCTCTCTGGAAGAAATGGGGCACGGCTATACAACTCACTAACCCAATAGTAAGAAGCTGTCGCATTGGTTCTGCCTTGTTCCTTCGTTAAATGGAATAAACTTTTTTCATGAGATAACCGCACGACTCCATTATGCGTAATCCCGTTTTGATAAGCAGGCGTCCCTGTCAACAATACTTCATAAAGAGGACGAGACATGCTCGGAAGCTCGGATTGTACTTTATACCGTGCTGCCTGGCCTTTTTCAACAAGGTGATTTATATAGCCCATTTGTGAGACGGCCGTATCAAATCTGAGGCCGTCTATTGTAATGAAAATCAATTTATTTTGCATGTACTAACACCTTTTCTTCCCATAATTGAGGTAATTGTTTCGTTGTTTCCTCCCAAGCTTTGTCGTCTTCGACTGGGCGAACATTGTTATACATCTCATCTGGTAATAATTTCGCTTTTACCTCTTCCGGCAGTTCCGCTTTCTCACGAATCGGACGCGCATATCCTTCCGCTAAGTTCACTTGACCTTCATCGGATAAAATATATTCACGTGCAAGCATCGCCGCGTGAGGATGTTTAGCATATTTATTAATGACCGTCGCATACCCTGACATCACGGATGTTTCTTCTGGAATAATGACATCAAACCGCTCTGGATCAATTTGATCACGGTAGTTTAAGGCGTTAAAATCCCATACAATGGCGACTTCTACTTCCCCCTTCTCTAAAGAAGCGACACTGACATCTCCCCCGCCAAGTCGTCCTTCTTTCGCTAAGTCCGCAAAATAATTCAATCCTGGCTCAATATTTTTTTCATCTCCACCATTCGCATAAGCGGCGGCCAATACAGAAAATTGTCCTTGATTCGCCGTTGGTACGTCACTGATGGTCACTGAATACTTGCTTTCTTTTAGTTCCTTCCATGACTTCGGAATTTCCTTCACCTTGGTTTTGTCACTAATGAAGGCAATCGTTCCTGTGTATCCAACAATCCAATCTCCATTATCATCTTTTGCCCATTCAGGAATCTCATCCCAATAAGATGTTTTATATGGAAGCGTTAATTCTTTCTCTTCTGCGATGGGCCCAAATGCTACGCCAACATCTCCAATATCCGCAGTAGCATTTTCTTTTTCTGATTCAAATTTCGCCAGCTCCTCCGCACTCGACATATCCGTATCTGTGTGTTTCAAGCCATATTTTTTGTTTAAATCTTCCCAAGTGCCTACCCAGTTCGCCCATGTATCAGGCATCCCAACGGAGTTCACTTCCCCTTCTTCTTTTGCCTTTTTTTCCACTTCTTCAACTGATAACTCGCTATAATTCTTTTCTGATGAAGCTGTCTTCTCTGTTTCTCCTGAACATCCAAACATTAAAGGAATTGACAACAACCCAATACAAGAAAGTTTAAAAACCGACAGATTTACGCGCATGTTCATCCTCCTGATTTTTGTTTTGTTTTGTTTTACAAGTAGAATTATAGAATTCAAAAATAAAGCCAATATTAAACAAATGTAAAATCTGTTATCTCAATTTTTAATTCATTGTAAAGAAACCAAGAGAATTTTCAGCAAACAAAACTGGCGATGTTTCTTCATCACATAAAAAGGCCTAGATCACATATTGAGATCTAGGCCTTCTACCATTACATTTTCACACCGGTCACACTCTGTACCGATGAAGTTGACTGTTTAAAAAAGCTTGGTGAGGTTTTATAAAGAAACACAAGAACGAGCGCTGTAATCAGCATCTCCGGAATTAAATAAGAGGCATTATAGGCGATTGAATACAAAACGACAGGCCATCCATCCGGAGCATATTGACCAAACCAAACAACTCCAGAAATAAAATGACAGGCTAATCGCAGAAATGTACCAAGCATCAATCCGCTTATTATTCGATTGACATTCATTTCTGATGCGGCTGCCATCACTCCCGCTAAACCAAGCACAGCATAGGCCAGCGGATAATCAAGCGCTAGCTGTATAGGATGAACAATCGTACCACCTAAAATGAGCCCTAATAGTCCAACAATTAGCCCCGTTACAATGCCTGCTTTTAATCCGCGGCGATAGGCCATTAAAAAGATCGGAACCATCACAAGAGAAATCGAACCTCCATAGGCCCACAACGCACCAAATTTAAATAAACTTAAAATTTGTGCTAAACCAGCCATGACCGCGATTTCAATCATTGTCACTAGCTTGTTTCTGTCCATAACAAAATCCCCTTTCTTTTTTATCCAGGGGGTGCACGTGCCGGTATTTAACCGATAAGAATGCTCAAATAATGGCACTTGTCCGCACTTCCCTACGCTGGCATGACCCAGTTCAGGTTCAAAGAGTTGAGGAAGAATCCTCTCTCAGTCAATCGACACCCCTAGTGGACGTATATTGATATAATATAGCATAATTTTTTCGATCATAACAGTACGATTAGCAGATGAATAGACATATAATAAGAGAAAGATTTTTTTGAAATTTTCAATATATTGGAGGGATTTTATGAAAACAGCTGATCAAGCTTGCAATGAATCGCAACTGGCTTCAACGATTATACCCATGGAGGCATCCGTACTTGCCGAAAAAATTCGCACAAAAGAAATCACTTGCACATCGGCCGTCCGAGCTTATATCGACCACATTGAAACAGTAAATCCTGCAATTAATGCTGTTGTAGAAGAACGATTTTCAGAAGCTTTAGAGGAAGCGAAACGAAAAGACGAACAGCTTCAAGTAGAAAAGAACAAAGGCGCTCTTTATGGGGTGCCGATCAGTATAAAGGAATCGCTTCATGTGGCAGGAATGAAAACAACCGGTGGATTACTGTATCGAAAACAGCAGGTCGAGTATGAAGATGCCGAGGCAGTTGCTAAGTTAAGAGCAGAAGGGGCAATCATTCTTGGAAAAACGAATACTCCAACTCTTTGCTTTTGCCAAGAAACCGATAATAAATTATACGGACGAACGAATAATCCATGGGATGAGTCGAGAACAGCAGGCGGCTCTAGCGGCGGTGAAGGGGCTTTATTGGCAGCGGGCGGAGCTACCGCAGGAATCGGGTCAGATATCGGCGGTTCAATTCGTTTCCCGAGTCATTTTAACGGAGTGCTTGGCTTCAAACCTGGAAAATTTCAAGTGTCGCAGGAGGGTCACTTTCCGTTTGTTTCTCACCCCTTTCAAGAGCGAATGATCGGAATTGGACCGATGGGCAAATCCGTCCGTGATATGGAACTGCTCTATTCCATTATAGCCAAGCATGAAATAGAGGAAAAAAGAATAAACAATTTTCATTTAGAGTTTCTAGAGACAAAACATCATAGGCAATTATCAAAAGAAACAGATCAATTACTTAAACAAGTGGAAACGTTTCTTCAGGAGCGGTTTTCAACTAAACGTTGTGTACCACCATTTTTTCATGAATCTACTCTTCTGTGGCAGGAAATGATGGCTGTTGATGGGGGCAAAGGAATTGAAGCAGTAGCTTTTCATGATCAAAAGCCTCATACGGTAGTAGAATTTTTAAAAGAACGAAGTATGAAAACATCAGACTTGCACTATTACCTCACCTGGGCCATTATCGGTGCTAAGTTATTCCGCCCTTCTCGTAAGCGGGTGAAGAAGATAGAGCAAATATTGAAAAAAGGAGACTTAATATTAGAGGAATACTTAGATCAGACAATCTTCATCATGCCCGTTTACCACCAGGCAGCACCACCTCACTCTATCGTTTATAAAGAAATTTTCTCTATAAGAAAAACATTTTTAAAATACATGCCTTATATTGCGTATGCTAATGTTTGGGGACTCCCTGCTTTAACTATACCTGTAGGGGAAGATTCGGACGGCATGCCGATAGCGATTCAGCTTGTCAGCAAAAATGGAAATGAACAAGCATTATTTCAACTTGGGGCCATACTTGAAAAACAATTTAGAGGATATCGATGCGCTTTTTAAAATAGAAAAACCTGCAGATCTAGACTGCAGGTTTTCTTATTACTTAAATAATTCAATACTTGTTAAAATAATTGGCATTGATACAAGATCAATTAAGAACGACCCGGCGATCGGTACGATCAAAAAGGCATTTCTTGATGGTCCAAATTTTGCTGTCACAGCTGACATATTGGCCATCGCATTCGGAGTCGCACCAAGCCCATGTCCTAGCATTCCGCTGATCATCACAGCCGCATCGTAATTTTTTCCAAGGACGCGGAAAACAACAAATACAGCAAACAGTGTAATAAATAGAACTTGTACCGCAATAATGAGCAACATCGGTAACGCAAGATCTGCAATTTCCCAAAGCTTAATACTCATTAACGCCATCGCTAAGAAAATATTTAAAGAAATATCCCCAATGATTTGTACAGTCGGCATATTGATGAAATCTTCATTCACTTTATCAATAATAAAGCGAACGATGACTGCTACAATCATTCCTCCAACATAACCAGGCAATGTTAAACCTGTTGTGCTCGCAAATAATTCACCTAAATAAGAGCCAAGAGCCATACAGAATGTGACTAGAAACATTTGACGCATCCATGTCTTTTCATCACTTAATCGCACAAAATGATCTTTTTTGGGTTGTTCCAGTTTATTTACTTTGTCCGTATTGGATTTCAAATTATATTTTTTCATTAAGTAGCCTGCAATTGGTCCGCCAACTAAGCCGCCGCATACGAGACCTAATGTAGCTGCCGCCACTCCAATCGTTGTCGCTGCAGAAAATCCAAGCTCTTCCATCGTCCCACCGTACGCAGCTGCTCCGCCGTGACCACCTGACATAGAAACAGCTCCACATAAAATACCAATTAACGGGTTAATATCCATTAACTTAGATAAAGAAATACCGATGACATTTTGCATCAAAGCAAGGATGGTACACATGCCCCAATAAATCAGCAACAATTTTCCGCCAATTTTAATTAAAGCTGTACTTGCTCCTAAACCAACCGTTGTGAAGAAGGCTAACATAAATAAACTTTGCAATGACGTATCCATCGTAATCGCTACAATGTTAAATTTGTTTAAGATTGCAACTAAAATAGCAAAGAATAAACCTCCAACCACCGGAGCTGGTATGCAAAATCTATCGAATATTGGTATTTTTTTAATTAAAAAAGAACCGATCATAAATACTAATACGGCCAAAAATAAACTAGTTACTTGGTTAAACTCCATATAAACACTCCTTATTTATTCTTGCTGTAAGCGTTTGCCATAGTATAGTATACAAAATATAATATATATATTCTAATACTACATTTCGATACTAATATAGTTTTTTTCTATACCTAACGAAAAGGAGAATTTTATGGATTTTCGTAAATTGCAGTATTTTGTTGTAACGGCACAGGAACAAAGCATTTCAAAAGCAGCTATTCTTCTACACATTTCTCAACCTTCTCTTAGTCACTCTATAAAAAAATTAGAAGAAGAATTAAAATTTTCATTATTTGAAAGAACAGCTAAAGGGATCGAATTAACAGAACCCGGAAAACGTTTTTACAATCGAGCGTTAGAGATCATTCAGCACGTGCATAACGTGGAGATGGAAATTGAGGAAATTCAACAAATGGGGGAAGGCAAATTATCGATTGGTTTAATTGAATCTGTTCGAAATTGGCTTCCTAAAATGGTGGCAGACTATACGAAGCAGCATCCTAAATTAAAAGTGGAATTAAAAGAAATGCTCACGCCAGATAGCATTATTCAAGCCTTAAATCGGCTGGATGTACATTTTGTGATTTCGAATCATAAAATTAAATCAGATTTAATTCATGTGCAAGAGCTATATTCCGAGCCTCTAGTTGTCGCTATGAATAAAAGTCATCCATTAGCTCATTATCAGCAGATTTACTTAGAGGACTTAGCATCAGAAGCTTTTATTGTTAGTACCCACGGATTGCAGACGAGAGATAATTTGCTGCAAATGTTTCAGCGTCACAACTTGCCTTTAAAAGTCCAATTTGAAATTGAACGGTTCGAAATGGCTTGCCGTTTAATTGAGCAGAACGTTGGAATTGCCTTGCTTCCAATCAATTCAATCAAAAGCTATCGAAGCGATGACATTATTTATAAATCGATTCAAGATGAGTCTATTTTTCGAACCATTTATTTAATGACAATCAAAAACCGCTATCTTCCCCCTGTTGTTGAGGAGTTCATTCAGCTTCTTTTAACAAAAGAAAACGATGAGTTAATTCAGCATAGTTGGATGATAGATTCGTACATGGCATCATCTTTCCAATGAAAAAGGAACGAAAACATTCCTTTTTCATTGGTTTGATACAAATAAAGTGTTAATTAATGAACCGACTCGGATGAAGCAGTATTTGAACTTCTTTCTTTTTGCATGGAATACAAAGGTAGAATGAATAATAAACCGACGATAAACAACAAAGCAGCTGTTTCATATAAAGAAACAATATTGAATATTTCAAGTAGCTTGCCTGCGATGCTCATCGTTACAACCATCGCTCCCGTAAAGAGTGGTGTGAGAATGCCATTGACCCGGCCAATAAAACTTCCTTCTGTGTTTTGCAGGATCATCGTATTGATGCCAATTTGAATACAAGGCATAAACAACCCGCTTATAAATTCAGCTCCTAATGTGATCCATAAATTAGTAGATATACCAATCACACTAATTCCGGCAGCATTCATCAGCATCCCTAGCAGTAACATTCTTTGAGGAAGAAGCTTTTGAGAAAATGCCATGGCTAATGCTCCACCAACAATCATCCCAACACCGTTAACCATTAATAGCCATTGCAAATTCTCTTTTTCTAGCCCCAACCTTTCAATGACAAGGAAAATATTTAATGGCTGGATCAACCCGATACCAAGACCAGCTGCTATAAAGCAAACACCTAATAGTTTCAGCATTTTCTTTCGCCATACGTACTGAATCCCACTTTTCATTTCTTGTAACAGCGTTGTTGATGCTTGCGAGCGATCAATCACTTGGTCCGCTGGAATAAATACTAACATAAGAGCTGAAAGTAAAAATGCTACTCCTGTCAATAAAATAGAAGTGTAGATTCCAAAATTCTGATAAATAACTGTTCCAAGCGCTGGACCTAAAATCATAAACACAGCAAAGATTGTCTGATAAATAGACATCGCCGCTTGCACGAGCGACTCTGTTAAATGCATTTTAAACAACTTCATACCAGAAGGCTGTGAAAACTGCGAAAGAATAGACGAGATAAGCATGGCTAGAAATACCATTTTCCAAGTGCTGACCGTTAATGCTAATAAAACAGCAAATACTGATAAAGCACTTAGGAGATCACACCAAATCATCGTTCTTTTCGGACGCCAGCGATCGGCAAATGTTCCACCGATAAAAGAAAAAATAAAAATAGGGGCAAATTCTGCCACAGAAATCATAGATACAGCAAAAGGGTCTCCTTTCGTCTGTTCCATTACAAAAAGCAACACTGCAAAATTACGAATCCAAATGCCGATCTGAAGAAAAAGAGCCGAAGCAAGAATCACGCGGACAAAAGGATTTTTGAATAAAGATCGCTGATCAGCGGACATGAGTTCCTCCTTTTTTATTAGGCTAAATCATAAACAAATGACATATCAATGAAAAAGGCGCTTCATTCTCCATTTATGACATTTGGTTACTTGTAAAGGTGGTGTCATCCTCATGTTTCATACAGTAAAAGCAGGCGAAACATTGAAATCTATTTCCGAAGATTATCGAGTCTCCTTGTCGAGACTAATTAAAGCGAACCCAGGGATCGGACAAAATGGAATTCACGTTGGACAAAAAATTGTGATCCCAGGAGTACCTTCTCCTGAAACGATTCCTTATCAAATTTCTGTTTCTTTGTCTGCTCGCACCTTGACTTTAACGCACCAAGGAAGGGTCTTAAAAGTTTATCCAGTAGGTGTCGGAAAAATGCTCACCCGAACACCTGTAGGATCATTTGTCATTATTAATAAGTCCCCCAATCCAGGTGGCCCATACGGCACGATGTGGATGAGTTTATCAAAAAAATCTTATGGGATTCACGGAACGAATAATCCAGCTTCTATTGGAAAATACGTGTCTAAAGGCTGCATTCGCATGTACAATCACGACGTAGAACAATTAGCAAAAACCGTGCCTATTGGTACACAAGTAAATATTCTCTATTAGATTTTTGGGCTGTTTATGCAAGTAGACGCCTTTTGATGATTTATCCCGTATTAACAACAGCCTGTAAACGCTCGATTGGTTCAACTTTAATCAGTGGGGGCTTCATCCCCCACTGATTAAAGTTTCATTTTATTTGGCAACAGATTTTTGGTCAACTTCTACTACCCAACCGAACGGATCTGGCTCTGTTCCATTTTGAATGCCTGTAATCGTTTTGTACAAACGCTTAGAGATTTCTCCTGTCTCGCCTTCATTAATTACAAGCTTTTCATCTTTCCAGAAGAATTCTCCAATAGGAGAAATGACAGCAGCTGTTCCGGTACCGAACGCTTCTTCTAATTGTCCGGCTTTATAGGCATCATACACTTCTTGCATGGAAACTCTACGTTCTGAAACTGGTACACCCCAATGTTTTAACAGCTGAATAACTGAGTTGCGTGTTACCCCTTCTAAAATGCTTCCATTCAAAGCCGGTGTCACTACTTCCCCGTTAATTTTAAAGAACACGTTCATGCTGCCGACTTCTTCAATATATTTCTTCTCTACCCCGTCTAACCACAATACTTGAGAATATTCTTTTTGACTGGCTACTTCTTGTGCTTTCAAACTTGAAGCATAGTTTCCTGCTGTCTTTGCTTCACCCGTTCCACCAGCTACCGCACGAACATACTCGTTTTCTACTAAAATTTTCACTGGTTGAATTCCCTCTTTGTAGTATAGACCTACCGGTGAAAGAATGATAATAAATTGATAACGGCTTGATGCATGGACTCCAAGGAAAGGTTCTGTCGCAATAATAAAGGGACGAATGTAAAGTGATGTTCCCTCTGCCTTAGGGATCCACTCTTTATCAATTAAAATTAATTGTTTTAATGCTTCTAAGGCCAACTCCTCATCAAAAGCCGGAATACATAATCGATCATTTGAACGATTTAATCTTTGCATATTTCTTTCCGGACGGAATAATAAAATCCGATTGTCATTTGTTACATACGCTTTTAATCCTTCAAATACCGTTTGTCCATAGTGAAAAATCATCGAAGCAGGATCTAACATAAGTGGCTGATACGGAATAATTCGAGGATCATGCCAACCCTTTCCTGCTGTATAATCCATCACAAACATATGATCAGTAAATATTTTTCCAAATCCTAATTGATCGGATACTGGTTTTTGTTTTTTTTCAGTACTTAATTGAACTTGAATGGTTTGCTCTGTCATTTTGCATAACTCCTTGCTGAATAAAGATTTTGTTTAGAAAAAATCACCAATGAATAAATATATACTTATTATATTACAATTTTTTAGAATCTTTACACAATAGGTAATTTCAAAAAAAATAAAATTTTACAAAAATATTATTTTAAAAGATGAAAAACGTGCTGATTTGACTACGATCTTTTGTATCTTTAGATGCTTAAAAATTTTTAAAATTTACTTGAATTTTGCACATAGTGTATTTTAATAAAATTAAACAAAAAAATAGGATTGCCAGTCAATTTAACAATCCCGAGAGTTGATTATGTTTATTTTTCAGCTACTCTAGTTTGACGGGGAGGCAAACTAAAACTTTTGTCCCTTTTTCTTCTTCACTTTCAAATAAAATCTTCCCTTTATGATGCTCAATAATTTTAAAACTAACCATCAGCCCTAAACCGGTTCCCTTTTCCTTATTAGAATAAAAAGGTTCACCAAGTCGCGGAATGCGATCTGGTGAAATACCAATGCCTTCGTCAATGACCTCGATACATACATATTCATTTCCTAATCGTTTTGTTTTCACCAATAAATTTCCGCCATTTGGCATGGAATCGATCGCATTTTTGATCAAGTTAATCATCACTTGTTTTATTTGTTTTTTCTCTAATTTAACAAGCGGTAATTCTTCAAAAATATCGGTCATCAGTTCCACTTTATGTAGCAGTGCTTCCGGATGCATAAAATCAATGGTTTCATTGACTAACTGATTAATATTATACACTTCGAACTTAGTTTCTTGATTCGGCTTAGCTAACATTAAAAATTCCTGCATAATAGACTCAATTCGCTCGAGCTCAGATAATATAATCTCACTATATTTATTATGAGTTTCTTGCCCCCATAATTGCGTAAACCCTTTGATCGCTGTTAAAGGATTTCTCACTTCATGGGCAATTCCTGCTGCTAATTGACCAATTGCCCCTAGCTTATCTTGTTTATTTAGCAATAGCTCTTTTTCTTTTAAACTGGAAATATCTTGCGTCACCGTCACCATCCGATGAAGATATTGAATATCTTTAATAGGGGTTTTTCTCGATCGAAACCACTTTACAGTACCATCCTTATCGAAAATCCGATATTCTACTTCCGAGTCTGTATTAGCTGACTTTAGAAATTGTTTAAATATCTCTCTATCCTCTTCATGAATAAATTGATAAATACTGTTGAAATTTTTATAGAAATCTTCTTTCGAATGCCCAAGTATTCTCTCATAAGAGGGACTCATGTACACTACTTTTTTTAATGAAAAATCAAACACGCAAAAAATCTCATTTATATTTTCGGAAATCTCCAAAAACTTCACTTCATGTTCCTTTAACTCTTTCACTTTTTGATCTAATAAGAGCGCTGCTTCCACTTTATCGGTAATATTTCGGCTAACTCCTACAACAGCAACCATCTCGCCGTGAATATCAAGTACAGGAGTAGCTGAAACGACCGCATGTATAAGGGATTTATCCTTTTTTTGGCGAATCGTCTTATGGTTGCGAACCGCTTCGCCTCTTTGAAGCATGTCTGAAAACATTTGGCGTTCCCCTCTTAAATGGTAAGGAATAGTTGGTACTTCTGTCCCAACCAATTCATCTAAACTCCAGCCGTATACTCGTTCGAATGCTTCATTGACCTTCATGATTTTACCTTCACGGTTTAATATATAAACAGGATCATTCGTAGTGGTTAAAAAGGCATCACACCATCCTAAACAACCAGTTACTTCAGATAACTTTTGACCTATTACATAAAACAACTTGCTTTGCGAATCGTACATCATGCTCCATTTATAAACAAATAAAGTACCTGTTCGATGAAGAATTCTTGCATTAGCGGAAATAGAGCTAGCACTTTCTACCGCTTGATTCATGAGTTCCATGATTTTTTTGTGCGGTTTGCTGTTCCAAAGGTCGAATATTGAGAGCGTTTCACTTTTCGGATTTAACCCAGTCATTTCGATAAATACAGGGTTCCCTGTTAAAAGAATCCCCTCCGCATTCATTGAAAAAACTAGATCTGAGCTATGCTCCCAAAACCATTCTATATTTCGATCATTCATTCTATTTATTAGCGCTTTATTATTCACAAAAAATCCTCTCCCTCTTTATAACTATGTCGAAATATTCTTATTTTTTCAGCAAAAACCGTTCAACAAATGATGAGTTTTTCCGACAATAATCTCGATAGACAAGAGAAAGACATGAATCGTAATGATTTTGAAAGCAGCTTTTTTATTTACTTATTCGAGCATAAATGCACATGTCTCTTATTTGAGTGCTATCCGCTGATAACTGCTCTTTTCTTAATACACCCTCAAGAGTAAATTGCAGTTTTTCAGCAATAGCACGGCTTCTTTTATTGTTAGTATCGCATCTGATCTCTACTCGATTAGCTTGTAAATGTTCAAAAGCAAAAGCAGTGATTGCTTCCACTGCTTCTGTCATATAGCCACGCCCTGAAAATTTCGTGTTGACCCAATAGCCAATTTCAAATTTGCGAACCTTCCAATCGATCCGATGCAAGCCGGAAGAACCGATGAACTGCCCCGTTTCTTTATCAAAAATATGCAACCTTAAATCTTCACGAGCGATAAATTTTGCATAGGCTTCTCTCACGTTCGCTTCTGCTCCTTCAAGCGATTGCTCATCATGAACAAACGGCAGCCATGGCTTCATTTCATGCAACGAAGCTTGAATGGCTTCATATACTGCTTTTCCATCTCCCGGTAAAGGCAGACGAATATGCAATCTGTCAGTAAAAAATTCAGTTGGAAAATCGATTAATAATGGGTTCAATGAAAGCACCTCCAAATTTTACAGAACATTATACCAGCTCATTGTATATTTTGGAATTTTTTCTTTACAATGCATTAAAATTGGTATAGAGTGAAGGAGTAAATTGAATATGTTGCAAACTAGGGGTGTCCACTAAGCTTGGGCTGAGAGAGAGACGCAAAGAAGTTTCTTAACCCTCAGGACCTGATCTGGTTCATACCAGCGTGGGGAAGTTTATATCTGTTTATTAGCTTGTGTTTTTATGCTATTTAACTGATCATTAACCGGGTCCGTCTATTTATAGGGCTCGGTTTTTTCATGCATGGGTAGAATCGGATTTCGTCCTTTTGTTAACAAAGGAGGAAAAATGATGAAAGAACAAAGACCAGATGAAAAGTTGAATTTAATGCACCGTTTTCCAAATAGCAAAAAAGTATATGTGGAGGGATCTAGAGCTGATATGAAGGTGCCTTTTCGTGAAATTACCTTATCGCCGACGATCACCTCAACAAAGGAAGAGCCAAATCCTTCCCTTCGAGTGTATGATACAAGTGGTTATTATACAGATGATGAGGTAAATATTCGAATTGAAAACGGGTTGCCTGCGGTTCGTGATCAATGGATTGCAGAGCGTAATGATACAGAAGAATACACAGGCCGTACTGTGCGTCCTGAAGACAATGGGTTTAAAACAAAACAACAAGATCAGTCGCTTCTGTTTAAAGGCTTAACAAGAAAGCCACGACGAGCTAAAACAGGACAAAATGTGACCCAGCTTCACTATGCCCGCCGAGGAATCATCACACCTGAAATGGAGTTTATCGCTATTAGAGAAGGAATGGATGCGGAGTTTGTTCGGAAGGAAATCGCGGAAGGCCGAGCGATTATCCCAGCAAATATTAATCATCCAGAAAGCGAACCTATGATTATCGGACGCGCTTTTCATGTAAAAATCAATGCGAACATCGGAAATTCAGCTGTGACTTCCTCTATTTATGAAGAGGTCGAAAAAATGACTTGGGCGATTCGTTGGGGAGCAGATACGATGATGGATCTTTCGACCGGAAAGAATATCCATACGACAAGAGAATGGATTATTCGTAATTGTCCGGTTCCTGTTGGTACAGTCCCTATCTATCAAGCGTTAGAGAAAGTAAACGGCATCGCCGAAGATTTAAATTGGGAAGTGTTTCGTGACACATTGATCGAGCAAGCGGAACAAGGTGTTGATTACTTTACGATTCATGCTGGTGTTCGTCTCCCCTATATTCCATTGACGGCGAAACGAACGACAGGCATCGTTTCTCGCGGAGGCTCGATTATGGCTCAGTGGTGCCTAGCTCATCATCAGGAAAACTTTTTATATACGCATTTTGAAGAAATCTGTGAAATTATGAAAACGTATGACGTCGCTTTCTCATTAGGAGATGGCCTGCGACCTGGCTCCATTGCCGATGCGAATGATGAAGCACAATTTGCCGAGCTTCAAACATTAGGAGAGCTAACTAAAATTGCTTGGAAACATGATGTACAAGTAATGATTGAAGGGCCTGGACATGTACCGATGCATAAAATTAAAGAAAATATGGATAAGCAGTTAGAGATGTGTATGGAGGCTCCCTTTTATACACTTGGTCCATTAACAACCGATATTGCCCCGGGATATGATCATATCACCTCCGCCATCGGTGCAGCGATGATTGCTACCTATGGGACGGCAATGCTTTGTTATGTCACACCGAAAGAGCATTTAGGGCTTCCGAATAAAGAGGATGTGCGAGAGGGTGTAATTGCTTATAAAATCGCCGCCCATGCAGCCGATCTCGCGAAAGGCCATCCACAAGCTCACTTACGGGATGACGCGCTGTCTAAAGCCCGTTTTGAATTTCGCTGGCACGATCAATTTAATCTTTCGTTGGATCCGGAACGCGCACTTGAATACCATGATGAAACACTGCCAGCAGAAGGAGCAAAAACAGCTCACTTTTGCTCGATGTGCGGACCTAAATTTTGTAGCATGAAAATTTCACACCACATCCGTGAAATGGAAGTGGAAAAAGGGTTAAAAGAAAAAGCCGATGAATTCCGTCAATCAGGAGCAGAGATTTATCAATGAACACCGCCAAAGCTACACAATTAAAAAGTGAAATTATGACATTAGAACAAAAAGTGAGCCAGTTAAAACAAGAACTGTCTTCGCTGCAACAAAATTGTGTTCATCAGTTTGAAAAGAAGGCTTTTGTCAGAGTATGTCAAAAATGCGGCTATTCAGACAGTACGTTATGGTAAACAGACAGCTAGAGATCTCCTTCTCTAGCTGTCTGTTTCTTTACCGGCTCTTCTTCTTTTCGTATAGAGCATTTGGGAACGTCTCATTTTTTTCACAAATGTATGCAATTGTTTTATAATAATAGAAATGGTGAAAGAAAAGAGGAAACGTATGAAAACAGATCAGCTGTTGAAACAATTCCATCAGCGAACACCGACCATTTTAGGCAGTGAGCACTTCTCTAAATATGCTGTCCTCCTTCCGCTCGTAGAAAAAGAAGGCGAGATTCATATATTGTTCCAAGTCCGCTCTCTGCAAATGAGAAATCAGCCAGGTGAAGTGTGCTTTCCGGGTGGAAGAATTGAAAAATTTGATAAAAGTGAGTTTCATACAGCCATTCGTGAAACATCGGAAGAACTGGGTATTAATCCTTCTGACATTACTCAAGTATTTTCACTGGACTTTATCGTCTCTCCGTTTGGCACGATGATTTACCCATTTGCCGGTTGCTTATTACCAGAATCGACACTAAAGCCAAATCAAGATGAAGTGGAACAATTATTTACTGTGCCTCTTGATTACTTGCTTCAGCATTCGCCTAAAAAACATCATATCCATTTCAAAGTAGAGCCGGAAGAAAATTTTCCTTTTGATCTCATTATTGGAGGAGAAAACTACAATTGGCGGCCGCGAAAAATGGAAGAGTATTTTTATTTTTATGAAGACAAAATTATTTGGGGGTTAACAGCTAGAATTTTAAAGCATTTTCTCGACTTGCTTAAAGATCAAGAGGTTGATTTAGAAAATGTTTAATCCATATGCTCTTGACAAATCAGAAAATCTATAGATAATTGTAATAATTATGAATACTTGAACGATAAAGGGATTAGTAAATTTGTGAAATGCGCCAGAGAGTGGGGTCCGCCGGCTGTAAGGCTCCTCGCAGGAAGCAATTGAACCTGCCCTTTGTAATATCGCTTATGGAAACATAGGCCGTCTCCCTCGTTACGGGATCGAGCGGGCGCAATTTGCGCCAAAAAAGGTGGTACCGCGGATCAGCATGCCCTCCGTCCTTTTATGGATAGGAGGGGCATGCTTTTTTTCATTTTCTAGGCCAAACATTTGCACCTAGCCAAATTTGATAAAAGGATGATTTGTTGTGAAGAAATACCGAGTAGTTGTGAAAATTGGAAGCAGCTCATTAACCGATGAGCAAGGAAACATTGTTGAAGAAAAAGTTTGGGACCACGTGGAAGCCATCGCCAAGATGAAACAAAAAGGCCATGAAGTCATTATCGTTTCTTCTGGGGCTGTAGCTGCCGGATTCCAATCATTAGGCTATACATCGCGCCCCAAAACCGTCGCGGCGAAACAAGCATCAGCTGCTGTGGGTCAAAGCTTACTGATTCAAAAATATATCTCGTTGTTTTCGACTTTTCATCTAGCCGTTGCTCAAATGCTGTTGACGAGAGAAGACTTTTACAACCGCGGCCGCTTTCAAAATTTTTATACAGCGATGTCTGAGCTATTACGAGCAGGGGCCATCCCGATTATTAACGAGAATGACTGTATTTCTATCGAGGAGCTTACTTATGGTGACAATGATCTGTTATCGGCGCTTGTCAGCGGCTTTGTTCAAGCGGATGCTTTAATCATTTTAACCGATATTGATGGCTTATATGACAGTAACCCAAATTCTAATCCGGAAGCAAAAAGATTTCACTTTATTCCTGAAGTCACAGAAGAGCTGCTCAGTTACGCTGGAGACAGTGGTTCATCAGTGGGTACAGGCGGAATGAAGTCAAAGCTAATCGCCGCTGAAAAAGCACTGTCCCTTGGTGTCCCTGTATTTGTCGGAACTGGAAAAGGAGTGGATAAATTACTAGACATCCTTGAAGGCAAAGGCAGCGGAACCTATATTGGCTCTCCTTTTAAATCGCATATGCAAATGAAAAAACAGTGGATAGCTCACCATGCGAAAACCTCTGGAACTATTATCATTGATGAAGGAGCGGAAACCGCCCTTCTCTCTAAAGGAAAGAGCTTGCTGCCAGCCGGTATATTATCAGTAGAAGGCTTATTTCATCCAATGGATGTCGTCAATGTCTTAAATCGCAAACGAGAAATCATTGGCAGAGGACAAGTATTCTATTCTTCCGTCGACCTTGACAAAATTAAAGGTTTATCCAGTTCAGAAGCCAAAGTGTACTCGATTAATGAGCGGGCCGAAGTGATTCACCGCGACAACTGGGTCACTACTAACTTCATTAAATAAATAATAGATAGGAGAAAAAACATGAGTGAATTAATTGAAAAAGCAAAACTACTAAAAGCAGCCTCCCTGCAAATGAGCTTGCTGTCTGAACACGAAAAGAATCAAGGACTAGAAAAAATAGCCGAGGGGCTAATCGAACAATCTAATTTTATTTTGCAGGAAAATGCAAAGGATATGGAGAACGGCGTAAAAGCAGGTTTCTCTCCTAATATTTTAGATCGCTTACAGCTGAGTGAGGAGCGGATTCAGCAAATCGCTGACGGCGTCCGCCAGCTCATTCAACTAAAAGATCCTGTAGGAGAAATTGTCGAGGAGCATGAAACCACTCATGGCTTGAAAATTGAAACAATCCGCGTTCCTCTAGGCGTCATTGGGATGGTATACGAGGCTCGTCCAAATGTAACCGTCGATGCAGCTGCTTTATGCTTAAAAGCAGGAAATGCCGTACTATTAAGAGGAAGCTCTTCTGCTGCTCATTCTAATCAAGCGTTAGTCAAAGTGATGAAGGCCGCCTTGCAGCAGTCTCCTATTCCTGAGGATGCGCTTCAGCTGTTAGAAGATACAAGCCGCGAAACAGCTTCCGAGATGTTTCAGTTAAATGAATATTTAGATGTGTTAATTCCCCGTGGCGGAGCTGGCCTTATTCAAGCAGTTGTTCGTCAAGCAACTGTTCCTGTGTTAGAAACAGGCGTTGGAAATTGCCATATTTTCATTGATGACAGTGCGGACAAGCAAATGGCCATTGATATTGCTGTAAATGCGAAAACACAGCGTCCGTCTGTTTGTAACGCAGCGGAAACGTTGCTGATTCATCAAGATTGGCCTCATCGCGCAGCTGTATTAGAGGCACTGCATAAAAAAGAGGTGGAACTTCGAGGAGATCAACACTTAGCCACTGAATTTCCTTTTGTCAAAGGGGCAACAGATGAAGACTGGGGTACCGAATATTTAGCTCCTATTCTCGCTGTAAAAACGGTGGCGAACGTACAAGAAGCGGTCAAACATATTCATCAATTTGGAACGAAGCATTCTGAAGCTATCATTTCGGAAACAAAAGAGAATGTCGATTGGTTTTTCCGTGCTATCGATGCAGCTGTTCTATACCATAACGCTTCAACTCGCTTTACAGATGGTGAACAATTTGGCTTAGGAGCTGAAATTGGGATCAGCACTCAAAAGCTACACGCTAGAGGACCTATGGGACTTAAAGCGATTACTACCGTTAAATCATTAGTAAAAGGGAGCGGACAAATTCGCTCTTAAAAAAAGAAGGCGAAAGAGAACCTTACTCTTTCGCCTTCTTTTTATTATTTAACTTGCGTGATGGTCATTTGTTCCCCTTCTGTTTTATAAACAAAGGTTACTTCTGCTCCTTCTTCTAACGCTTCGAATTTCTTCACTTCTTCACCATCAGGGTTGATTTGAAAGGCTTTGTCTTCCCCATCTACATTGATTTCCACTGTATGAAGATCCGCCATGCCATTATAAGTCCCTTTAGCCTCTACTTCCTGCACGGCTGTTTGGCCATTCATTTCTCCCTGCTCCGGTTCAGATGTTTCTTGTTCCGTGTCCTGCTTAGTGGTTACCGTTTTTACTTGTGTGATGGTCATTTGTTCCCCTTCTGTTTTATAAACAAAAGTCACCTCTGACCCTGCCTCTAACGCTTCGAATTTCTTCACTTCTTCACCATCAGGGTTGATTTGAAAGGCCTTGTCTTCCCCATTCACATTGATTTCCACTGTATGAGGATCCGCCATGCCGTTATAAATCCCTGTTGCTTCTACTTCTTCCGCTACGGGTTCGCTTTTCGACTCTTCTTTTGGAGATGCGTTCGTTTCTTTTTCCACTTCTTGCTCAGGAGCCGTTGCTTGATCCGTTGTTTGTTCTGTTTCTTGCTTCTCAGGAGTTTCTCCACTTTTCGTTGTATCCGCATCAGAGCATGCTGCTAACACGCCGCCAGCTAATAATACAGCTCCCATGACAGTTGTCATTTTTTTCATATGTACCTCTCCCTCCAACTACTAGTTAACTCGCCTACATTGTATCACAGGTGAAATTGTTTCCAAAGAAAAGACACTAGAAAATAGAAAAAATAGTTCTCAAGATTGATAGATAAAATGAATCATTATTTAACAATAGATTGAAGAAAAAACAAGAGACGGCCTATCTAACTTCGTTTTCCCCTAGCCATTTCTTTTCGAAAAGAGTTATAATATTAATGTCTATAGAAAAGAGGTTTTACAATGAAACAATTGATTCATCCACAATTTGACCCATGGGAACCTTATTCGGATATCCAAACAGCAGGTCAGATGAAATTATCAAATGTCGAGTTTACGACAACCACATTATGTAATATGCGTTGTGAACATTGTGCAGTTGGCTATACATTACAAACGAAAGATCCAGAAGCTTTACCGCTTGAGCTAATCCTTCGTAGGTTAGATGAAGTACCAGACTTGCGGGCTCTTAGTATTACAGGCGGAGAACCCATGTTATCTAAATCCTCCGTTCGGAACTATGTATTGCCACTGTTGAAATACGCTCATGAACGTGATGTATATACACAGCTCAATTCAAACTTAACGATTGAATTGTCTCGCTATGAAGAAATCACCCCTTATTTAGATGTGCTACACATCTCACATAACTGGGGAACAATCGAAGAGTTTGTCGAAACAGGATTCGCTAATATGGAACGAAAACCTACGATTGCCCAGCGGGAAGCTCTTTTTCAACGAATGATTGATAATAGTAAGGCGCTGTCAAAAATGGGGGTTATAGTCTCAGCGGAAACGATGTTAAATAAAAAAACACTTCCTTATCTAGAGAAGATTCATCGCGAAATTGTTGATGACATGGGCTGTGCTCGCCATGAAATTCACCCGATGTATCCAAGCGATTTTGCCAGCGCATTAGAATCCCTTTCGTTACAAGAAATGCGTAAAGCGATTCATCATTTACTCGATGTTCGCGACCCAAACATTTGGATGCTTTTCGGTACTCTTCCGTTTTATTCATGCAGCCAAAAAGAAGAAGACCAACAGCTGTTAAAGAGGCTACGAAACGAAAATATGGTCACTGTAAGAAATGACCCTGACGGACGTTCGAGACTGAATGTTAACATTTTTAATGGAGATATTATTGTGACAGACTTTGGAGATGCTCCGCCATTAGGTAATATCCAAACAAATACATTAGAAGAAGCTTATCGTGCTTGGATGAACTCTTCCATTGCGTCCGAATTAAATTGTCACTGCCCAAGCGTCCAATGTCTCGGGCCAAATATTTTAGTGAAACACACTTATTATGAGCAAGAAGATTTTACAACTAAAAAGGCTGAAACCAGTTCATTGTCATAGTAAAAAGAGAGTGATACAAAAGGTCGTTAAACACGACTTTTTGACATCACTCTCTTTTCTAAATTCTCCATCTGCTTTTAATAATACCCGCTTCTCGCAATGTATCATAAATGATCACAATCGCTGGCCCAACGAAAAATCCGATAAAGCCTAATATTTTAAAGCCGACAAACAAGCTAATTAGCGCTGCTAATGGCGAAATGCCCATATTGGACGAAAAGACTTTCGGCTCTAAAATACGGCGGACTACTGTAATAATAATAAATAATAGAATTAACCCAATACCAAGGAACTGATTGTCTTGGAAAAAGCAAATGACCGCCCACGGAACAAGTACAGATCCCGTTCCTAAAATCGGTAAGACATCAACAAAAACAATTAATATAGAAAGCAAAACAGCATAAGGCACCCGCAAAATAGATAAGCCGATAAATGCCATTAGAAAGGTGATCACACTTAATAAAATTTGCGCTTTAATAAAGCCGATACCCGCTTTATTTAATTGGCCTGTAATTAAGTATAATTTCTCTTTCGTAGATTCCTTTAAATGACGTTCTGTTTTTATTTTTAATCGAGACAGTTCCAAACTAAACAAAAAGACAGCGATTAAATACACTAAAAACTCGATTAAAAACCCTGGGATAGCGGTTGCTAGTCCGAATAACCATTCAAGCAACGACTGCGCCATTTGCGTGACGGAATCAATTGATTTTTCCAACGTTTGTTCAAATGACCGAATCACATCCGGCGGTAAAGTCTTAAAATAATGCTGAAATTGATCCACAAACTGAATAAGTGATTCTTTATAGAAATTAGTCACAAAGGATGGCCCTTTTTGAGCTAGTGTCACAATTTGATCAATCACAAGATTCACAACAAACCATACAAATAATGCGATGAACAGCAAATAAAGCAGAAAGGTAACAAGAACCGCTCGAAATCGTTGCCATTTAAACCGCGTGATGAACCATTTCACAGAGTTCTCTAATAAAATAGCAGTCACTAAAGCGAGTATAAAAGGCAGCGAGTACGGTATTAAAAATAAAATAATAAGTAAAATCGCTACAGGTAAAATCCACTTTTTCAGCAAAAACATCAACTGCCCTTCTGTCATGACTCGAAAATTCTAACTACTATAATAAACCATTCTCTCCTGTAAAGTCACTTTATTTTCGCTAAATCATAAAATCTCATCCAATCAAGTTTGTGCGAGGCTGGATTGAAGCAGAATGGCAGCTACCGCATTATCTATAAAGAGCTAACGTAACAGGTCATTGTGAACCCAGACCGAGATAAATTTATAAAAAGCATTGGCTAGAGATAGTAAGCAATGACAGACGATGATATGATAAAAGAAGCACAACAATAGGGAGATTGAAATAGCAATGAGCACAAACCTTGCGAAATACGAAAAAGTGATGAATTACATCAAAAAAGCCATTTCAAGCGGTGAATGGCCCATCGGCAGTAAAATTCCGAGCCAGCGCAAATTGGCGGAACTTCTGTCCGTCAACCGTTCGACTATTGTTACAGCGCTGGAAGAATTGAAAGCAGAAGGATTAATTGAAGGCGTGATGGGTAAAGGCACAATGGTCATTAACAATACATGGACACTACTTGCTGCAAGCCCTCCTTCCTGGGATGATTCCGCCTCACTTTCTTTTCCAAAAGCGGTATCTCTGCCTCCCTTGGAAACTGATACAATGACGGCACCGGAACATGTAATCGAACTTAGTAAAGGAGAGCTTGCTCAAGATATTTTCCCAACCGATAATATGCAACAAGTGATGATGCGACTCGCTCAAAGTCTGGAACCTTTTGGCTACGAGGAACCAAAAGGATACCTTCCGTTAAGACAGGCGATCAGCGATTACATGAAAAAGCAAGGAACAGATATCTCTCCTGCTTCTATATTAATCGTTTCCGGAGCAATTCAAGGGCTCCAGTTAATATCGGCTAGCCTGCTACATAAAGGATCGACCGTTTTTTTAGAGAAACCGTCTTATCTTTATTCTCTGCACATCTTTCAATCCACTGGCATGAATTTATCTGGCCTCTCGATGGATAAAGAAGGATTGCGAGCAGACATCCTTTCCAAAAAAGCGAGTGCGGGGCCCTCTTCTGTTTTGTATACGATTCCGTGTTTCCATAACCCGACTGGCATCTTAATGTCGGAAGCGCGCCGGAAAGAACTGCTCGATATTTGTGCGCAAAAGCGGCTTCCAATCATTGAAGATGATATTTACCGTGAGCTCTGGATTGACAGTCCTCCGCCGCCGACACTTCAGTCTCTCGATTCAAATGGGCATGTGCTGTATATCGGTAGTTTTTCAAAAACACTTACTCCAGGCCTTCGTATCGGCTGGATTGCTGGACCGGAACAAGTCATTGAACGCCTCGCCGAAATCAAAAAACAGACAGACTATGGCTCCAGTTCTCTTTCCCAGCTCGTTGCGGCGGAATGGATTTCAAGCGGCCTGTATGAGCAGCACTTATCTTTCGTTCGGGAAGAATTAAAAAAGCGACGAACAGCGGCTCTTCAAGCACTAGAAGAGCATATGAGCGACTTAGCTGAATGGGACGTTCCTGCTGGCGGCTTTTTAATCTGGCTACGCATGAAAGAAAGCGTCCATTTAAAAGATATTTGCGCCAAAGCTTATCGCGCTGGCATTTCATTGAATATCGGTAGCATTTATACCGAAGAATCCGTCCAAGCCATTCGCTTGTCCTACGGCTATGCGTCGATGGAGGACTTTGAAAAAGGCATCAAGCAATTACGAAAAATTATTTTAGATATTAGTTAAGAAAAACAGGTGATATTCATTGGATTTTACAATTAATTACTTATCATTCTTTGTCGTTCATGTAGATGGCAAAGGAGACGATGCTGTTAAACGCGCCCAGCATTATCAAACACTTGGCGAAGAAGAATACGAAAATAGCCCGCTCAAAGACTTTTTAGATGGGGAATTTACGAAAATTGTTAAACGAAAAGCGGATCGGCATCCAAAAGCCGAACAAGTGCCAACGAAAATCGGTTATTTCATTGCTGAACCTGGACATGATTTAACCTCTAATCCAAACTATAATTTATTCGCTAAAGCGCGGGCTGCTTATTCCATGCTTGAATTTCAAGAAGCAAGCGAGCAATTTGCCACATTGTACACTCAAACAAGTGCAGTCCGGGGCGGAGTATTTATTGTGGCAAAAGCACAGATCAAAAAATATTTTGACGACACTTTTGTCTTCCTATTAAAATGCGATTTCGAACCGAAAGTAGCAACCATTACTGATGCCTCCTCCCTCATTCGTCATGTTGAACTGGCGATTACAACAAAGAACATGAAATCGATTCAATATCCATACATGCCCGAAGAAGGAATGGTTGAAGAAGGCGAACTAAAAATTCACCAAGCGTCCCACGCTCGTTACTTCGAGGATTTTTTGAAATACGTTGGCTACGAACAGTCGATGCCTGAGATCGTCAAGTCTCAAGTCATCGATATGGTGCGGGAATATACGATCGAAGAATTAGAAGAAGAAAGTCCAGAATTTCAGCAATTTGAAGAAGCGATGGAAATTTGGGCAGAGAGTCCGAAACGGGAGTTGCAGGAGCGGTTTTCAACCGATGAAGTCGTCGAAGCCTCCGCTCGTATGATCGAGCATACGCCTGAACTTGAACTGAAAATGAAGCTTGACCATATGGGAGTGAATGCCATGCTTTCTGATTTTGGTGAATCCGTTCACCTCGCCAAACTAGGCGACCGTTATGTTTTATTAATGGAAGCGGACTCGGTAGTGTTTGAAAAAGGATTTTCGCCGATTGAGTTTCATAAGCCGGATGAGTTGCATGAGGTGGTTGAGAGGATTGAGCGGAAAAGTAATAGGGAGTAATAGCAGTTGTGTTCAAAAAGAAACCACCCAAAAATTCATACCTTTTGGGTGGTTTCTTATATAATTATTGCTTTCTTAATAAACTATGACGATAACCGTAAGTGAAATACACGATTAAACCAAATACTAACCATACAGTGAATCCAATCCACGTAGACAATGGGAGCTGAACGGTTAAATATCCACAAAACAATACAGCAAGAATAGGAAGTAACGGGACAAACGGTACTTTAAAGCCACGTTTTAAATTCGGCTGTGTTTTGCGAAGGACAATCACGCCAATTGAAACGACAATGAAAGCAAATAATGTTCCGATATTTGTTAATTCTGCGAGTTTGTTTAATGGAAGAACTCCTGCAAAGAAAGCCACCATAGCCGCTGTGATCCAAGTATTGATAACTGGCGTTTTTGTGTTTTCATTTACCTTTGAGAATGCTTTTGGAAGTAAGCCATCACGACTCATTGCGTAAAATAAACGAGTTTGTCCAAATACCATCACTAGTAATACAGTGGTAATCCCCGCGATAGCTCCTAAAGAAATTAATCCAGCAATCCAATCTTGATGAATGTATTGTAAAGCAAAAGCCACTGGATTTTTCACATTAAGTTCTGTATAAGGCACGATTCCAGTAAGAATACCGGCGACGATAATATATAACAAAGTACAAATAGCCAAGGAAGCAATGATTCCAATCGGCATCGTACGCTGTGGATTTCTCACTTCTTCCGCAGCCGTTGATACAGCATCGAAACCAATATAAGCAAAGAAAACTGTAGCTGCACCTGTTGCGACACCGCTAAACCCAAATGGCATAAACGGAGTCCAATTAGCTGGTTGTACATAAAAAGCTCCAACGACGATAAACAATAAGATAACGCTTACTTTAATTAATACCATAAACGTATTGAAACGCGCTGATTTTTTCACTCCTTTTGTTAATAAAACGCTAATTAACAATACGATAATAACGGCAGGAAGATCAATGTACGTACCTGCTTCTGGATTATACGCACTTGATAATGCCGTTGGGATTTTAATACCGAATCCAGATAATAATCCTTGGAAATATCCTGACCATCCTGCTGCTACAGCGGAGGAAGCGACGCCATATTCTAAAATGAGCGCCCAACCAAGAATCCAAGCCATCAACTCACCAAAGGCCGCATAACTATAAGTGTAAGCGCTTCCCGAAACTGGAACAGTTGAAGCGAATTCAGAATAACATAAGGCAGCAAATACACAGGCCAATGCGGATAAAATAAATGATAGAATCAGCGCTGGTCCTGCATGTTCGGCAGCGGCCACGCCTGTTAACACAAAAATTCCTGTTCCGATAATGGCTCCAATTCCAAGCATCGTTAAATCAAAGGGGCCAAGATCCTTCTTTAAAGCTTTTCCAGCGACCTCTGACTGAGCAATTAAATCCGAGATGGATTTCTTCCTAAATAAACTCATATTCCCTATTTCCTTTCCTAGATGTAATAAACTTGTTGATTCAGAAATAAAAACATTCCTAATTTGTCGACATATGTCTTTTATTGTCGATATCGATCGCTTTTTTATTCTAATATGATCTTTTAAAAAAGTAAATATATTTTTTCGTTAATTTTTTATTTTCAGTTAATTATTCCAATTATTGAAACAGCGTGGATAACTTTTGCTACCGTCGTTATTAGCTTGATCTTTTTTTGATGATTTATTACTTATAGTCATAAAACACTATCACTTTGACTGTTGTTATGACTTTTGTGGCTTTCAAAATCAAATCATTCTTACATAAACCCGAAATAACAAATAAGCGCACCTTTTGGGTACGCACGACGAATAGCCATCTATGCTAAAATTTTTTCGGATAGATGGCTATTTTGCACATGGCGCCGGAGTATTTTTTGACCACGGCATGTAGCTATTTAAAATCTCTTGTTGCTGGTGAATCGGTAAATTAAGTAGCTCCATCAATAGCTTCACAAAGTATTGATAAAAATCAATGCCGTTTGCTTTTGCCCCTTCAGCCAAGGTATTTTTTCCGAAGAAAGGTAAATCATCTATCTATTTCAGAAATTTTTCTACAATCGGCTTGGAGTGTTTTTTCCTTGCTTTATGGTATTTTCCTATTGAAAAGCGCTTAAATTGACGTTTTAAAAGATACAATTGATCACAGTAATCCACGCCAATTTGTCCATGCTTGCTATTAGCTTTTAGCCAATAGCATCGCACATGTGCCCAACAGTTAGCGAACGTGACATAAAGATTTTTTAGGAAATGGTGGTAACAAACCCTGACTTAGTATGCTTGGAAATACTCAATTGTAGCCATTGGTACCCCCTTCACGCTCCTTGAGGAAAGAGACTCTCTTGGATTACGTTAAAACAAATCCTAAGATAATGGTTATTCAATTACAACATGATCTGACAAGTTCCTATCCGTCAAAAATTTGTACAACTTTTCTGAATCCAACTTATTCATCAGAACGCACCGTGTATTACCATAACCTACCAGTTCAATATTTTTATGCTCCGGATTTGCCCAAAGATAGTAAAAAGTTGTTACTGACTTTTCCTTATCCCTCTTATCTACAATTTCGGCACGATAATCCGCAGATCAGCTCATACTTAATTCCACTATTTTCTAATTATCATTATCAAGAATGCCTTGCACCTTTTCGAAAACATCCGACTCATTTAGTATTCTGAATGCATCGAAATTATTATGTCCATCGTTAATATCAATGATAATATCTCCAGTTATCTCCATGACAAGAGGTTCCTCAAATGAATCATCTACTTTACCTGTTCCCGATATATCAGCCTCTTTTTGTCGCGTATCACCACAAAGAAGGGACACTGCTATGCACAAGCAATACCACTCTTATATGCTTTCATCATTGCACGCTTTAAAGAATAATAAGAATATGCTAATGATTTTTTAATTAGTATGATGAAACATTTTTATCCACGTATTACCACAATAACTCTTATTGCACTAACATTGTCCTATTGAGCTGCTGACGATGGACATCATCCATCAATTTCAATCCACGCACTCATGTAGAGTGCGACTGGAGCCCATGGCAAAGGCGCAATCCCGATCACAATTTCAATCCATGCACTCATGTAGAGTGCGACGGGATGGTCACTGTTGCTGACCGTCCTTTTAATTTTATTTCAATCCACGCACTCATGTAGAGTGCGACTTAAAGCTCGGCCGTATGAAAGTAACAACAATGATTTCAATCCACGCACTCATGTAGAGTGCGACGGTGTAAAGATGATAGACATTAGAGATCATGGTGGATTTCAATCCACGCACTCATGTAGAGTGCGACGTGCTAAAATCGAGGTTCAGTTCGTTGAAGGACAGATTTCAATCCACGCACTCATGTAGAGTGCGACTTCACAGTATTCATGTGTTTCACCTGCCTCTCGATTTCAATCCACGCACTCGTGTAGAGTGCGACTAGTGTCGCAGTTCGAGGAAAATGTGGCACCACAAATTTCAATCCACGCACTCATGTAGAGTGCGACACCGCCGCTAACGCTCTTTTAAGTTCATCGACAAAATTTCAATCCACGCACTCATGTAGAGTGCGACCTTTCTCAAACGTCTGAAATTCGCAACGAGTTAATATTTCAATCCACGCACTCATGTAGAGTGCGACGCTTACGTTTATGTTCAGCCCGCCGGCTATCTGATATTTCAATCCACGCACTCATGTAGAGTGCGACGAGCGAACATTCACCTCGTTAGCCGGATAAGCAGGATTTCAATCCACGCACTCATGTAGAGTGCGACTCCCCCGGCATTAATTGATGTGCAACCATTAAAATTTCAATCCACGCACTCATGTAGAGTGCGACGCAACGCCACAAGGGGCTACTTGTATCTACGATGAATTTCAATCCACGCACTCATGTAGAGTGCGACGTCTCCTGCCGTGATCAAGATTATCAGATGGCCGATTTCAATCCACGCACTCATGTAGAGTGCGACCCTAACGTGTTAAGACGAGGAAAGCCTCACGGAATTTCAATCCACGCACTCATGTAGAGTGCGACACGCCGCGTCGTTTCGACCGTAAATCTCATCAAATTTCAATCCACGCACTCATGTAGAGTGCGACTTTATTAAACGGGTACACAGCAGTCTGCATTAGGCATTTCAATCCACGCACTCATGTAGAGTGCGACTCTTTTAGTGCTGTCATTAAATCAAGTCCGGCTTATTTCAATCCACGCACTCATGTAGAGTGCGACGTATAACTGGCCGCCAGTATTCATGCGCATATACGATTTCAATCCACGCACTCATGTAGAGTGCGACATGAACGAAGACACGCGAAAGCTCAAGCAAGAAATATTTCAATCCACGCACTCATGTAGAGTGCGACATGAACGAAGACACGCGAAAGCTCAAGCAAGAAATATTTCAATCCACGCACTCATGTAGAGTGCGACAATGATGCAAGCACACAAAGAAGCGACAATCAATATTTCAATCCACGCACTCATGTAGAGTGCGACGCAAGTTATGTGATTTTCTCCAATCTGTAGCTTATTTCAATCCACGCACTCATGTAGAGTGCGACGTGACGTTCTACAGCAGGTCCTCTAAACACTGGTATTTCAATCCACGCACTCATGTAGAGTGCGACGTGACGTTCTACAGCAGGTCCTCTAAACACTGGTATTTCAATCCACGCACTCATGTAGAGTGCGACATGAAGCGCATTAAAGAAAGGATGATAAAGGTGATTTCAATCCACGCACTCATGTAGAGTGCGACCTTTGCGTTTTTCTACAACTTAGCGCGTAATCAATTTCAATCCACGCACTCATGTAGAGTGCGACGACGTAATCGACACAGCGTCACTGCTGGAGCAGATTTCAATCCACGCACTCATGTAGAGTGCGACGCACAGTAGCGATCCCTCTCGCTACTTATAGCGATTTCAATCCACGCACTCATGTAGAGTGCGACAAAACAAGAAAAAGATACTATTAAGGATTCCATAATTTCAATCCACGCACTCATGTAGAGTGCGACCCCAATACACATATGCCCCCTCTGGACCAGCAACAATTTCAATCCACGCACTCATGTAGAGTGCGACACGCCACCATGTGAGGACTTTCTTTTGCTTTACAATTTCAATCCACGCACTCATGTAGAGTGCGACTAAAATCGTCTTTGAAGCAGGATACACGTTACCATTTCAATCCACGCACTCATGTAGAGTGCGACGGTTAGGAGACAGCCCAACGGATGAGCATGACTTTATTTCAATCCACGCACTCATGTAGAGTGCGACATCAGCCCATGTTTCTTGTGTTGTCATTTTCGAAATTTCAATCCACGCACTCATGTAGAGTGCGACCGATCGTTTTCTCAATTAAGTCTGTGCTTCCTCCTATTTCAATCCACGCACTCATGTAGAGTGCGACCATTCCGCTCGAATCCTTCTTTGGCTAGCTTATCATTTCAATCCACGCACTCATGTAGAGTGCGACGTGTGTTATCGAAGCAGAGCGAGAAAGCTGTCAGGATTTCAATCCACGCACTCATGTAGAGTGCGACTCTACGACGCTAGCAATCTTTGGAGCAATCACAGATTTCAATCCACGCACTCATGTAGAGTGCGACGTGACCCACACCTTCTGTGATCTTCATGTCGTTCTTATTTCAATCCACGCACTCATGTAGAGTGCGACAATAAATGAAGGAGTGCACGCAAAGATCATTTCTATTTCAATCCACGCACTCATGTAGAGTGCGACGCAAAAGCGATTTGTGCTGATTCGATCGCTCCAAAATTTCAATCCACGCACTCATGTAGAGTGCGACGCTAATAAATCACTTGGATAAGCATTCTTAATTCATTTCAATCCACGCACTCATGTAGAGTGCGACTTAAATCCACTACTAAACCAGTTGTAAGAGTTAAAATTTCAATCCACGCACTCATGTAGAGTGCGACTTAGAGTTAAATAAATGAGAGGTGGCGATGATATATTTCAATCCACGCACTCATGTAGAGTGCGACAATCGTATTGACTCTGACAAATTGATGCATTATATTTCAATCCACGCACTCATGTAGAGTGCGACGTTAATACGATTAAGAGAGCCATTAAGTCGCTAATTTCAATCCACGCACTCATGTAGAGTGCGACCAAGGTGTTGATTTAGCTGGCGAGAAAGGTGTGGATTTCAATCCACGCACTCATGTAGAGTGCGACTTAGCGAGCCACAGACAATCTTCAACTAAGTTTTATTTCAATCCACGCACTCATGTAGAGTGCGACAGTTGATAATCGTGCTTACCTCTTCTTCTGTTTTATTTCAATCCACGCACTCATGTAGAGTGCGACACGGAAAGCGGATTAGATTGCACGATGTCGATTTTAATTTCAATCCACGCACTCATGTAGAGTGCGACCGCCGTCATTCCATACAGATACACAAATAGCTTTATTTCAATCCACGCACTCATGTAGAGTGCGACTTTCCTGACTTTTTGTTAATCTCATTCCAATAGTATTTCAATCCACGCACTCATGTAGAGTGCGACGTATAGTCGAACAAGTGTCAGAAGAAGAGTTAAGATTTCAATCCACGCACTCATGTAGAGTGCGACGATGCTTACATTAAAATGCTACAAGATATGGCGATTTCAATCCACGCACTCATGTAGAGTGCGACGCTAGTAAAGTAGCGATAGATAGTGTTGGTGCGATTTCAATCCACGCACTCATGTAGAGTGCGACGATTTCATTACATTATCCATTAATACACTATAATATTTCAATCCACGCACTCATGTAGAGTGCGACGGGGAATTTACAGTGAAACGAGTTAATATGGAGATTTCAATCCACGCACTCATGTAGAGTGCGACGACTGCCCAAAACGTCTTTCGAACCGTACACATGGATTTCAATCCACGCACTCATGTAGAGTGCGACGACTGCCCAAAACGTCTTTCGAACCGTACACATGGATTTCAATCCACGCACTCATGTAGAGTGCGACGCTATATATGTTCCATCACTACAACGATATAGCGATTTCAATCCACGCACTCATGTAGAGTGCGACATTTCCTTGTCCTTATTACTACCCTGCGGATCAAGTATTTCAATCCACGCACTCATGTAGAGTGCGACCACGTTTGGTTTTTACGACATCTACATATGTTTTATTTCAATCCACGCACTCATGTAGAGTGCGACTTTTGCTGACCGCCTTGCTTCTTTCCACCGATATTTCAATCCACGCACTCATGTAGAGTGCGACTTTTGCTGACCGCCTTGCTTCTTTCCACCGATATTTCAATCCACGCACTCATGTAGAGTGCGACTAAGCTACAACATGAGGAGCGTTTAGATGAGTATATTTCAATCCACGCACTCATGTAGAGTGCGACTAAGGAGATTACAATGAATAGAGAGTTTTTGAAAATTTCAATCCACGCACTCATGTAGAGTGCGACGTTGGATATAATAGAGATATAGTTTTAACAAAAGATTTCAATCCACGCACTCATGTAGAGTGCGACGAAAGCGGATTAGATTGCACGATGTCGATTTTAATTTCAATCCACGCACTCATGTAGAGTGCGACGAGAAGTCGTCAACAGCTTATTCCACACTCTAACTATTTCAATCCACGCACTCATGTAGAGTGCGACGACATTTTATCGTAATTTTCCTCTATTTCATACATTTCAATCCACGCACTCATGTAGAGTGCGACAATTGAACCATATTTTTTGAATCTCGAAAATAAGATTTCAATCCACGCACTCATGTAGAGTGCGACGTTCTATACGTTTTTTGCTAAACACTCCATTCCAAATTTCAATCCACGCACTCATGTAGAGTGCGACTAAGCGTTTGTGTAATCTTGCCCTGTTATTAATCATTTCAATCCACGCACTCATGTAGAGTGCGACAACGACTTCTGCCAAGCGATTGCTGATGGTATTGCATTTCAATCCACGCACTCATGTAGAGTGCGACTTGGTGCAAGAGTATCACGCTAAACAATTAGCTATTTCAATCCACGCACTCATGTAGAGTGCGACTGACATGTTCAATGAAGATGATCATGTTATTGATATTTCAATCCACGCACTCATGTAGAGTGCGACTTTCTTAAACATGATTCTATGTTCCAACCCTTTGATTTCAATCCACGCACTCATGTAGAGTGCGACGATCGAGAAGCAACAAAAACAGCGGTTGAAAGTATTTCAATCCACGCACTCATGTAGAGTGCGACTGAGAGTATTAACTCACTTATGCAGCGTTTTATAATTTCAATCCACGCACTCATGTAGAGTGCGACTTACAGGCACGCCATTTAACTCAAATGCTCGACTTATTTCAATCCACGCACTCATGTAGAGTGCGACCAAAGTTTTTAAGCGATCGATTCGAGCAAATGAAATTTCAATCCACGCACTCATGTAGAGTGCGACAAGGGCAGACTATTCATTTACGATTTGTTAAAGGGGATTTCAATCCACGCACTCATGTAGAGTGCGACCCCCAGTCGATATCAAGGTTTTCCAAGTATTTGTTGATTTCAATCCACGCACTCATGTAGAGTGCGACGCTTCAAGATCCGCCTCATCCAAAATAACAATTATTTCAATCCACGCACTCATGTAGAGTGCGACGGTCCATTACATCTTTTCGTTTGGATCGGGAAGGATTTCAATCCACGCACTCATGTAGAGTGCGACGATAGCGACTTGATCACTTTGACTGTTCGTGACATGATTTCAATCCACGCACTCATGTAGAGTGCGACGGGAGCAAGATGATTAATGTACATCGATACAAAGATTTCAATCCACGCACTCATGTAGAGTGCGACCGTTGATCAACCAATTCACGCCAATCTTGGCCAATTTCAATCCACGCACTCATGTAGAGTGCGACTAGTCGTGCTGCTAACACTGTTCTTGCGATGATTATTTCAATCCACGCACTCATGTAGAGTGCGACTCTAAAAAGCTTCTTTAGTTGGGTAACTGCTGAGATTTCAATCCACGCACTCATGTAGAGTGCGACATGACATTGAGCTTCCAAGAGACATGGATGATCTATTTCAATCCACGCACTCATGTAGAGTGCGACGTTTAACACTGACAGCCTGATCAATGAGCGGTTAATTTCAATCCACGCACTCATGTAGAGTGCGACATAAAGCCTCTTGACCTGTATAAGCTCCTTCTTTATTTCAATCCACGCACTCATGTAGAGTGCGACCTGGCCGGTCGGTAACAATATCTGTATCAATGTCCGATTTCAATCCACGCACTCATGTAGAGTGCGACGCTGTCGCCTTCTCTTCCACAGCCCATCCTGCATATTTCAATCCACGCACTCATGTAGAGTGCGACGGATTCCTCAGAACTACTTTTTTCTATAATAATAATTTCAATCCACGCACTCATGTAGAGTGCGACATGTCGCCGGCATTTGTTGTGTATGTTTTTACTTATTTCAATCCACGCACTCATGTAGAGTGCGACAGCGATTTTTGGGCAAAAAGCTTGAAAAAAGCCTTTTCTGCCCAAAAATACGCTATTTTCTTTATTAAATAAAGAACAATGTAACAAATATTACAAAATTACAAAGAAAATCTAAAAATGTCAGGTGCGAATACACTGGGGAATTCATGTGCACTATAGGTTCGCACTAAAATATTAAAGGTCCTTCTATGTCGATGGATTCTTTTACACCGATATGTTCTACTTTATTTTTGTAGTTATTGCCTAACTGGTAAAATCTAAGGCTATCTTGGTCTTTGTCGATAATATTAGTTAGCTCAATTTTTAGTGCAGCGAATTGTGCAGCATCTACAATGCACTCAAATACTGAGTTTTGGACTCGTTGACCATAGTTTTGACATGTTTTTGCTACTTTTCGTAATCGCTTTTGCCCGGAATTGTTAGTAGTGCTTACATCATAAGTGATTAATACTAACAAACATTTCACCTACTTCCATAAAAATGGAGGATATTCATCTAGATCATTTCGTAAGTAGCGTGCTAATAATAAGGCTTGTGCATGTGGAACTAATCCCCAAGAAATTTTCTCTCCTAAGTATGGGTGTGTGATCTTATCTTGTTTTTTGTTTTGCCAAGCGGCTAAAAATTTCTTTCTTGCTTCATCAGTCATGATGACAGCTCCATTTTCTTTTTTAAAGAAGTCATCTTTATTCATCACTTTTTTATTGATTAAAGACAAGACAAATCGATCAGCATATACGCCTCTTAATTCTTCCATCACATCTAAAGCTAAAGAAGCTCTTCCTGGCCGATCACGATGTAGAAAACCTACATAAGCATCTAATCCAACACCTTCTAATGCCGCAGCCATGTCGTTAGCTAATAGCGTATAAGCAAAAGACAGCATCGCGTTCACGTTGTCTAACGGCGGCCTTCTTGAACGCAGATGAAAATAGAAATCTTCTTTTTGTTGTAAAATCATTTGATTAAATATTTTGTTATAACTTACAGCAGCTTGTCCTTCCCATCCTCGTAAACTTTCTAAGTCTTCACATGCTCTTACCTCTAAAATGATGGAAGAAAGCTGTTTAGATACTTCTTTAAATTGAACGACATCTACTCGTAATGGATAATCTCTTGTCATTCTTTCAATCATCCATTTTTGATTATATATTTTACCAACAATAAAGTTTCTAGATATTTTTGCCGCTGCCGTTTCATCCTCTGATATGCGATATTGTTTTTTCCTTAAGACCACATTTCCCTTGCTTTGCCCAATGACTCTAGCTAAAAACCTTCCATTTTTCGTAAAAAATATTAATGAGATATTTCGATCTGCACAGTAGCCCATTAACGCAGGGCTGGCCCCTGTATAACCAAAAGAAACAACTGATTCCAAGTTATGTAGTGGCAACCTTCCTAGCTTATCTTGCTCTTTCAAAAGAACAATATTATCTCCATCTAATGATAAATAAACATCTGGTTGGGTGATAAACAACGTATTCAAAAGTTTTTTCATTCGTTGATCTTCCCTTCAATATAGCTTTTCACCGATCGTTTATTCATTAACGTTGGTAAGCAAATGTTTTGAAGAGAGCAACTGTTGCAGAATGCTCCTGTTTTCACTTTAGGCGTATGCTTACGGTGATAATAATCTTGCATTTCTGCAACAACAGACTTCACTTTCTTTTTGTGTTCGATCGTTATCGGAACTTCAACACGGTGTTTAATTTCATGATAGTACATGTAACCTATGTCTATTTCACAAAGCAACATTTCTTCTAAACAGAGCGCTTGGGCCGTTAATTGTAACACATCTGAATCGTTCTTTTTTGGCTTCCCTCGTTTATATTCTACTGGATAAGCCATATATTTTCCGTCAGCACCATTGATCTCCACCCCATGCCGATCTTTTATAAACTCAACTACATCACAAACACCTGTAATTTGAAGCTCATTAGACTTTACAGGCATGCCACGTACAGTGAGTTTCTCTCCTCTTTTCTCTCTAACAAAAGGATCATCTGCTTTTGTATGAAGATGCTGCCCTTCAACGGTTCGAACGTTTTCTTCCCATTGCTGTTCAATGTGAATGAGCGCCCATTGCCGTCGACAAAACTGAAAATGCTGAATGCCAGATAAAATTAAATAGCCATCTTCTTTATTGTCCATCAATCACGTCAACTCGCAAACCTTCTAATTCATTTAAAGTAATCGTGTAGTCATCGATGGTTTTAGGCTCTTCCACTTTACTTTTAATGTCCAGTAAACGATGAACTTTCGCAGAAGAATATTGACCTAGTTTGGAATTATGCTCCCACCAATACACTTTATTGATTTCCATACTTCCATCAGGTCTTGCGGAAGACGCATCATTTTCAAATAATGTAACCAGCGCTTGTTTAATTTTTTCCGCATCTTCATTTGTAAAACCTGTTTTATCTGCCAATTGAGTGTTAATGCTTCCATAAAATACGTAAACGCCAAAGTCGACTCGGTGCTTCATTCCCATCGTATCTGAACCTTTGTCTTTACCCGGTTCAGAATTGACGCTTTTCGTGATTTGCATGCTTGTGATATCAATCGGGTCTACGCTTGTTGCTGTATGAATCGAAACTGGTCCCCTTACACCAACAGAGACACCGGATCCTTTACCTGTACCTTTAAAAGCAAACACTTGTCCAAAACTACGAACATCCAGCCATTCATGACAAGCGATCATTGCAAATGCATCTGCTGAACTATCTTTGGATTTCAATATTTTTTCTAATTCTGAATTAGCTTCTGCACGCTCTCTTAAGCTTTTAAATGAATCTATCTTTCTATCATTTGATTGGACAAAAATAGATTCTCCCATATCTTGCAGACGATTTCTTATTTTTCTTTTTAAAGCTACATCAGATATTTCACCGTGACCGTCATAATTTTGTCGCGGACGATTTCCGTTCAACGGATCTCCATTCGGGTTCGCTTTTGTTACAGTTAAAATAACAGCAAAATCGATTTTATGATCTAAAATAGTCATGTTCATAGCCCCTTTTTAATTAGTCGTCTGGTCTGTTGCTTCATTATTTTCTTTCTTTTGATATAATTCGTGACGCTGGCTGTAAAACCCTAATAAGTACTTTCCTGATAACGGCCTGTTATTAAAATCTTCATAGTCCATTTTGGAAGCTATTTCATCAATTAGTTTTGACAAATACAACCCTTTTGTTCCTAATTTAGCTTGGTACGGTTGCAAGCTATCTTGAATCGTTTTCCATGTTCGTGCCGGATGCTTAGAAAACGAATTCATGTATCGAATTGCATTACTTGCACGAGTTTCATCCGAACCTAAAGCACGTCTTTCTAATACATCTGCAACAGCCAGCAAGCGACCGAATAAGTAATCACGGTCATTCTTTTCTATATCTAGTGCCAAATTATACCCCTCCTTTTTGTTGATTAATGCACAGGTAATACTTAGTGTCTTTTCCCATTCCCACTTGTCCATCGATACAGGATTAGACGCTCGATAAAACGCACTTTTGACAATATCTAATGGAATATTTCGCTCATCGATAATACATGGAAGCATCCGCTCCATAAGCCCCTTCACTACTTTTTCATTGGCTTTTGGACCGTATGCAGCAAAAGCAATATCTTTCGTTGCCGGAGCTCCATAGAATTGAACAAATTCCCCCTGATCATTTTTTCGATACCGATGAAGCCACACACAACTAGAATGCCATTTCGCTAATCGATCTAAATAAAGCTCTTTTTCCATATTCCGATAATATAGTACAGCTAAACGACCAGTAGTAGCAGAATCTAAAATGATAATATTGATGTTTGAACGTTGCTTTAAATCATTCTTATAACCATCAAGTGCCTTAGCTACTTCTCCCGCAAACTCTTGGTTAGTAAACGATACTTTTTTGCTTTTCTCTGCAGTAACTGGCACAAGAGAAAATGTATCTTCGGTTGGATCCGGTGTATTTGTGTCATCATTTTCCCATACAAGAAACACTCGCTGATCAACACTTTTCGCTTGACGATGAATGAGCCACTTTAGGGCATTATGTGCTTTTTGAGACACTTCATAACTAATATTCGCCACTTCATTACTTTTATTAAAACGACCTCTAAATGTAAACCCGCTCGTATCATTCGCTGAAATTAACTTTGCCTTATCTGCGGCATTTCGGATTTTATTTGCGTGTCTGTCTGTACTCGGTAAGCTTTTACCTGTTATGTAACAAAGATCTTCATCACTTAACAATTCATTATAATAACGAGTGAAAGAATCATATACGTCTTTGTCTCTCCAAATCTTCGTTAATATTTCATTAGGCGAATGCACGTTAAAACGGATAAAAGCACTTTCTTGACCGCCACTCACTACAGAAAAAACAGCTGGTTTTTCACCATGCAAGGTTTCATATGTTTTCTCCCATTTATCGATTAATCGGCCATTTTCATCAAGAAATAAAACCTTTGCTCCCACTAGATCATGAATTAATTGTTTTTTGCTTAAATATTTATAGATACTTTTTATCTTATCATGACCATACGGAGATTTTGCCCATTCCTCTAGTTGCGCAATATAATATGTAAACGGCTCTTCTTTTTTTATTTGGCCGCCATAAGCGACAAAGTCTCCCGCTACATAACTTAATTTATCATGCAGCGGATATGGAGCTATTTTTGATCCTGCTCGACTGGCTGATTCTTCTGTACACGGAATTAACGTACTGGCATCACTTTTATCAATAACGACCGCCGAATGAAACTCTCCATCCTCTGTAATATTGACTTCAATATGTGCATTTTGTGTCGTATGTGAAATAGGAAGTAAAGTGAATTCCTTATCATTGTATTTTTTTTCAATGACACCTACGTGATCGAGGTTTGCTTCATATGTTTCATATAAATTCAATAGCCAGCTCATTTACTCACCTCCTATGTCTAGCTTCGCTTCTTCTCCCTCTACAGAGTTCACGTTGCTTTGATCAAAGTGCTTCATTTCCATATCTTTAATCTTACGAATTTGCGTACATTGATCCGGTCGGATGAATTGAATGACTCCATTTTTCATCACCGGCGTCCATAAACGAACTTCCATTTCATTTCGGCCCGTTTCATCTGGATAATTAATACCATGCACCATAGGTCCGAGGTGAATTTCTCCACCATAATTGTCGTAGAATCCTTCTCCTTCGCCAAACACACATGGCTCTACATAAGCTTGACATTCTCTCGCTCCGAGGAAAATATCTCGGCGGCCCCCCGCCTTGAGAGAACGCTTAAGGATATTATGATGTTTAAATTCATTACGATCAAAAGCCATATCTGGTCGATGAGGGTTAAAGATAAAATGAGCTCGCACTTGGTAGCGTACATCCCTTAAGTACGTATAATTCGCTAACGTGTTTCCTCCACCATAATCAATCGGCCGAATTCCCTTAGACTCCATTTTGATCGCATTCATCACCCGCACTTCATCCACAATCATTAGTAAAGTAGGCTTCCAATAAATACTTTCGACAATTCCTTTTAACGCTTGATATGTCGGTACTTGGTACGATAACTTTTCTCCACCCATTTTCGTTAGTGGATCAGTGAATAATGCATAATCACCGAAAACTTCAAATTCGATTCCGTTTCTCATCTGTTCACCCCCTTAAAATAATGTAAAGCCTGGCATACTATCATTTTCAAGATTAAGACCATATTTATCGTTATAAGCCCCTTCTTTTAACGCAAATATTTTCCCATCTAGGTAACTGACAAGACCTTCATTATTAGATAATTGGTTCTTTTCATGACTATATAGACTGATCGTGTATTGCTGAGCCTTTTTTAATAACTTAGTAAGATCTTCAATGGATCTGTTACTGTTTAATTCTGCAATCAGTTCTTTTCCCTCTCCGTAAGGGACAAGTACGGATGTCGTTTGATCATCGATGACACGAAAATGCTCCGCCGCTGTATGATAACTATTGACAATAAATAACGGTACGTGCTTTTTTTCTTTGCGATAATAAGCTTGAGCATAGCTACTGTTCGCTTTGGAGACTGTCAATAATTCAATCATTTCCTTTTTCAACGCCGGAATAAAATAATTCAAATCAGACACAAACTCTGTATAGTATTCTTTAAAGTACCGTTCCATCGCTTGCGTTGATAAAATATGCCCACCGTGATTGGTTTCATCACGTTGAAGATCAATAAGAATTTTTTGTGATACTTGTTTACCGACCTTGATTTCTTTTAAGCGCTCAAGGTTTTCTTCCTCATGATCAATCACATACACATCTTGAATATCTTTTTCTCCATGGCGATTACATCTACCAGCCGCTTGCGCAATGGAATCTAATCCTGCTAAAGAGCGAATTACACAATCAAAGCTAACGTCTACCCCTGCTTCAATTAATTGGGTGCTAATACAAATCATTTTATTTCCTTGTTTTAAGTGCTCTCTTACTTCATTTAATATTTCATTTCGATGGGCCGCACACATCGATGTACTTAAATGGTAAATAGGAATATCGAGCTCTCGATTGATTAATTGATCGTATAAATTTTTCACAACCGTTTTCGTATTTAAAATGACTAGTACACTTTGAACATCTTCCATTTTTGATTGGATAAACTCTGCAAGCTTGGCATTATTAAAAGATTCGTTCGTCGCCTTATCGATTATTTTCACACGAGTAAACGCCTCGACGACCTCTCTTAAATTTCCAATCATTTCAGCATCTGTATTAATCTCTAATTTATGTTCGACAAAATCTAATGCTGGCTGAGTCGCCGTACAGAGAACAACACTCGAATGAGCATAGTTTTTCAAAAAATTTAACGCATGGTTGAACAAGCTGACACAAGAAATAGGTACCTTTTGGACTTCATCAAAGATAATAATCGACTCACTCAAATTGTGAAGCCGCCGGATATTCCTGCTTCCTTTTGCATAAAACACATTCAAAAATTGCACCATCGTTGTAAAAATAATAGGAACATCCCAATTATCTTTCGCTAGCTTCAATTTCTGTTGAACATTAATCATGCCATCTTGATATTCATCATTATCGTCAACATCTTCAATCACATTGGAATGGTGCTCTAAAATATTCATTTCATCTTTGAGTATGTTTCGCACTTCTTTAGCATTTTGTTCAATAATGGTTGTAAACGGAACAACATAAATGATTCGCTTTTTGTTATACAATTTGGCATGTTTAAGGGCATATCTTAAACTAGCTAACGTCTTGCCTCCACCTGTTGGAATCGATAATGTGTAAATTCCTGATGGGTTTTCAGCAAACGCTTCACATTGATTAGACATCTCTGCTCTTAACAAATTAATGGGCGTATTGGCATTTTCATGTTGTTTAAATGAATCGATTTTTTCTAGTAGTCTTTCATAATAAATATCAAACAATTCATTGGTGTTTATTGCTGATTCGTTTCCTTTATTTTCTTCAAACGATCTTGTATTCGTTCGGTCAGCATCAATTAATGCACTAAAAACAAATTTCGATAAAAACATGAACTGTTTATCATAATTTTCAGGCGATTCCTTGGCTAAAAAGCCCTGTAATTCACTAGTAGCCTGATCTACATATCCAAGAAATTCCTCTTCACTCATAACATGTTCAAAGAAAGTTTGCTTTGTTAGGTGAAACTCCGCTAATTCTTTATCTCGCACTCTATTTAAATAGTTCGATCCTAACTCAGAGTTTAAAAAATCTTGTAAATAAGCATGATGAGAAATAATCGCATTACCCACAATTTCAGCTAAAATAGCTTTATAAGACTGGATGTTCTTTCCTGTATGAAATAATTCATACAATAACTTTCCGCCAGCAGTAGAATGGTCAACACTACCTCTTTTCGGGGGAGCATCTGGGTTATTCACTGCTTCTATTATGTATTGTTTGAACTCCTGAGTATATTTTCCTAAATCATGAAGCACTCCGGCTAGTCCTGTAATATGTTGAACCCCAAGTTTTTTTCCATAAGATTCCGCTAGTTGTTTCACTTCTAATAAATGAGCTTCAACAGACTGTATTTGATGATCACTTTCCCGAACATGAGCAATATATCCCATCAAACCTCTCCTTGCTGGTGATATTTTCATATCCATCTTATCATATTTTTACAAATAACAACCAAATATTCAACGAAATTAACAAAAAAAGAGAGACCAAATATTATCTGGTCTCTTGCTTATTATTTCTCCGGTTTAATATAAGGAACAATCGGTGCAGTAGCTCCTACAGAGGCACCACGAATACAATCTTGATTTTCTAAGACTTTGAAATTTTTAGTTTGGCCAGTCAGCATGACCCCTAAAATTTTCACTTCATCAAACTGTTTATTTTTATTTAATTTGAAAAACTCCTGGATTGCTTCGTGATTACCATCTGCATCATATTGTTTAAGTGCATCAATGAAGCCATCGTACGCTTCTTTTGGCGAATCAGATGGATCAAATCCATAAATCCGCATGCCAGAAGGTCCCTTACTTTCATCTACAATTGGTGATACCATATACAACCATACAATGTTTAAATTATCAGGAATTTTTGCTTGAATTTCTTGTAATGTATAAGGATGATCGAAAGAAATGGCCACTTCCGCAACGTGATTTTCCATTTTTGAAATTTCACCTAGTTCATTTTGCACATTATCATGGTATTTTTTAATAGATGGATGATAAAACGTTGCGACTTTATTCTTTGTTTGTTTATCATACTCGTAGAATTCCGTATCAGACCAATAAAACCCCGGTATTAACTCGTTATGATCAATATCAACACCAATCCAATTATATGGTACCCCATTGCACTACATAGCCATTAATGTTTTAGAACGATTTGTCACAATGCTTCCACCAAACATAGAGGAATTACTTGTAACTTGAGAATCGATTTGAATATTAGGTTCGGCAATCTCATTATGTAAAAAGAGCTGTTCGTGAAGTCTTGTAGAACTCTTCGCTGCAAAGTAATTTCCAACTTTATAAAGGATCGGTAATAGTATAAGTACAACGATAGTTGAAATAGTGACGACTTTTAGTAATTGTTTTCGTTTAGCCTTTCTTAAAGCACCTTTTAACGAAGTATCCATTAATATTCTCCTTCTATGTTTGAATGAATAGATGTACGCGCGCGATATAATTTTTGTTTTACACTGTCTACTTTAATATCCAAAATAGACGCAATTTGTTCATACGAAAAATCATAGTAATACTTTAAAAAGAAAACTTCTTTATAGTCCTTTTTGATGTCTTTTAATAAATAGCCAATCTCATCCTTATTTAAAATGACATCAAATTCGCGGTCTGTATGTTGTAGCTTTGAGTAAATTTCCTCGGTTAAGTAGATGTTTCTCTGCTCCTTTTTTCTTTTAAAGTCAATATATTCATTGAGTGCGACTCTAAAAAACCATGGACGTATATTGCTCTCTGTTAGATCATCCAGCAGTGTATATACTTTGTAAAAAGTGTTTTGAATGATATCTTCAGCATCTTCTTTTTTGACTCCTTTCGCTAGTAATAGCTTGAACACTTCCTCTCCTTAATTGATAAGATAGGAGGCCAGTATGTTTTCTTTCTTCATCATTTTTCCTCCCTATACTTATACAACGAATAAATAACAATAAATGTATACACTTAAATGAAAAAAATTTGATTTATTAACGATTCAATTTCCGAAATTAAATAATTTTATGATCTTACACATAATAAAAACACCAAAATCAAAACCGCTCTAAAGCTTCTTCGCTCTGAGCGGTTTTCTAGTAACTCTATCTCTAAACGGGTTTTGACAGCCAGGTTTTTAATTCGTTCTTAAAGAGGCTTATCTTGTTCAAAAGCTCGCTTCAATATTTTTCCATCCTTAACTTGAATCTCCCAAGCCCTTAAAGGTTCCCCAATTAGTTCAAAAGTATTATTTTCTACATACAACGCACAATTATCTTCTAAGGCAAGTGCAAGTGCTTTTTCACCACCATTTTGAAGAAGTAGATTATGAAAGTCTTTCGCTCTATCTGCCTGATTGTAATGTGGACAAAAGATTTTATTTATGACATTCCACCCGAGACTCTCTATATACCCTGTACCTTCATAGTTTGAACGGATGCCACTTTTAAACCAACAAATCGCACCTGCACTTATACCAGCAATTAAGCTCTGCTGTTTTAGTGCTTTAATTAGCTTTTCATCAATTTTATATTGATTCCACTTCTCCAGCATGTTGATATAATTTCCTCCACCCAAGTAAATCAAATCAGCAGAGTTAATTATCTCTTTTAATTCCTCTTCATTTGGATTTTCATTAATGCAGCGTAGCACATTAACTTGACATGCTAACTGGTTTTCAAAAACCTCTATAAAGTCTCTTATATAATCCTCATCATCATTACTTGCAGTAGGTATGAATAAAACTTTCGGATGGTGTTTGTCAACTAGCTCAACTATTCTTTTATTAATATGAAAATGATCTAAATGTTTGATAAATCCCCCACCTATTAAAACTAATCTCATAACTAACAATTCTCCCTCGCCCTTAGAATTTCCGGTTACTTTTAAAGCAAGGACTGTTCTACGGCTACTCCTATATTTTTTCTAGCAATCCCATCTCTAAACAAGTAGCCACAGCCAGCTTTTTAACACCCTCTTGAAACTGAATTTCAATCATCTCTTTAGTAAGTTGAATAATCTCTCCACTTCCAAACACTCGATGTTTCACTTGTTTCCCTACTGTTAATTCTTTTCTGTTTCGGATCGCATTAGGGTTCTGTGCAGACACTTTCTCCCGAATAGTTTCCTCTTTCGGATTGATTAATTTTTTTACATCCGTGACAAATCGAGATTCCGTTGTCATTTTCCCATCACGCACTCGGTAATGAATCAGCTCTAAATGGCGTTTCGCTCTCGTCATTCCGACATAAAAAAGCCGAGTGGCTTCTTCCATTTTCTCTTCTTCTCCTCTTTTATCATCATCGGAGGATGGAATGATTCCTTCAACTAAATCAATCATATACACCCGTTCAAATTCCAATCCTTTCGCGCTATGGAAAGTAGAAAAAGTGACAGCATTCTGGCCTTTTCTTGTTTTAGCCAGTTTTAAAATGGATTCTAAATGCTTGAGCCTGTTCGCAAATTCCTCCATTGTTTCTAACGTATCTGCAATCTCTTCTAGCGTGTTCAAAATACCAAATACATATTCCTTACGAAATCCTAGCGTTTCACATGTCTTTTCCAGTGCTTTTTCATAACCTAACCGATCTCGAATGACACGAATCGCATGCAATGGCGGCATCCCTCTCATTTCTCGGAAGGTCTCTTTACAAGTTTTTAATTGTTTCACTTGATAGTCGCGTAGCTGAACATGATTTAATAAGTTATCAAACACCGATTCATTGTTATGAATTTGCTTCAATGTTAGCATTTGCTGTTTGCTAATGTAGCCATTGAATTTCAAATGAATTTTCTCTAAAATATCTGGGCGTTTATCGGTAAACGTCATGCGCATAAAATTTAAAATATCTTCCACGACCCAATGGGAGAAAAAGCGATTGTCGGCATCCTTCATATAAAAAGGAATCCCGGCACGGTCAAACTCATTCATTAACATAATAGAGGAAGAATGATTGCGATATAAAACAGCGACTTCTGAAAGTTTTGCCGCTTTCTGAATTTCTTGCACTAAATATTTCGCTTGATATTTATAATCTGCTAAATCCTTTACTTTAATCGGCTCAGCAGAAGGATTGTCCGTAAACATATGTTTATCGTAGCGCTGTTTGTTTCGTTTAATAAATTGATTCGCTGCATCGACGATCTCTTGAGACGAGCGATAATTTTGTTCCATAAATAAAATTGTAGCGTTAGGATACACTTGCTTGAAATTCAATAAGTAGGAAGGCTCGGCTCCCCGCCAACTATAGATGGCTTGATCATCGTCTGCTACCACACAAAGATTTTGATGTTCTTGAACAAGTTTTTCAGTAATGGCATGCTGCACCATTGACGTATCTTGGCTTTCATCTGTCAAAATGTAATCATACCTTTGCTGGTATCTCTTAAGAAACTGTTGATTCTCTTTCAACACTTGATTAGCGATCGTTAGCATATCATCATAATCCAGCAATAATTGATGCGTGCCCGTTTTCTTATAAGTTTCGTACTCACGAAAAATCCGCTCCGCTTCCGGAACACTCACTTTAACAGTTAACCACTTATCCTCAGGAATCATCTTATTTTTAATAAAACTAATATACGACGTCAGTTCATCCATTTGATCTTCCGTGATATGTTCACCGACAATCGATTTAAATAAATTTCGGAGGATGATCTTTTTATGTACTGGACTTTTATCCCCCTCAATCATTTGATAGGGTGTTCTCGTTTCACGAAAATACTCCCGCACCACTTCAAAGGCCAAGCCATGAATCGTAGAGAAATCAACAGCTGGAAGATCAGGGAAAAAACGTGCAAAACGCAACTTCATATCATAAGCCGCTGCCCGACTAAATGTAATCGCTTTGATCCGTGATGGATTTATCCCTTTTTCTTCAATCAAATAACCGATCCTCATAATGATCGTCGTTGTTTTCCCCGATCCTGGAGAAGCTAACAACAATAGCGGTCCTTCCGTTTGAAGCATCGCCTGTTGTTGCATTTGATTTAACGAAACACCCAATTCATGTTTTTTACGAACAAAAAAATCCGCTTTTACAACCATTTTTGAATGACCCTTTCAACCGTTCCATACTTTTCTTTTAGTATAACATCAAATTAAAGGCGATTGGGAAAAGAGGAGCCCATTTATTTTGAAGCATAAAATACAAATGAATGGGAATTATAACACTATCAATGAAAGACATTTTGTAAAGGAGAAACGACAATGAAAATCACATCCAATATCGGAATCATTAACGCTCTCATTCGAATCACTCTCGGTTTTACCGTTTTTGCATGGAGCACTTCCAAACTCGTGAAACAGCCTTGGAGAAACTCTTATCTGGTCATGGCCATGTTAGGTGGAATGAAAATAGGTGAAGGTATTTTACGTTTTTGCCCATTAACAGCCTTATTTAATAAGAGACAAGAGATGATGGTTTACAATTTCAAAATGGATGAAACAAATTAAGCTAAATCGTTTCATGTGCAATTATAGAGTTAAATAAAAAGAGCTATCCCATCGTCAAACACTTGACGATGGGATAGCTCTTTACTTACATCATACTTTTATTACATTTCTTTTTTTATTGATTTCGAATTGTCGCTTGTGCAGCGGCTAAACGAGCAAGTGGCACGCGGTATGGTGAGCAGCTGACATAATCTAAACCTGTTTTGTAGAAGAATTCGATGGATGTCTTCTCACCACCATGCTCTCCGCAAATACCTGTTTTCAGCTGCGGCTTCGTTGTGCGTCCAAGTTTCACACCTGTTTCGACCAATTTTCCGACGCCATTTTGATCAAGAGCAGCAAATGGATTTTCTGGAAGCACTTTGTTTTCGATATAAGCTTGCAGGAATTTACCCTCTGCATCATCACGGCTGTACCCGAATGTTGTTTGTGTTAAGTCATTCGTTCCAAACGAGAAGAAGTCCGCTTCCTCAGCTACTTCGTCCGCTGTTAATGCCGCACGTGGAATTTCAATCATGGTACCGATCGTGTACGCAACCGTTTGGCCTGTTTCCTCTTGGACAGAGTGAGCCGCATCAATAACAACTTGACGCATTTCTTTTAGCTCATTCACATGCCCTACAAGCGGAATCATCACTTCTGGTTGTGCAGGAATGCCTTTTTCAGCTAATTGAGCTACCGCATAGAAAATTGCTTTCGCTTGCATTTCATAAATTTCAGGATACATCATACCTAAGCGACAACCACGAAGACCAAGCATCGGGTTATGCTCATCTAATTGACGCACCTTTTTCAATAATTGCTCTTTTGCTTTTAGTTCCTCTGATTGCGGATCTAAAATTTGCAGTTTCGTCACTTCTACTAGGAGTTCTTCTTTATTAGGTAAGAACTCATGAAGTGGCGGATCTAGTAAACGAACGGTGACCGGATGACCTTGCATCGCTTCGAAAATTCCTTCAAAGTCGCTTTGTTGCATTGGTAAAAGCTGATCAAGCGCTGCTTTTCTCTCAGTAAAGTTCTCCGCTAAAATCATTTCTTGTACAATTGGGATTCGTTTGCTGTCCATAAACATATGCTCTGTACGGCATAACCCAATCCCTTCTGCTCCAAATTCAAATGCTTTCTTCGCATCCTCTGGTGTATCAGCATTCGCGCGAACGTTCATTTGACGTACTTCATCTGCCCAAGTAAGCAGTTGCTGGAACTCATCAGATAGCTCTGGGTCAATCATCGGTACTTCTCCAAGCATGATCTCACCAGTCGCGCCATCAATTGTGATAACATCACCGTAATGGACAACGGTATCGCCTACAGTAAACTGCTTCGCTTTTAAATCGATTTTCAACGTTTCACAGCCGCAAATACATGCTTTCCCCATACCTCTTGCAACAACAGCTGCATGGCTTGTCATTCCGCCACGGCTTGTAACAATCGCTTGTGACGTAACAATACCATGAATATCATCTGGTGTTGTTTCAGGACGGACAAGAATAACTTTTTGTCCTTGATTCGCTAATTGCTCTGCTTCATCGGCATCAAACACCACTTGGCCGGTAGCAGCTCCTGGAGACGCTGGCAATCCTTTTGCTAACACTTCTTTTTTGACTGAATCATCAATACGGCGATGAAGTAATTGATTTAATTGATCTGGATCGACACGAAGAAGCGCTGTCTCTTTATCAATAATTCCTTCCTTCTCCATTTCGACCGCTATGCGAATGGCCGCTTGTGCCGTACGCTTTCCGTTACGTGTTTGCAAAATAAATAGTTTTCCGCGTTCAACTGTGAATTCGATGTCTTGCATTTCTTGATAATGTTGCTCTAATTGGTGACATGTCTCTGTAAATTGTTTGTATACTTCTGGCATTTCTTCTTGTAAGGTCGCAATCGGCTGCGGTGTACGAATACCTGCTACGACATCTTCACCTTGAGCGTTAATTAAATATTCACCGTAAAGAATGGCTTCGCCTGTCGATGGGTTTCTTGTGAAAGCAACTCCTGTACCAGAGTCATTTCCCATATTTCCAAATACCATACTTTGAATATTCACCGCTGTTCCAAGATGGTCAGGAATTTTATTTAGACGGCGGTAAATAATCGCACGCTGGTTGTTCCAAGAGTTAAATACCGCATTGATCGCTAGGAAAAGCTGTTCCTTTGGATCTTGCGGAAAAGCTTTTTTCGTATGTTTTTTCACAATTTCTTTATATCCAGCGATGACTTCTTTCCAATCTTCTGCTGTTAACTCTGGATCGGATGAATACCCTTTTTGTTCGCGAATTTCTTCTAACAGCTGCTCGAAATAGTATGTATCAATTTCAAGAACAACATTACTGAACATTTGAATGAAGCGACGGTAAGAGTCATAAGCAAAACGCGGATTATTCGTTAATTTCGCCATTCCGATAACCGTTTCATCATTCATCCCAAGATTTAAAATCGTATCCATCATGCCAGGCATGGAGAAGACAGAACCAGATCGGACAGATACAAGCAATGGATTGTCAGCATCCCCAAGCTTTTTGCCCATTTTTTCTTCTAAACGGCTTAACGCCTCAAGCGTTTGCTCTTGTACCATCGAAGGAATCGTTTGACCAGATTCATAGTAAGCATTACAAGCTTCTGTTGTAATTGTAAAGCCAAACGGAACGGGTAAACCGATGTTTGTCATTTCTGCTAAGTTGGCTCCTTTCCCTCCTAGCAGTTCCTTCATATTACCTTGGCCTTCATGAAATAAATAAACAAATTTTGTCACCATTAAAAACTCCTCTCTTTTTTCAACACTTCTAAAATTAAACCAGCTGTTTCTTCCACTGCTTTATTGGATACATTAATGATTGGACAGCCGACACGCTTCATGATTTTTTCTGCGTAGTCCAGCTCACCTAAAATCCTTTCAAAGCTGGCGTAGTTTGCTTTTGCCCCTAGCCCTAACGCCTTCAAACGTTCCTTGCGTATTTCATTTAATTGATCTGGAGAAATGACTAAACCGATACAGTTCTTTCTTGGAATTTGGAACAATTCGTCCGGCGGAGCCACTTCAGGAACTAACGGAACATTCGCCACTTTAAACCGTTTATGAGCTAAATACATTGATAATGGTGTTTTGGATGTACGCGACACACCAATCAACACAATGTCCGCCTGTAAAATCCCGCGCGGATCACGCCCATCATCATATTTCACAGCAAATTCGATCGCCTCAATCCTGCGAAAGTATTCTTCATCAAGTTTCCTCATCACCCCTGGACTATGATGAGGCTCTTTATGAAATCTTGTTTCAAATGCACTCATTAAAGGGTTCAATAAATCAACGGCGATAATCCCTTCTTCTTTAGCCCTTCTATCTAAATACTCTTTTAAAGAAGGAATAACGATCGTATAAGCAATGATCGACAGTTCGTTGCGCGCTAACGTAATAACATCCTCAATGTCTTCAATATCTTCCACATAGGAATTTCTGCGAATGTCTACTTTGCTGCCATTAAACTGTGTGGCAACCGCTTTTACGACAAACTCAGCTGTTTCTCCAACCGAGTCAGAAACTACATAAACCACTTCTTTTCGCTCCAATACTTTAGCAACTCCCCTTAAATGTTATTGTCCTTCAATGATTTCTAAATAAGCTCGTGTGATGGTTGTTTTCGTAATTCGCCCAAGGAGCGAATATGTATTCTTCCTGCCGTCAACTTTCTTCACAACAGGTAAGGAATCAATATGAAAATTAATCATTTTTTTCGCCGCTTCCATCAACGTATCTTCAGGATCAATAGTCGTAATATTTGGCATCCTCGTCATAATCACACTGACTGGCACTTCTTGAAGATCTCTATTTCCAAGAGCCGCTCTCAGTAAGTCTTTCCGAGAAACTACCCCGCTTAAATATCCCTCAGAATCAACTGCGTAAAGTGTGCCAACATCCTCTAAAAACAATTGAACAATCGCTTCGTAGACGGAAGCTGATTTCTCCACGACAATCGGATTGGCTTTAAAGTCATTCACTTTTTGTTGAATAAATCGTTCAGAATGACGCATCATTTGTAAGTCTTTATTATAAAAATAACCAACCCGAGGTCTTGCTTCTAAGTTCCCGGAGCTTGTCAAAATCGCGAGATCTGACCTTAACGCTGCCCTGGAAACGGAAAGTCTCTTTGCAATTTCACTTCCTGTTATGGGTCCGCTACGCTTTACAATTTGAAGAATTTCATCTTGGCGATCGGATAACTTAATGATTACCACCCTCTTTTTCACAATAAGTGTGTTACATTTTATGAAACACCCACAAAAGTGTTATACTTATTTTTATATAATGTATCATATTTATCGAAAATAGCAAAAAGAAAATTTGACAATATAGCAAAAAAATTTAAAAAAACTGCAAAAAATGATTAAGAATAGAGTTGCTTTCTCATCATTTCTCGCAGTTTCTCCTTTAATATTAAGCTTAAGCCGATTTTACAAATGGTTTCTTCCTTAATTGTTTAAGCATTTGTTTAGAAAGTGCCGCATAGCCTAGTGAATTGGGATGAACACCATCTGCTGATAAATATTGCTGGTGCTGGCTGTTAATCACTTTCGTTGTTTGCATCACTAACGAATAATCCAAACTGTTGGCTAATTCATAAATTTTAACGTTCCATTTTGGAAGCAGCTGATCAGCAACAGCATAAAATTCATGATTTTGTTCAAGGGGGTTATACATTTCTAGAAAAACAATGGTTGCCTCTTCATTTGTTTCTCTAATCTTTTCAGCTATCTCTGTCAAATTATTCATAAATGTGGATTGCATGGAGTCAAAGGATTGAAATACTTTTTGGTAATCCACCCCTTCCATTGTTTGTAAAATGTCATTTCCCCCTACATTAATCGTAATTAAATCTGCATCTTTTATTTGCTGATCAAATGTTCCTTTTTGCACTAAAGCGTTCAGTTGCGAACTACTCACGCCAGGAATACCTTCATTTTGCGTAATCACATGTTTATTTGTTTGCTCCTCTAATTCTTTGGAAAAGTGATCAACAAAGTTTTCTTCTCCTTCCGCTCCAATACCGGTAATAATGGAATCACCGATCGCCAAGTGGTTCAAATACGTTTGATCTAGCATTCGGAAATGATCAATATAAGTAAACGCTTGCGGTGAAGCGACAGTAACTGCTTCTTCTTGCATTTGATTAATTTTATATTTAGGATAATAAATCCAGATAGAAAGTCCAATGACTACACTCACTACAAGCGACAATAGCGACAAGAAAAACTTCTTCATGGGAACCTCCTCTATACCATGTATGTCATGCTAACTTCATTATATATGTTAAAACGAGTCATTTCTCAAATAAATGAAATAGTCAACTAAAGTATTATTAGACTATTTTGCACGTTTTTTTAAAGAAACATACGGAAAAATATTTTTTCTCTACTTTTTTCGTTCATTCGAATAGATGTCTATCCATCTTCAATTGTGTTAGAATAAGAAAGATATTTCTTAAAAGGATGGTCATAGAAATGAACATAACTAAACATACAGTAGAGTGGTTAAAAGATCCGTTCGGGTTATTATCCGGGGAGCGCTATGAGTTCCGTTTGTACGCAGAGGTAGATGAGGAGGATGAATTGTACTCTGAATCTGGCTTCTACATCCGTGTTCTGTATATGGTAGATGATGAACAAAAAAAAATCATTCACTATCACCTCTATGACCGAGCAACAGACGAAGTGCTCGATTTTGAATTAGAAGATGATGAAGTGGAAATGATCTCTAGTTATTGCCACGATCATTATCATGAGGTTGTTCAAGAGTCATAAACATATGAAAACCCCGCCTATGAACAGTTTCTCTGTTACTGAAGCGGGGTTATTTTTTATGGTTATCTACTTGAACTTCCGTAATCAACACAACCTTTCGTTAATTTGCTTTTTTAATATACTCTTGCAATTGTTCTTCCGTTAAATGCTTAATAAAGTGATGAAAGTTAATCGACTCCATTCCATAGCTTTCGCAAGTCTCCGTATAATATTGATAAGCGATGCGATACATTTCCATTGTTCATTCCTCCTTAACTGTTATATAACAACCTTAAGTTGTTGTTTATAATATATAACAGATTCTTATAGGTGTCAACGACTTGTTGTTTAAAATAAAAGAAATTTTCTGACTTCAAACCAAAAGAAAACTGGCCCCAGCGAATACCTCTTTCCACTTTAGATGGAAAGTAATCGATTGCTTAGACCAGTCTCATTTTTAATCTATATCAAATAACCCATTTCTTTTGCTTTCTCCGTTAATTCTTCTCTAAAATCCGGATGAGCAATTTCGATTAGAGCAGCTGTGCGCTCACGAATCGTCTTGCCGCGTAGTTTTGCCACTCCAAATTCAGTCACGATATAATCGACATCGTTTTTGGAGGTAGTCACCGGTGTACCTGGTGCTAACATTGGAACAATTTTTGATATTTTACCATCCTTTGTTGTTGAATGAAGGCAAATAATCCCTTTTCCGCCTTTCGATCTTCTCGCACCAATACCGAATTCTGCTTGTCCCCCTGTCGAAGACCAATACAGAGAACCGGCTTTTTCTGAATTACATTGCCCTAAAAAGTCGACCTCAATCGTGGCGTTAATCGTTATCATACCGTCAATCTCAGAAATGCGGCTAATATCATTCGTCTGATCAACAGGCAGCATATAGACCTGCTCATTTTCATGCAGGAAATCATATAACTTTTGTGTGCCGAAAGCAAAGGTTGCTGTTGTCTTTCCTGGATAATCACTTCTTCCGATATTCGATACAGCCCCGCTTTTCACTAAATCAACCAGCTTATCGGGAATCATTTCTGTAAATATATTCAAATTGTGGTGGTTCGTTAATGAGTCCATCACAGCATTTGGGATCGCTCCGAATCCAATTTGTAAGCTGTCGCCATCTTTAATTAAATCCGCAATATAACTTCCGATTTTCTCATCCTTTTCCGTCACTTCAGGTGTCGGACTTTCAAGGAGTGGTTGATGGTTTTCAATTAGTGCTGTTACTTCTGAAATATGGACTTGGTTCATTCCGTATGTTCTAGGCATATATTCATTGACTTCAAGCAAGATCTTTTTCGCTTTTCTCGCCAATGGCGCCGTGTAGTCACAATTTGTTCCTAGCGAAAAATATCCGTTCTCATCCATCGGTGCCACAGTAGCCATAATGACGCGTTCATTCGTTATTTCCTCTAATAATACAGGCACATCCGAAAAATGATTAGGCAATAAATCCACATCTCCAGCATGAAACGCTTTTCGGTCTCCACCTGATAAAAACATAGAAATTACCTTTAATTCATCTGGATGCTTCTTGATCGCAGGTCTAGCTGTTAGTAATTGAAATAGCCTATTTCTTTGCAAGTCAGTTCGGTTTTCCAAAGCGGCTAGTAAGCCAGGGGGCTCGCCAGGTAAAAGAGGGACAATAATATCTTCCCCTGCTTCAATACAGGCGATTGCTTGTTCAGCGCTAGTTAATAATTGACTGTACTTTTTTGTGTGATCCACGGAACGACAACTCCTTCACTCGACTGTTTAATTACTTATGTAGAGCCATTCTTTCTTATCAAGAGAAAATTTCCTCTCCTCTTTTATCATATACTGCGTTAACGCCTTGTCAAGACTTCCGTATAAAACCACTCCTGCCAATAGCTGGTCTACCCACTTCTGTTTCCTCTCGTTCTCCTCCTCTTTACAATTCATCAAAGCCGTTCACCTCGCTCGTTTTTGTGTAAGCTCGTGATTTTTGTTCAAAAAAGTCGGTTTTCCCAAGGTCTACTTCTTGATAAGCAACAATCCAGCGCATCGGATTCGTACGGTACCCTTCAAACGGTACCTTGAATCCAAGCTGTTCCGCGCGCTTATTCGCCATAAATTTAATATAGCTTTCTAGTTCATTCATTTGAATACCGTCAATTTTATGCCCGATAATATGTCTTCCCCATTCAATTTCAAGCTCAGCTGCTTTTTTGATTGTGTCTTGTCCATATTGCTTTAATTCATCCGTATCATATTCAGGGTATTCTACTAATATTTCTTTATAAATTTTCACAAATAGATCCACATGCAGTTGTTCGTCACGATTAATATAGTTGATCATCGTACTCGTTGCGATCATCTTTTGATTTCTGGCCAAATTATAAAAGAAGGCAAAGCCGGAATAGAAGAATAACCCTTCAAGAATGACATCATATATGATTGAACGTAAAAAATGATCCACCGTCGGCTCTTCCGCAAACGCTTCATACCCTTTCGTTACAAAATCATTGCGCTCTCGTAAAATCGGTTCACTTCTCCAATATTCAAACACTTGATCTTGTACGCTTTTATCTGCCACACTTGACAAGACGTAACTGTAAGAATGGTTATGAATCACTTCTTGCTGAGCGAGCATAATCATTAATGCGTGAAGACTTGAATCGGTTAAATAATCCGCTGCCCGGCCGGCATAATCGGTTTGAACGCTATCCAGTAAAGCAAGTAAACCAATGATCTTTAAAAAAGCTTCTCTTTCAGCTGGCTCCAATTGATCAAATTGCTGGCGGTCCTTCGTCATATTAATTTCAAAAGGGGTCCAAAAGTTGGCTAGCATCCGCTTATATTTAGGATATGCCCAGCTGAATCGGACATCATCCCAGTTTAATATATTCGAACTTTTTCCATTAATAATCCCTGTAGAACAGTTCGGTGCTTCGCGGTCAATAAGTTTTCTTTTTTCTAGTTTCATGTGATGATGCCTCCTTATGAATGACAGCTGTCGCATTCTTCAATATTTGATGCAGTCGATCGCACATAATATGTGGTTTTCAGCCCAGAATCCCATGCATCAAAGTGCAGGTTCAGTAGAGCTTTTGCTTTAATATCATTGCGAACATAAAAATTAAACGATATACCTTGATCGATATGGCGGGAGCGTTTCGCATTTTGTTTAATGCTCCAATGCTGATCAATATAGTAAACGGATTTATAATACCAAGCGGTCTCTGCCGTTAAATCAGGCGCTGTCACTGGGATTTTATAATCTTTCTTTTCTTCCATATACTCTTTGCGGAAAATTGGATCAATGCCGGCTGTTGACCCAGCAATTAATGCGGTTGAAGAGTTCGGTGCGACCGCCAGTAAATAGCCGTTTCTAATACCGCATTCACTCACCTTTTCCTTTAAACGTTGCCATTGCTCATTTGTATAGCCTTTTTGTTCAAAATAGCGACCATTCTCCCAATCAGATCCATAATATGCTGGGTAAACGCCTTTTTCTTTCGCTAAGTCCGCACTTGCTTCAATTGTTAAGAAGGCAATCTTTTCATATAATTCATCACAATAAGCGACCGCCTCGTCGGACTCCCATTTCAATCCCTTTAACGCAAGCAAATGATGCCATCCGAATGTGCCTAAACCAATTCCCCGGTATTTATTGTTTGTTAATTGTGCTTGAGGAACGGCAATGTCATTAATATCAATCACGTTATCAAGCATTCTTACTTGAATAGGAATAAGCCGTTCTAAAGCGTCATCTTTTACCGCTCTGGCTAAGGAAATAGAAGATAAGTTGCACACAACATAATCTCCCGGTTCCTTGGTTACAATAATTTTTCCATCCTCTGTGTTCTCTTCCGTCACTACCGTTGGGCTCATATTTTGGCAAATTTCTGTACATAAATTACTGGCATAAATCATTCCAGCATGTTTGTTAGGATTCGCTCTGTTGACTGTATCGCGATAAAACATGTAAGGTGTGCCCGTTTCAAGCTGGGAAATCATAATTGCTTTCATAATGTCAATCGCCGGTACGATCTTTTTACTTAGTGCAGGGTGAGCACAGCATGCTTCATATCGCTCTCTAAATGTTCCGGAACCTTTCTCCTCATCAAAAGCATCTTCAAGGGAATAACCCATCACTTTTCTCACTTCATGCGGATCAAATAAATACCAGTCATCTCGAGCTTCTACTGCTTCCATAAATAAATCTGGGATGCACACTCCTGTAAATAAGTCATGTGTCCGACGGCGTTCATCTCCATTATTCAATCTCGTCTCTAAGAAAGAGAAAATATCTTTATGCCACACGTCTAAATACACCGCAATGGCCCCTTGGCGCTGACCGAGCTGATCCACAGAAACAGCTGTGTTATTTAACTGCTTCATCCATGGAATCACCCCTGAACTTACATGTTTAAACCCTTTAATATCACTGCCTTGACAACGAATTTTGCCGAGGTAAATTCCCAATCCTCCGCCATTTTTACTAAGCGTTGCCGCATCTGTATTAGCATCAAAAATACTGCGGAGACTATCATCCACTGTATCAATGAAACAGCTAGAGAGCTGACCGTAAGATTTTCCAGCATTCGCCAACGTCGGAGTGGCTGTCGTCATATATAAATTAGATAAAGCCCAGTACGCTTCTTTCACTAATTGCATACGATGATGCTTCGGCTCATTGATCATCAGCGTCATTGCAATGATCATCCATCGTTCTTGCGGAAGCTCAGCTGTTTGCTTTTCATGTGTTCTAGCAAGATAGCGATCACTCAAAGTCACAATTCCTATGTATGTAAATAAACGATCTTTACTTGGATCAATCACTTTGCCTAATTGTTCAATTTCCTCTTTGGAATACTTTGTTAACAATCTTGGATGATAAATTCCTTCATCAGTTAGTAATTGAACTAGCCCGAGAAAACTGCCATATGGATGAGCGGACTCACCTCTCACCGCTGTTGCTTCTTTATATAAATTTTGTAAATAAAGCTTAGCCGCTACAAATGTCCAATCCGGTTCTTCACTTGAAATTCTCTCAACAGCTGCCTGTAAAAGTAACCGTTGTAATTGTTCTTCTGACCAATGTTCTTTTTGAGAAGCCGCCGCTTCTATCTTTTCTTGAACACTAGATAAATCGAGATTCGGATACTCCATTCCGATCCCATCTATCATTTTCTCGACCCCTTTTTGTATCATTTGATTCATTTTATTGGCTCCTTAAGACATATTTTTATTTCGAAAGAGACTTCTTGTTTAAAAAATAAAACAAAAAAACCACCTTTCTATGAGAAAGATGGGATTAGAGCGAAGAAATATTACAAATTAGTCAAACTGACATAGAGAGTCCTCTAAATTCGTTGATTAATTCATAATTGACATTTTCCCCGCGCTTTCTTCCCAACTCCCGAAGAAGAGTAAACGCTGTAAAAAGGCAGGTCTCCTGACTTGTGCTTCATTCTTCCGAAGGCCCTTCCCGTCTTAAGACAGTGGCTCTACCTTGGTCGTCTGCACTTACAGTTGCGGGTACAGTTCCGGACTTTCACCGGATTCCCTATTATGCATATAACACCTTTTTACTGGTTTTATACTAAATATAGATTTTATTTTCAATAAAACACTAAATATTGTGCCTGAATCATTATAACAATGGGTTATCATTTTAGCAAGTGATGATTTGCCCTTTATGTTTTTTAACTTGCATTATTCAATCGTTAGATTCTGTTCCTTTTGTTCCTTCATTTGCTTACCAGTGCATGAATTTGATGACGCTTTTACAATATATTTAGGGTGGGGAAAATAATTTATTGTTTGAATTTTTCACATAGTGTTTTTGTAAAAAATAAATTAAAATTCTTTATTAAAAATTGGTTGGAACCATCTGATCCCTTTTTTATTAAAGGACCACATTTTCATATCTGCAACTAGATGGCTTGTGTAAGCGAATACCGATGACAAAAAACCGCCCTCCAAGCCGACCGCTTGTTCAAAATGCCAAGCAATATAACCGAAACAGGCGACGCCAAGTAACGAATGAGTTAATGAGCGATGCGGCAAAAAAGAAGAAACAATAATAAATCCGCTTAAAAGCATCACCCAATAAATATCAGCCTTCCAGCCAACATAAGCTAGTATCGCTCCAGTTAGAAATAACATCGTCCGCTGTTTAATAAACAGTCTCGGCAGCAATAATAAACAGACGCCGATGATGATTCCTGCTGATTTTGTAAAACTAGATAAATGCAGGTAACTATAGCCGATTAACAAAACGCCACATAAAGCAAAAAATAAAATGAGCCATTTCTTTGAAATTGTAATCCGATTAGCTAACTTGCCGTTCACATCAAGGTCTGGTGCAAGCCCGGCAACCGCTCCGAGGCCGATCAGGGATGCTGTTGAAAGCGGATCTGTTTGTACATACATCGCCGTTACTAATCCCGTAGCCCCTCCAATCGCTAAATGAGCTGATCCCTTCATGAAAGATCCTTCCCTTCCTTCTTATTTCGACTCATTATAACAAACAAACGTTCTCTTTTCTACAAAAAATACTGCCTCTTATGTTCAAGAGACAGCATTTTTTCGATTGATAGAGGGGACTTTTTTAGGTGCTTTCGTTGATAAATACACACCGAAAACAACAAACAACCCACCGATCATTTGATAGGAGGTCAACGTTTCCTCAAGAAAAATAATTGCAAATAAAGAAGCAAACACAGGAATAAAGTTTAAAAAGACCCCTGCCTTATTCGGACCAATCGCAGCCACGGCCGTATTCCATGAAGTGAAAGCCACAATCGACGCAAAAATACCGATATAAGCGACTGCCCCCATGGATGTCAACTTCCAATTCACTACCTCTTTATACAAAAACAATTCGATGAATGAAAAAGGAAGTAAAACAACTAAACCGAGACTGATCGCTACAAAAAAGGTGCTGTATCCAGGTAGCCTGCCGGCATATTGCTTTACTAAAATGGAATATACGCCCCAAAGAACAACCGCTCCGACAACAAGCACATCCCCTAAGTTAAATGTAAATGACAGCAAGTTGCTCCAATCTCCTTTGGATAATATAAACAAAACACCAGAAAGAGAAATAAGCGCCCCTATTAATTGATTGCGATGGAGCCGCTCTCTAAAAAAGAGAAAAGAGAGTACAAAAATGATAATAGGAGTAGATGAATTCACTAATGATGCATTGATCGATGTCGTATAGTGAAGCGATATGTATACAAGAGTGTTAAAACCGGCAACGCCTGTTATAGCCATTGCAATTACGATGTGAAAATGTTGTTTGATCGCCGGCCAATCTGTTTTTAAATTCTTTCTTACAAAAGGATAAAAAACTAGAAAAGCTGTGCACCAGCGCAATAAAGAAAGCGTATATGGAGGTACGTCATTTGCTACTGCCCGACCGATCACAAAATTACCTCCCCACAAAAGAGTCGCTAATACGAGAAGTATGTATGGAGAAGGCTGTTTCATTTGATCACCACTTTCGAAAATAATGAATGTTCAGTATTTAATAAGCCAACTGCGTTCAAGTTTGCTTTTAATATGGAAAAGCCAGGCTTCGCCCCCACAACATTTCTCTTCTAGGGAAGAGGAGCCGCGAAGAAGCCTGGCATCTTTAAAAGTGACTATTCCTTTTCAACTACTTGAAGAAGCCAATCTTGAACCATTTCAATATACTCCGCCGAAACATCCATTTCGGCCAGTACAACACCTTTTCCAATAATCTTTAAACCTGGTACAAGAGCTGGCTTTTTAGGATTCATAGAGTATACAACTGTATCTACATGATGCAACGGAATCCGAACATTGGTCACTAATCCCCTACTTACTAAATATCCATTTTCAATCTTGATTACGTTCTTTTTCCATGAACATTCGGCATCTGTCATGATACATTCTAAAGCTTTCTCTTCATCCGTAAAAATCGCCATTTGAATACCCCTTTATTCGGTAAGTGTTTTTGACAATCTTACGGTATCAGCTTTCGCCGTATTTGTAAATAAGACTATTTGTTGAGAAAATATAATCTTTTCAATCTGATCAACATGAATTCATTTGGCAGCTACTCACTGAACCATTCATTCATTCATTCATGAATAGTTCTGTTCTTTCAATACATCTTGTAGTGCGGCTAACAGATATGTAACATTTTCTTGGCGAGCATTGTAGCCCATCAACCCAATTCTCCATACTTTCCCTTTCAGTTCACCTAAACCGCCGCCGATTTCTAAGCTGTATTTCTCCAACAGCCGTTTGCGAACCGCTACATCATCTACTCCTTCTGGAATCTTTACAGAAGTTAATTGAGATAATCGGTACTCTCGATCCACAAGAAGGCTTAATCCCATCTCTTCAAGACCGGTATGAAGCTCATCTCCATAAAGTTTATGGCGTGCAAACACATTCTCCACCCCTTCATTGACGATTAATCTTAATGCTTCACGCAAAGAATAAATCATCGTAATAGGAGCGGTGTGATGATAGAAACGCTCACTGTCTTCACTCCAATACGCTTGAATCATCGATAAATCTAAATACCAACTTTGCACTTTTTGTTTTCGCTTCGCCATTGCGTCAACAGCACGAGAACTGAATGTCACTGGTGCTAACCCTGGAGGAGCGCTTAAACATTTTTGTGTACCACTATAAGCAGCATCTACCCCGATGCGATCAATGTCCGTCGGGCATCCACCAAGACTAGTGACCATATCGCATATAAACAGCGCATCGTGCTCATGAACAATCTGACTCAATTCTTCTAACGGTTGTCTGACACCTGTGGATGTTTCTGCATGTACGACAGCCACAGCCTTCACCTGTTTATGATCTTGTAGCGTTTCTTTGATTTGCTCCGGATCAATAATCTGTCCCCATGGCGCTTTCACTTGAATCACTTCTGCCCCGCAACGCTCGGCCACATCGACCATTCTCTCACCAAAAAGCCCATTCACCCCAATGATTACCTTGTCACCCGGCTCTATTAAATTCACAAATAATGTTTCCATCCCTGCGCTTCCTGTTCCAGACATCGCCATCGTTGCTTTATTATTTGTTTGATACACTTGGCGCAGCAATTCCATTGTTTCATCCATAATGGTTAAAAACGCGGGATCTAAATGTCCTAATAATGGTGTCACCATTGACTTTAATACATGTGGATGGACATCGCTTGGACCTGGTCCCATTAAAATTCGTTTTGGTGGTAAAAGTTCACTAATCATCGATATTCCTCCTTTTCCACTTATTATAGTATGTCATTCGTTAAAATACAAAAGAATCAAAGATGCTTAGATAGTCTATAATTATATTATGTAAAGTATATGAAAAAAGCTTCCATTTTAAATAATCTATTAAAACGGAAGCTTTTATGATGAATCTACGCTTATTGTACAAGCATTGTAGCAATATTAGATTTTCACTGAAGTATCATCGCCCACTGCCGTTAAAGAACGCCAAGCAAGGCAATCGCTCCAAGCATTTGATTAGCTGAGCCAAACAAAGGCCACACCGCACTCCAAGTCCCTGATAAAGCTAGAGCACCCGCCCCTACAACTACGACAATGGTTGCTACGTGATTGTTCGTAAAGATGGAAGCACGGCTTTCCGCAAACTCCTGCACGGCATACTTTCCAAGTCGAGTCGCTGAATCCAAAGTCGTCAATGAACCTCCCCCACCTATCGCTTCGCACTTCACTTGAGGTAGGGGTTTCTTGTCGATCCCCAAGACATCAGAAACTGGACAATGTCCATAGGTGTACACGACACCCTCGTCTGTCTTGGGGACTGACGCTCCCATACGGAAGCAGTGGTCTTGACGCAAGAAGTCTCTCAACCGCTTGCTGCCACCGTAAGCAACAGAGAGAGTCGAACTCCCTCTGGGGCGGTTCTGCCCATCTACTACGCCTGTACAGGACGTAGATACGTGATGTTCGTCAACATCACTTCGCGAAACTTTCCGTGCACATACTGGGACAAAATATTCCCTGCACCATGGATGTCCCGATGCCGTTCATAACCGCAGGAACATCGGTAATTTCGTGAACGCACTTTGTTTCGTTTTCCACAAGCAGGGCATGCTTGCGTTGTATAGGCTTCGTTTTCTTTTGATAAGGAAACACCGACCGTTTCTAATTTATAGGCTAGCTGTTTCGTGAGTTTTCCAAAACTCCAGTTGCTGAGTTTTTGGTTCACTTGTTTGGAGCGGATGCGTTTTCGTCGCTTATTTCGTTTGCTTGTGTGTCGCTGGACACCTTCCACATCACCAAGAGCGACATGACCAATCTTTTGTTCCACGCACCAGTTCACAAACGCACGGGTCGTCTTGTGTAGGAGATCACCTAGCTGTCGTTCGCTTTTGGAGAGAATGTACTTTTTTGCCCGATTGTATTGGCGCCATTTCCTCGACCCTTTTTGACACCGGCTCATGAAGATTTGCAGTTCTCTCACTTTTTTGTTTCGCAACCGGTGAACACTGCGCATCTTTCTGCCCGAAATCACTAGCGCTTGTCTATGAGTACTGACGGCGGCAATTGTATGAATTTCTCCTGGATCGATCGCGGCTGTATGACCATCTGACACGGGGACGGGCTCGATGCCGTCTTCATACGACAAACAGGCATGCCATCGACCATCATAGATGAGTTCCACTTCTTTGACTACACCAGCTGGAGCCGAGGCGAGTGTCAACACAAGAGGTGCCTGCTGTTTCCCTTGCCATCTTCCTAAGCTCAGGATCAGTTTCTGTCCTTCCAACACGAAGGATTTGTCGACCCATTTGGGAGGAAACACGAACTTTTCTTTGTATGGATACCGGATGGACTTGTTCGTTTTCCGCGCTTGGCGAACGCCTTCTCGGGCATGCAAAAACTTGTGGCACACCGCTTGGATCGTCTGACTGTGAAGCGGATACAAGCCTTTAAGTTCCGATTGAAGGTCGCTTTTGTTGATCCATTGGCCATGAATTCGGTAGTAATACCGAGCCAGCTGCACGCAGTCATTCCAAATCGTTCCGCAAAGCCGACGTAGGTGAAACAACTGTTGAAGCGTGGACCGTGGCGCTGTAAAGCTTGTTTTCAACGTGCGATACATCCCATCCCCTCCTTTATCATCATTATAAAACGAATATACGTTCTCATCAAGAGTGAATGGAAACTATCACCCTTTTTTCTTTCGACAACGTTCGAAAGGTCCTCCATCTCACGCTTTTCGGCTGTGCCGAATCGAGAGTCATCCCCTCTCTACTCGCTGGGCTGTGCCCTTCACGCTCCTTGAGGAAGAGGACTTCTCTCGGGTTATGTTAAAATAAAAATACTGCTTTTCCAATTTTTTTACACAAGAAAAGAGACTATCGCTTGGGATAGTCTCTTTTCTTATACATCTATTATTGTTTTTCTACGTTAGCAGCTTGTGGTCCACGTGGTCCTTCAACAACTTCGAAAGATACGCTTTGACCTTCTTCTAAAGATTTATAGCCTTCGCCTTGAATAGCGGAGAAATGTACGAATACATCGTCTTGTCCTTCAACTTCGATGAATCCGAAACCTTTTTCTGCATTAAACCATTTCACTTTACCTTGTAACATGTAATTTCCTCCTCGCGCAAACGCGCTCATTCATTTCTTGCTGTTTATTGCTATTTCAAGACGAAAACAATTTAAAACTATGCTCTCTTTTGAAACGAACTTAAACAACTGAATTAAATATATCATCTTATATACAATAAAGCAAGGATAATTGTTCCTTATCCTTGCTTTTTGACTTTTTGATCAGAAAATAGTACGATTGAACCAATTTTCAGAAAATTTAATTTTATCGTTTACAAATAACCACCCCGTGCGTATACTGTATTATAACAGAAGTTAAATAAAATTACTGTATTATAAAAGGAGAGAATAACATGATGATGAGTCCAGTAGAATTCTTTAGAACAATGCCTCAAAAAATGTGTCCAGAGTGTGGTGAGCATATGCATGAACAAGCAGAATCTTACTTAATGGAATGTGATCGCTGTCTATCTAAAAGAGATGAATAACACGTATATTACAGAAAATAAGGGTTGACTCATAAGTGTGGATTACACTTAAAAGAGTCAACCCTTATTTTCTACTCTATAAACCAAGCTGCTCAGCCATCGCATAAAGATGTTTGGGGATCTCAAAATGAGGGGGGGAGTCTGGTGCCACCCACATTCTTACAATATCGAGTTTATCAAGACTTAATGATACTTGATTCGTCATCGATTTGATTCGATAAACATCAGGATTAGCCATCATAAAAATAGTTGGCGCAGTTGCGTTTTGCTGAAACCTCATGATCTTTTCGATTTGGTCCGCGATGTGCGTTCTTAGCTGACTATTATCAAAGACAATATCCCCTTTTTGTTTTTTACTTTTTGATCCTTTGGCTTTGACAACAACGGTCCAATGACCTTTTTTCGCCACTACATCCGGCTCTGTTGATGAAAGGTTACTGTCTACTTGCCACCCTGTTTTTTCAAAATAATGAGCCGCTGCTGCAATGACTTCGTCTTGGTTCAACATACATTCATCTGGTACTTTTAAATCAGCTATACTCACAGGCATTTTTTTCACCTCAGTTAAAGTCATTCGACGCAGACCACGTTTTCCCTTCACCTATCAATTGTTCACTTCATAATTTTTTTCAGCCATTTCACTTTATCTCCATAAGGAGGAAAAATCATGGAATGACTTAGCTTGGTGCTTTTTTTCATGATGCTTTTTTGATGTGAAAAAGCATCAAAACTATGCTTCCCATGGTAACTGTTCATCCCTGAAGGACCAACTCCTCCAAACGGCAAATAAGGGCTTCCTACGTGAGACAATGTGTCATTTACACAGCCGCCGCCAAAGGAAATAGAAGATAGAACGGTCTTTTCTACCGCTTCATTTTCTGTAAATACATATAAAGCTAACGGTTTCGGATGTTTATTCACTTCTGTAATCACATCATTTAACTCTTGATAGCTTAATACCGGCAAAATCGGTCCGAATATTTCATCTTGCATCGAGGCATCGCCCCAATCCGCCGATTGTAAAATGGTTGGTGCGATAAACAAATCACTGCGATCAAACTCTCCGCCATAAAATATTTTTGACCGATCTTTTTCCATTATCTCTACTAAACGATCAAACTGTTTTTGATTGACAATCCGTCCATAATCCGGACTTTCTTGAGCGTTCTTTCCATAAAAATCAATGATTTCTTTTTTTAATTGCTTTAAAAAGCTTTCCTTAATATTGTGATGAACAAGCAAATAGTCAGGTGCAACGCAAGTTTGACCGGCATTCACAAATTTTCCCCAAACAATTCTTTTCGCTGCTGTTTCCAAGTCAGCCGTCCGATCAATAATGGCTGGACTCTTTCCTCCAAGTTCAAGTGTTAACGGGACAAGATGTCGGCTAGCTGCCTCCATTACAATTTTCCCGACAGGCACGCTTCCCGTGAAAAAAATATAATCAAGCGGAGCATGAATCAGTATAGAAGTCGTTTCTTTTTCCCCTTCAATCACTTGTATATAATTCGAGTCAAACGTTTGCTGAATCATTTCTTTAACTAAAGCAGAGGTGTAAGGTGTATGTTCAGATGGTTTAATCACCGCACAGTTTCCGGCTGCAATCGCGCCAATTAATGGTTCAATGACGAGCTGAAATGGGTAATTAAAAGGACCGATGATTAAAGCGACTCCGTACGGCTCTGACTGAATCCAGCTTTTTGCCGGCAATTGATAAACAGGTGTTTTCACCTTGATCGGGGCCGCCCATTTCTTTAAGTTTTTTGACACATAATTAATGCTATCTAACACTAAACCAATTTCTGTCGCATACGCTTCAAATTCACTTTTTCGCAAATCTTGATAAAGCGCCTCGATAATTTTCGTTTCATATTGGACAATCACTTTTTTTAATTGCTGAAGCGCCTTTAAACGAAAAGTGAGGTCTTTCGTTTCTCCAGTATGAAAAAACTGCTTTTGCCTATTGATGGTTTCATAGATTTGTTGTTCGTTCATTAAAGTGCCTCCTCATGCAATATCCATTTCTCTTATCTATTTATTACTTTACTCTTTTCCCTTCATTTTTCCCAACAATATGAGCGCAGGATTTTTTCTAAAAATTCGATTATGTTCTTTTCTATTTAATTAAAGTAGTATATGATGATTAAATATTAAGAAGAGAAATGGAGATTTAACAATGAATCAAACTGAACAATGGACATCCAAGATTGGCTTTATTTTAGCCTCAGCCGGTTCTGCTATTGGGATTGGAGCTATTTGGAAGCTCCCTTATGTAGCGGGCACAAGCGGCGGTGGGGCTTTCTTCCTTCTCTTTCTTTTGTTTACTGCATTAGTGGGGCTTCCTTTATTGCTTGGAGAGTTCGTCATTGGCCGGAGCACGCAAAAAGAAGCGATTCGCGCATATGAACATATTGCTCCCAAATCATTTTGGCCAGTGACTGGATATATTGGAGTCATTACATGCTTTATCCTTTTATCCTTTTACAGTGTGGTTGGAGGCTGGATCCTACAGTATTTACTGTTTGGTCTAACAGGTAAGCTTCAAACAACAGGCGACTTTGCTTCCTTGTTTGGAGAAACCATCGCATCTCCGCTTTGGTCAATCGGCGCTCAATTAGCATTTTTACTGATTACGATCACCGTTGTCTCACGTGGTATTCAAAATGGAATTGAAGCGGCAAACAAATATTTAATGCCGGCCCTTTTTATCATATTTATCGCTATCATTATTCGCTCATTAACATTGGACAATGCTATCGCTGGAGTAGAATTTTTTTTAAAGCCTGATTTCACTAAGATTACCTCTGAAGGCATCTTGTTTGCAATGGGGCAGTCTTTCTTCTCATTAAGTGTTGGTGTATCTGTTATGGTGACATACAGCTCTTATTTAGACAAAACACAAAACTTGCCGAAATCAGCTGTTTCTATTGCCAGTTTAAATATTATTATTTCTTTGCTTGCTGGATTAGCGATTTTCCCGGCTGTGTTTGCACTTGATGTGGAGCCGGCAGCAGGGCCAGGACTATTATTTATCGTTCTGCCTTCTATTTTTCAGCAAATTCCTTTCGGCTCGATATTTTTAATTTTATTTTTAGCGCTGTTTTTATTCGCGACCCTTACATCGGCTTTTTCGATGCTAGAAATTATCGTAGCTTCGATTGCCAAAGGGGATTCTACAAAACGAAAAAGTTTATCCTGGATCGTTGGGCTAATGATCTTTCTCGTTGGGATTCCTTCTGCGTTATCATTCGGTGTCCTTAGTGAGATCACTATCTTTAATAAAAGCATTTTTGATGCGGCTGATTTTCTTGTCAGCAATATTTTAATGCCATTAGGCGCGTTTTTAATTGCGATTTTTATCCCCTTAAAAATGGATAAACAATTGCTGATTGATGAATTATCGAAAGGAGCAGGCAATGTAAAGGGCTGGTTTGCTCTTTGGCTGCTTCTGCTGCGCTTTGTTGTTCCAATTATTATTATCATCGTCTTTCTTGATGTAATTGGCCTTATTTAAAAGAAAACCGTCCTTCATATGAAGGGCGGTTTTCTTTCCTATTTTCATCGATGAGAGATGAAACGATGCACCGATTGAGGTTTTTCTTTATTCTTTCAGCTTTTTTAACGGCTCCATTGCTGGGCCTTCCACCACTTCTCCTGAAACAGAAAAGCGGGAGCCATGGCATGGGCAATCCCATGTTTTTTCCGCATCATTCCATTCGCACTCACAGCCTAAATGCGTGCATGTTGTATCAACTAGATGCACCGTACCGTCTTCCTCTTTAAATGCTCCTGCTCTCTTTCCATTCCAATTGACAACTACTCCTTTATTCACAGGAAGCTCCTCATTATTTTGAAGAAAATAATCGAGTTTTCCTTTAATAAAATGACCGGCCACATCACTATTTTGTTTCACAAAATTTCTCAAACCAGGATCTGCTTTAAAACGCTGCGGAGAAAATAACTCTTCATAACGGTTTTGTTTATTCAAAATTAAATCAGATAGGAGCAGAGAAGATACAATGCTTGATGTCATTCCCCATTTTTTAAACCCAGTGGCTGTATAAATATTTTCCGCATTATTCACTTTTCCGATATAAGGAATATTATCCAATGTCATTAAATCTTGTGTAGACCAAGTAAATAATAACTCTTTAATTCCAAACTCTTTTTCTGCAAAATCAATTAACGCCTGATACCGCTCTTCTGTCGGATGATCTTGCCCCGTTTTATGTCCTTCTCCGCCAATGAGTAAAACTTCCTCCCCTTGGTACATCGCACTTCTCACCGAACGGGTCGGTTTTTCAGCTGTTATATACATACCGCCCGGAAACGCTTTTTTTGGCTTAATTGCTATAACATAAGAACGATTAGCATACATTTTCGTGAAATAAAAACCGCTATCATAAAAAGGAAAATGACTTGCAATGACAATGTGATCACCTACCGCTCTCTTACCGTCCAGTGTAATCACAGCTGATTTATCTCCTTTTTCAATGTCTTTTGCCACCGTTTGCTCATAAATTTCCCCGCCATGTTCTGTAATAAATTGCACTAACGGGCGCAAAAATTTAATCGGGTGAAACTGTCCTTGATTATTCATTTGCACCGCTTGCTTAAAAGGAGTTTTCCATGGCAACGTGCTAGCGATCCCTCCATCAATGCCTAATTCTTCATAACGATAGGCCTCTTCCTTTACCGTTTTTGTTTCTTGCTCTGCGTTCGTATACACATAAGCAATTTCATCGAGCCAGTCACAATCAATTGTTTCATCCTGTATCGTTTGTTTCACCCAAGTGATCGCTTCTTGATTCGCTTCATAATATAGTCTTGCCTGTTCTTTCCCGAAGTTTTGCATTAATTCATAGTAGATGAGATTATGCTGAGCCGTCATTTTGGCTGTTGTGTGACCTGTCGTTCCATTGACAAGCTTGGTTCCTTCGAGCAGCACGACTTTTCTCTTTGCTTTCGTTAATAAATAAGCAGTCACAATACCGGTAATCCCACCACCCACAATCACGACATCAGCAAATACATTTTGCTCGAGACTTGGGAAAGAAGGTAGTTTCACTTCTTGTTTCCATAATGTTTTTCTTATCAACTTTATTCCTCCTGTCTTGCTTACCTGTCATTATCATTCCATCTTTTTAGGAAAAGTATGCCAACAAAACAAGGGAGATTTTTACCCATGAGAAAAAACCTTGCCTCCCTCTGTGAAATCACCAGCTTCATCAATGATGAATGCTGTTTCACTTAAAGGAAAAAGGCAAGGCTCTTTTCATTATTTTGTTGCTTTTTTCAATGTCTCAATGTTTTTTTCCATTAATGTCACATAGTTCTCTTTCTTCGCTTCGTCCTCTTTCGTTAATACAGCTAGATTATGAATCTGTAAAGCTTCTGCCCTCAATTCACTTTGGACAATCTTCGCTACTTTCGGCGTAATATTTTGTTCGAAAATAACATATTTAATATTGTGCTCTTTCGCTGTCTCTACCATGTCTTTTAATTGTTTTTGAGAAGGTTCATCTGTCGGTGATAAACCAGCTACACTAATTTGTTTTAAGCCATAGTTTTTCTCCCAATAACCAAAAGCGGCGTGTGATACAAGAAATTCTTTATTTTTGGCATGATCCGCCATTTCATGAAATTGTTCGTCTAATTTCGATAACTGTTCCTTTAATGAATTAAAATTGTTTTCAAACTCTGCTTTATGCTCAGGTTGTAGCTCTATTAACTGATCTTTCACAACTTCAGCCATTTGAATGGCTAATGTTGGATCGATCCAAACGTGAGGATCTGTATCTCCATGATGATGTCCATCATCATGCCCATGAGCCTCTTCATTCTCCTGTTCATGAGCGGCGTGATCCTCGTGATCTCCATGTGTAGCTTCTTCATGCGCATGCATTTGTTTATGGGCGTCTATATCGATTGTTTTACCAACCTCAACTACCTTTACTTTTTCACTTTTCATCGACTCGTTTAATTTATCGCCAAAAGGCTCTAATCCAAGCCCGTTATACATAAATAAATCAGCTTGTGCAATATCGATCATTGTTTTCGAAGTCGGCTCATATGTATGAGCGTCTACACCTGCCGGCAAAACACTTTCCACTTCAACAAATTCTTTTCCGATTTCTTCAGTGAAGAACGTTAAAGGATAAATCGTAGTGTACACTTGCAATGGAGCATCCTGTTTGTTACCTTCTTTGTTTTCCTGATTATTCTCCGTCTTTTCACTGGAACATCCGGCTATAATAAGCATAATGGCTGATATTATGCCAATCATTGAAAATATTCGTTTCATCAAATTTCCTCCTCATTACTAATGTTAACTGTATGAAATTATATCGAAATGATTCCGTTTTGTAAATAGTAACTATTACGATTTAATAAAAAATAAAAAGGAAAGAAGTCTGCCGCCAAAGAAAAATATTTATATAAATATTTTTCGGGCGTCAGACTCTTTACGAAACCGCTCAACACACTTTTTTATTGAGCTTCTTTCATCCTATTGTCCGTGTTTAATAAAAACTCAATAGACGCTTCATTAAATTCTTTGCTTTTTTCCACATTACATACATGCCCGCAATCCTTGAGTAACATAAATGTAGCATATGGATCTTCTGCAATATCCTTTTGCAATTGCTTAATAAACAAATGATCCTCTGAACCCGAAATGTATAGCTTCCGCACTCCTTTAGAGCTCTCCGGCACTCCCTCATATACCTCTTCTACCGTATCGACTAAATTGAACCAAGCAAGAAAATCAGGCCGTTTCATTTTGGTAGCTTGGCTAATAAACAAAGACCGCGATTTTCGGTTCATTTTTCCCGGCATAATAATATAGGCACAAAGCTTGTAGATCCATAGAAAAGGAGTGAAGGATTTAATCAGCTTTCCTACTTTAATCAAAAACTTAGAAAAGAGATTAAAATGAGTAATAGCTCCGCCCAATACAGCTGAATATACTCGTTTCGGCGCCATTTTAAAGATCGAATGAATCACAATCGTTCCTAAAGAAATGCCAATAAAATGCGCTTTTTTAATTAATAAATGATCAAGCACATGCAATACTTCTTGAGCCGCGACATCAATATTAAAGCTTTTTTCATCTTCTACACTTGGACTCTTCCCATGTCCGTGAAGATGAACAGCTAATATATTAAAATGTTTTTTTAAAGATTTGAGATTGCTATAAAAAATGCTGGAATTTCCACCCATACCATGAATAAGCACTACATATTGATCCGAATTAGCATGTTCATATAACTTATAATCTAACAATGGATTGAACTCCTTTACTAAATAAGAAAATTGTCGATTCCTTTAAGCATACATTATTTGACTGCTCTAGACAATAAAAAAGCCGAATCAAATGAGGAGTAGATTCAGCTTTTTTATTGTTATTTTGTTAAAATGATCGGTTCACCTTTTGTAATCACAATTGTATGTTCAATTTGAGCAACGAGGCTGCCATCAGGCGTTTTATATGTCCAGCCATCGCCGCTTTCCACAATCATTTCTGCTTTCGTTGAAACGAACGGTTCAAACGCAATAACCATTCCTTCCTTTAACAAAGCATTATCCCATGGATCAAAATAGTTTAAAATATGGTCCGGCGCTTCATGCAAGGAACGACCAACACCATGTCCTGTTAAGTTTTTAATAACGGTAAATCCGTGCCGGCGCGCTTCATTCATAACAGCTTTCCCAATTTGGTTTTGCTTCGCTCCTGCTTTTGCTTTCGTCAATCCATGTTCAAAGGCCTTTTCAGCTGCTTGACATAATTTCGTTAAAATTGGATCTCCTTCACCAACAACGAAAGAAATACCTGTGTCAGCAAAATATCCATCGTAAGATCCGGAAACATCGATATTAATCAAATCCCCTTCTTGAAGGATTCTTTCCCCCGGTATGCCATGAGCCACTTCATCATTAACGCTAATACAAGTAAAACCTGGGAAGTCATACTCCCCTTTTGGACCAGAAATGGCTCCATGTTTCGCAAATAGTTCGCCGCCTAGTAAGTCTAACTGTTTTGTTGTCACACCTGGCTTAGTAGCTGCGCGCATCTCATCTCGTATCTCAGCTACAATTTTGCCAATTTTTTTTAAAGCTTGAAGCTCTTCATCGTTTTTAATAATCATAAAACTCTTCCTTCTTTATTTAATATCTCTTTTATATTACTATACAGAAATAGGATGCGCTTGAAAAGCCTTTACGATTATATTATATTTACTAAAAATGCATTTCGTCACCATAGCGCAACTTAACTGGCGATATAAAAAAATTCACTTTAAGATTAGGAACGATCATGAAATTCAAACTATTTCTTTTGATGTCCATACTGCTTCTCGCTTTCATTGTTATTAATTTTCCTTGGTTCCAACATGCCCTGCTTGTTCACCCATGGAACCGAACAGTAGAACGATTTGATACATTCAATGATAAGAGGTGGGAAATCAGAAAAGAATTTCCGCTTGGACAAGGTTATTTATTAGCCAATCAAGTGAGCCATCAACGAGGGAAAATCATTTTGTCGCTTTCCGATCAAGAAGGAAATGGCGGAGAAATCCGGACGAGAGAAACATTCCAATACGGGCGGTTTGAAGCTGACATTCAAGTAGCGGATGCTCCTGGGTCGATCACCGGCTTTTTTCTTTATGCCCCTCCTGATCTGTATCATGAAATTGATATTGAAATATGGAATGACTCTAGTGGAAAAGTATTGTTTACAATTTATAAAGATGGAAAGGAAGCTAAACAAGCTACTTATCAATTGCCTTTTGATCCGACAAAATCGGTTCACCGCTACAGAATGGATATATTGCCTGATGAAGTAAGCTTCTATATTGATGGAGAACAAATACAGGCGTGGGAAGGGCAATTTAGTTCGAAGGACATGCAGCTCATGATCAATAGCTGGTACCCTACTTGGTTAACAAAACAAAAAGCGAACAAACGAGAAACAGTCATTGAACAAGTCCAATATTAAAAGGATACCCATTTTTAATGAGTATCCTTTTTCCGTTAGATTCAACCATTCAACTTATATTTAATTTAGAAATGATCGGCAATACTTCTTGCGGCTGTTCGGCCACATAATCAGGGTTGGCTTTTAAAGCCACTTCTGCATCATCATATCCCCACCCTGCCCAGACGACTTTAATACCAGCTTTATTGCAAGCGGTGATATCTCTCTCCTCATCCCCGACATATAATGCATCAGATGGTGCTAGTTGATACTTATTCATTAGCTTCTTAATCATTTTGTCCTTGCTGAAAATAAACTTCGAGCATAAAATTTCATCAAAATAGTCAACTTGATGGGTTTTTAAAGATTGACTAATAATATCTTTGGCGTTTGAAGAAATGATCGCCAGGCGGTATCCTTGCTGTTTTAATTCATCTAGTAGCTCTTTAATCCCTGGGAAAAACTGAAATCCCATCCCTGACTCTCTTACATAACGATACAGTTTGGGAGCCGCAAATGGGATGTTGCGTAAAGGGAAATTTAAATACTTGCATCGTTCAGGAATAGACATTTTGCTCAAAGGTTCTAAATCTGACTCTTGTACAATCCGATAGCCTTCCCGCGCAGCCATCTCATTATAAGCTTCAATGAAAAGCGTTAATGAGTTCGCTAACGTTCCATCGAAATCAAATACAATATATTTCGGCATCAGTCACACCACCTTATTGGATTACCTTAATTATACCAATTTCCCGAGCTACTCACATCGATTCTGCTTTTACTTAACAATGAATTAATAATTATTAAATGCTTTCCTTATCCAACCCGTTCTTTTTTCATATCTAAAAATGATCGCCATAAAATATGGTAAACTATTTGTGTGAGAGGAGGAAAAAACATGGATTGGTTCGGCGGAAGCAATGAGCAATTTCCATTTCATATGTTTTCAGCTAGTCATATAACTATTTTATTTATTTTAGTTTCAATTATTATTTTTATGTACGTTTTTAGAAATCAGTTACAAGCTCTTGAGCTAAACTATGCAGAAATTAGTGTAGCCCTGTTTTTATTAACGTTAGAATTGGCGTACCATGTTTGGATGATTGTCACGGATAGCTGGGATCTTAGTCATTCCATCCCGTTAGAATTATGCAGCATTAGTTTACTTTTAACTGTCATTTTATTAATCAGTAAAAAGAGGATCGCCTATGAAATCTTATTATTTACCGGCTTGCTCGGAGCTTCTCAAGCTTTAGTCACTCCATTCTTAACGTTTGATTTTCCGCATTTCCGATTTTTTCACTTTTTCATCACTCATATGATCATTTTTTGTACACCTCTATATTTTACATGGGTGAAAGGCTATCGCCCAACTATTTATTCCGTTTTCAAAATGATCATCTTTGTCAATGTACTTATGCCTTTTGTAATGACGATGAATTGGCTCTTCGATGGAAATTATTTGTACTTACATCACAAACCAGAAGGGACAAGCCTACTCGATCTATTAGGTCCTTATCCTTGGTATATTCTTTCCTTAGAGTTTCTCACTTTCAGCTTAAGTTTAATCATTTGGCTCATATTTCGAGAAAAGAATCCAAACATTAAGGTGAAAAATGCCTTTCAACGAGAGCTTTAATCATCAAAAGAGCATCTGATCAGATGCTCTTTTGATGGACAGTCTGCTGTTCACTCAGCTTGATGAACAGCTGATTCATTTCAGAGACCGTTTTTATCTCTGAATACTTTTCTTTGACCTTCGCCATCATTCCTGTCACATGTGCTGCAGCAAAACTATGCCCCTGGTAGTTAAACTTTTGCAGGGGGCCTTCTAAACTTCTAGGAACACCTACTGTTTGAAAAGCAATCGGCTCATCTGGCGAAAAATGAAAAACACCGCTTCTCCCATGTTTCGCGCTTCGGACAGCATATATAGAAGGATAGTAGCCTGGCCAATATAAACCATTTTGTTCATCACATGCCGACACAATGAAAATGCCCGCTTCATTCGCTTGCTCGCAAATATGACGAAAGGCGGCAATATCTTGATTGACTCCTAAACTCAAATTAATTATATCCATTTTCTGCTCTATGCACCATTCAATTGCAACACATAGCACTTCAATATACGTCGTGAGCCGCTCATGAAAAATCTTCACCGCCCACAGTTCCGCTTCCGGCACTTGCTCTTTAATCACTCCTGCAACCGCCGTTCCATGCCCGAGACCATCTTGAAAGCTTTCCTCGAGCACAATTTTTCCCTGATCAGTTACCTCGAAAGCGATTCCTCCAGCCACTTTGCCAATATGCGGATGCCATTCATTAATGCCGCTGTCAATATGAGCAATTTTGATACCTCGCCCATTCCCCCATTTTCCCTTATCCATGCAAAACTGATACATATTCATTCGCCACCTTTCCTCTAATCTGTTTCGATTCATTTGTAGATAAATCCACTATGCGATCCAGCCAGGCTAAATGATCATAGCGATGAGTGATGACTATGACCGTTTTCGTTTGCAACCGCTCTTGTAGCCGCTGAAACAATTGCTGCTCTGATTGTATATCCAAATGACAAGTCGCTTCATCAAATATATATATATCAGCCTCTTGCAATAACGCTCGGGCAAGTACAAGCCGCTGTTTCTGCCCAGCGGATACCGTCAGTCCTCGACCATCAAGCTGTGTATTCATTTTCTCGGGCAATGCCTGAATCCATTCCGATAACCCAACTAACTCTATTATTCCCTCTAGTTCCGCTACTGTTGTTTCTTTGTTGCCTAACCTTAAAAATTGTTCAATCGTCGTGCACCACACAGGATGATCATGTGCAACTAGGCAAACTTTTTTATACCAGCTCGTTTTAGAAAATTCACGAATATTGTGATCATCTAAGTAAATCGCTCCGTTAACCGGTTCATACAGTTGGGCGAGCAACTGAGCAATCGTGCTTTTCCCCTTGCCATTTTCTCCAATGAGGCCGACTTTTTCGCCTGATTGAATACGAAAGGTAAAATCGGTTAAGATTGGCCGATTCGGATGATGAGAAAAAGAGACGTGATCAAAGTGAATGGTACGAAACGACTCTGGGACATCTTTTCCCTCGATTGCAATAGGCGGAATATAGAAGAAATCATTGATGCGCTGTATGGATGCGCGGCCTTTTTGAAATTTGATATACAGTTGAGCCATCCCTTGCACAGTGGCGAACAGACTCGCTTGATACGCCATAAAAGCGAGCATCGTCCCTAATGTCATCTCTCCTTGCATGACCTGCTGCCCTAAAAATACCAGCATCAAAACAGCTGAGCCCATTAAAATGAACTGTGGGATTCCTTGGGCTGAGGCATTCGTAAACATGACTTTCATATTTTGTTTATTAATATGGTCGAGTTCCGCTTTAAACTGCTGTTGTAGCTGTTTTTCGATATGAGCGGTACGAATCCAATTCATTGCTGAAAAGGTTTCGTAAAGAAAACTTTGATTCTTTGCTGATGCTTTTCGAAATTCCATTTGATTGATAAAAATGAGGTGCCGAAATGCATGCACACCGAACACTAATAAAGGAATAAACAGAAAAGACAATAAAGTTAAACGCCAATTCAAAAACAATAATAATGCCACGTTAAACACAAAAGTTAAGCCAATAGTGAATAGCTGCAATACATTTTCTGTGTACAGCCGCTGTATTTCTGTTATATCCTCGTTCATTCGAGATAAAATATCACCCGTTCGTTTTTTTGCAAAAAAAGCGAACGGGAGATGCAGTAAATGTTGATAGAATGCCGTTCGCATATCAACCATGATATGTAAACTCATTCGAAAATAAAGAAACTTTGTAAAGAGCGCCACACCATAACCAACGGCTGCTACTACAACAGCTACTGTTAAAACGAGCGAGAAAGAATAACGTTTGGTAAGCAATACTTCATCAATAAAAAACTTACCAATCATCGGCTGTGCCGCTGTAATAAATGTTGAGATCAATCCCATTGCAAAGACAAGCAAAAAGACAAAACGATACGGTTTGATGAAAGAAAACATATTCATCACTCTCACCTCAGCGATAATAGCACATCAGCCCCGAGTCACAATATTGAGGCTGATTGCGAATCGTTTTTGCCGTTTGCTTTATCTCCTCTTCCTCTGCTTGTTTTCGAACTTGGTCGACGACCGCTTTCACCATCTGGACGCTAGCTAACTTTCGATAAGGTGCTCCTTCACGACCGACAATCTTTAGTGAATCGACCCCCATATGAAACAGTTTTCCGAGCGAACACAACCCACAAGGTCCGAGCGGCAAACCGTCGGAAGCAATTTGACAGTTGCAGTCATTGACAAACCAAACAAACTCACGATAGTCATTGACTTGCTCAGTCAGTTTCTCCATTTCCCGAGAAGACAACTGCTTGTTTCCATCGGCATGAAACGCTTCATATTCCCATTGTGATTGGGCACAAAAGGCGCCTGCTGAATGAGTTGTCATACAAAAGCTTTCTTCGTATACGCAACCATCATTTAAAATAAACATCTCTAGCTCTATATCCCCAGCTGCTTCTTTTAATGCGGGAATTTCGTTCAATTGAACACTTCGGGGAAGAACGATTCTTTCTACACCCATTTGTTTATACAATTCAATGCTTCCAGTATTCATTGGAGCCGCTAAACTGCTCACATGGATCGCCGCTTGCGGCACTTTCTCCTTCATCGCCATCATTAACCCCGGATCGCTGACGATGAAGGCCCGGACGCCAATGTCTTCGGAGCAATGCTTAATTAAATCGATCAGCATCGGGTATTGTTCTTCCATATAATAAGGAGCATTTAACGTTAAGAAAATCGGAATAGTATAACTTTCTGCTTGTCGTACCGCTGCTTGTAAATCTTGAAAGGAAGGAAAACCAGCGTATGGATTACGCCGGTTGATCCATACGCCTGGTGAATATTGCTTCATCCACTCATTTGGAGTAATACCGCAGTAAAATTCTTCTGCTCCATTTTCAGCTAACATCTCTACTTCTTCTTTGGAGCCAAGCGGTGCTAAAATTTTCATCTTTTTCGCCTCCTTTAAACTGGTATCCTAATGCTATATACAGCTCTAGCATGTTCAATCGTTTGTAAACTGGAAAAGGCAGTCTTGACCAGCCCCTGATCGTGACTGTAAAAAGCAGTCGTTCCCTTTTGAAATACACGGCTTTTCATATCTTTGTGGAGCTTGTTTTTCAACTCAAAAACATATAATTGGCATTGCTGTTTGCATTCTGGGTCGCCGCGGAACTTATCCGCTTTATCGGTATCCATAAAGCCCACCATACAAGCACTTCCGCTAGCGACACAACCAAACGGAAAATGAAGACCAATTGTTTTCTCAGCTTCCTTGGCGCTCAATGAATTCCCTTGAATTAATTGATCGAATTCGTATCCAGTTACCTTTCCATCTGCTAAAAACTGTTTAAAACCCTCAGCAAACAACCCCGTATTCTTAAAGAAGTGTTTCCCCTCTTCCGGTGCCTTGCTGTCATTATAATAATGGGCCACACGCGGGTCACGAATCGATTTATTTAGTAGTCGGCCAATCACTAAATGAAGATGAGGAAAATGGGTTTTCGTATAATAATAGACTCCCCAATCATTAACAATCACTTCGATTACTTTTTCTTGCTGCTCAGCCTGTTCGTTTAAAAAAGCCAGCAACTCATGAAGCTGCTGATATTTTTCTTCGTGTACGTAGGGAGTAGCAAAAGAGAAAGCAAGACCATTTTCCAAGCAAAACTCCAGTGCTTTCTTGACATTTTTCAACGAAGGAATACGATATTGGCAAAACTCCGAGCCAAATACGATTCGGTCAGGAACGGATACTTCTCCAAACGTTTTCTTCCATTCTTCAAAAAACACCGTTTGTAGTTCCGCTTCTATCTCACTTTGTGATTCAATAGGATTCCAAGGTTCTTTCACATGTTTTAAATCTCTTATCGATTGAATAGCCACAGCAAGTTCCATGAAGCGATCCCCCTCTGTTCCTTTGTCACCATGAAGCGATGGTTACTAATCTCGTTCATTATTTGTTTTGAATTTTAATGACTTTAAGATCTAAACTATCCGTCGGAATAGTCAGTTTCTTCTCAACTTGCAAGTCTTTATTCGCAATAATAAAGTCATTTCCCGCACCGCTAAAATATAGTTTTTCTTCATCGGCACTTAAATTCACTCCATACATGCTTCCAACTGGAGGCGTAGCTTCTTTCACAATTTTTTGTGATTGAATATCTACCTTGTACCACTTATTTAAAGTCGTATAAGCAAACTCCTCTTTTTGATCAATGATCGCTGAAAACATCCCAATCGGCTCTCGATCATATTCTAATGTTTTCATGTCTCCTGAAGCTAAATTCATCCACATAACACCTTCTGTTACACGTCCATCCGGATATTGCTTTATTAACGGAATGGAATTGATTCCGTTTTCTCCTCTAGGAAACAGCATAAGAAAGTTGCCTGATCCGTCCTCTGCCTTTTCAGGGTGCTTAATCCCTTGCTTTAATGTCAGTTTCATCTTTTTAACATCTAATTCATGAAGGTCATACCCCCAAATATAGATCGTATTCGGGTCTCCTTTTTTAAACTGGAGAACATGCGTGCCATAAGGAGCTTCCACGCTGCGCAACTCTTGTTTACTAGCAATATCAATTTCTAGTATTTTACTTGGATGAGCTTTAAAGCTGTTCTTCCTTTTCTCTCCTTGAGTCACGAAAGCATAAGCTTTTTTTCCATCGGGCGAAATCGTGCTTCCCCATACGCGGCGATCTAACAAGCCTTGATCCGTTCTTGCTTGCAAATTAATTTCTGACTTCACTTTATTATTCATCGTATCTACCACATAAAGCGTTGTCCGGCCATTAGCTAAAAATAAGCCTGTTCTGCCATCTTCAGAAAAACTCATATCTCGAACAGGCCCTTTTACTTTAATGCCCTCCATTACTTTCGGAACAGACGGATCAACAGGAATAATTTGTCCATATCCGGAAATGTACACTCTTTCTGTATAATTTCCTTCTGCATGACTGAAAAAGCTTGTGTTTCCAATAATCAGCAATAAAGCTAGTATAAATAGTGAAACGGTTTTCTTGGCCATTAGTTACTCACACACCTCTCTTTTGTGACACCGCTGATTTTCTCTAAAAAAGTAGGGTTTTGTTGAGAAATTCTTACATATGCTTTCAGTCCAATCGTGATCCATTCGTGCATCCAATTACAGTAATGAGCATTGGGAGCCCGGTAATCTCCTTGTCTTTCCATCGCCTCGTAATAACAGCCGCCAGAGCAAATATGCTTTAACGCGCAAGATTGACAAGTCGGCTTGCGATCCACATGCAGTTCATCTAACATACTAGCTCTCTTCTTCTGATCAATCCCAAAGAAAATGTCTCCCATCCGAAATTCTTCATTTTCATTGAAGCGATGACAAAGGAATAACCCGCCATCCGGACTGACCGCAAAAAAGCCTAGCCCCGCTCCACAACCGTACGCTTTATTCGTACCGATGTGTAGTTCCTTTAAAAGATTAGTTAAATTTGAAAAGCCGACGTATTCATTTTTTAATGCATGTTCAACAAATAACTCAGTCAATTCTTCAAACTGGCGCAATAATTCCTTTAAATCGTCATCATCTAAAGCAAGATTCATATTCGTCTCAGTGACAGGAGCAAATCCCACCTCATAGAATCCTTTAGATAACAGATGCTTTAAAGATGTTTCGAGCTTCTCAAAATCCTTGACAACTGTCACTCGAGTGCCAATTGGCGCAGAGTGATGAATATTCATTAACTTTTCGACATTTTGACTGACGCGATCATACGAGCCTTGTCCTCCAGCTAATGGTCGATGCCGGTCATGAGCTTCTTTCGTTCCATCCATACTGACAGAAACCATCACTTTATATTCGTTCAAAAACGACATTTGCGCTTCTGACATTTTACTTCCATTAGTTGTTAAGGAAAAACCCACTCGTTTGCCGTGTTTTTCAGCTTCTAATGTGGCCTGTTCCACTACATATTTCAACGTGTTCCAATTTAAAAAAGGCTCTCCCCCAAATAAAACAATATTCACTTCTTTCTCTTCAAAACTGTTTTCCATTAAAAATTGAATGGCTCGATCCGCTGTGTCCACAGACATATACTTTTGTGGCGCTCCATATTCTCCATCTCCTGCATAACAATAGGTGCAGCGTAAATTGCATTCATTCACTAAATGAAAAACAAGCGTTTTAACAGGCATTTTTTCCGTTGTTAACGGCGGAGCAGGGGTATTCGAAAAGCGCGATTCATAAGAGGCATCCCTGTGAATCATCTCCATCTGCTCAAGCTCCGCTAACACCTCCGCAAATTGCGGGTTCTTTTCTAGCAATTGCTTTTCTGAAAGAGTCCGTGTATCCGCTATTTGCTCTCCATATTCATTAAACGTTTGAACCATATGTTTAGATAGCTCATCTAGCTCTATAATATTTCCTGTTAACCCATGGAATAAATATTCTCTATCTTCTACTTCAAATGGAATATAATTAGTTAATGTGACGTTTGCGATAGTGGCCAACTCCTTTTTTAGTGAATAGTATTCACATAGTCCGGTACAGTAGAAATATGATGAGTCGTCGCGGTAAAGGCTTTTCCGTCGATGATCACTTTTGCTTGTACTGTCGCGCTTCCTACGTTTTCTTGAACAAATTCTCGTTCTGCATTTACACCTTCTGCTTCTGGTGTGTATAAGCCATTTTTAGCTAGTTTGCCAATGTATGGACGATCATCCCTTGAGGCATTGTTTTCTGGATACGTTAACAGGGACCACTCCGCATCCACCGGGCCTAGATTCAAGTCATCCTTTGACTCTTTCTTGCCATCTTTACCGCTGCTGTAAGCGTAGGCAACATATTGAATACTGACTTTATCCATTGGACCAGCTCCGCCCATTCGGGACACGCCATAAGCAGGTTCCAGTTTAATATAATCAGCTTGATCATATACCATAAACTTTTCGTGAACTTTCACTTTCTCCTCGTTGAAAGCAAACGCTCCGACTTCCGCTTTCTCGTCCACTTTCATTTCCACTTCTGCTTGATCATCGGATGAAGCTGTTAAACGGACGACTTCAACTCCTTTAGGTAAGGATAATAACTCTTGTTTTAACTTCTTTAAGTTCATCCCATAAAGAGTGACCTTATTCGTTTTTCCTTTTTGCAAAGCAAAAGGTTCCGCATGAAGGATCTCTGGTGTTTCCGTTTGCACTTTGTAATACGTCTCTTCTGCTGTAATACCGAGATCATTCGCTTTAGACCAATCGCCTTGAATAACGTTTTCACTCGCTACATTATACGTACCGTTTATTTTGTTCTCCCCTTGCTTATAATGCGAGCGCAGCATATAGCCCGAGAACATTTTTACCTCCCCACTAAAACTTTCTTCTTTTCCATCTTTAATAAAGCGGACATTTTTCTCTTCTGTATACCCCTTTTCCGACTTTGAAAATTCACTTTCTCCGATGTAATAGCCCTTCGTTCCTTGAAAACCGGCTACCTTCCATTTTCCTGTGACATCGTATTCTTTGCCTTTCCATTTCTCCCAAGCCTCAGATTCTTCTCCGTAATTTTTCGCTAAAAACTCAAGCGCTTTTTCAGTTTCCTCCGGCCAATCCATATGGCGATGGTTTAAGTAAATGGACGGATACATAACAAGATGAAAATCCTTCAAATTTTTCCACTCTTCTTCTGTTCTTCGCTGGGCTTCAAATCTACCCGCTGCATGACATCCAATACAGCTTTGAGCAACACTGTCATTCTCAGGTGTCGGCTCTGAATAAGATGGTTTATTCGCTAACCAATATTGAACTTTCTCTGCTTCTTCAGGAGCTAATCCTCTTTCACTGCTTAAGTCTGCGATGAGCTGCTCTCTTTCTTCGTCCGTTATTTTCAACCCGTGAATTCTTTCCATTCGAGCAATGGACTGAGCCCACCCTTCTGGCGTTTTTCTGACATATTCAATGCGTTCAAGCTTTCCGGCTTCATCGACCGCGTGACAGCTGACACAGCTTTTTTCAACTTGTTTACTAACAAGCACATTGGATGAAACCGTTTCTCCTTGTTCACTTTGCTGCTCTTGGATCACTGAATCCGAACAAGCAGCCAACAACAAGATCAAACTGGCGACAATAACAATCATCATAATATGTTTTTTTCTCATGGCACGACTCCTTCTCATGGTTTCACGTACGTTAGTTTTCGCCAATCATTTGCAGCAACTGGACATTCATCTGCCCAACTTCCGTAATTCGTTAATCCGTCCGGCACTTGAGCTGCCCACCAGCAATCGCCGTAACATCCATAAATATCTTTATAATGCGGTTGGCATACCCCTTCTAAACTCATTCCCGAAAAGTCCGTTTCCCAGCCTGGATCAAACAGGCTTGTACATCCCATCGGAAGCAAGGCTAGCCCTTGCACCTCCGGCTTTTTTTCCAGGTCGACCGTTTGCTCAATCATCTTGCCTTTAACATTCAGAGGTTTAATATGCTTCATCGAAACTGCTCCTTTCTTCATTTTAGAAAAGCTGGCCCGCTAGAAGCGGACCAGACTTTTCTACCTTATTCGTTTAAGTCAACCCACACGCTCTTTACTTCAGTGTACGCATTTAAAGCATAAGAGCCCATTTCTCTTCCTAAACCAGATTGCTTAAACCCGCCGAATGGACTGGCTGCATCAAGCGCATTATAGCAATTGACCCACACCGTTCCTGCTTTAATGCGTTGGGCTAAATAATGAGCGCTTTTTAAGTTTTCTGTCCACACCCCTGCGGCTAAACCAAAGTTTGTGTTGTTCGCACGCTCAACTAAATCGTCTAAGTCGTCAAACGGTAAGGCTGAAACGACTGGTCCGAAAATTTCTTCTTTCGCAATCGTCATGGAATCGTTTACATCAGCGAAAATAGTCGGTTGAACGAAGTATCCTTTGTTAAATGGTACTTTTCCACCTGTTAAAATTTCTGCCCCCTCTTCTTGTCCCTTTTGAATATAGGACATGACACGCTTTTGCTGTTCGTCTGACACAAGTGGGCCCATTTCTGTTGCTGGATCAATTCCTTGTCCTTGCTGAATTTTTTCGGCATGACTCACCATATCTGCTAGGAAATTATCATATTTCTTTTTCTGAACAAACAGTCTAGAGCCCGCACAACACACTTGTCCTTGGTTGAACATAATACCGAATAAAGCTCCTGGTACTGCTTTGCTAAGATCAGCATCTGGTAAAATGATATTCGGGGATTTCCCTCCTAGCTCAAGCGTGACTCGTTTCAGTGTTTCCGATGCTTGTCTCATAATGGATTTTCCAACCGGTGTCGAACCAGTGAAAGCAATTTTATCGACTTGCGGATGGTTCACTAATGGGGCTCCTGCTGTTTCTCCAAAACCAGGAACAACATTAATCACACCCTCAGGAAAACCGACTTCTTGAGCGAGCTGAGCTAAATAAAGAGCGGATAAAGGCGTTTGTTCTGCCGGCTTTAAGACGACTGTACAGCCTGTCGCAAGTGCCGCTCCTAATTTCCAAGCAGCCATTAATAATGGGAAATTCCAAGGAATAATTTGTCCAACTACCCCTACAGGTTCGTGACGAGTGTAGTTCAAATAATTGCCGGCAACCGGAATCGTTTGTCCCATAATCTTCGTCGCCCAGCCAGCAAAATAACGAAAATGTTCAACGGCAAGCGGCACATCCGCTGCGGATGATTCGCGAATCGGCTTGCCGCTATCTAATGTATCGAGCTGTGCCAATTCCTCTTTATGCTCTTCCATCTTATCAGCCAATAAATAAATTAATCGGCTCCGTTCCGCTGCACTCATCTTTGACCATGGGCCGCTGTCAAATGCGCGTCTTGCTGCTTGAACAGCTTGTTCAATATCTTGCTCCATCGCTTCACTTACAACAGCAAGCACTTCCCCAGTTGCTGGATTATATGTTTCAAACGTTTTTCCTGAAGCGGACTCCACCCATTTCCCATTAATAAACAGCTTTTTCGTCCCTTTTAAAAATTCCTCCACACGTGGTGATACGTTGATTGTTTTTTCCATTTCGATCTCCTCCTCATTTTTTATTTAGAAACGGTCAATAACGACAGAACCTACCGTGCCATATTCGTGCATAGACGCTAAAACATCGCTTGCTTCTTCTAAAGGAATCGTTTTTGAAATGAGCTTTTCTGGATGAAGCTGGCCGCTTTCTACCATAGCGAGCAACGCTTTATAGCGATGAGGCTGCATCCCTAAGGAACCCTTTATTTGCAGTTCTTTCGCAACAATTAAATCAGTCGGCAATGAAATCATGCCTCCCTCTACTTGAGTCGTTAACCCTACTTGAACATGAGTGCCTCTGTTCCTTAAACTCAAAATAGAATTTCGGCAAGTTTCAGCAATCCCTAGCGCATCGTAAGTAATGTCGCTGCCGCCATTCGTTATGTTCATAATCGCTTCGACAGGATTCACTTCTCTTGAGTTAATTGTTTCTACCGCTCCAAGCTGTTTAGCCATTTCTAGCTTTTGATCGTCAATATCAACGACGATTACTCTTGCGCCAAGAGTAGAGGCAATTTGCAAAGCAGCCAAACCGACTCCGCCAGCGCCATAAATGGTAAAATAGTCTCCAGCTTGTACACCTGAAATATCAGCTACTGCATGAAAGCTAGTCATAAATCGACAGCCTAAGGAGGCAGCTGTAATAAAGTCAATGGAATCAGGCAAATGAACTAAGTTCTGGTCGGCAAGAGGGACTCTAGTAAATTGAGCGTAAGAACCGTTGCAGGCAAATCCCAAAACCGTTAAACTTTCACACACGTTTTGATGCCCTGTTTGACAACAGTCACAACTTCCGCACCCTAAACTAAAAGGAATAACGACTCGATCGCCTTTTTTAAATCGCTTGACGTTTTTTCCTACTTCTTCAATCACTCCAGCAAACTCATGACCGAGAATATGAGGCAATTCCGGCTTTAAGCCGAGCCACTCCCAATCTCCTACCCATCCGTGCCAATCACTTCGGCACACTCCATTGGCTTTCACCGCCACAATGACATCATCTGGACCGCATTCAGGATCGTCTACATTTAACACTTTCAGCGGTTTATTGAACTCTTCCATCACAGCAGCTCTCATCTTCATCCCCTCCTTACGTTTTTTACACCCATTTACTAGAAGCGAAATTTTACATGTCTATGAGCTCACTTACATAAATGCAAATCTTATGCCAAAACAAATGTATTGATTATTCTGTATATTACAACTTTTTATTTGTTCAATTGTTCAAAAAATAAACAAACTGTTCAAGCGCTGTTGAACAGTTTGTTTATTGTTAAAATTTGTTATCACACTATGTTACTTTTTGATTCCTTTTAATAGGAGATATTGTATTTTTTTAGACGGTTATACAATGTGCCTCGCGAAAACCCGAGCATCTTGGCAGCTTTTGTGACATTAAAATTCGTTTGCTTCAACATGTCCATAATATTTTCCCGTTCATGCTTCTCGGTACTTCTTGCTTGCCATTGATTGGCCTTGACTGCTGAAGCGGATATGTGCTCTTGTAAATAATCCGGTAAATGTTTAGTTTCGATGATATGCCCGTCCGCAAACAATACGCTATATTCAATCACGTTCCGAAGTTCTCTCACATTTCCTGGCCATCCATACGTTTGTAATACGTTGATCACCGATTGACTGAATTGCAAGCGTTGAGCTAGCTGGCATGTCTCTAAAAAATAATGAGCTAACGGAACAATATCTTCTTTTCTTTCTCTCAAAGGAGGAATAGATAGACTAATCACGCTTAATCGGTAATAAAGGTCTTCGCGGAAAGTGCCTTCTTGAATCATTTGCTTTAAATCACGATTCGTCGCTGCAATAATTCGAACATCGACTTTTCTTGGTTTATACTCTCCGACTCTAAGCACTTCTTTTTCCTGCAGCACCCGAAGCAGTAACGGTTGAACCGTTAAGGGGATTTCTCCAATTTCATCTAAAAACAGGACGCCGCCATCCGCCGCTTCAAATAGCCCTTTCTTTCCTTCCTTTAATCCACCTGTGAAAGAGCCTGGTGCATAACCGAACAGTTCGCTGGCCGCCAGTTCGTGATTTAAGGAGGAGCAATTAAATGTAATAAACGGCTTCTCCTTTCTGTCGCTTAACCGATGAATCGTTTGGCTGAACACTTCTTTTCCTGTCCCGCTCTCTCCCGTCAGCAATACCGGTACATGGCTTGGAGCAACTTTTTTAATTTTAGCAAAAAAAGAGAGAAACGAATCACTTTCCCCGATCACTCCCTTTTCTACTTGAGAAATGTGAGCAGAAATTTTGGCAGGCGTTTGAACAACCGACTGTTTAGGGAGCTGCACAATGATTCCAATCACTCTTTCATTCTCTATGACCGGCTGGATCTTTCCTTCAGGCTGTCCATGAAAAAAAGGTAAAGATGCCTCTGTAGCATCCGTTTGTTTCTTACTCTGTAATTGATAAAAATAAGTGCTCCAATTAAAAGAAGACTTCCATATATAATGAAAAGACTGCCTCGGGTGATTAGAGGCCACCATATCCCCGTAATCATCAATTACAAGCAGCCAATCTTGTTGAATCTCGCGCTTTTTTGTCGTGAAGACTTCTTTTAATCGACTTGTTTTTCTTTGAAAACGATTCAATATATCCATCTGAATTCCCTCCGCAATCGCCTTCGTCAGCAGCAAACTTTGCTTATGGAAATGTTCATCATTACTCGTTAAATCAAGAACGCCCATTAACTGCTTTTTAATTGGATGAACAATCGGCACACCAGCACACGAAAACGCTTTCCAAGCATCACAAAAATGTTCCTCTGTATGAATCGTTACTGACTGTTTAGCAGCTAATGCTGTGCCGATCGCATTCGTTCCTGTCACCTTTTCCTGCCAATTTGCCCCCGGATAGAAGTTGGCTTCCCTCAGCTGATCACGCAGCTTTCCTCTCATCCTCACGCCCATCATTCTACCATTTTCATCCGCTACACCAAAAGCATAACAATCCTCAATCTCCCCCTCCATTCGGGAGTAGACTGTTGAAAAAGATTGATAAAGATCACCATATTGCTTCATTTTTTTTACATCTTCTTCGGTTAACACAAGAGGGGCAGAATTAAGGCTGTGTGATACTTTATTTTTCTGGCTTCTTTTCCAAGATTCCATAATCGTTTTCGGGACCTCTTGATTCACTAAACGAAAATGACTATTCCTCATTCTGTGTCCTCCTTTTTCTACGGGTATGTAGTTAAATTAAGAGTATATTATTCGGAATTTTCCGTCAATTGAAACGACAAATAAATCCATTAGAAGACAACTTTTCCGTTCTTTATTGAAAATAAAAAGGAGCAGAAAAAGAACTATCACTTTTTCCTGCTCCTGCATGTTACTTATCGGACTCAAATGATTTTTGCGCTTTTAATAAATCTCGGATTTCCATTAGCAATACTTCCTCTTGAGAAGGCGCTGGCACTGCTGGTTCCTCAGCTTTTTCCTGTTTAGAAGTTAATTTATTAATTAGCTTAATAAAAAGAAAAATAGAAAAAGCAATAATTAAAAAGTCTAGAATTGTTTGAATAAACATTCCATATTTAATAGTTGCTTTATGATATGTAAAAGCTAGATTACTAAAGTCTACTCCGCCAAGAAGCAAGCCAATCAGCGGCATCATAATATCTTCGACGAGCGATGATACAATTTTGCCAAAAGCTCCACCGATAATCACCCCAACGGCTAGGTCGATCACGTTCCCGCGCATCGCGAATTCCTTAAATTCTTTGAACATACATATCCTCCATTCGATTATAATCCCTATATAACTATAGCAAAAAATGGAGAAGAATAAAGGGGAAAATATTTTTAATTTTTTCTACTATATATGTTCAACTTGTTAAATTGACATAAGAATATTCATTTGGATACGCTGTTGGTTTTTCTAACTAGATAGAATGTGATGATGTCGGAAAATCAATTTAGATTTATATACTATAAAAAAGCAGGCATCACGCCTGCTTTTTTATGTACGGTCTTGCTGTTTAACTCTCTCTTCTATCCTTCTAAATCTTTCATTGCTTCTTTTCTCGGAGAAAAACAGACCGATAAATAGAGAAATGAAGAAAACAGGAATTATCAACACAAATAATAGCCAAAAACCGCTTACTATGTTCATTTCGGCCACTCCCTTTAGGCTTTCTTTCTATTTTACCACAAGTAGGAGCATCCTCCTGACCTTCTTCCATTGATTTCTTTTTTTACTCAATGGATTTCACATAGGCAGCAATTTTAGCAATTTCTTTAGCTGATAGTTCTGGTGCATTGTCATAGTGATGTCTCATAATGGCTTCCTCAATCGTTTTGGCACTTCCATCATGAAAATAAGGAGCTGTAGCCCATACGCCTCTTAAAGTCGGAGTATCAAATTTCTTGTTATCTCGTTTATTGGTAAACTGGGCACGACCATCACCATCTGAAGCTTTATCTTGATCGGACCCTGTACCGATATCATGAAGAAATTGCGTATGATCTGTGGAAAGCTTGCCATCTTTTCCAACAGCTTTTACACTGTCTGTCATCATTTTTCCGCCATGACAGGTTAAACATTGCCCTTTTCCTTCGAATAATTGCTTTCCTGCTTCTGCATCCGCTGTCAACTCGCCGTTTTTTCGATAGGGGCTTTTCGGAACAGGGAATGAATCCGGATGTTGCAAATAAGCTAGCATCGCATCATACATATGCTCCACTTCTTTCGGAAGAGGCTTAGAAGGATCGTAATCCATCATTCCACCCATTTCCCCTTGAACCGTTAATAAATAATCAGTGAAATCATCTCGGCTTCCATCCCACATAAACAAACCTGTTTCTGTCGTTAACACATTAGATGGAATATTTCGCGGGCCTTTTAATGTACTAATGGATAATCCGTTGATTTCTCCGTCTGCGTGACAGGAAATACAACTCATCCAATTGTTTCCGGTAATATCGGCTGCATGCTCATCGCTGTTGGCGCTATAAAAAATCGTTTTCCCTTCCCTAACAAGAGGATCTAACGAATCTGTCTTAATTAATTTAATATTTTCTCCTGCCATTTTTGCCCGGCCATAGCTGCTGTCTCCACCTGTATCAATCGTCGCTAAATCATGGCTCATCGCATTATGAACAAATAACGTTTGTCCATCTTCGGTTAAGACTGCACCCCTTGGATTATCTCCTTCGATTCGTCTCAAAATCTGTACGGCATTTCCGCCTCGTTTCAAATCAAACACAGCAAGATCCTCACTTCCGGACATCACCACATACGCTTTGCTGCCATCCGGCTGAAAGACGATATCATATGGGTTGGATACAATGATTGTTTGATTTTGCCGATCGGTGACATTGATCTCTTCAAATAGCTCTTTTCGTTCCTCTGTTTTCTCTTTTTCCTTTTCTAAGTCAACAACTGAAATAGCTGGAAACACCGTCTCTTCAAAGTGCACAGGCGTGTCTATATTCGTCAGTAAGTGAGACACCCAAGCTGTTTTTCCGTCAGGAGAAATAACGAGTTGCTCCAATGTATTCGGTAGTCCTTGACTTTTCTTTCGATTGGCTTGATCGGGAGATGGTACTAATGCAATCGTATTCGATACGTTGTCTTTTTCAGTATCAATGACTTTGATTTCACCAGTTAAGTAGTTCGTCGCATACAGCTTTTTACCATCTTTTGAAATAGCTAATGTACGAGGACGGTCCCCCGCTTTTATGTTCGTCACTTTTTCTGATTGTAAATCAATAGCTGAAATCGAATTTTCACGATAGTTCGCTACATAAAGCTTGCTTCCATCTTGATTAGTTATTAGTCCGTATGGCTCTATGCCTGTTTTCATAGAGTCAACTACTTTCTGTTTCTTGACATCAATCACATCGACACGATGATCATATCTACAAGAGACATATAACGTTTTTTCATCAGGAGACAGAGCTAATTGAACAGGCTCTTGACCGACTTTAATTTCTTTTTTCACCTTTTTCGTCTCAACATCAATCATTGTGACCGTGTCCACATCAAGATTTGCTGTAAAAATGATACCTTCTTTCGTTGACATCACAATATTATTGCTACTTGCGGCTTGTTGACGAATCACTGTTTCTTTTCCGTTTGAACATGCGACTAGCGCCCCTATCATAAGGAGCGCGAGCGCAAATAAAAGGTTCGTTCTTTTCACAGTTCATACCTTCTTTTATTTTTCTTTTACTTCGACAGGGACAAGCACTGGCGCAATTCCATATTTCCCATGGCCTGCTTGAATTTGCGGTACATTGTCACCATCTGTGTTTTCAGACTTATCATCTGCTTTATAGAAATCACCTGTATCCCAAAATTCGCTTGTTTGCATTCCTTCTTTTAGTGAAGGGCCATCAATGACAAGATTATAAAAATCATTATAGCGCTCAATAATCGTTTCTACTTCTAACTCTTTATTTGTTTCTTTCGCATTTTGATTGCTTAAATTTTGAATGGCGATTCGGTATACACCAGATAAAGCACCAGCTGTTGCTGGATCCCACTTCATCTCACCTTTTTTCGTTTCTAAAATATTTAGCTTGTTGTTGAAGAATTCTTTTTCCATCGCGACATATAGTTCGCGGGCTGCTGTACGATACTTTTCGTCTTCTGTTGATAAATAGGCCGCTGTTAATCCGCGAATCGCTCCTAATTGAGCTTTCAATGTAGCTTCTTCACTAGCTCCTTTACCGATTTCATATTGATCAGCGACTAAACCGTTTTTAAGCATCATTTTATTTAAAATAAAATCAGCTTGCTTTTGAACCATCTCTTTTGCTTGCTTCGCTTCTTCCGTTCCTAACCCTTCAGCCGCTTCTCCGCTCGCATAGCCGACTGGCAATCCGTCAATCGCACGCTCAAAAATACGCATTGCTTCCATTGAATAGCCTGCTTCAAACGCATCAACGATATTGTTTTGAGACTTGCCGTCATGCTCTGTGATAAATGCTCCTTCTTGCTCATTAAAATGCATTGCTTTCATATTTTTAAATACATGTAAAGCGACGTCTTTATTAACAGAGAATGGATCATTCGCTAATTGGTCATTATCAGCTGTTGCGTCAATATTAGCTGTATTCGCTTGCGGGAATGGCTTTCCATCGAATAAAGCTCTAAACGAAGGCGCGACGTTTTTATTTTCCGGACGCTGATCGGCCATACCATAAAATTCAGCCGCTGGCCAAAGCATCATCCATTGGTCATTTAACTGGCTTTTCGCATCAGCCACTTTTAAAGACTCAGCGTTCGCCGCTTGATCATTTCCATCCTCTTTCACTTCAATCGCGTGTGGCAAATACACAAAGCCTTTCGACGGATCATACTGACTTCCGATACCAGCCGCTGTTAACTTGCCAGACTTTGCATCTAAAAATAAGTTGGAGCGAATGTATTGTAACTTATTCCAAATTTCCTCCGTTAAAATGGCTCCTTGCATGCCATCTGCCGAACTAACTCCAAGAGCGATATTCTTATCATCATCGTCTTTCGTTGTCTCTCCAGCCAGCTCTTCATCCTTGTCCACTGTATGGAAGCCTCCCATGAAATCTCCTGCCCATAAAGCCTGTTTTAAAAACACACCACCATAAGCGGCCGGATTCAGGATTTTATCCATCTTTTGACGATCCCAGCGCAAAGACTCAAAGTTTACTTGATACATAGGAACATAAGTCCCATCATCATTAGCCGCATATTCTTTCGTATCCACTTTTTGAGTATAATGCGGATCTCCAGTTGCATACTCAATCAGCGTTGGGTACATATTAGAAAACACTTCTTCTCTCGGATATCCAACAGCATCAGCTAATGCATAAAAACGCTCTCCTAACATTTCTTCCGGCTTCTTACCTGCTGCTTTCGCCATTTCCTGAACAGCAGGACCATGAACTAAATGCAATCCTAAACCTGACTTCTCAACTACTTCATACATCGCTTCCTCAGAATACTCATACGATTCAATACCAGCAATGTAATCAAAAGGAGTCGGTTCATCAATTTTCTTAGGATCTAAAACGTCAAGATCAAGTCCAAGTCCCTCAGCTAAAGGTTCTCCAGACAATTCAAATTCACTATATGCAAACATATTATCCGCTGTATTAAATGTATAATCTTGAACCTTTACAGTTGCTTTTTGATTTTTGTCGTCTTTTTTACTGCGATCATCAGACGACACATTTTCTGCTCCACAACCCGCAATAAACATTGATGCTGCAAGAGATAAACTCGTAACGACTTTCCATGGCATTTTCTTCATCACTCTTTTTCTCCTAACCGTTTTCAACTATGTAATATTAATAATGATTTTCATTTTCTTATTCTACTACTAATGAAAATCATTATCAATACTTTTATATAATTAAGTCATTTTCTGTCGTTTAATCCAACTAAAAAAAGAAGCATGTCGCTTCTTTTTTCACCAATTATTTAGTTCTCTTCATAGACAGGCAAGGAAATAATCACCTTTGTTCCTTTCCCTTCTTCACTTTCAAAAGAGATCGTTCCTTTATGGTTTTGAATAATTTTAAAGCTGACCATTAACCCTAGCCCGGTTCCTTTTTCTTTATTAGAATAGAATGGTTCACCAAGTCTAGCAATCCGATCTTTTTGAATGCCGATGCCTTCATCCGTCAATTCCATAATCACTCGATGATGATCACGCTTAGTTGTGATCGTAATCACCCCGCCCTTTGGCATTGCTTCTAACGCATTTTTAATTAAATTAATCACTACCTGTTTAATTTGTTTCATTTCCCCAAACGTTGCTGGCAAATGCTCGTCTAATGCACTCTCGATATTGGCATTATGAAGCAATGCCTCCGGCTGCATAAAAATAATCACTTCATTTAATATTTTATTCAAATCTAGCTTTTCCATTTGCAGTTCCTGATGGGGCTTCGCTAGCATTAAAAATTCATTCATAATAAATTCAATTCGCTGTAATTCTGATAAAATAATATCGCTATATTTTGTTTGACTTTCTTTTCCCCACAACTGAACAAACCCTTTAATGGTCGTTAGTGGATTGCGGATTTCATGAGCAATCCCGGCCGCTAATTGCCCTACAGCTCCAAGCTTATCCCCTTTACGAATTAAAATATCTTTCTCTTTTAATTCAGTAATATCTTCTAACACACTGATGATTCGCTGCGGCTCATTCGCTTTATTGTAAATAACCGTTTGTCTCGTACGAATCCAGCGAATTTCACCGCTAGGTCTGATCATCCGAAATTCGAATTCATCCAATGCTTCTTGTGGTTGAGTGAATTGATGAATAACATTCTCACGATCCTCTGGATGAATAGTATGTACATAATCAAAATGGTTCTCATATAAATCTACTAAAGGTCGCTGCCATATTTTTTCAAATGCAGCACTGACATAAAGCAACTCATAGCCTTCTAGATTATGTACGCAAAATATTTCATTAATATTTTCTGTAATTTCTCGTATTTGTCTTTCGCTTTCCTTTAATTTTTGTAAACTCATTTGATAATCTGTAATATCGCGTATATTGACAGCTAACCCCATTGAAGATGGAAACGTACAAATTTCAAAATAACCTTTGTAAAGTTCGCTATACACTTGAAAACGTTTTGGTTCTTGCGTACTCATAGACTGTTTATAATACTGCTCATAGATTGTTCCTTTCACTTCAGGAAAGGTTTCCCACAAATTCTTACCTTCTAATTCCTCTAGACTTTTCCCCCATATATTTGCGAGCACATCATTCACATAAATAATATTCCATTGATCGTCCACAAAGAAAAAAGCTTCAATAATACTCTTCAATATATTCTCAAGACGGTCATTTGCTTTTTTTAACTCTCTTTTTCTATTAATTAGCTCTCGCTTTGCCTCGACAAGCAAGGAATTATCTCTGCTAATACCAGAAAAAGCCATTATTTCTCCTGCTTCATTTCGGATCGGTGAAGCGGTAACGCTTACAGGGATCATAGATCCATCTTTACGCAGTCTCATCGTTTCATAATTGACTACTTTTTGTCCAGATAACACTTTTTTTCTAATCTGTTGAAACTCATTATTAAGAAAATCAGGAATGATTGGTAGTTCCTTGCCTTTTACCTCCTCATTTGTCCAACCAAAAATCTTCTCAAATGCTCGATTAACCGTAATCACCTTTCCTTCTAAATCGACAAGATCAACTGCATCACCCGTGTTTTCCCAAAATGATTGAATATATTGATTGGATTGAATTAATTCTCTTTCTAACTGCTTTTGCTTATTAATATTTTGCCCAATCATTAATACCATTTTTTTGATGGAAGCAGCATTCCAAGAAACCCAAGTATAATTGCTATCTTTAGAAAGACAGCGATTTTCAACAGATACTAATTTGCCGCATTGCAACACCTCTGCAAATTTTTCTTTTGTATATTCAAGATCTGCAGGATACACATACTCTAGAAAGTTTTTTCCAATCAGCTCGTTTTCTTCATAACCGAGCATTTCGTTTAATGCTGGATTGACAAAATGAATTATTCCTTCATGATCTACTGCTGCAAATATATCTTTTGTCATTTGTATAAACCACTCGATCTCTTCCATAGAAATGAGTGAAGAATTAAAAAAATTATTCGCCACTTTCCATACCCCTCTTCTTAAAATGACAGATAACTCAAGGTTGGTAAATCTCCCTTTATCCCTACATTGACACAATCGTCAAAAAGCAGATAATTATATAAAAAATTTCGTAAAATGATATTTAGATTGTTGCATTGATACTATAGTGATACAAAAATTAGAACTGATTAAAGATTAACACTTTTTTATATCAAATTACTAGGTAATAAGAGAAAAAAGTACACTGTGTTGCTTTTCTATCCATGTTCAACTTGTTAAATCGATATAAGATACGCTGTTGGTTTTTCTAACTAGATAGGATGTGATGATGCCGGAACATCATTTTAGATTTATATACATTCATTGCATATAAAAAAGCCCATAGCGATATTCGCCATAGGCTTTGTGTGTTTATTTGTTTGTTTCCGGCTTCCGTTCCCAACATTCTACTCCATGGATCCCTTCAATGGAATCCGCATAGAAAACTGGTTCTTTCCCAGCTTTTCGTTGCTTATGATAGTCGCTGAGAACCGCCATCGCGATTTTAGATAGCATTGCAATCGCAATTAAGTTGATAAAGGCCATAATTGCCATAAATAAGTCGGCTAAATCCCATACTAAACTGATTTTAGCAACGGCTCCAAAGTAAACCATTCCAACAGCCGCTAGACGATAAATGAACAATGCCGCTGGTGAATTTTTAATAAATTCAATATTTGTTTCACCATAATAGTAGTTCCCGATGACTGAACTAAAGGCAAATAAGAAAATGGCTACTGCAAGGAAAATGGTTGCCCAATCACCGATATGAACACTTAATGCCGATTGAGTTAAATTAATCGAAGTAAGTCCTTCTTTTGTATACTCGCCAGATAAAAGAATGATAAACGCAGTGGCGGAACAAATTACAATTGTATCCACAAATACACCTAATGTTTGAATCAACCCTTGTTTAACTGGATGACTGACATCTGCTGTCGCTGCGGCGTTTGGAGCGGAACCCATCCCCGCTTCATTGGAGTATAGCCCGCGCTTCACGCCATTCATAATAGCCGCTCCTAGTGCCCCTCCGGCTGCCTCTTGTAAGCCGAAAGCACTTTTAAAAATCAGCATAAACATGGCAGGAACTTCTGTAATGTTCATGACTAAAATCGCAACAGCCAAAATTAAATAAAGAATAGCCATAACTGGAACTAAAATTTGCGTAACATGTACAATCCGTTTCACTCCACCGAAAATAATGACAGCTGTTAAAGCAGCCAAAATCAAACCAATGGTAGAAGTAGATACATTAAAGCTTTGGTTAACTGCATTTGAGATCGTATTTGACTGAACCGCATTAAAGACTAATCCGAAACAAAAGGTGATGGTAATCGCAAAGATCACACCCATCCATCTCTTGTTCAGTCCCTTCTCCATATAATAGGCAGGACCTCCGCGGAATCCGTCTTTATCTTTGATTTTATACACTTGAGCTAACGTGCTCTCCACAAAACTAGAGGCAGCTCCAACAAAAGCAATCAGCCACATCCAGAAAACAGCTCCAGGTCCTCCTGTTGCAATCGCTGTTGCTACACCAGCAAGGTTCCCTGTTCCTACCCGTGAAGCTGCACTAATCGTAAATGCCTGGAAAGAAGAAACCCCTTTTTTTCCTTCTGTTGAGATAGTTGACTTTTCAAAAATTACGCGAAACATTTCTCCAAAATAACGAAATTGAACAAACTTGCTTTTATATGAGAAAAACAGACCTAAACCTATTAACATCGCAATCATTAAATAGGTGTACAAATAGTCATTAATTTTCAGCACATATTGATCAAGTACATCTAAAAACTGCATATAAAATTAACCTCTCCTTCCTTCGTATACTGCTTAAAGTTAACCTATATTAACTTATCAAAAAGATAGATTCCAATCAAATGGATTTTTTTGCACACCATGAAAAATAGGGCTGTATCCTCGTATACAGCCCTGCAACATTGATTTATTATTGTGGATCAATCAATCGCCATATATGCATGACTGCCCCGCTTTCTTTTTCATCGATCACAAAAGAACCATTAGAATAACGGTCACTTTTATTTAACGAATGAAAATCAAATATTTCTACTTGACCTTTTTTCGTTTGCAACGCGATTTTTTCTGTTGATTCCATGAACGCTATTCCCGCTACTCGATGAGGGTTTGCTTTCAATTCCCTAAGCATCACAACTCCTCTAGTCGCTCGGGTAGCGACTTCAAATACGGATAGGTCCATTTTTTTAACAGCACCTCGGTGAGTGACTAAGAGAATCGCTGGATCAGCTGATTCCTTAGTGACTTTTCCAGCCACAACAAAATCGCCATCCTTTAAATTGATTCCCTTTACTCCTGCGGCACGCGGTCCCACGATATTTACTTCTTGTTCAGCAAATAATAAGCCGTATCCAAAATGGGTCGCAATAAACACAAGTCCTTCTCCATCCGTCAAGTGAACATCAACAACTTCATCATCGCCTTTTACATTAATGGCAACAAGCGCTCGGGAATAACGTTGAACTTTATATTGCGACAGCTCTGTCTTCTTGACCATTCCATTTTTGGTAACAAATAAGAAGAAAAGCGGCTGCTGAAAATCCTTCACAGAAAAGACGGAAATAACCTCTTCCTCTTTATCGATTGTGACAAGACTTGCTAAATGCTGCCCTAAATCTTTCCAGCGAATGTCTGGCAATTCATGAACCGGCAAATATAAATAGTTCCCTTTGTTCGTAAACACTAACAAGACATCGGTTGTGTTCACTTCTGCTTGGTAAAGTAGATGATCTGTCTCTTTCATCGCCAAGTCCGCCCCGCCGGAAGCTGAATAAGAACGCAAGCTCGTTCGCTTAATATAGCCGTCTTTTGTGACAGTGACCATCACATCTTCACTCGGAATCATCACTTCTAAATTCACTTTAATTTCTTCGATTTCTTTTTCAATTATAGTCCGGCGCTCGTCATTGTAGTGTTTCTTTACCGCCCGAAGCTCCGTTTTAATGACAGATGCCAGCTTTTTCTCGCTGGATAAAATGTTCGTTAGATGTTCAATTAAAGAAGCTAGTTCTTCTGCTTCTTTGCGCAAAGCAGTGATATCGGTGTTCGTTAATCGATATAGCTGCAAGTTTACAATCGCTTCCGCTTGAGGCTCGGTAAACTCAAAAGATGTTATCAAATTTTGTTTTGCATCTTTTTTATCCTTCGATGCCCGAATCGCCGCAATGACTTCATCCAAAATGGATAGAGCCTTAATTAAACCTTCTACAATATGCGCTCGCGCTTTTGCTTTTGAGAGTTCGAATTCAGAGCGCTTTGTTACTACTTCTTTTTGATGGCTTATGTAGGCATCAAGCAATTGGGGAAGCCCCATCAAAGTTGGACGGCGATTGTGGATCGCCACCATATTGAAGTTGTAACTAATTTGCAGATCGCTTGCCTTATATAAGTAATTTAAAATTCCTTGTGCATTGCCATCTTTTTTCAGTTCGATGACAATTCTTAAACCCGTTCGGTCCGTTTCATCGCGAATTTCTGATATTCCTTCGACTTTGCGGTCTAAACGGAGCTCGTCGATTTTCTTCACAAGATTCGCTTTGTTGACTTCGTAAGGAATTTCAGTAATGACGATTTGCTTTCGTCCCCCTCGAATCTCTTCAATTTCGGCTTTTCCACGGACAACAATTTTTCCTTTTCCTGTTTTATACGCCTTTTCAATGCCGTCTATTCCTTGAATAATTCCTCCTGTTGGAAAGTCTGGACCTTTGATCACGGTCATAAGCTCTTCTACCGTACAGTTCGGACGATCCATTCTTAAAATAGCGGCATCAATGACCTCTCCAAGCTGATGAGGCGGAATTTCAGTAGCGTATCCGGCAGATATTCCAGTAGCACCATTGACTAACAGGTTAGGATATCTCGCCGGAAGCACAGTTGGTTCTTCGGTCGTATCGTCAAAGTTCGGGACAAAGTCAACCGTTCGTTTATCGATGTCCTTTAATAACTCACCCGCAATAGAAGAAAGTCTTGCCTCTGTATAACGCATCGCAGCTGGCGGGTCGCCATCGATTGACCCGTTGTTTCCGTGCATTTCCACAAGCAAGTTTCTCACTTTCCAATCTTGGCTCAGACGCACCATCGCATCATACACCGATGTATCTCCGTGCGGATGATAGTTCCCAATCACGTTTCCGACTGTTTTAGCAGACTTTCTAAACCCTTTTTCATGAGTATTTCCTTCCGTGTACATTGCATATAAAATCCGGCGCTGTACCGGTTTTAGCCCGTCACGCGCATCCGGTAAAGCACGCTCTTGAATAATATATTTACTGTAGCGGCCAAAGCGGTCGCCTAACACTTCTTCTAATGGTAAATCTTGAAACTTTTCTTTCTCCATTTCATTATTCCTCCTCGCCGACTGAAAGGTTTTCATGTTCTAAAATGTTGCTGTCTTCTTCCATGCCGAATGCAACATTCGATTCAATCCATTTGCGGCGTGGTTCCACCTTGTCACCCATTAACGTCGTGATTCGACGCTCGGCTCTTGCAGCATCATCAATTAACACACGAATCAACGTTCTCGTTTCAGGATTCATCGTCGTCTCCCATAATTGATCCGCATTCATTTCACCTAACCCTTTATAACGCTGAAGCATGCAGCCCTTGCCTACTTTTTTCATTGTTTCATCGAGTTCTTCATCCGTCCATGCATATTCTACGATTTCTTTTTTGCCGCTACCTTTACTTACCTTATACAATGGCGGAAGTGCAATATACACTTTCCCCGCTTCAATAAGAGGCTTCATATAACGGTAAAAGAATGTTAACAGCAATACTTGAATATGCGCTCCATCTGTATCCGCATCCGTCATAATAATGACTTTATCATAGTTCACATCCTCAACGGCAAATTCCGGTCCAACGCCAGCGCCGATCGCATGAATGATCGTATTGATTTCTTCGTTTTTAAAGATATCGGCAAGCTTGGCCTTTTCTGTGTTGATTACTTTCCCTCGAAGCGGAAGAACAGCTTGGAAGCGCCGGTCGCGGCCTTGCTTTGCTGAACCTCCTGCCGAATCTCCCTCCACTAAATACAGTTCATTTTTTTGTGGGTTTCTTGATTGAGCTGGTGTTAATTTCCCCGAAAGAACCGCTTCATTTTTTTTGCGTTTTTTGCCGTTGCGGGCATCTTCTCTCGCTTTACGGGCCGCTTCTCTCGCCTGTGCTGCTTTGATTGCCTTTTTAATTAACAACGAACTAATGTCAGGATTTTCTTCGAGAAAATAAGACAGCTGAGCAGAAACGACTTGATCCACAGCTGAGCGGGCTTCGCTCGTCCCTAACTTCCCTTTCGTCTGCCCTTCAAATTGTAAAAGCTCCTCAGGAATTCGAACAGAGATGATTGCGGATAACCCTTCGCGAATATCGGACCCTTCCAAATTCTTATCTTTTTCCTTTAATAAGTTCACTTTTCGGGCATACTCATTAAACATTCTCGTCATCGCTGTACGAGCCCCTGCTTCATGAGTACCTCCATCCTTTGTGCGAACATTGTTGACGAAGGACAAAATATTTTCTGAAAAACCATCGTTAAATTGAAAAGCAAATTCAACTTCAATACCGCTTTGTTCTCCAGCAAATGAAGCAACAGAGTGCAATGTGTCCTTTTCTTCATTTAAATATTTCACAAACTCTTCGATCCCGTTTTCATAGTGAAAGATTTCTTCTTCTCCGTGACGCTCATCACGCAACGTTATTTTCATCCCTTTTAATAAAAAGGCCGACTCTCGCAACCGTTCACTCAGTGTATCAAAATTATAATTAATCGTGCTAAAAATCGTCTCGTCCGGTTTAAAGTGAATAATCGTACCGGTTTTCTTCGTTTTTCCGATTTTCTCTAATGTCGTAACCGGCGTTCCACCGTTTTCAAAGCGCTGCTCATAAATAAAGCCGTCACGATGAATGGTGACTGTCAGCCATTCCGATAGAGCATTGACGACAGAAGCACCTACCCCGTGTAGTCCTCCGCTCGTTTTATAACCGCCTTGTCCAAACTTTCCACCCGCATGGAGAACCGTTAAAATCACTTCCGGTGTCGGTTTGCCCATCTTATGCATTCCAGTCGGCATCCCCCGGCCATGATCTTGCACACTGACAGATTGGTCTTTATGAATGGTAATCTTAATTTCATTGCCGTATCCAGCCAGCGCTTCATCAACGGAATTATCAACAATCTCATATACTAAATGGTGTAACCCTCTTGCATCCGTTGAACCGATATACATTCCCGGACGCTTTCTCACAGCCTCAAGCCCTTCTAGTACTTGGATGGCATCATCATTATATTCAATCATTGTTTTCTTCTTTGACACAAATATTCCCCTTTCTAGCCTTTCCATGGGGAAAAGCAAAACAAACAAATGTTCGTTTTTATCTTATCATATTTTTCATAAAAAGGACATCTCTGATGAAAATACGGTTGAGTTAGTATAATCGTATGTAAAATAGCTATGACTTATTGTATGTTTAGCATACACTTAAATCAATGATATTACAGGAAAAAGTGAGACCGCTCTCCTTTGATAGCTTGTAATAAAGCCAGAACGACTTACATACATTGTTATCAAAAAGGCGGGGTCATATGAACTTTCACACGCTTTGTGAGCAATATGCTCAAATATTTAACAAAAAACCGACAATTGAACATGGGGTATGTTCTATCGAAATGCATCGCGATCTCGATGTCACGATTCAGGGCCGTCCAAGTCGTGGCGAACTGCACGCTGAAATTATGTTCGAATCATTGGATCATCAAGGAAATGCTCTCAACATGGGAGAAACCGTTATTCTTGAGCAAGAAGTACCTCTCTTTACCCACATGCTTGTCAAAAACGGCATCATCATTAGCGCTCTGCATAACCACTGGCTCTACACCAAACCAACTATTCTCTATATCCACTTTCAATCAATTGAACCCCCTCTTTCCTTTGCTCGAAAAGTAGCAGAAGCTTTTCGAATGTTAAAAGGAATGGAGTAGTCAATTTATATAACGGGAAAAACAGGGCCACCTTTTCCAAAGGAGACCCTGTATCCTGATTAAATCATTCTTTACTTGCATATAAACGGCATCATTGATTCCACTTAACGCCGCGCAGAGGCAGACGATGCCACAACATTAATTTCGTGGGCTTAGACTGTGCTCCACTTTAATACAACGGTTCATTATTACCGTTTTCCCGTTCTCTTTCAGAAAATTATACGTCTCCTCATCTTCAACACCAAGTTGGGCCCAGAAAATATCACAGTCGATTTCAACAAACTCTTTCGCGATCTCAAAAAGAAATTCTGAGCGGCGAAAAACGTTGACTATATCGACTTTTTCTGTAATATCTTTCAGCGAAGAAACCGCTTTTTCACCAAGAACCGTATCTACACTCGGATTGACCGGGATTATTTTATACCCTGCTTTTTGCATCGCTTCCGATACCATATAGCTTGTTCTTTCCGGATTAGCGCTTAAGCCCACGACAGCGATGGTTTTCGCTTCCTTTAACAGCTTTCCCATTTCTTCTCTTGTTGGATTTTCAATCATTTGATTCCCTCCTAATACATAGCTATTTCGTTCTCTCTCTATTACTTTCCTGCTTGAAGCTCTTTTTTATAAAAAAAGATAACTACTTGTTCCACAATGATTGCGATGATTGTTCCGAAAATGAGGCCGTTATTTAAAACGGAAGTCACTGCTACTGGAAAGTCAGCAAACGCCGCAGCTGGCACAAACATCGCCCCTACCCCCGCCAATAAGGCAATGCCACTGATCATCCGTGCCTGTTCTTTATTGATCGCTTTATCTAGTTCATTAAAAGCAAATCCAGCCATTTTCGAGAAAATCACAAAGGTCACCGCATAACCGACAGGAGCTGGCAAAGCGGCTAGCACGTTCATTGCCGGCGGACAAATCCCTAATAGAATGATGAATAATGAACCGACTAAAAACGGTGGAATGGATGCATTTCTAGTTTGAGCTACAAACCCGGCCGCTCCTGAAATGGGAACCGAACCAATCGCTGAAAAGCTTCCACCAATGAGTTGGTTTACCCCTGCGGCAAAGCCAGCCCCGCGATAACTTCCTTTTCTTTTAGCACCCGTTACTTGTGCCATCACTTCTTCCATCACTCGGATTGACGCAATCATATTAGCCGTTAATAGTAACGTAATAAATAAGGCCGTGACAATCGTTCCCGAGTCAAATAAAGGGGAACCGAAAACAAATAATTTCGGCAGTTGAATCCAACCTTGTCCATGATCAACAATGGGCGGAGCTTGTCCAATCACAATAAAAATGAGCCAGCCGCAAACTAAAGAAATGATGACCGAATACTGACGTATCCAATCAAACCGATGAGCAGAAAAATAATAGGCCAGCAAAAGAGTCATGAAACTGCCTGCCATCATCATCGGCTGAACAGCGCCCGCTTCATTCGGCAACCCAAACATTCCTTTCATGAAAGAACCACTTAGCTGCAAAATAAGCAAAAATAAATAAACAAAAGTAACTGTCGGTGTAAATAACGTTGCCATTCGATTTAAAAGCCCGAATGCTGCTAGTACAATAAAAAAGATACCTGAGACAATCATTCCACCTTCTAAGCTACGCAACGCTTCTGTACTAGAAGAATAAATTGTTCCCGCAAAGCCCGCATAAATGGCAAAAACCCCCCACCAAAGTCCAGCAGGTCCTTCGCTAATCGGTAAACGATGTCCAAATAGTGCTTGGATCAATCCCGAAATGCCTAATACAAGCATGGTCCGTTGCACAAACATGGCGGTATCTACTCCAGAAAAGCCAAATAAGCCAGCAATTGCAATGGGCGCAACGAGAGAACTAGCGAGCATAAAGGCTGCCCACTGTAATCCACTAATTAATAATTTCATTCTTCCACCTATTTCTTAAAAAATTAATAACATCGCCTATTCACCTATTAAGGGTACGCCATATTTTTCAATCAAGCAATGAAAAATTCTCCTCTTCTGCTTCCATGCATGGTAAAATAAAAAGCACATGTGTTACTTTTTATCATGATAAGTGTGTAAAAGGGGTAGATCTATGCTTACCGGAATAATTATTGTACTATCTTATCTGCTTGGTTCCATCCCATCAGGATTAATAATTGGCAAACGTTTTTTTGGAATCGATATCCGGGAACATGGAAGTGGAAACCTCGGCGCAACCAATTCTTTTCGCACATTAGGTGTAAAAGCTGGGCTCATTGTCACTTTCGCGGATATTTTAAAAGGAACAGTCGCTACCTTGCTGCCTTTATGGTTAGGTTCTACATTAGATCCTCTCATTGCAGGTACGGTGGCTGTTATTGGACATATGTTTCCGATCTTTGCAGGATTTAGAGGCGGAAAAGCGGTAGCCACATCAGGAGGCGTCCTTCTAGCGCTGCAGCCAGTGATGTTTCTCGTATTAGTGTTTTCTTTTTTTATGACATTATATTTATCAAAATATGTCTCTTTATCATCGATTATTGCGGCAATCACCGCGATTATTTATTCCATTATTTTAGGAAACCCATTTTTGATCGGCATCGTTTCCACCCTTGCATTTTTTGTCATTTTTAGACACCGGGCGAATATTAAACGAATTATGAATAAAACAGAACCAAAAATTAAATGGATGTAATGCGAACATAAATAGACCGCACCGAGAGTAGAAAACTACTACTTTCGATGCGGTCTATTTTAGTAATTCGGCCCAAGCTTCAGTTCCCCTTCTTCATTCAAATGAGCCTCCACTAAACTGGTTTTCTTTAAAAATGTATGTTTTTTCTTTCCTATTTGGATCACCGTATCGATGTGAGCAATATCTAAAATAATCCGACCTTTTTCAGACACTTTGATCAAAGTAGGCACTCCTGACTCAGAGCCCGCTTCTTTTGCCTGAACGCTCTGTTCCGCTTCAACCACTCCCCCTTTAATATAACCAGTGATCTTTATATCTCCCCCCGACTTTAATGTAGAATTATAGACACCCTGTCCCCAAATGATAATATCTCCGCTGCAAGAGACTTGACTATTAATGGCATAAGGAATGGAAATAAACACATTTTCATCTGCTGGGGTGGAGTAATAATGAAGGAGATACTCCGCTTCTTTTGCCACATTCTTTAGTCTGTCAGGGGATATATTCTTGCTGTTCTTCGTCATAAAAGTAAGGTATAGCTGATTGGCCAGATGAATCCACTCTTTCGGAAGTGCATCCTGATGCTGAGAAGCCTCGCGAACAAACGATTTGATTCCTAAAGGCAATTCTTTAAAATTATGATCAATTAATAATTGGATCGCTTGCTGAATATCTGCTTCGCTGTTTTCTTTAGATACTTGCTCAAGTCTCTTCAAAACCGATTGCAATGCAGTCTCAAAGGCAGTGAGTTGTGTAACAACGCTTTCTAGCTGCTTTAATAATACATCTGCCATGAGGTGTGTCTTTCCAGACTTGACAACCGCTGCAAATACATTCTTCTCAATAATTGTAGATTTACTGGCAAAAAGAGATGCACCGGATACTTGTCCTTTGACCTCAATATCGCCCTCTGCTTCCACTTTCATCTTCTCTTCAATTTTTCCTGTAATCTCAACATCTCCTTGAAAGCGCACATTTCCAGTCGAAATGTTAACGTCCCCTTCATGTAAGAGACGATCTAATACCTCCATTCTAACGGTCGTTCCTCTCACTTCTACATGCAAACGTCCAGACATGGAAGCATAAATAGATTGATCTTGCTGATATAATCCTTGACCAAGGCGGATAGACACTTCTTTCACAGGTTTAGGCTGTAGCACATTCCCTTTTACGTCCATACCAGGATTGCCTGGTTTTGGCGGAATAACGGCAGCTACACATTGATCAGCTCTCACTTGCGGAATCATTCGTGTCTCGCGAAAATCAACTTTTCCAAGCTGGTCAATTTCCGGTGGTGTCATGCCAATTTTGTAATCTACATAAAAATCAACTTGACCGTCTTTTCCTTCTGTTGCTTTCGTTCCTATTGCCAGAACGACCTCTTTTTCAACCAATACACCTATGGCATCCAATATATTTTCTTCCTGAATACCGAATGCGATCCCTTGACGCTCTAACTCAGCTATGATCATTTCCTTCGTTAATTCATTAAAGTAATTTTTCTCCTCATGAACCGATAATTGAAGCTTCGCGCTTGGAGAATGGTCACTCACCTTATATATCGTTTCTTCTCCGGGCTCTATATGTATCGTCGCTTTCATTTTATCGTTATCGATCATAAATTGATAAATAGGCTCCTTTTTTTCAATAGTCGATTTAATGACTACGTTATCCGTTAACAAAACCGAGGTTGCATTTTCAATCTTTTGATCATTAATATACACTTGCAATTTTGGATGAGGAATAATGATAATGTCTTCCGATCCTGAAGCATGAATGACAAACTGTTCGTTTTCAATTCTAGCTGACGATCGTTGGACGGATACATCTTCTTTCGCTTGCATAGCTTCTTTTATCTTTACATGCACAATCGCTGGTTTTTGATTGAATCCAAATACCCCTGAAGTAGGGTGCTGCACTACGTCAATAGTCGCTTGTTCTTTGGATACTTGTAATTCCTCTAACGCTAATCGGATGGCTTCATCTACTGTTTTTGCACTTTTCTTGATCGTTTTTACCATGACACACCTCCTTATCTTATTATTATTCATAAATTTATACATGTCTATTGTATTATTTATAATTTTCAAAAACATACTTTAGAACTAATAAATACTCATAAAACAAAGGAAGAAAAATTATCAATCTTCCTCGTAAAATGATAAACTAAACTGGAGGTGAAATGACTATGAACATCATTATCCATTCAGAAGCACTATCGTGGTTTAAACAAGAAGTAGACGTACAATCAGGAGAGTTCATTCGCTTTTTCGTTCGCTATGGCGGGTCCAGTCCGCTTCATGACAGTTTTTCACTAGGTTTAACGAAGGAAGAACCGATAGAAATTGGTGCAAAGAAAGAATATGATGGTATCGTCTTTTTTGTTGAACAAAAAGATCTTTGGTTCTTTGACGGACATGATCTTCATGTACACTATAACCAGAAATTAGATGAGCCTGAATATACATACGTGAAGCCCGAATGAAAAAAAGCGAAAAGGACATCTTTCTTCCTTTTCGCTTTATAATCGAAACTTAACGATATGCTCTTCTAATCCTTCTCTTTCTAATATTATTTTTTGCCGCTCGCCGAACAAATCATAGTGAGGATAATTTACTTTTCTTACATCTATCCACTCTTTCATAAGACCATACTGCTTTCCCCACTCGGCTAGCTGATCCAGATCACGACAACCAACTTTCGTCACCGTTTTGCAATTAGGGAACCGGTCATCTAACCAATAATGAGTGAGAAAAGCGATTTCCCCTCGACCAATGGCTTGTTTCCATTGCTGCACTTCTTTTCTTGTTATACCAAATGCCATTCCTGCTCCCTTCCTCGATCATTGCTTTTTGTTTTGCTCATAGGCTTGATGCCAATTCGGAAACACTTTCTTCATTGAAACTGGTCTAAAGGTATCTTTTTTCACAACGGTATGCACACTTTTTCCCGTTACACACACTTCCCCTTGAGCGTTTTTGATTTCATAGCCATAGGTCGTACGTACACCTGAATACTCTTCAATCCATGTATAGACCCAGGCATAATCTCCATATTTAAACGGCTTTTTATAAGAAAGCTGAATATCAAGAACCGGAGACACATACCCCTCTTTTTCCATTTCCGCGTAATTAAATCCTAAGTCTTCAATCAGCTGTGTTCTGCCAAGTTCAAACCAAACGACATATTGGCCATGATAGACGACTTGCATTGCATCTGTTTCTGCGTAGCGCACTTGTATTTCTTTTTTTGATAGTAACATCTATTTTTCTCCCTTTTCTCTTTATTTGGAAGTTACAAATAACTATTCATTCTAAAGTATATAGGAGTACTTCAACAAAATAAAGAATATTAGAAACAGGAAAAGAGTATCGGCCCCATCAGAAAGGCTGCTTCTATATAGCAAGCAGCCTAATAAGCATTTTTATGTATGTAACAACGTCACTCGGTTGGATAGGATTATTTGGCTTGTGACAATAATCTTCTTTCATGCTTTGCTTCTAATCTGTCTTCGATCGCTTTCATCGCTACTGGGTTACTCAGCAGTTCACGTTTGTTTTCTTTAACTAAGTCAGCAAATGTCATTTTTCTTACTTTTCTCATAATTAAATCCCCTCCTTTCCATGTCTTATTATGAGCATTTTAAACTAAAACACAAGTTTTTATACGGAATTTTCAAATAATTTTAACAAAAGCTCAATATACAAAAACAAGAGACCAGATTTCACACTGATCTCTTGTCTCTTGATGTACAATTATGCATTAATGTTTTGCAGCTTGCTGCGAAGAACCATTTGTAAAATGCCTCCGTGACGGTAGTAATCTACCTCTACATCTGAATCGAAGCGTACAAGCGCTTGGAATTCTTTCTTGTTGCCTTCTTCATCAGTTGCTGTCACTGTAACGATATCGCGTGGCTTCACATTATCTGTTAAGTTCACTTCAATTACTTCTTTACCTGTTAAGCCTAAAGTATCTGCATTCTCTCCAGCTTTAAATTGAAGCGGAAGCACACCCATCATCACTAGATTAGAACGATGAATACGCTCATAGCTTTCTGCGATTACTGTTTTTACGCCAAGAAGGTTCGTACCTTTTGCTGCCCAGTCACGAGAAGAACCCATTCCGTAATCTTTACCAGCTAAAACTACAAGACCTGTACCATCTTCTTGATACTTCATGCAAGCATCATAAATCGGCATGATCTCACCAGTAGGCCAGTACGTAGTGAATCCACCTTCTGTGCCAGGTGCCACTTGGTTACGAATACGAATGTTAGCAAACGTACCACGCATCATAACCTCATGGTTTCCACGACGAGAACCATAAGAGTTAAAGTCACGAGGTTCTACACCTTTTGAACGCAAGTATTTACCAGCAGGTGTATCTTTGCCAATCGCACCAGCAGGAGAAATGTGGTCTGTTGTCACCGAATCACCAAATTTACCCATTACACGTAAACCTGCAAGTGGCTGAATTTTTTCAGGTACAGCAGATAATCCTTCAAAGAATGGAGGATTTTGAATGTACGTTGAATCTTCATTCCAGCTGTATAGAGCTTCATTGCTTGTTTGAATTTTATTCCAGCTCGGGTTGCTGTCGAATACGCGCTCATACTCTTTACGGAATACCTCAGGAGTAACCGCACGTTGAACAACTTCCTTCACTTCTGAAGTTTCAGGCCAAATATCTTTAAAGAAGACATCATTGCCGTCTTTATCTTTTCCAATCGGATCTTTCGCGAAGTCAATATTCACTGTGCCAGCTAAGGCATAAGCCACAACTAATGGCGGAGAAGCCAAGTAGTTCGCTTTCACTAGCGGATGAATACGTCCTTCAAAGTTACGGTTACCTGAAAGAACAGATGTCACTAGAAGATCTGACTCAGAAATCGCTTTTTCGATTTCATCTTTTAACGGACCGGAGTTACCGATACATGTTGTACAACCGTAACCGACTAGGTTAAATCCGATTTTCTCCATGTAGCCTAGTAGCCCAGCATCGCGCAAGTAACCAGTTACTACTTTAGATCCTGGCGCTAAAGATGTTTTTACGTATTTAGGTACTTCAAGACCTAATTCAACAGCTTTCTTCGCTACTAAACCAGCAGCAAGCAATACGTAAGGGTTAGATGTATTTGTACAAGATGTGATCGCTGCAATCGCTACCGCACCTGTTTTCATCTCTACTTCTTCGCCATCAGCAAGTTTCACTGTTGTTTGTTTGTCTAACTCATCTGCATTTAATCCGAAACCATGGTTTCCAGCTGGAGCGCTTACCGCTTCTTGGAATGATTTCTGCATGCTAGATAGAGGAATCAAGTCTTGCGGACGTTTAGGGCCTGATAAATTCGGCTCAATTTCAGCAAGGTTCAATTCGACAACATCTGTGTAAACAGGATCTTCGTTATCAGCTGTGAAGAACATGCCGTTTTCTTTCAAATATTGTTCAACCACTCTAATGTGACCTTCTTCGCGGCCTGTTAGACGCATATAGTCTAATGACTCAGAATCCACTGGGAAGAAACCGCAAGTTGCCCCATACTCAGGCGCCATGTTGGCGATTGTCGCACGGTCAGCTAACGGAAGCTGAGCAACTCCAGGACCGAAGAACTCAACGAATTTACCTACTACTCCTTTTTGACGAAGAACTTGAGTCACTTTAAGCGCTAAGTCTGTCGCCGTCGCTCCGTTTGGAAGTTCGCCTGTTAACTTCACACCGATTACTTCAGGGATTGGGAAATAAGAAGGCTGGCCAAGCATTCCTGCTTCCGCTTCAATTCCGCCAACGCCCCAGCCAAGAACACCGATACCGTTAATCATTGTTGTATGAGAGTCTGTTCCTACTAGCGTATCCGGATATGCTTCAAATTCACCGTTCGCTGTTTCAACCGCATGGACAACGTTCGCTAAGTATTCAAGGTTTACTTGGTGAACGATTCCAGTCGCCGGCGGAACTGCACGGTAATTATCGAATGCTTTCTGAGCCCAGCTTAAGAATTCATAACGCTCAGCGTTACGCTCAAATTCAAGCTCCATGTTTTTATCTAACGCTTCAGGTGTACCGTAAGTATCAACTTGAACGGAATGGTCGATCACAAGATCCACACCGATTTCAGGGTTAATTACATCCGGGTTGCCTCCCATGTCAGCCATTGCTTTACGCAAAGAAGCAAGGTCAACAACAACCGGAACGCCCGTGAAATCTTGTAAAATAACACGAGAAGGTTTAAATGGTACTTCTGCATCTTTCACATCAGCAGAACCCCAGTTCGCTAAATTTTTAACGTGCTCATCTTTAATTACATAGCCATCATGTTGGCGAAGTACAGATTCTAAAAGGACTTTCACAGAATATGGCAGGCGGGAAACTTTCGCCACACCCGCTTCTTCTAAAGCAGCTAAACGATAGTAATTGTAGCGCTTACCATCAAGTTCAAAACTAGAACGGGCATTAAACACATCATTTTTTGTCATCCCGATTCCCCCTCTTTTCTCAAATATGTAGACAATGGTAGAAAAGTTTAAAATAGAGTCGAAACTTTTCACACAATTTCATCATAATACAATCATTTACATAAGTAAATAACAAGAATTGAATCGGAATCAATAAGTTTTTCTTATATCAAAATAAAGGAAATAGTGATATTTCTTATCAATTCGATTATTCAACAAATTGAAAAGGAAGGATTTCTTGATGGCATGTTGTACAAACAGCGGCTATCTTCTCTCCTGTCCATTCCGCCTGAAGCGTTGAGTCACAAGCGATACACTTGGCGCCAACGGCTGATAAGTAATGTTGCAATAGCTGCTTAGAAAGAAACTCTCCTTGCTCGCAATGGCTGCATTCTAGCCTTACATACTTTTGCTGCGTCATTCGGATCTGCTGTTTATGAGAACAAATCGGGCAGCGACTATATAGATCGACGTACTCATGTAACAATTGTTCCCTCGATAAAATAAACGATCGCTTTTTCGTTGACTTCAGCAGTTCTTTTAACTCTAAACGATTATTCTTCGTGCTGAACGCTTTTAAAAAATGCTGAATAAATGTCTTGCATTGCAATCGAACGTTGGGCGTTTGCTCTTTCCTTAAAGGTGCTCCTAGCCAAAATATGTTGGCATCAATGATCATAAACGGAAAAGGCACAGCCTCCGCAACTAGCTCTACGTTAGAAAAAGGCACCTTTTTCAATTTGCATAATAGTTTAATTGAACACTTCGACTGCTGCCTCTTAACGGCGCTCCAAAACTGTTTATTCGGTTTAGATTTAGGGGGCAAGCCTATTATAATGGACTGTTTCGCCTTCAATAGATCCTTTAGCCAAAGGGATTCTTCTTCTTTTACTACATGGGTAATCGCTTTGTTTAACGATTCCTTTTTATGAAACAGCTGCTCTAGTTGATAGGTTTGTTTCGTCGTTTCAAGATAATACAGAAGTCTTCTTAGCTTTTCATGAGGAGCCATTGTCTTTTGGAAAAAAGCTTGATTAGCCAGTAAAATAAATTTTCCTTTCGCTCTCGTCATGGCCACATTCATTAATCTTTCGCTCTCTTTCCCCCTGAGAAGCCCTCCTGAAATCAGTTGCGGGGGCGCATCCACCGCATCAAAAATAATCAAATCTCGTTCAGATCCTTGAAACTTATGAACAGTGGCGGCTGTAAACGACTGATTGGCCCATTCTTCGCTAAACAACTCGGCTAAACAAGCGTTCATTAATTGAGTTTGTATACGATAAGGAGAAATAAAGCCAACTGTTTGAACCCCTGATGCTTTTGCTTCTGAAAATAGCTGAAGAGCGATCAATAAGGAGGTAAGATTGTATTTAGATGCGGAATATTGTTCTTTTAACGCATCCGGCCATGCACCGCTTGTGTCAACAAGAGTCATCGCTTCCCCAGGAAAGGGCGCTTTTAACACGATGGATCGCCTGTCTTTTTCTAATGAGGGAGCATCTTTAACTTTCCCATCATAAAACTCTTTATTCGTAAAGGCTGAAATATGAGGATGCATTCGCCGCTGAGTATTGAGCATAAATAAATGCGGATGACCTTGAGAAGAAGACGCGCTTTCTGCAATACCAGAATGAAAAAAGATATCCTGTTTTAACCATTTACGTACAAGCGGATGCGAGCTCACGGCAATCGGAGGCAGCTGTTTAAAGTCGCCGCATACAACAGTATGTCTACCTAATGTCGCTGCAAAGGCAAGCTGCGGAGTAAATGCCATACTAGCTTCATCGATAATGACAAGGTCGAATTCGTTTTCATAAATAAAAGGATCAAGCGCTGCTTTAGACAGCGTCACTCCAATAACAGAAGCTCTCTCAACCGTTTGTTCACGCTTTTCTTTCCACTCTTTGATCGCTTGTTGTGAATGTCTGTCATTTATATCTTCACCGCTTATTCGATAGTTCATTTTTTGCTGAATATATTGGCTATATAAAGCCGGATGACGGTGCTCCATTAACTTATCAGGAAGCATTTCATTTAATTCAGCCGCCTGTGCTGCACTCGCATGACTGTAACGAATTACATCTCCCGAGCTCCATTTTTGTCTACTTTTTAAAAACTGCATTAACTCCATTAACAGGACATCTACAGCGGCGTTACTATGTGAAACAATGAGGACTTTCTTTTTATTGACATAATGTCTAGCGGCAATTCTTGCTAATGTAAAAGTTTTTCCTGTACCGGGCGGGCCCCATATATAAGTGATTGGATTATATTGTGCTCGTAAAGCTGCTTCATGAACCGGGCTTTTCACTTTTTCTTTTGGATGCTGATCTGGCGTAGATGGATGAAGTAGCCTGTTCATGCGAGACACGCCTTTTGCCGTCTCTCCTGCTTCTTGCAAACGCTCCGATAGCTTTTGCAATAATTCCCATGGCTCGCTAAACAACTCAGCTTCCTCGATGTCATCACTCATCAGGGATTGCAATTCAATCGTTATTTCTTTTCCGTAACAAGAAAGGACCGTTCCCTTTATTTGTTCGTTTGCCGTCTCTATTCTGACAGGCACACCTTCTGGCAATCGCATATCTAACAAGCTTTTGAAATGATAAATCGCTTTTTCTGAAGAGGATTCAATACATTCTCCTTCTATCAAGGGAAGCCCTCTTCCTTCCTGCTGTTTTAACTCTTTGATTTCTAGTGCTAGGGCATTGGCCCATTCTTTCATTATTTTTTTTAAATCCATCTTGTCACTCCATTACTTATTACCAATTCTCCTTATTACTTACCTTGAATAATAACTCTCAATTTCTTCTTTAATAGCGAATGCTTCCTTTCCTAAACCAGCTTCTACCGCGGCAATATAACTACCTTCAATGAGCGGCGCATCTACGAGGTATACATTTAACATATCACCAAGCTCGACCGCTAATTCGCCATTCATTTTAGCAGAACCGAGGTCATAAAACATTAACACGCCCTTTTCGCTGTTTGCTTCTTGAATAGCCTGCTGGATTTTTTCTAAGCTTGTGCCAATTCGTCCGTCCTCTGTTCCACCTGCACAAGCAATCACGACTTCTTTCTCCACTTGTCGAATCAATTCATATAAACCATCAACAATTTGCTTACTATGTGAAATTAACACAATACCTACTTTGCTCATATTGATTGCTCCTTTAACACATCCATCAACGCCATCAAAAGATAGTAAGAAGAAGTTGCTCCAGCATCTAGATGGCCGATCGATTTTTCTTTGTAGTAAGCTGCTCTTCCTTTTGTAGCTTGCATAGCCTTTGTTTTGTTCTTCGCTTCTGTCAATACATTAGACCATTCTTCCATGCCCCAGTCGGATCGGGTCGAAAGGTATTGAGCAAATGGTGCCCATACATCAATCAACGTTTTTTCATTTTCAACTGACTTTCCGCGATGCTGCAAGCCCTTGACCGCTTCATCGATCGCCTTTTGAAAAAGAGGAAAAGCAATTGCTTCTTCATCCCTCATCGTTGCAGCCATTTTCAATAAAGCTGATGCATATAACGGACCGGCCGCCCCTCCAATTTTGGATAAAAGAACCATCGCAACATCCTTCAATACCGCTCCTGGGGTTTCGTATGTTTGACTGTTCAAATGCTCAAGCGCTGCTTGAAAACCGCGTGCCATATTAATTCCATGATCACCATCCCCAATGATTTGATCAAGCTCGGTTAAATACTCTTGATTTTCTTGGATGGCATCATTAGCTCGTCTTAACCATAAAATAACTAATTCTGTCGTCAATTTCATTCCTCATCCTCCTTTCCGTTAACATTTAAATGCAGGCGCATGGCTCGATGCGATTAACAACTCCTTCAATTGTTCGTCTAATTGAAACAAAGTCAACGAGCAACCGGACATTTCAAGCGATGTCATATATTCACCGACAAATGTTTTGATGACTTGAAATCCTTTCTCTTTCAGTAATTGTTGAACGGTGCGATTCACGATATAAAGCTCCATCATCGGTGTCGCCCCAAGTCCATTCACCATTACCGCTAGCTCATCCCCCGTTTGAAAGACCTCTTCATGCAACACTGCTTCTACTAATGCTTCTGCAATATCAGCAGCTGATTTTAACAGTTCTCTTTCTAAACCAGGCTCTCCATGAATCCCCATCCCTAACTCCATTTCATTCTCACTGATCGAAAAACTTGGTTTGCCGCTCATCGGGATGATACAAGGAGATAAGGCCATGCCCATCGAACGAATTCGTTCAATCGCTCGCTCACAAACCTGCTTTATTTCTAAAAGAGAAGCTCCCTGTTCGGCAAGAGCACCTGCAATTTTATGTACAAAGACTGTTCCCGCTATTCCTCTCCGACCTGTTGTGAACAGGCTATCCTCAACCGCAACATCATCGTTGACAATCACTTTTTCTACTGAAATGCCTTCCATTTCAGCTAATTCAGCAGCCATTTCAAAATTCATGACATCCCCGCTATAGTTTTTAATAATTAATAAAACGCCTGCGCCAGTATGAACCGCTTTCATAGCAGCCAAGATTTGATCCGGTGCAGGAGAGGTAAACACTTCTCCTGCGACCGCCGCATCCAACATACCTTCACCTACATACCCAGCATGGGCAGGTTCATGTCCGCTACCCCCACCACTAATAATGGCTACCTTCCCCTCTTTCAAATGCTTGCGCTTAATAACAGCATAATCGGCTAAAAGCTCAACATCATTAGGAGAGGCTAAAGCGAATCCTTCTAACATTTCTTTTACTGCATTTTCCGGGCTATTTATCATCTTTTTCACTCGTCTCTTCCCCTTTTCATCTGATCATTGATTTCATAGTGAAGTGAACACTACAAATTTGCAACTTTAATTGCCCCTTTTTCTTTTTAAAATCTAGTTTCACGAAAAACCCTGCAAAACTTGATTTAATTATTTTCAAAAACAAAATTGATTTTATTCTCTTCTTTTTTATACTCAAGGGCAGCTTGGAATGTTTTATCTCCTTTTTTAAAACCTTTAATGATGCCTGTTTTTTCGCCTGCGAGTAATTTTTTAGCGTTCGCTTGGGAAATCGTCGTTCCAAGAATCTTTTTCGAAAGAGTAAAATCGCATTTTGTTTTGGCATAGTTGCTGCACCCGTAAAAAGTGCTCTTATCAACCACTTGCCCCCCACATTTCGGACATGAACCGACTGGTTTGCCTATCGACTTCTTGCTACTTTTTCGTTGAATCGAGCTTGTATCGAATTCTTCAAATGTCCAATGATTAGAAGTTTCCATCGCATCAGAAATAATTTTGGCTGCGAGTTTTTTCGTCTGTTCCATAAAAATAGCTGGCGAGGCTTTTCCTTCGCCAATTTCCGCTAATCGTTGTTCCCACTTCGCTGTCATTTCTGGAGAGGCTAAAATTTTATCACCGATAGCTTTAATTAATATTTTGCCTTTATCTGTGGCATATACTTGGTTTGTCTTCACCTCTATATATTTTCGATCTTTCAGCATTGTAATAATTCCAGCCCGCGTCGCTTCCGTTCCGAGACCTTCTGTTTGCTTGAGCACTTTTTCGAGCTCATCGTTCTCTAAATACTTGCCTGCTGTTTTCATTAACGTAATTAATTGGCCTTCCGTGTAACGTTTTGGAGGCTGCGTTTTTCCTTCCTTCACTGTTATTTCTTCTACCATTCCTGTTTCTCCTTCAACGAGCGGCGGCAAAATGATATCTTTATCCTCTTCATGTTGAAAAATGACTTTTCGATACCCTTCTTGAATTTGCTGTTTTCCTTTTGAAATAAAGTCCGCTCGTCCGTCTACTTTCGTGAGTACGGTCGTATAGTCAAAAATAGCCGGATCATAGTGAGCAGCAATTAAGCGCCGAACAATTAAATCATAAATATTTCTTTCATCACTCGATAACTGATTAGGGTTTTTCACCTGCTCTGTTGGAATAATCGCATAGTGATCAGATACCTTCTCTTCATTTACAAAGCGTTTGTTAGAAGAAATCGACAGATGAGGAGTCGGGAAGAATGGTTGATATTCCGAAAAGGCAGCTAATTTCTTTAATATATCAGGAAATGTCTCCGCTTCTCCTTGAGTAACATAGGTGGAATCGGAACGAGGATAAGAAATAATCCCTTTTTGATATAGTGATTGTGCAAGGTCGAGCGTTTTTTTCGGTGAATACTTATAAGCTTTATTAGCGGTCGCTTGAAGGGAGGAAAGATTGAATAGAAGTGGAGGCTGAAACACTTTCCGTTCTTTCTTTAATTGTGTTACTTCCGCACATTTATCTTGACAAAAAGCTGCAACTTTTTGAGCGAGCTCTTGTTGCTTTAAGCGGGACTCTCCATCTTTTTCCCACTTGCCTTCATATCGCTTTCCATCGATGTTGAATTGAGCGATGACTTCCCAAAACGGCTCTGAACGAAATTGTTCAATTTCATGCTCCCGTTTGACAATTAGAGCAAGGGTTGGTGTTTGCACTCTTCCAGCAGAAAAAACATCATTGATTCCATGTTTTTTTAATAAAAGGCTATAAGCTCTCGATGCATTCATCCCAACAAGCCAATCGGCACACGCTCTCGTATAGGCTTCAAAATACAAATTCCTCGTTTGTTCTCCATCCAACAACTGTTCAAACCCTGCTTCAATCGCTTTTTTCGTCAGAGAAGAAATCCACAATCGCTTCATTGGCTTATTGACTCCGCTTAAGCTGATAATATTGCGGATAATTAACTCGCCTTCCCGACCGGCGTCGCCCGCATGAATAATTTCTGTTACTTCCGGACTTCTTAATAGCTTTTTCACAAGTTGAAATTGTTTAAATTTAGATTTGGCAATTTCATATTGAAACTTCTCTGGAATGATCGGCAATGTATCCAATGTCCATTTTTTCCACGAGGAGTGATACGTTTCCGGCGGACATAGCTGTGTGAGATGACCAATAGCCCAAGTGACGTATGCCCCTTTTGGAAATAAATGATTCGGTTCAATTTCTAAATACCCTTCTCTTTTCTTCACGCGAAATGGTGAAGCGAGTGTGCGACCTTGATCCGGTTTCTCAGCAATAATGAGTTTCATTTTGTCCCCCTTATAGTGATATCTGTTACTACTGAAAACAGTATAACACCGTTCGACAAGAACGGTGTTATACATGAACAATCTTTTATAAATCTTTACAATGCCACCTGTGAAAAAGATCAAGCAATGATTTGCGTTTCTTTTGCTTTTTTAGCCATTTTTTCTGTATATTTGCTTAACGGTTTTTTAAACAGGAGCGCAAAGACAAAACAAATGGCTATAAACAGGAGTAAAATCAACACATATTTAATTACAAATTCAGGTATCATCCCTGCCACCGCTTCTCTTAATAAACTAACAGCATACGTAAAAGGAGCGTACGGACTTATCTTTTGGAAAAAGGAAGGTGTTAAGCTAACTGGGAATGTCCCTCCTGAACTGGAGAATTGGAGCACTAAAAAGATAATCGCTATCCCTTTTCCGATATTCCCAAATACCGATACTAACGTGTATGTGACCGTCACAAATACAGCACTAATGAGGACTGCAAATACAACAAACCAAAATTTTTCAATCACATAAGCATTTAATAAAATGATATCTCCAAGACTCACGATGACAGCTTGAAAGAAACCAATCGTAAGGAAAGTCAGCAGTCTTCCAAAATAAATATGATAACTCTTATACTCCTTTTCAGGATCGGCTACATCTGTTTTAAACAGCGAGATTAACAACATCGCTCCAACCCAAAGAGATAAAGTGGTATAAAAAGGAGACATAGCGGAACCATAATTAGGAATATGAAATAATTTATTTTCTTTTAATGTGATCGGATCGGCTAAAAAGTCGCTTTCCTTTTGCACATCATTTTTCAATAATTCGATAATTTCTTTCAAATCGCTTTCACTTTCAAATCCTCTTATTTGATCAGCCGCATTCTTCACTGATTTTTCTAGTTCCGGCAAATCCGTTCGAATTAAATTAGCGACCTGATGAACGGCTTTCTCGACTTCAGGAAACTTGGTTTGGATTAAATGTGATACTTTATGGACTTCTTTTTCAGCCGCTGGTAAATCATTTCTGACAAAGTCAGCTGCTTGATGCACTTTTTTCTCTACTTCAGGCAAGTCTTGTTGAACGAAGCGCGCCGCTGCATTAACGGCCGTTGTTACTTGTCCCATTTTATGCTGAATATTGACCGCGGCTTCGTGAATTTTTTTCTGAACAGAAGGGAGATCTTTTTGGATCGTTATTAATTGATCCAACCCAAATTGCACACCAGTTTGCGCATCTTTCAAAATCGCCTCTACGTCTGGCAAACGGTTTTTCCCTGCTTGCAATAGCTCAGAAGATTGTAATGCCTCTTCTTTTAAAGTGGCAAGTGCTTGATTTAAAGCAGGAACGATTTCTGAATCAAACACAGGAAGTAATTCAGTCAGTGAATCACTTGCACTTACGGAAAACTGTCTAACGTTTTCAACGATATCTTTAGCAGGCTGTTCGCCTTTTCTGATCGCTTCTTGAATCCGACTGATTTGATTGATTTGCTGTTCAAAGTTTTGCTTGATGGCGGTTAATCGCTGAACCATATCCACAAATACATTTCCATTAACATATTGATCTAATCTTGTTAGCAAATCAATCAGATGATCAATCATCTTTATACCTGATTGCAAACGGTTTTTAATAAACTCCGCGCTTTCTAGTGTTTGTGCAGGATCGAAATCTGCACTTTGTATTTGTTCCATTAACTGAGTAACAGAGTTAGCTGTTTGCTGAAGGAGAACAAGATTTTGCCGAACGACCGGCACAATCGTATCAAACGCTCCATCATTTTGCTGCATAAATTCATTCAGCTGATCAGCAAATGCACTGCCTTTGTCAGCTATTTCTTTCACTTTAGGCAAAGCTTTTTGGGCATCCATAATGATTTCACTAGCTTTTTGCGCATCTTGAATTCCTTTATCTAGCGCTTCTTCTACCTTATAAAAGTTTTGATCGAGCTCGACCACTCTTTCTCCCGCTTTTTGAATATCCGGTAGCTTGCTTTGGATCAATAAAATCTCCTCTCCAATTTGCTGAATTTGAGGAAGTTTTTGTTCCAATTTAATAATCGTGTCACCCGCTTGCTCTACTTCGGGAATTTTCTTTTCCAGTTCGATGATTTTTTGCCCTTTCTCTCGGAGTTCAGGCAATTTAGTTTCTAGTACGAGTATTTTATCGCCCATTTCCCGAATAGCAGGCAAACGCTCTTCCAGTTGAAAAATCTTATTCTCAATGTTTCTAATAGTAGGCAACTCTTTTTCAAGCTCAATTCCCGCTTGATTGAATCCGGATAGAACAGCTTTGTCTACCTCTTTAGTAAAGTTTTCACTAATTTGAGCGACAACGCTAGAAGCTCCTTTTCCCGTAATTTTCGGCGCGACTGCATTTAATTTTTCATTCACTGTATAATCAATTGCAGCTTTTTGAGGTGTTTCTTTGAGCACACTTGTGATCTTCTTTGAAAAGTCTTTTGGAATATATAAACTAGCATAATAGTCTCCGTATTTGACTCCTCGTTCTGCTTCTTTTCGAGTGACAAACGTCCAGCCAAGTTTATCGTTCTTTTTTAAATTATTGACCACTTCATCGCCAATATTAATCTTTTCTCCTCGAACATTTGCACCTTGGTCTTCGCTTGTAACAGCAACCTTTATACCTGATGTATCCGCGTAAGGGTCCCACATCGCTTCAATATTGACCCAGGCATAAACGGACGGTAAAAACATAATGGCTATAACAAGAAGAATACCTGTCGGAACTTTGAATAACCTTAACCAGTCTGTTTTATAAATATGTAAGATTTTTTTCATAGTAATCTTTTTAAACTCCCCCTTGTGCATACTTTATTAGATTGTCTCATTTTAGCATTTTCTATAGACTTTGTTAAACCATACTGTTAAGTTCCATCATATTACAAATCATCTCCTTAAAAGTATTTTTCCACTAAAAAAAGGGACGAATTTTTACGTCCCTTTCTTAAATTTATTATTGATCTAAATATCCATGTTGCCTTGCGTTGGCTTCATCCTGCATTTCCTCACGAAAAGCAGCAATACTTTTTTCTCGGCGCTGATTTTTCGCTTCAATAGATGTACGTTCTTCCCCTTTTACATTCATCATCGTCTCTTGCGCTTTTTGCATGTTTTCTTCTGTGTTTTCTATCATATCTTGCAGCTTTTCAACATTATCTGCCCGATCATCTGGTTTCGGTCGATTTCTCATTTACTGTTCCTCCTTTCATTATTCAAACATCATTTAGCTTCCCTCGCTTTTCAAAAAATAACCGGCAATCTTCGGAGAAAAATCTTCTCACATTAAAAAAATTGGTGGAAAATGTTGAACGATTTCAAAGGAAGGACACACCATATGTATGTTATCATTTTTTATACAACCATTATCGGGAGGGGAAAAAATGGTCATGAAGGAATTGATTTATCAGTTTATTTTATTAAAAAAGCGGCAGCCTGCTCACGCCAATGAATTACTCGACTTTATTCAAACAAATTATTTGAACGGAGACTTAACCATTAAAGAATATAAGCAACTTTTCTATGAGCTCGATCAACGCCAAGCTTACAAACCGATTTATTATATGGATCAATATAGCTTCGTGATTCAACCTCAAGCTCAATAAAAATAAAACACACGCTAAAGATGGGTTGATCTTTAACGTGTGTTTTTAATATTATTTAATTGTCCAAGTCGATTGCACATGCACACCCGCATCTTTCAATAAATTGTAAACTGGACATCTTCTTTCCACCTCTTTCCTCAGCTCATCGACTCTCTCTACACTTTCGTCTGTCGTTAAACGAACGTGGTAGCGAACGGTTTGAAAATGCGGTGACACGCTCGGCACCCCCATTAATCCTCTGACATCTAACACTCCGGTGTTCTCAAATTCAACTCTACTATATTGAAAGTTCTTTTCCTTAGAAATCATCGAAATCATAACAGATGCACAGCCTGTTAATGAAGCAAGCACGTACTCCATCGGATTAGCTCCCTGATTTGTCCCACCTAAATCTTCAGGCTCATCCATAATAACCGGAGCAAAATCTCTAATATAAATGGATGTTTTCACCCCTTCATCCCAAGCCCCTTTTGTTGTTAATTTCACCAATTGTTTAATATCAGCCATTTTCCTTTACTCCTCACAATATATTTAATTCCTATAAATCAACTTTGTTTTATATGTTTAAATATATAACGAAATCAACAATCCGTAAAGTTTTTTCTGAAAATTTAATAAAGGTTTTATTAAACATATTTTACACTAGATTACATCTATTCAACTTTAGTGACATGTATTTATAATGGGAATACATGAATGAAGGAGATGACATCAGTGAATTCCAAATCGAAAATGATGAAGAAAATCCTCCCGCTCCTTGCGGTGTTAATCGTCGTTGCCGCTGGAATTGCTATATATATGAGAAATGTAGATCAAGCTACACCGATCCCCTTTTCTTCCATAGAAAAAATTATTCAACGTCATGCCGAAGAGAAAGTGAGCCTTCAGGAAACCTCTGACGGCACACTGTATCTTACAACGGAAAATAAACAATATGTATCTCATATTTCTCCCGGAAGTCAGTCCGTTGATAGATTAGTAGAAATATATAATGTTCAATATACGTATTCTGATCAAGCCCCCGCGGATAATTGGATCATGGGCGGATTCACAATTTTACTCATCGCTGTAGGCGCTTTTATCGTTAGTCAGAAAAAAAGCAGCGCTAGTAGCAAATCCATGAAACATAGCTTATCACGAGCAAAGCCGCTTCCTTCTATTTCCTTAACTGATGTAGGAGGGCTTTCTACAGAAATAAAGGAAGAGATTTTACAGACCGTATCCATTATCAAACATAAGGAACGTTCGCAAGAGGTCGGAATCAAGCCTCCGAAAGGCATTTTATTTTACGGCCCCCCTGGAACAGGTAAGACCTTGCTTGCTCAAGCGATTGCTAAAGAATTAAATGCCCATTTCTTCTCAGCAAGCGGTTCGGCCTTTACGGAATTATTTGTCGGAGTGGGCGCATCTAGAGTACGCAGCTTGTTTGAACAGGCAAGAAAACAAAAACCCGCTGTCATTTTTATTGATGAAGTGGACGCGCTGGCTGCTCGCCGGAAAGCACACGGAGGAGAAGAGGCAGAAAGAACATTAACAGAGCTGCTTGTACAATTGGACGGAGGACATGCGAACGATGATATTTTATTTATCGCCGCAACTAACAGAAAAGATATGCTAGATGAAGCCTTTCTTCGTCCAGGGCGAATCGATTTTTCTTTTCTCATCCCGCTTCCTGATACGAAAGGAAGAAGGGAAATTATTGATATCCATGTAAAAGATCGAAAATTATCCGCAGCTGTCCATGCTAGCTTGGATCATTTAGCCGAAAGCACATCCGGCTTTTCTGGCGCCGAACTGCATTCATTATTTGAAAGCGCAAGCCGAAATGCCATTCGAAACGGGCGTGATCACATAGAAAAAAGCGACTTGGACCAGGCGCTAGATCGCATTGTCCTTGGCCATTCTTCCCGTTCCCTTCATGACCGTGAAATGAAACGAAGAGTCGCGATCCATGAAGCTGGGCATGCAATTGTTCAATCGGTAACCAAGCCCGGATCGATTCGAAAAGCGACGATTATCCCAAGAGGACAGGCTCTTGGCTATATGGCTCCAATTCCAAAAGATCTCCATTTATCAACAACAACAGAACTGCTTAACCAAGTAGCTATGATTTTATCTGGCGGGGTAGCGGAACGATTGTTTCTAGGAGAACATAGTATTGGAGTTAGTGGGGATGTGCAACAAGCAAAACAAATTATTGAACAAATGGTTGACTCTGGTATGCTGCAAGACGGCTTCACCTTAACCTTTAACACAGCAGACCGCGAAACAAAAATGCAAGAGATTTTCCAAGAAGCACTAAAGAAATCAGAGAGCATCATTCAAGCACATAAACGACAATTTCAACAGCTAGTTGATGCTTTGCTGACAAAAGAGACACTCGAAGGCCACGAAATCGAGGAGATTATTAGCGGATCAGTCGCCAGTTAATCAGTAAAAAACGACCCTGTTATAGGATCGTTTTTTTTTTGCATCAATCGCACTGGCATGAGTGAGATGTTCACTAAATTATTTTTCGTCTTTTTCATCTGGACGTGGACGACGTTTTCCCCACCAAAATTCATGACGGCGCTTCATCAGCTCTAAGCGTTCTTCCTCTGTCATTTCATTTCTTTTTTCTGGTTGTCTTTCATTAGCCATGATAAGAACTCCTTTCTCATAATGGTTGACACCACATTTTATGCAGACCATCGAGAAAAGTTCCTAGTCCTATGTCATCTTTTCGCCGCGCGATACCCAGCCATTTCTGCTTCTTCCTTCGTACAAAACAGCTCTTCTGCCTTCGTTACGTTATAAGACTGACCACTAGGAACATGATAGATCTTTTCACCTGAACTCGTTATGTTTCCCTTTATGTCACATTCTTTATTCGAACGAACAGACTCATCTTTTACGTCTGGTTGATAGCCCCGGTCAGTGACGTAATCTTCTATCGACCAAATACCTTTTTTTTGCTTTTGAGCCTCTTTTTGCACTTTCTCAAAGCGGTCCACATATTTCGTATTTGGCGGAAAGATCGCTACTCGAGCTAGCCCCTCAGCAATTAACTGTTCATTCACTAATTCTCCATCTAGCCAAACATAAGCGAGCATTCGGCCATATCGATCTCGCTCTTGCACATCCATTTCCAATTTCACTTCTTTGTCCGTTAACAGTTCTTTTGTATATGCGGATGCTTCTGGACCAAATGGCTGAACCCCTAAACGAGGATGTTTTGTCTCCGGCGTATCAACAAGAATCATACGCACTCGCTCAGTCGTATGATCGGGGAGCAACACATCCATTGTGTCTCCATCCACAACGTAAGAGACAACTCCCCTAATCTCATCATTCTTTGCAGAGGATTCTCTCTTTTCTGTATTTGTATCATGCTTTTGTTCATTACTGGTGACGTTTGCTTCTTTTGTGCTGTGACTTCCCGCATCTAGCGAACACCCGCTAAGCACAAGAAGGACAACAAACAATAGACTAACTTTTGTTTTGAACCGCATAAACCGTTTCCTTTTTTCTTTATTTTTCTATCGATTTATATTCCTTTAAATAATAAAGGACATCATCAACATATTTATCACTATGGTTATAGGCAAAGATTGCTTTCTTTAATTCTCCATCTGCCGCTCCATGCTTCTGCAAATAGTAAGCAGCACTGAAAACAGCATCTTCTATATCAAATGGATCAGCTATTCCATCGCCGTTAGCATCCACTCCATAACCCCCATACTTTTTAATAACGTCAGGATTGGTCTTTTCCTCATCAGGGATATTGCCTTTTCCAAGATCTGAGCAAGTGGGATGACCCCAACCGACGAATGTGCATGGCATAAACTGCAAAGGCCCCTCTGCCCCTGCTGGCGAGATTAGCGGGTCCATTTGCGAAAATTTCGTTTCAACGCGATGATGAGCAGCTAAAAGCTCCCAAGGCACGCCATATTTTTGTTCAGCTGCTTTATATATCGGAATAAATTCATCCGGAATAGAAGCGTTTGAAATCCCCTTCAATTGCGGATAATCTAGCGCGACAAACATATACATAACAAAGCTGAGTAATGGAATTAAAAATAAAGCTCGTTTCACTGATTTTTTTAACTTTCGTCTAGCCATATCCATCTCCTCAAGTCTAAATAATAGGTTCGAATCTATATTAGATAAGCTTTTGCAAAACTGCAAGTAAAATAAGTGCTCTTCATAGAAGAACCACCCTTTGGCTGAAAGGATGGTCCTTCTATAGACTTATTTTTCAACTGTTTGTTGGGACCTTAACATTTTTAATAACTGTTTTCGTTCCAAAGATAAAGATTTATATAAAGACAGCATCATTAAGATCATAATGAAGGAAAATGGGAAGGCCGCGACAATTAATGCATTTTGCAAAGCTTGTAGCCCTCCGCTGTATAATAAAACAATGGCAATTAATGATTGAGCAATACCCCAAGTCAGTTTCACGTTATTCGGCGGTGTTAACGATCCGTAAGTCGTTTGCATCCCTAAAACAAATGTCGCTGAATCGGCAGATGTAATAAAGAAAGTGCCTATTAAAGTAATCCCGATAACGGAAAGTACAGACGACCAAGGAAATTCATTGAAGACAGCAAACAGCACAGTCTCTGTCGCATTCTTTGTTAAGTCAACTGCTCCAGACATTTGTAAATCCATCGCTGATACACCAAATACAGAAAACCAGAAAAAACTCACAACCGCTGGCATTAGAAGCGTTCCGATTAAAAATTCACGTATCGTCCGTCCTTTAGATACCCGAGCAATAAAGATCCCAACAAAAGGAGACCAAGAAATCCACCATGCCCAATAGAAAATGGTCCAACCATTGATCCATGAGCGGTGCTCCTCGTTTAACGGCGCAATTTGGAAGCTCATTGTAATTAAATTTTGAAAATACGAGCCAATCGTATCAGTAAACATATTAAAAATCAACAGTGTTGGTCCAAAGATTAGTACTAAACTAAGTAATGCTACAGCAAGAATCATATTAGTATTACTTAAAATTTTTATTCCCTTACCTAGTCCACTCATTGCTGAAATAATAAATAAAATAGTGGTGATGATGATAATGGATAGCTGAATGTTAAAACTAATAGGGATACCAAATAAATAAGACAAGCCTCCATTGATTTGTGCTGCGCCAAAACCAAGCGTTGTTGCTACCCCAACAAGCGTAGCAAATACAGCGATCACATCGATTACAGTTCCAACCGGGCCTTTTGCTTTGCTTCCTAAAATAGGAACCAATGTCGCACTGATTAACCCTGGCTCACCTTTTCTAAATTTGTAGTAAGCTAACGCTAATGCAACGAGCGCGTAAATCGCCCAAGCATGAATGCCCCAATGAAAAAATGTATACCTCATCGACTCTTTTAAAGCAGCATTTGAACCTGCTTCTGATAAAGGAGGGTTTGTAGCAAAATGACTTAATGGTTCAGCAGCACCCCAGAATACTAAACCTATTCCCATACCTGCACTAAATAACATCGCAAACCACGTTGGTGTTGAATAATCTGGCTGTTCATTCGGCTTGCCTAATTTAAGCGTTCCGATCGGACTAAATATTAACAGTAGACAAAATAGAACAATGACTGAGACTAATATTAAATAATACCATCCAAATGTTGATGTAAAAAATGCTTGTAGATTAGCTGTTACTGTTTCAAATGACTTTGGTACAGCAACTCCAAAAATCACAGCAATCAAGGTGATTGAAGCTGCATACCAAAAAACGTTAGAAATTCTCCTCACAAAATTCTCCTCTCTAGTTGAATTGTTCATTAGTGCACATGGGAATGGGTAGTATTAAATGATCTGGGAGTGATTGGGAAACCCTTTATAACCCTAACAAATATTTACCCAGCAATCAAGAATTTAAAACTTTACACACGAGAGTGACGAAAAAACCTCCGCTTTTGCGGAGGTTAATCATTTAATCCAATGGACTGTTTATTTTCTTTTTCTACAACTAATTGATACATTTCCGCCAAGCCATATGTGCGTTTTTCCGCACTAACGATTTTCTCTCTTTCTTCCTTTTCACTCTGTTTGAAAGACAATAAATTTTGCTCGAGTTGATCAATTTTTGTCTTGATCGATGTCAATTCTCGCTCAATCTCTGCTAAGTGTTCCCTCAAATAAATAATTTCTTGAACAATTTCAGGCTCATAATCTGGATATTTGGCTAAAACGGTTTCCGTAATTTCATTAAATACTTTCTCTAATTTTTTTTCCAATTGCGCTTTTTCTGTCCCGTAATAACTTGATTTGACAAAAGAGGAAATTTTGCCGACAACTCCTTTTGTTTCGGATGACTGGGCATTCATTTTTTCATTGACTTTTTTTAAATTTTCTTGCAAACGGTTCTGTTTAACACTTAACTCACCAAAATATGGTCTCGACGGATCTTGCTTCAACAGCTGAGTCAGTTTTTGAAGCATTTGTTCGTGATAACTCTTTGTCTGATAAGCCGTTTCTTCTAACGTTTGTTTTTCTTTATAAAGTATGTCTAGAGCTGCTTGACAATCATTTTGTTTTCTCACTAATTCGTTTACTGTCCTTAACATCGAACGGTAGTGATCAAAACGAGATCGCCAAGAAGATGACAATGGCGATAAATCGTTCTGGTTTTCCATACCCTCGGATAAGAAGGGCAATGTAGCCTGTAAAAGAACGATTGGTAGCAATCCTTTATTAAATAAAAGGTTTTGGTATCGGGAAAGGATACCCCCACCTTTGAAAATTAAAGATAGCAATAAATTAGGATTGGTCATCCATGAAAAATAGGCATCCTCCTGAATAGTAGCTGTTCTATTTCTTGAAAAATTTCGTAGAAGAAATTGATAAAAATGAAATCCTGTCCTTTCGCTTATAGCTGTAAATACAGAAAAAGCATCTGTTTGTAGAGCCTTTGACAACTCGTTTTGTGTACATGCGCTTAAATTTAACTGCTGTATGACCTGTTCTTGCTGGTAAGTGGGCATTTCTTGTAAAAATGTTAAAACTTCTTCTGTCCATAACGCAATAACATTCTCTTCTTTTTTTCTATAGTGTTGTTCATTTAAATGAATATACATTTCAGCTATTTCCCAATGTATGAAAAATTCCAACTTATTTTTAAGGTGAAATTGCTCATACTGATTAGCAAATTGTTTATATTTTTTTTGCAAAATATTAAATACTTCTTGCACAATATTTGCGCATTGGTTTTCAATTTCATAAGACTCATTATATAATTTTGCAGGCAGTTTCAATACCTTACTTAACTGCAACAATAAATCAAGCTGAAGCTCCTGATCGTCAACATCGTTTAACTTTTCTGCCTCTTTACTTAACCATGCATAAAAATGAGCTGGGTTATCTTTAGAAACAGCATCCTTCGTTTTTGAAGAGATGATCTCCCAAAGATTCACATCGTTAAGCAAGACATAGACAAAACGTAACTGTTTGCCTGTTAAGAAAACGAGTGATTGTGCTAATTGTTTTCCTTCCTTCATTCCCATCCGTCCAATCTACGTAATCTCTATGTTCTATTATATATCAAAACAGAGAAAGAGAAAAATTTCCTGTCAGTAGTTAATCAATAGTGTTGTCGAAACATGTCTTCAAAAAAATTGACAAATTATGAATTTTTTATTGCGAAAATAACCACACTTTCTTAAAATTAACTTATAATTCTGAAATTTGAAAGCGATTTCAATTAAAAAGGAGGGTTTTACATGAGCAATCGACTACTACATGCTACAACGGCAGAATCGAAAACAAAATATGAAAAAATTGCAGAAAGAAACGACTTCAAACATTTAATTCAAACAAAAAACAAATTCATTATCTCAGTTTCGTGTTTTTTCTTACTTTTCTACTTTTCATTGCCTCTATTGACTTCTTACACAACCATTTTAAACACTCCTGCTATTGGTTCAATCTCCTGGGTCTGGTTGTTTGCATTTGCTCAATTTATTATGACATGGGCTCTTTGTATGCTGTATGTCAAAAAAGCAAATCAATTTGATCATATGGCTAATGAAATTTTAGAAGACATCGATCAACAAAGCAAGGGAGAGATTCATTTATGAGTGTATTAGGATTAACATTTTTTGTGGCTATCGTAGCATTAACACTTGTAATTACTTACTGGGCGGCAAAACAGACAAATTCAGCAAGCGAATTCTACACAGCGGGAGGCGGATTAACCGGATGGCAAAATGGATTAGCGATTGCCGGGGATTATTTGTCGGCCGCTTCTTTCCTTGGTATTGCGGGAGCTATTGCCTTAAATGGCTTTGACGGCTTCTTCTTCAGTATCGGGTATCTCGTGGCTTATTTAGTCGTTTTATATATTGTGGCTGAACCTCTGCGAAACCTTGGTAAATACACACTGGCGGATATGATTCATGCTCGATTCGATCAAAAAAAGATTCGAGCAGCCGCTGCTCTCAGCACAATTACTATCGTGATCTTTTATATGATTGCTCAATTAGTTGGAGCAGGCGCACTTATTCAATTATTACTAGGCATCGATTATTGGATCGCTGTATTAATCGTCGGTGTAATGATGACGGTGTATGTTCTTTTTGGTGGTATGACTGCCACTAGTTGGGTACAAATTGTCAAAGCTGTTCTATTGATGATCGGAACAGTCATTATCTCTTTTCTCGTTTTAGCGAAATTCAACTTCAATATCTTCGACATGTTTTCTCAAATGAAAACAGCCACACCGCTCGGCGAAAGCTTTTTACATCCTGGAGTGAAATATAAAAATCCAGTGGACACGATGTCTATCACGATCGCTCTCGTTCTTGGTACAGCCGGATTGCCACATATATTAATGCGTTTCTTTACAGTAAAAGATGCTAAAACAGCAAGAAGTTCTGTCGTAGTAGCTACTTGGATTGTAGGTGTTTTCTATATTTTAACGATTTTCTTAGGATTTGGAGCAGCAGCATTTGTCGGTTCGGACAAGATTATCGCTGCCAATGCAGCAGGGAATATGGCCGCTCCTTTACTCGCACAGGCACTTGGAGGGGACATGCTTATGTCCTTTGTATCCGCGGTAGCCTTTGCAACCATCTTAGCCGTAGTCGCCGGGCTTGTATTATCAGGTGCATCGGCGTTTGCTCATGATATTTACGGAGAAATTATTAAAAAAGGGCAAATTAAAGAAAAGCAGCAAATGCTAGCAGCCCGCTACGCTTCCATTTCTGTCGCCGTTTTTTCGATCATCTTGGCACTGTTTGCTCAAAAAATGAACGTCGCTTTCTTAGTTTCACTTGCTTTCTGTGTGGCTGCCAGTGCAAATTTGCCAGTGATCATTTACACAATTTATTGGAAGCGCTTTAATACAACCGGCGCACTTGCTGCGATGATTACAGGACTGGCTACTGCTTTAATCCTTGTGGCTATCAGTCCAAACGTTCTCGGCCCTGAAGGTACAGCTATTTTTGTTGGTACCCCCATCTTTCCATTAACGAATCCTGCCATCGTATCTGTTCCTGCTGGTTTCCTAGCTGGCTACCTTGGCACTGTACTATCTGCAAAAACTGATACTCGCAAGTTCGCAGAAGTCACCGTCAAGGCAAATACAGGGTATAAAGGGTAATATTTTCTCAAAGTATGCTCCACTAAGCGAATCAACTTAGTGGAGCATACTTTGAGAACTAGAGTCACATGTCATATTGATCGTAGGTTGATTCACAACACAACTTCACCCCTCTTTTCTTGCTGCTGTCGTGTCATTTCTTCAAAGTTGCTTAAAAGAGCGTTTAATTCACTTTTTAATTTTTCTTCTTTCACCGCAACAGAGTGAGATACTTCTTTTTGATGACTAATCGCTAAGTTCATGTATTGTTTATAAACAATATGAACATCAAGTAAGGTAGAATATTCTTCAACCATCGTCTCAGGCGGCTCAGGTAATTCAGATAGCATCACTTGACACTCTTCCATTTCATGTTGCATTTGTTGAACAGCTTGTTCCTTATAATCTAGAGCAGATAACCATTCAGACTCACTAGCCATCATTTTTTGTGCAGTCGTGGCGTTCTCTTTCATCAAAAAATATATTTTCTGCATTTTTCTTGCATAAATGACTTTCTCCTTTTGTAGTTTATGTTGTTGATAAAAGAGAGCGCCAAATAAAAAAAAGAAACAACCGGCCAAAACAATGAATAGACGTATTAATTGCAAAGTAGATTTATTCATATAACTCTTTACCCTTCCCCACTATTTTTATAAACATATGTATACAATTTTTCGTTCGTACTTTCTTCCTCGTATATCTATACGTTTCATCTAGAAGAAAAGTTTTGTTATTTTCACAAAAAATAGTTTATGAAATAAGCAAGGAAGAATATAAAGTGAAACGTTCATCAAAAGAAAAACTAGGCTTTCCATAGTGGAGAAGCCTAGTCTTTTCTATGTTATATTTTATAGTAATTCATCAACAGATTTAAATTCATAACCTAAATCTGTTGCTACCGCTTCGTAAGTAACATATCCGTTAAGCGTATTGACACCAAGCTTTAATGCTGGATTTTCAGCAATTGCTTTTTCAAATCCTTTATTAGCAATTTGCAGAGCATATGGAATCGTTACGTTTGTTAAAGCTACTGTTGACGTACGCGGAACCGCTCCCGGCATATTAGCAACAGCATAATGAACAACACCATGTTTTTCATATGTTGGATTATCATGCGTTGTAATATGATCAACTGTTTCAAAGATACCACCTTGGTCAATAGCTACGTCAACAACAACAGAACCTGGTGACATCGTTTTGACCATTTCTTCTGTTACTAATTTTGGTGCTTTTGCTCCTGGGATTAACACAGCCCCGATCACAAGATCCGATTCTTTTACTGCTTCAGCAATATTGAATGGGTTAGACATTAACGTTTGCACGCTGGATCCGAAAATATCTTCCAACTGACGTAAACGATCGGCACTTAAGTCGATAATTGTTACATCTGCACCTAATCCAGAAGCGATTTTCGCAGCATTTGTTCCTACCATTCCGCCGCCGATAACCGTTACTTTACTTTTTCTTACTCCAGGAACTCCGCCAAGAAGAACTCCTTTACCGCCTTTATTCTTCTCTAAAAATTGTGCCCCAATTTGAGCAGACATGCGGCCTGCCACTTCACTCATTGGTGAAAGAAGAGGCAACGTGCGGTTCACTGAAACAGTTTCATAAGCAATTCCTGTCACTCCATGGTCAACAAGAGCTTTTGTTAAAGAAGGTTCTGCTGCTAAATGTAAATAAGTGAAAAGAAGCAGATCTTTACGGAAATATTGATATTCGGATTCTAACGGCTCTTTTACTTTAATGACCATTTCTGACTTACCCCAAACATCAGAAGCCGAATCAATAAGTTCCGCACCGAATTCTTTATACTCTTCGTTCGTGAAACCGCTTCCAATACCTGCGTCTTTCTCGATAAGAACTTTATGACCTGCACGAACCAATGTGCTAACGCCTGCAGGAGTAATTGCTACGCGGTTTTCATTGTTTTTTATTTCCTTAGGAATTCCAATAATCATGTTGACCATCTCCCTGTTTTTTATTATATGTCTATAGTATGACAATTTTCATAACATTTCATCATTATAAATAAAAAATTCAGGGAGATATTTTTGTGAATTCTTACAAATCATGTTCCTCTAATTGCTGAATTAATAAATCTAAATAAAGTGTCATCTTTTGATTAGCATCTTTTAAATTAATTTCAGCGATTTCCGAAATTCGTTTCAATCGATAGGCTAATGTATTGGCATGAATATGCAATGCTTTCGCCGCTTCATTCATATTCCCATCGTGTTGAAGAAAAACAAAAATCGTTTCTCTCATATTTGAATGGTGATCACGATCATATTTCATTAACTTTGTAATCATTGAATTTTGAAATCCCGTTTTTTTGCGAATAGCCGCTAAGTCTTCAATGAATTGAAATACGCCTAATTTTTCATAACTGCAAATCTCATTCGTGATTTTTGGAAATTGATGTTTAATCTTTAAAACAAACAATGCTTCTTGATAGCTCCGACCAATATGCAACGGCTGATCAGCCACACCGCCTGCCGCTGCTGTGATGCCATCGATTTGCTGGCGTTCATTGATTTTTGAAATAAAGCTATCAATAAAAGTAAGCAGACTATTCACGTGATCTTTTTCAGGTAGTTTCGCCAATAAAATTAATTGTGTATTATCGAATGTTCTCGCAACAATTGGCAGTTGATGAATCGTTTCTACTAAATAATCTGTTTGCCGCTCAACTGACTGGTTAATTGGTTGAGGAAAATCAAAAATAATTACTGCAAGCGGTCCTTTCAACTGCAAATGATGTTGTTCATTCATCGATTCAATCTCTTTCAATTTAGCAAAATGACCAGTTAACAGTTTCCAAAAAAATTCTTGGTAGCTTTTCTCTGTTTCTTTTTTCTTTTTTTGATGTTGAAGCAGTTGATTTTTCACGGCCTTAGCGGCCTCCTGCAAAATCATTAGCTTTTCGTCCGTAAAGCTTTTCTTAGGATGAGCCCAAATAAATCCTACTACTTGATTTTGTTTACGAACGGAAATCGCTACACGTTCTCCCAACGACACTTGTTCAATTCGTGGAATAATAACCGGTTCTTCCGTTTCAAATAATTTCGGAATCGCTCCACTCTTCCATAAGCTATTGATCACATGTTCTGGCACTCGCCGAGCCATAATCGTAGCAATTCTTACTGAATCCACTTCATCCTCATGTCGGCTATAAGCAATAATCCGATGATTGGCATCCTCTATCGTAATCGGGCATTCTAACTCCTCACTAATTCGATCGGCTAGTAGTTCGATCGACTCATAATCATTTGCAAAATAATTTCCTGTTGCATTTGCCATATAAACTTTGTTCCTCCATTAACTTCATACACAAAATATTATAATCATTTTATTACAGTCTCTCACTACTCTGCTTCAGCTGACGAATCCCTTCTTTACAAACACCTGTACTCAGCCAGGAGCATCCTTTACAAAGAAAGTCCAAGTCTTCCGGATTGACCCTTTCAACTGTTCGTTTCATTAAATCAGATTTGTGATATACCCCATTAACTTCTAGTTCTAGGTGACGAATAACATTTTGATCAAGCGTAGTGACATGCTCCTGCGATGTCGGTGATGCTTCACATATGTTTTCTCCCTTATTCGGACAAGAAAAGCAAGCTTCATCAAACCCGACCACAACCCGGATGGTAAAATCCTTTTGGTTATCTCTTATATCCTTAACGATTTCTGTCATCATCTGAATAAAGTCTTGACTATATCCCATTCCCCGAAATCCATGAACACATAGAAGATGATGTCCTCTCATTTGTTTCATCATCGTTTCCCTCCATTATGTGTTTATTATACAATATTCTTGTTTGATACAGTAATAAAGACTTGCTTTCTAACAGAAAAGGTTATGTTAAATTAGGAAAAATAGCCATTTTATCCGAATGAGTCAAAGAAAAAAAGAAGCGTCCGTTTTAGCATGGGACACTTCTTTTTTGATATTATAAATTAACTGAAAGGTTTTAAGTTTGCAGACGGTCAAAATTGACGGTAGACAAGTAGGGAAAAAATACGAAGGCTAGGGAGGGAATCAATATTTTCTAGAGTCACAGTTCGGACAAACATATACATCTTCTGCGTCAAAAATGGTTCCGCACTTCGTTTGCTCAAGAACAACTAAAGCTTTTCGCAAATCAGCACGAACACCTTCCCAACCGCAATCACATTTAATTTTATTAAATGAGCCAAACTTATACACGCCATAGTTCATATTACTCACCCCTCGAATAAATTTTCAGAATAGTTTCTGTAGTCTAATATTACACAATACAAGCTTGAATTTCAATTGAAAAATGTGAATTTTTTGTTAATTTTAATAAAGTCAAGTCTTGTTTTTTTATTTAGACCTTGTAAAACAATGAAAGCGATTCAATCATTTTCAGCTCATTTATGCAAAACGGCTACCTAAATATAGCATCTTTAGGCAGCCGCATTTTTATTCTTCAGTTAGTTGTTTAACATCGAGCACAATTTCATCAAATGGTACATCTTCATTACCGTTATAACTTTTTACAATCGTTCCGTCTTTATTGATTAAATAAAAGCTTGTTCCATGCATAATTTGATTTGAATTAGGCTCAGGAATAGCTAATGTTTGAAAATTTTTCTCAGCGAATTCTTTAACATAGTCCGCATCATATCCCGTTAATAAATCCCAATTACTTTCATCAGCATTATAGTAAGAGATGTATTGTTTCAATTTAGCCGGGGTATCATTTTCAGGATCCACACTAAAAGAAACAATCCGATAATCTTCAATGCCTTTGTCGTTCAACATTTTTTGCAGCTCAGACATATTTTTAGTCATCGGCGGACAAACCGTTGTGCAGTTCGTAAAGATCAAGTCAGCGATCCACACTGTGCCTTTCAAATCTTTCAGGCTCACTTCTTTATTGTCTTGATTAACATGAGTGAAATCTTGCATTTTCACATCCATATTGCCTTGAAAGTCACTATTGCTACATCCGGTGATCAAAACAAGTGATGTCACCATTATAAGTATAATGAAACGATATAACTTCAAATAATTTCCCTCCTACATCAATGCAAGGTATGCTAGTTCAATCGTATTGTATCCTCTTCTATTTCTCAATGGCATACTGTAAATGAATCTGAACAATTTATGAACGTCTTTGAAGAACAGTGGAGGAAGACCCTTTGTCACTGCCGTTTACTGGAACACTCTTTATTTTTTCTTGTTTCTTTTCAACTAAGATTGTTAAGCTAATGAGCGTAACTATGATCGTTGCGCCCATGTCAGATAAAATCGCAATCCAAAGGGTAAGTAATCCTGGAATCGTTAACAATAAAGCAATTAATTTTAAGCCTAAAGCAAGCGTAATATTGGTCTTAATAATGCGATTGACTCGTTTGCTAATGGAAATAGCTGAAGGAAGTTTCCCGAGATGATCTTGCATTAACACAATATCAGCCGTTTCAATGGCACTGTCCGTTCCTTTTCCCATCGCAATGCCAAGGTCGGCTGTCGCCAATGCCGGGGCATCATTAATGCCGTCACCTATCATCGCTATAATAGACGTTTTCGTTAATTCTTTAATTTTTTGCACTTTTTCATCTGGCAGTAAACCTGCATAATAGTCAGTTAAGCCAATAGCTGTTGCCACTTTTTCTGCAGATTTTTCATGATCGCCTGTCAGCATAACGGTTCGTTTGATTCCATTTTCTTGAAGATCCTTCATTAATTGATGAGCTTCTGGACGAATTTGATCAGAGATACCAAATAAGCCAAGCACTTGATCCTCATCAGCTACCGCTACTAAAGTATACCCATTTTCTTTTAATTGTGCGATATCTTCTTTTATGTTATTCGGTAATGATAGATGAGACAAACTATTTTCATTTCCTAAATAATAGCTTTTTTCATTAACGCGTGCGGAAACCCCCTGCCCCACAATTGTTTGGACGTCCACTGCCTCCTCTATATGAGATTCTTTTTTTGCCACTTCTCTTATGACAGCTATCGCTAGTGGATGAGAGGAGTTTTTCTCAATAGCCCCAGCAATTTGATAAAAACTCGATTCATAGACAATCGTTTGTTCTACATGGGGCTCGCCTTTTGTTAAAGTACCCGTTTTGTCAAAAGCAATCGTCTCTATTTTTCCTAATTGTTCTAAATGAACTCCACCTTTTACAAGGATGCCCTTTCTAGCATTTCTCGTAATTCCAGACACAATGGCAATCGGGGAAGATAAGATTAAAGCGCATGGACAACCAACAATTAAAACTGCTAATCCTTGATAAAACCATGCTCCCCAGTCACCTCCAAACAAAAGGGGCGGCGCAATCATCACGACAACTGAAATCAACATAATCGCCGGTGTATAATATTTAGCAAATCGATTAATAAATAACTCAGTAGGTGTTTTTGTTTCTTGAGCTTCTTCGACAAGGTGTAAAACTTTTGCCAATGAAGAATCTTCGTAAGCCTTTACGATCTCAATTTTTAATACCCCTTCATTATTGACGCTTCCTCCAAAAACATCGTCTCCGGTTTGCTTATCAGCAGGCATCGATTCTCCTGTAATCGCTGATTCGTTGACCGAACTTTTCCCTTCAATCACTTTCCCATCAGAAGGAATTTTTTCGCCTGCCTTCACAAGAACGATGTCTCCGATTTTCAAAGTAGAGATCTGAACGACTTTCTCATGCCCTCCATCGATTAAGACTGCTTCTTTCGGCGCCACTTGAAGTAAAGCAGCCATCGATTGTCTCGCTTTTTCCATTCCTAGTCCTTCTAAATATTCATTTAATCCAAAAAGAATCGCTACTAGCGTGCCTTCTCGCCATTCCCCAATGCTAAATGCACCAATTAAGGCTACAGTCATTAACGTATCAATATTGAATTTCAAACGAAAAAGATTTTTTATTCCTTTCATAAACGTCTGGTAGCCACTAATCGCTGTTGCAGCGACGTAAATAGATACAACTGCCGCCATATGCAAATCATCTTCAAGCAGAAAAGCAGCAACAAACAAGACCGCAGAAAGAGAGAGTAATACTTTCCAATTTGGACCACCATGATCCTCCACATGCTGATGTCCTTCTTCATCGGAAAAACCCTCTTCTTTAATGATCGCCGCTCCATCTTTCGCTAATATTTTCTCTACATGAGGCAAATTCATCCCTTCAGGTACGGACAGCTTACCTGAGTTAAAATGTATTTTGGCTTCTTTTCCATGTGGAAGCTTCTGTATTTCTTCTTCCATTTCCCGAGCACAATTCGCACATGAAAGACCTTTCAACCGATACTCCGCCATCAAACCCCCCCACTTCTTAAATATCGTTTAAATTAATGATAGCATATTTTCCAAATCACATATATGATTATATGCTCATATTAGAAAATGCGTACCGATGATAAGGGGCGTGAAGCTCGTTCACCCCCCAAACCTCCAATGATCGTTATCCGAAAAATTGAAACTCCGTGTAGCTTCCACTTTGAGTAGAAATCACTTCTAAACGCGCTTCAATTCTCTCTTTCAACTCCGGAACGTGCGAAATAACGCCCACTAATCGACCACTGCTTTGAATGTCCATTAACGCTTCAATCGCTTGATCGAGCGATTCTTGGTCAAGCGTACCAAAGCCCTCATCAATAAACATCGTTTCTAACGATACACCACCTGCATATTGCTGAACTACTTCTGCTAAACCGAGTGCTAACGCTAAAGAGGCTTTAAAACTTTCTCCGCCGGATAACGTCTTCACATGCCGTTCTTGTCCTGTATATTGATCAAACACTAGTAATTCAAGACCACTTTGTGCATTGCCTCTCGCTCGGTCTGTTTTTCGGCGTAAATGATACCGCCCTGCCGTCATTTTGACGAGCCGTTCATTTGCTACCGCTAAAATATCATCTAAAAATGAGGCGAGTACATATCTTTCAAATGTTAACTTATGAACATTATTCCCATGTGTCATGTCATACAGATGACCAATTAATTGATATTGCTCCTCTAATTCTTTTAAATCTTCGTTTAGTTCTTCTGCTCGTTCTTTAATCCTCTGGCAGTCGCGAATGAGAGCGGATGAGAGCGCCCATTTCTCCTGCTCGGCGGTGATCTGCTCTGTAATCGATACTAGCTCCTGCTTTATTCGATCCACATCCGGTTTTTCCACACCCTCTAACAATTGTATTAGCTCATGTCTTCTGTCTGATACTGATCGCAAGTCCTCATTATAGGTCATAATCTCTTGCTGTATTTGCTTAATTATAGCTTCCGATCGTTTGCTACTTTCGTATTGCTTATAATCTTTAAATTGATACTGATTCATTAACTCCAAAAACACATTCCGCTCTTTTTCCAGTTGTTCCTGTTTACCTCTATGCATATATTCGACTTCTTGAAGAGTCGCTGCTACCGTCGCGACATTTTTTTCATTTAACTGTTTTTGCTTCAACGCTTGATCTAATCGTTCAAACAGTTGTTGCTTCCGTTTTTCCGCCTGCTGGAGCGCTTGATCAAAAGCTGTTTTTTGCCGAATAGCAACAGGGATACTTTTTAATAAATGTTCCATTTCTGCACGCTTTGTTACAAATCGTTCTTGGACTTGATCTGCCTTTGTTTGAAACTCACTTATCTCTTGTTGAAGCTTTTGTTTCGCTTGTTTCAACTCTTCCTTCGTTTCGATCCATTTTGTTTTTAGTTTGAGTCTTTCCTTCGCTTCTTGAATGGTCGCTTCACTCACTCGTTTTTGTTCCAACAGCTCATGAATGGCGAGATCGTGATCTAAACCAATCATTTTTGCTTCTTTCTCTAGCTTATCCAACGCTTCCGCAGTTACTTCCAGGCGGGTTTGCTTCTCCATCTTGTTCTTTTCTATTTGACGATGTTCATGTTCTAGTCTTTCTACTTCGGCTTTTGCTAATTGAATCTCTTCTTTCTTAGGCCCCCCTAACATTTCTGAAGCAGGATGCGGGTGATGAGTAGAACCGCAGACAGCGCAAGGCTTACCATGTACTAATGTTGCAGCTAATATCCCGGCTTGATGTTTATTCCATTCCGATTCTAGCGTCTGCAGTTTCATTCGCACTTGAAGGAGCTGCGCACTTTTTTCTTCTTCTTGGTTCGTTAACTCGCAATGCTGGCGCTGCAAGCGTGAAATGTCTGCTTGCTTCGTTACTATTTCTTGATAAAGCTGAATATGCTGCGTTACTTTAGTTAGCTTCATTTCCTCTTGATAAAGCTGACTTTGCTGTTGGTCTAGAGAAGACAGCTCTATCTCTACTTGATCAATTCGGCGCTCGACTTCCTCATATTTATCTGACAATTGAAGTTGATGCTCCTCTAATTGTTTCGTTTGTCTCTTCAATCGCTCAAGCTGTTGCTGTTCTTGGTCAAGGGAGTAAACCGCTTCTTTCATTGCATTTAATCTGCTGACATCCTCGGTCGCCCGATGCCGTTCTTCCTCTTTAGAATTCTCTTCTTCCCATACTCTGTCTGCTTGCATATAAGCTTCCTGTTGTAGAGCTAGTTCCTTTTGTGTCCCTTCCATTCTCTCGTGAAGCCGATCTAGCTCCCTTTTTAACGCCTTGCACTCTTTCTCTTGCTGTTCAAGTTTCGTTGCTTTTTCAGCCCAGATAATTTCTTCTTGTTTATGTACCATCTCCTCTTGTCTTTCCTGCAATTGTTCGAGCTGTTTGTCTAACTGCTCTTTTTTCTCAATTTGCACCACAATTCGCTCAGCTTGGTCCAACTTTCTATTCCATTCATCGCGCAAATGACTCTTCTTGGAAAGAGTTTGTTGAATATGATTTGATTGAACTGTCAAATCTTCGATATCTTTGGCTAGTTGAGTGATGACAGCTGTTTCGTTTAATGGTGATGCTTGAAGTAGTTGAACCATTTCTTCCGAAGATGATTGAATACTTTTTAACAGCTGCGTTCGTTCCTCTGCACCCGATTGCACCTTCTGTTTTAAGGAATTCGCTTCTACTTTTAATTTCTCTTCAATCTTTTTGTAAAACTGAGTGTGAAACAGCCGCTGAAGTATTTGTTCTTTATCTTTACTGTCCGAAACAAGTAACCTTCTGAACTCTCCTTGAGGGATCATTAAAATTTGGCGAAACTGATTGGCATCTAGTTGCACAATTTCTTTAATCTTTTCATCAACGTCTCTCACATTCGCTGCTAAGAGCTTTCTTTTTCCATCATTTGTCCACTCATACAGCTCCGCTTTTGCTGTTACAGTTCGATAACCGTCTCCCCGTTCTTTCTTCTTCTCTTGCTGAGGTGCACGAGAAATTTCATATGTATGACCATTCAATGAAAATTGAAGCATAACTTCGGTCAATAAGTCATCGCTGGCAAAGTGACTGCGAAGTTCCGCACCCGTTCTTCCATCACCGCTTGCCCGTCCGTAAATCGCAAAGCTAATCCCATCAAAAATCGTCGTTTTTCCTGAACCTGTTCGGCCAGAAATAACAAACATCGTATGATTTTCAAGCTGACCAAAATCGATGACTTCCTTTCCCGCATAAGGACCAAATGCTTGCATCGTTAATTTTAACGGCTTCATGTTTGCTCAACCTCCAATTTGACCTCCTGGATTAGCTTTCTCATTACTTTCTCCTTATCTGTTGTGAATGGCTCCGTCGTCATTTGGGTGTAAAAGTCTGCGAAAAGATCGAGTTCAGTTTTCTTTTCATCACGCACCGAAGTATAATTTTGTTTCTTTTTTTGATCAGTAAGCTCGATTTTCCGATCGAGATGTAAGACGTTTGGGTATACTTGTCTCAATTTGTTCATCGGATCAATCAACGCCCCCTTGTCTAGCAAGGTAACTTTTAAATAATCTTCCACTTTCTCATTTTGAATACGACTTGGGTCCAGCAGTTCTTCAAGCGTTCCTTCTATTTCACGCATATCTCTTTTCGGCGTGAGAGTTCGCTCTTCAATCGTCACTTTTCCTCCATCTGTAATCTCAACAATCGAAATGCTTTTCCGCTGTTTCACTTCGGAAAAAGAGTATTTTAATAGAGAACCAGAATAGCGAACCGTATCATGTTTAATCGCATAAGGACTATGTAAATGACCAAGGGCTGTATAATGAAAAGGCTCAAATAAATCGATACTGACACAACCTGAACCACCGACAGACAACGTTCGTTCCGAGTCACTCGTTTGACCGCCAAGAACAAACGCATGACCGACAAATACGTTAATCTCTTTCTTGTTCATCTCTTCTTCTATTTTTTCAATAATTGCCTTCATTGCTTGTTGATGAGACTGAATCGAATCATCACCTAACAATTCGCGAACGACTCCAGGTTCTGCATAAGGGATGCAGTAAAAATTTACGCCATTGATCGATACAGGTGCAAAATCTTGATCAAGCTTTCCTTTTAAATAAAAGCTACTCTGTTTAAACCACGAAGCACCGAAAGAAAGCCGCTCAGCACTATCATGATTTCCCGCAATCGCCACAATCGGTGTCTTAAGCTCCACATTGATTTGAAACATGACCTCATTCAGCAACTCTACCGCTTCTGTCGGCGGAACGGAACGATCATACAAATCCCCAGCAATGACGACAGCATCCGGTTTTTCTTGCTCAACAACAGCAACAAATTGCCTAAGCACCTCTCTTTGTTCAGTCGTCATATATACCCCGTGAACGAGCTTTCCTAAGTGCCAATCCGCTGTATGAATAAACTTCACCTTGTCTCACCTCTATCATAATCTGTATATTTAATAGTAACGAATTATTGAATGAATGCAAATGAACAAAATGCAAACAGCTCCGCACCTACTGTTTATCTATTGTTTCACCTCCATCAATTGTCTATAATAGTAACGAAAGTAAGTGATAGTTGGAGGTTGCATAATGCTAGAAGGCTGGTTTTCTTATTTTATTTTATTCTGGGTCGTTATATTAATGGGAAGCTTTGCTATTGGTGGCTTCTTTATGTTTAGAAAATTTTTAAAACGCTTTCCAAAAGAAGATGGCTTTTCGGATATGGATTGGGAAGAATACTATGTAACACAAACGAGAAACTTATGGAAACAGCAAGAAAAGGACTTACTAGAGGAGCTTGTCAGCCCAGTACCTGAATTGTTCCGCGATGTTGCTCGTCATAAAATTGCCGGAAAAATTGGTGAGATCACGTTAAAAGAAAAGGCAACAGAAGTCACACAGGACCTAGTAATCCGCGGATACATCATTGCGACTCCAAAACGAGACCATAAGTTTTTGCGAAAAAAACTCGACGAAATGAACATTGATATCTCTCCCTATGAACATTTGTTTTAATCTTATTATGTTGTCTCATTAAAATGTGATAATGGATTTTGAGCTTATTTGAACAGAATGAAAAGAACACGCAGAAATTTTTTCTCTGCGTGTTCTTTTCATTCTATTTACCTAGTTCTCGGCTTAACTTTTGATATTTTATATACATCGCAATACGCCAAGGAACGATCATGGAGAAGGCCAAAATAAAAAACATGCCACTTAGCTCGCCCACATCAATCGAACTACTTAATATTCCTTTGCCAATAATCCGGATAATAAGCAAGCTAATTAAAATAATCGGAAACGCTTTAGAACGTTTCAAATAAATTTGCTGATCTCGAATCTCAAAATTAGATGTTTTAATTAATAAAATGGAAAACAACATGCCTACTATCATCGCTTCTAATAGTTCCATTAAACTCACTCTGAATTCAGGAATAATAAACATTAATGCCCCTGTACTCATAAATACAGGAGGCAAAATAATCTTTTTAACGGACGTTGGTTTCTTCGAAGCTTTCATTCGAATAACAATCACGCCAATTCCCATCAGAACTGCGAACACAGATGAAGCTACATATAACATCTTCATCAACCCTTATCCTAAAATAAATTTTATAAGTAGCCATATTAGCAACGGAATCATTCGAAACCGTCGCAAATGATTTAACTTAGTATGCGCCGCAAGGATTCATCTACACGTGCTTCATCGAATGGTTTAGTCACAAAATCCTTTGCTCCCGCCTCAATCGCCTCCATTACCATTCTTTGCTGCCCCATCGCTGAACATATAATAATTTTCGCTTCAGGAAATTCAGCTTTGATTTTACTTGTTGCTTCAATCCCATTCATAATAGGCATTGTGATATCCATCGTCACGATATCCGGCCGTAGCTTTCGATATAAGCTCACTGCTTCTGCTCCGTTTTCAGCTTCACCGATGACATTATGATTCAACTTGACTAACATGTCTGTTAACGTTGCTCTCATAAACTTTGTATCATCTACAATCAAAACACTCGCCACATACGTTCCTCCCCAATTTTAACCTCTATTTCATATGCCCTGTTAGAACCCAGTAAAATCTCCAAAAATCGGACTTAACAGCGAAATAATCTTCGTCATCCAGTTGAAAAATAGAACAATCCCCATGATGATCATAACATAGCCGCCCACTTTCACAATTTTCGCACTATGCGTACGAATCCACTTCATACGGCCAATAAAGAAAGAAAGTACAAAAAAGGGAATAGCAAATCCAAGTGTATAAGCAAGCATATAAAGCAAACCAGAACCTGGATTGGATGCTGCAAGGGTAAATACAGATAGTAATATCGGCCCTGTACAAGGAGTCCATCCTGCCGCAAAAGCAAGCCCAATCAATACAGATCCTAAATAACCGCTCGGCCGATTTTTAAACTCTATCCGACGATCCGTCATCATAAATTTAGGCTGCAAAATACCTGTTACGACTAAACCAAAAAAGACAATAAATATCGCGCCCATTTGGCGAATTAAATCTTGATACTGAAACAAAATATTCCCAATAAAAGAACTAGTAAAGCCGAGCGCAATAAAAATAATAGAAAAACCTAGTAAAAAGAAGAGAGTGTGCAGCATGCTTCTTCTTTGGAGCATCGCATTATCATTTTTTACTTCATTTACACTCATTCCCGTTATGTATGATAAAAATGCTGGATAAAGTGGTAAGCAGCAAGGTGAAATAAAACTTAAAAACCCAGCCCCGAAGGCTATAAAAATATTGACATCACTCATAAAGACCCCCCGCCTTTCTTTTGCTATTGTAACAAAGTTTTTAAAGATACGCGAAAAAATAATTTATGAATACTTTGTGACAAATAACAACCTCCCCTCCTAATGATCTTATTCAGACAAAGAAAATAGCGGAAGAAGAATTTTTTGAAAAAAAGAAAAAAATTGGTTATACTATCAATAATCCATTAAATACAATCATGAAAGGATTTACCGGAGTGTCTAAAGAACATTTATTAGATACAATAGAAAAAAAACGCCTAGAATTATTAGACATTGTATCCATTTACGGATTAAATTCTCCATTAGCGATTCAATACAGCCAAGAACTAGATACGTTATTAAATGATTATGATCGTAATTATATTCAACCTTTAGTCGATAAAAATAAACCGTTGACCTAATTATCCAAAAACAAAGAAAGCCCATATTCTTTATAAGGCTTAACAATTTCAGCCCTCACCTTTTCTTATCAAACCAAGAGCTAAAATTAAAAAGAGCAAACTCTTTTTCTATTTGCTCTTTTTTAGCATAACAAGCCAAAAGTCACACTGCTTACCCCTCCACTTTCCAGTGAACTTTTACATTATTCGTTCCCGTTTTAGGTGCATTTAAAAAATTGATGATCAAATTCTTTTCATTATAAGTAATATAATTGATTTTTGCTTCACCTGCTACTGCATTACTTGGCTGTACAAACGCAACATTAGGTACTTCTCCTAGCCCATGTGGTATACTATACGTCTTTTGAATACTATTACCACTCAAATAAGAAGTACCTGATTTCTCGCTTTTTATAATTGATAAAACTCCCCATTTACCAGGGCTTCCAGCCTCTAAGCATACCCACGAACCGACGCCATGCTTTTGTGGAGATAAGTTGATGACCACATCGCCGAGTGCATATTCACCACTTGTCGGAATGTCCGATTCAAAAAAAATCTTCCTACCATTAATTATTATTCCTTTTCCTTCTGAATTTTTTACACTTATCCCGTTAGAATTGATTTCTGTGACCGTTGATCCGCCAGTAAGAGGATTATATAAATTTCCATTACTAGGAAGGATGGTTTGGTTTAATGTTACATGAGAATCATTGTTTACTACAAGAGGTAAGTTTACAGCATAATTCCCTGAAATATAGTCTTTAAAAATGCCACCATTCATCACTAAAGAACTTCCATTGTCAATAGACAGTAGGTACGTTTCTTTAATATCCGACCCTTTTATCTCAGTAGCTCTAGGACTATTAATTACCACCTTTGAATTTGTCATAACCAGAAATTCACCAGAGTTAAGCCATTCTGCCGATGGAGAATTAAAAATAAGACTTTCAGATGATTCTATATAAAAAGCTTCTTCCCTAGAATAATCCACCAAAGGAACATCAAATACAGAATATGACAACCCGAAAATTTTTAGACAGTTTTTCATATCAGTACCAACAATCTGTTTTGAGTGAATAGAAGTTGATCCACCAGCCCCTGATCCATCGTCATCTAAATGAAAAACACAAAAGCCTCCATCCTGTCTGAGGTTATCCAATGTCGGTATCAACCACCATGTAAAGCCTTTAACTAAAGTATTGAACTTATACGCTTCACCTTTAATACTATCCATTTCTGAGTTAGTCAGTCTAGGCGCAAAAATACCATATTCATGCCATTGATTTGTGTGCTTTGATCCAAAATACACATTTTTAATTTTTACATTTTCTGCATATTCATTATCTTGATGTTTTATAATCATATGAGCATCAACAGTGTAATAATCGATGATTCCTTCAGCTGTAAAAAAAAGATTTGAACCCTCACCTTTTTTGTTATTCACTTTTCTAATTTCAGCATGGCCAAGATCAATATTTGCATGTGATTGAATATAAAGTGGTGAAGTGATTCTAAAAACAGCATTTTTATCTCCATTAAAGACTTTAGCTTTATGGATAGATGAGTAATCAAATGCTGCTTGTAACGCGTTTGTATCATCAATAATACCATCTCCAACAACTCCGAATTTTTTTATATTAATTGAAACATCATCCAAATACTCAACGGTATCATTCACTTTTTTAACAAAGTTCGGATCCATCATATCTTCACTTATTTTTTTCGGCATTATACATTTTCCTCCTGCATATAATTATCTTTAAAGTATTTCTGTTACCATATATATGATATTAATTTATACAGCTTTAGGCATTTATTGATTATTTTTATAATTGATAATTTCGAATTTATTTTATTGATAGTATGCATGTATCACCGCATTTGTAAATGATCCATCTCCTACCAATAAAAAAACGCTTCTCTTCTATACAATACATAGAAAAGAAGCGTTTTAAGCATGAAAAGTAAACTCAATTATAATTTCAAGAGTTTCTAGGAGCATTCAGTCCTCCTTGTGAAAATCATTGAAATGACTCTGAATCACTTCCCATCCATATGCTTGTTCATTTGCGCCATCATTTGATTTATCTTCTTTTGGGATGGTTTTTGTCCCATTTGCATCATCATTATGCGTAGCATTTGTTCATTAATTGGTGGGTTTTTCTTCAAGTAATCCATCATGTACTTACGAGCAATGAAAAACCCAATTGCAACTCCAGCCGCTAGAGCCAGAATTCCAACTAGCACATACCACATAAAATACTTCCTCCTTCATGTTGTCTACTAAAAGTTTACTAAACCACAAGTCATTATACAACATGAAAGAGAAATTTTCCTCATCTAAACAGGATTTCTTTCTTGATAGGCTCAAGCCAGCCATAATTTTTCCTTTTAAAGTCAACTGCAAACAGATATGCGTTCATTTTTTTCAGTGCATGGAAAAAAATTGCTTCTGATTCATAGCTTCCCGAGGCCTGTAAATATAAGCATTGTTCATCAACAAACAATTCTGCTCGTCCCTTATTATTTGGGAGATCAATCTGAAAATAATGATCATTGTGTATATTAAACCAACTTCTTGCTGATAAAGCTTCCCAGAGCAAATCTCTCACTTCAGAAATCAAAAACTTGTTTGTAATGTATTGAATTTGTTTTTCAATAATTTGTTGCTGTTCACTTTCCCCACAGGAGCTTTCAAAAAATAGCTGAAAAAAATTTTGTTCTCGTCCATAAAAATAATGAGCAAATTCTTCAGTAATCCAGTAAATTTGATAGCTTCTCATCTATTGAACCTCCTGCAAGCTTTTTATCCTAATTATAGTCAATAACTAAACGTAAACTTGTTGAAGCTTGAAAAAAAACACCACTAGTTTTGTCGATTCGGCTATTCTATTTAAAGAATAACTCTGTTCAAGTAGCAACATTATGGTTTAACAAAGTAAAAAAGCCAACCCCTTATACAGGAGTTGGCTGTAGCTTATTCATTTTCTAATAATAATTTAGCGCGTGAAACTACATTGTCAACAGTGAAGCCATATTCTTTCATCACTAACTCGCCCGGAGCAGAAGCACCAAATTGATCAATAGCGATAATATCACCTTCATCGCCAGTGTAACGCTCCCAACCTAAAGAAGCACCCATTTCAATCGCAAGACGCTTTTTAACAGATTTCGGAAGCACCGAACGTTTATACTCTTCTGATTGCTGTTCGAATAACTTCCATGAAGGCATGCTAATAACTGAAGCGTGAATTCCCTCTTGAAGTAAAGCTTGTTGCGCTTCAACCGCTAGGCCAACCTCGGAACCTGTTGCTAAAAGAAGAAGATCAGGAGTTTCTTTCTCAGAGGCAGAAATGATATAAGCCCCTTTCGCTACTCCTTCTTCTGCTGTTTGAGCTGTCCCTTTAATAGTCGGTAAGTTTTGACGAGTTAGCACGAGTACAGAAGGTGTAGATTTAGATGTCAGTGCGATTTTCCAAGCGGCCGCTGTTTCATTCCCGTCTGCCGGACGTAATACGTTTAAGTTAGGCATCGAGCGCAACGATGAAAGTTGCTCAATCGGCTCATGCGTAGGTCCATCTTCCCCTACTGCAATACTATCATGAGTAAACACGTAAGAAACAGGGAGACCCATTAAAGCAGCTAAACGTATCGCTGGACGTAAGTAGTCAGAGAAAACAAAGAATGTTCCACCGAATACTTGAAGACCTCCATGAAGCGCCATTCCATTCATTGCCGCTCCCATCGCAAATTCGCGAACACCGAACCAAATATTGCGTCCTTCATAGGAAGTAGCAGAGAAATCTTCTGCTTTCTTGATCATTGTTTTATTCGAGCCGGCAAGGTCAGCAGAACCGCCAATAAAAGTCGGAAGGTTATTAGCAATCGCGTTAATGACTTCGCTAGAAGAAGAGCGGCTAGCAATGCTCGTTCCTTCTTCATAAACAGGAATATCCTTTTCCCAACCTTCTGCTAACTCTCCTTTAATAGCAAGTTCTAGCTGTTTGCCAAGTTCAGGATGCTGATTTTTATATTGTTCGAATAACTGATTCCACTCATTTTCTTTCGTTTGTCCTGGCTGAACAATCATTTCTTCAAAACGATTATACACTTCATCAGGCACATAAAAATCTTCTTCAAACGTCCATTGGTAAGCCTCTTTTGTTAATTTCCGCTCATCCTCGCCTAACGGAGCGCCGTGAACATCTGATTTACCTGATTTATTTGGCGAACCATAACCAATAACTGTCTTAACTTCAATGATAGATGGACGATCTGTATCTTTTTGAGCTGCCTCTATTGCTTTGGCAACCTCCTCCATATCATTCCCATCTTCCACTCGTAAATATTGCCATCCATATGATTCAAATCGGCCTTTTACACTTTCTGAGAACGATTTATCCAGATCCCCATCAAGAGAAATATCGTTGGAATCGTACAATACAACTAAGCGTCCTAATTTCAAATGCCCTGCTAAAGATGCCGCCTCTGACGCAACACCTTCCATTAAATCACCATCTCCACATAATGTGTATGTATAATGATTGATAATTTCCATGTCCTCTTTATTGTAAACAGCTGCTAAATGACGTTCAGCCATGGCCATTCCTACTGCCATCGCAATTCCTTGTCCAAGAGGACCTGTCGTTGCTTCTACCCCGTCTGTATGACCATACTCTGGATGCCCCGGCGTTTTACTTCCCCACTGACGGAAGTTTTTAATCTCTTCCATGGAAAGATCATAACCGGATAGATGAAGCAAGCTGTATAATAGCATGGAGCCATGACCAGCTGATAATACAAAACGATCACGATTAAACCACTTTGAATTTTTAGGGTTATGATTTAAAAAACGGCTCCAAAGAGTATAGGCCATCGGTGCCGCTCCCATTGGCAAACCTGGGTGGCCAGAATTAGCCTTTTCAATTGCATCAATTGAAAGTGTGCGAATAGTATTCACTGCCTGTTGATCTACTTTATCAAACATCACAAACATCCTTTCTTCAGCGCATAATAGTCATTCTTAATATTATAGGTCTTTGTCCAAATATACAAGACGTAGGTGAACTCCTCTTTTACTTTTCTTACTATACACAAAAAGCTGGGATTTCCCAGCTTAGTGCATTCTTTTTTTATTTTGTATGTCTTTCACTTTTTTAGGCGTTACTTCATTGCCTTCAGGGTCAAAAACTCTAACGGTTTCAACTGTATTTCTCATTGAACGGCGAAACGCTTGTAAATACTCTTGGCGTAAATGTACTTGCTCTTGTTTTTCCTCACCGGTTAGACCTTCTGTTTTGGACTTTTTAGCCAATTCATTAATTCTCGCTATTTTTTCTGCAGATAGCATGGATTTCCCCTCTTTTCCTCGCAACTTCCGACACTATTTTACTAAAGAAAAAGCAGGCAAACAAGCAAGACGCTACTGCTCGCTTGTCTTCGGCTGACTTTCTATGTATTCCTTATATCGGCGATGTACGGTCGCTTTCGAAACATCATATCCAAATCCTCTTAAAGTAGCGGCAATTTCCCCGAATGTCAGCCGGTTCTTTCTCAACTGGACAATTTCTTCTATTGGTACCTCTTTACGCTCTCTTCCTGCTAAATTCCCTCGATTTTTTAAGTTTTTTTCCGGTTGATAGCCATTTTCTACAGCTCTCTTCATGCCGCGTTTAATTTTTAAATTATGTATTTTTCTTTGATACTCCTCCACCATACTTACAATGTTGATGACCATCGAATCAGATTCGGATAGTTGCAGTTCTCCTTCATCGGCTATAGTATATACCTTTGCTCCATCTTTAAATAAAGAATGCAAAAGAGCAATCTTAGCGTTACCGCGGCCAATCCTCGTCTCATCTTGAATGAGAACCACTTCAGCTCTTCCTTCTTTTATGACATCTAATAATTGTAGAATCCCTTCTCTGTCAAGCTCATAACCGCTGGCTTGATCTTTAATAACAGCTTCCACTTCATATCCATAGGTGGCTGCTAATTGTAATAGCTCTTCTTCTTGCCGTTCAAGAGACGTTTCTTGCGAGTCCTTCTTCGTACTGACCCGGCAATAAATAATCGCCTTCATTAAAAATACTCCTCCTTGATAAAAAACTGAACGAATAACCAGTGCGCAAACACATCTATCCACTATTACTCGCTTTTTCTATAAGACATGGCCGTTACCCATTTAGTTCTTTTTAAAAGCTAACTGATGGTCAGAGTAGGTTGAGTGAGCGGAACTCAACGGAAGCACTAACACATCACCTGGTTGAATTCTTGCTGTATGCAGCTCATTTTCTGTCTGAACCCAAATAATAAAATCTTCCTGTTTCATGCCGTTTATCTTATGATATTTTTCTGCAATCGTCCATAATGAGTCTCCTTCTTGTACAACAACCTCTAAATAGGGATCGCTTTCTTCACCGATATTAAAAATTAATATAGCACCAGCAACTACTGTCACAACTATAAATAATAAGACGAAAGAGTAATTTTTTATTAAAGTTTGCATATGTTCAACCCCTTGATCGAATATTTGTTCGTAAACCTACTATTATTCTATTTAGAACATTTGTTTGTGTCAAGTCTATTTTCGAACTTATGTTTGTACCTAATTTTCAAACATGGTATAATGAAGAAAAGAGTCGAATGGAAGAGGTGTAAATGATGATGAAAATTTCGAAAAGGCAACAGGATATATTAGACTTTATTAGACAAGAAGTTAGAACGAAAGGATATCCCCCATCTGTCAGGGAAATCGGAGAAGCCGTTGGTCTTGCCTCAAGTTCAACCGTACATGGACACCTTGCACGTCTTGAAAGTAAAGGATATATTCGCAGAGATCCTACAAAGCCGCGAGCAATTGAAGTTCTTGATATCGACGAAACGGTTCCGAAACAAAATGTTATTAACGTACCATTAATCGGGAAAGTAACTGCTGGTCTTCCCATCACAGCCATTGAAAATGTTGAAGAATATTTCCCACTCCCAGAAAAACTAGCAGCTGGGGATGAGCATGTTTTTATGTTAGAAATCATGGGAGACAGCATGATTGAAGCAGGTATATTAAATGGGGATTACGTGGTCGTTCGGCAACAACAAACAGCAAAAAATGGTGATATCGTTGTAGCGATGACGGAGGAAGATGAAGCGACCGTTAAACGTTTTTTTAAAGAGGAAGATTACATTCGATTACAACCAGAAAATTCTTCCATGGCACCAATCATCTTAAAAACTGTCAAGATTCTCGGAAAAGTGATTGGGGTTTTCCGCCAAATCCATTAAAAATCAGAAGCTTTCTCACGTAGGATACCACTCCCTATGAGAAAGCTTTTTTTATTTACTAAAGAAATAAGTTTATATATTGTTTCCCGTTTGAAGCAGATTGTGTTACCCTGTATAATGAGTTAATATGCTTTACTGACTGCATTTAATATTTTAATAATCAATGATAGAAAGGTGAAAGATATGTGTGGTTTTATAGGCTGTGCTTACGATGAAACAACTGCTATCCGATTGTCCGATCAGCAGTTTAAAGATATGAATGATATTATTTATCATAGAGGTCCTGATGAGGAAGGATATTATCAAGATGATTATGTCCAATTTGGTTTCAGAAGACTAAGTATTATTGATATTGAAAGTGGTACACAACCGCTGTCTTTTGAAAACGAGAATTATTGGATCATTTTCAACGGCGAAATTTATAATTATGTAGAAATAAGAGAAGAGTTAGAACAACAAGGTGTTAAGTTTAATACTTCTTCTGATACTGAAACTATTATCGCTTTATACAGTCAAATAAGAGAGAAAACGGTAGATAAACTGCGTGGAATGTTCGCATTCGTTATTTGGGATAAAAAGCGTAAAGAATTATTCGGTGCCCGCGATCCCTTTGGCATTAAGCCGTTCTTCTACAAACAAGACGGTAACCGGACATATTTCGCATCTGAAAAGAAAAGTATTTTACAAGCGTTGTCTGCCACTAACTTAAATGAGACTGCGCTGCAAAATTATTTAACTTATCAATATGTACCTGAACCGCAAACGATGGATACAGATATATATAAATTAGAGCCTGGGCACTACTTCACGAAAAAGATCGGAGAAGAAATGAAAATTCACCGTTACTGGAAAGCTTCTTTTTCTCCAGTTCTTCGTTCTGAAACAGATTATGTCAAAATGGTCCAAGATGTACTTTTCGATTCTGTAAAAGTACATATGCGAAGTGATGTACCAGTGGGTTCATTCCTATCAGGGGGAATCGATTCTTCCGTTATTGCTGCGATTGCAAAAACTTATCACCCTAGCATTAAGACGTTCTCTGTCGGCTTCGAGCGTGATGGTTTTAGCGAAGTTGATGTAGCGAAAGAAACAGCGGAAAAGTTAGGATTAGAAAATATCAGTTATATCATTTCTCCTGAAGAATACATGAAGGAACTTCCAAAAATCATTTGGCATATGGGCGATCCACTAGCTGATCCAGCTTGTGTTCCACTGTATTTCGTAGCTAGAGAAGCGAGAAAACATGTAACTGTTGTACTATCTGGCGAAGGCGCCGATGAATTATTTGGCGGTTACAATATTTATCGCGAACCTCAATCATTGAAATTCTTTAATTACGTACCTTCTATGCTCCAAGCTTCTTTGAAAAAATTGTCGCAAATTATGCCTGAAGGAGTAAAAGGAAAAAGCTTTATTGAACGCGGAGTAACCCCGATGGAGGAACGTTATATCGGGAATGCGAAAATGTTTGAAGAGCAAGAGAAACAAACATTATTGCAGAACTACCAAACAGGCATGGACTATACGAACATTACGAAGCAGTTGTATAAAGAAACCGTTGGCTACGACGATGTGGACCGCATGCAATATATCGATATTCATACTTGGATGCGCGGCGATATCTTATTAAAAGCAGACCGAATGACCATGGCGCATTCATTGGAGCTTCGGGTTCCTTTTCTAGATAAACGTGTATTTGAAGTAGCTTCTCAAGTTCCTACACAATTGAAAACAGCTGACGGCACAACAAAATATATTTTACGTAAAGCAGCGGAAGGAATTGTACCAGATCACGTTCTAAATAGAAAGAAATTAGGATTCCCTGTTCCTATTAGACATTGGTTAAAAGACGAAATGTACGACTGGGCTGTTCAAATTATTAAGACGAGCGGAACAGACCACCTTCTTAATAAACAGTATGTTCTGCAGCTGTTAGAAGACCATTGCCAAGGCAAAGGCGATTACAGCCGCAAAATATGGACCGTTCTGATCTTCATGATTTGGCATGCTGTGTTTGTTGAAAAGTCATATGACCGGCAAGTAGTTGGTGCATAATAAGAAGACCCTTAAAGCGAATATTAAGCTTTAAGGGCCTTTTTTATTATATAACTTGTTAAATGAAACAACCGTATATTTCACGAAACAGTATTATGTTTTCCGTAGTTATGTATTTGATTCAGATCGAAACTGAAGCAAATACATTCCAAAAATTACATTGGGGGCGAAAAAGGGGCAAGAATTAAAAAAGTAATTTTATATTTGTATTCTGCCCCTACACAAAAACCCCTCAAAGCCTTATGGCTCAAGGGGTTTCTCTATTAATACATTTGCAAATATTGCTCGCGCTCCCAAGGGTGAACTTGTGTGCGGAACATATATTATAGAAGAAAAACACATCAAAATAATATAAAAATCATTGTTTATCAATGTTTTTAAATTTAAACCCGTCAAAATAAATCAGTATAGACGTTGTAAAATCGGGCAATTATCGGGTATTTATCGGGCATTTTTATACTAAAAACAAAAGAGCACAGCGTGTGCATGTAGTGCTACCAACACTCATGTACCGTCCGCCTGATCACACCAGGCAAACACTTGCTATGCTCATATGGATATTTTAAACCATATGGGTTCTTCAAGCAACGGTTTGCTTACACAGGCCGTTGCTTTTTTGTTTCCAAAAAGGAGACATATAATATGAAGAAACAAGCGATCACAATTATTGCTGGTAATGAAACGTATAAAAACCTAGCAACATTTAAAACGATTGACGATCTGAACGAAACTGTTCGCGCATATAAGGAGAAGTTTGTCGATCAACTGAACAAGAACCAGTTGGCTGTATTGAATCACCTACACAATTATTCAGCTAAATATTTTGGTGTGTCTTTTAGAACAAAGAAACATATTGCTGAATCGCTTGAAATTAGCCGCAGAACGGTTATTCGTGCATGTCAACACTTAGGAGTCGTTAGGGATTATTAAGCAACTAGAAATGAAGCGCAGAAGCGACATGAAGCAAACAAGCAACCTTATTGTTATCCAACCTTTAATTGTGGAAGAAAAGCAAGTTGTCACACAAGCACCTATTAAAAATGAAGAAAATTGTCACACCAATAAAACAAAATCTATTTCTTTAAAACAAAAGATTAATAACAAACGTACAGAGCGTGTCGAAAAGGAGTTATCCAGAATTATTCCTTCTTGGATCGATAAAGACTTTGCTGACTATGTATCTATGTTTTTTAATGACTCAAAAGACATCGTAGAGCTGTACAGAATCGCTCTGGTTAACTCCAAAAAGTATGACAATATTAATACTCCAAAAATGGTTGAAGTGGCGCTGCAATCATTTAAAGACCTTGTGTGGAAGATTAAAAACTCGAAGGTTACTAACCAGTTTGGATTGTACACAGCTATCGTTCGTAAACAGTTGAAATCTGCACACATTAAAGCTCTTGCTACCAGTGTGTTTGATTTCTAGTCCTGATTACATGTGAAAGGAGCAAACACTTGGTACTAGATAATTAAATCTCTCCTTCCACATCTCTCCAATGAAAGGTAAAATATAGTTGATTATACTAAACAGGAGGATTGTGGAATGATTAGTTTTATAGTGTTTATAGGTTTTGTAGCAATGATTGTTGGTATTATTTTATTAATCAAGAATCTATTTAAGAAACAACAAAAACGAAATTCAGTAATTACTATCGCTGCCGGGTTCTTAGTGATGTTTACTGCTGCAGCTGTATCTCCAGAAACTAAAGATGCGATGGAAGAAGCAAAACAGGAAGAACAAGCAAAAAAAGAAGCCGAGCAGATTGAAAAAGAAGAAAGGCTAGCTGAAGAAGAAGCTAAGCGACAAGAAAAGGAAGAAAAGATAAAAGAACAAGAAAGATTAAAAAGAACTGAAGAAGAAAAGAAAAAGAAAGAAAAAGAACTTGCTAAAAAAGAAGCCGAAGAGAAACGACTAGCTAAAGAAAAGGAAGAAGCTCAAGCATTAAAAAATAAATCATTAGGATATAACTTAGATGAATTTGCTAAACGATTTAATGCTGCTTCTGACGAATTTAAATCCGATTTTAAAATTAATAATCCTAGCGTCCAATCTGGCAAAGCCCAAGATGTTTCACAGGTAACTTTGAATGACAACATTATTTTAACTATAACGATCAATAAAAAAGATGATACAGTCAGAGACGTTTCTATGATAGGAGTAGGCGACGGCAGTCAAGAATCTGCATTGGACATACTAACCGTATTAGGACTTATTATCACGACTACTAACCCCGATTTGTCACAAAATGAGCGAGGAAATGTGATCAAAGATTTAGGTCTTGATGGAAGTGATATAATTGGTAAAGAAGAAAGAACTACAAGAAACGGAATCGAATATTACCTCAGCGCCTCCAAAGAAATAGGAATTTTGTTTTCTGCTTCAAACGAAAACGATAAATAATATACCAAAGCCCCTCTCACACGAGAAGGGCTTGTTCTACTTACCTTGCAATTAACCACATTATAAATAGTGACTGCTTGTGATCTATGCTTTAACTTATAATAAATTATTATTTGTATTTTTTAATGAGCTCTTGGTCATTACCTACTAACCCTAACTTAAAAGCTTTATTAATGATAGAAGATACTTGGCCAGCATAAGCTACGTCTCCAGAGAGTCGCATTCTGTCCTGTAAAATCCCATTATGAAAGTCTGATACTTCACGAGATAAATCAGGATTAACCACTTTGTCGGATTTAATTGTATCCATAAATTCGCTTAAACCCATCTGACTTTCTATTTCTTCTATTGTTTGATCTCCAAAATCACTCCCTGTTTCCAGGTGCTGTTTGAAACGAGAAACTAAAGTCAATTGACTATACGCCTGAAAAGCTGCTTTATTACTAGGATTGCTAAAATCAACACTCATTGAATCAATTCACCTCTCCATTATTTATTGTGAAACTTAAACGATCATTAAAAACTTTATTAGGAGGATAATAATTCTTTGCAGAAACAGTTATTCCCCCAGAGCTTAATAATTCAATTGGGATTTTGTAATACTTTATATATCCATATACAATTCTATCCGCTCCCGATAATAAATCATCATTAGCTGCCTTGCTTGTTTGTGAAGTGATATCCACTCCATCACTATAAATTCGTGACCCTCCATAACTCTCAGTACCTTTGTAATATACCGCGATACGAACTTCAGATCCGTTTAAAGGTTTTTTTGCTGCCATTTGATAAGGATGGATATCTTCCCACACAAAGTTGTTACCATCCGATGTAATGCCAATAATTTGTAAATCCGTTAACGCTGGGGCTGGTCCTGCCAAAGACTTACTTGGAGTGACCCAAAATACTACAGACATAGTTAAAGCTAATGTTACTAAAACCGAAAATACTTTCTTCATTTTACCATTCCTCCTTATATATGTAA
>NZ_JADHDW010000029.1 GCF_016820555.1 Bacillus sp. REN10 | reverse complement strand
TTCTCTCACTTTTTTGTTTCGCAACCGGTGAACACTGCGCATCTTTCTGCCCGAAATCACTAGCGCTTGTCCATTAGTATTCACAGCGGCAATTGTGTGAATTTCCCCTGGATCGATCGCGGCTGTATGACCGTCTGACATGGGGACGGGTTCGATGCCGTCTTCATACGACAAACAGGCATGCCACCGACCGTCGTAGATGAGTTCCACTTCTTTCATCACACCACCTGCTGGGNGGGAGGAAACACGAACTTTTCTTTGTATGGATAGCGGATGGACTTGTTCGTTTTCCTCGCTTGACGAACTCCTTCTCGGGCACGCAAAAACTTGTGGCACACCGCTTGGATCGTCTGACTGTGAAGAGGATACAAGCCTTTGAGTTCCGATTGAAGGTCGCTTTTATTGATCCATTGGCCATGAATTCGGTAGTAATACCGAGCCAGCTGTACGCAGTCATTCCAAATCGTTCCGCAGATCCGACGGAGGTGAAACAACTGTTGAAGCGTGGACGGTGACGCTGTAAAGCTTGTTTTCAGTGTGCGATACATCCCATCCCCTCCTTTGTCATCATTATAAAACGAATGTACGTTCCTATCAAGAGCGAATGGAAAATGTCATCCTTTTTTCTTTCGACAAAGTTCGGAAGGTCTTCCACCCAACACTTTTCGGCTGTGCCGAACCGCGATTCATCCCCTCCCTACTCGCCGGGCTGTGCCCTTCACTCTCCTTGAGGAAAATGTACATTTTGTCCAAAAATTAGATAAATAATATTATTTGAACACAAATAAGGAGCGATAAAATTGTTCATTTAGGTCATGGTCTATCTTTATAGTTTGTCTTTTTCAGATAAGACATTCTATTTATTGACAATGTTTAAATTTTTAAGAACGCTTCCAATCTTCTGGAACGAGCAACCATAAACCTGGCATTACACATTTATTACCTTCAATATACTCTGTAGGAGTGTATCGAAAGGGTGTGTTTAGCATATTTTTTATCTCATCTATTATTTGCATATTTAATGAGTAAATTGAGTGTTTATCATATGAATTTATAATTGAATTTACTTTTTCTACATCTGCTTCAAAAAAGTCATTTTGTAATTCACTAAACCAACCTTCATAATATTCTGATTCTGGACCTCCCATTCCGTGTGGGCATTCAGTTGATTCATTATCATTTGTTGGCTTTACATAGCACCACCAAGATACATCAGTAATAAGTATCCCTAAAGTTGTTATTTCCTTTATAAAACCTTTTAAATCATTCTTCATTACAATACAGTCTATGTACCCGTTGCCGACAGGTTGTACTTTATACAAAGTAAGAATATGTTCTAAATGTGTAACAAATTCATTTTTATTTAATTCCAAGTAATCAAAATACTTCATATATCATTATCTCCAATCCATAAACCTCTATGTGTAGAAACTATTCCTCAAATTGTTGAAACACTATCAGATATATAATATCTATGGATTTCCTAAAACAGGAAAAGCAACTAAAACATCATCTAATTCCTTTATTATAGTTTCTAAGTATGATTGGTCTGAAACAAATTCAAAATTAAGAACAGCACCGTAACCTGCAGGATAACAAGTTTCAGCAGTCCAAATAATTTGACCTAATTTGTTCATTTCACCTTCAATTTCTAAATAACCATCCAAATTATTAAGGATTGCCTTCCCCTTCATATTTTTATTCATTATTTTTAGTTTATTAACAAAATCGCTTAACTCATCCGTTCTTAAATCAGCAACAAAAGAAACTGTATATCCTGGAATTTCAATTTTTAATTTTGAAGAAACCCAATTTCTATCCCAGTAATCTGAACTATTTGGGTAATTTCTATGTAAAACATCAATCTCTATATTAGTTTCTGCACCCAATAGATGAAATTTCATCCAAGCACCTCTACTTTCAACGTCATAGTCAAATCTCTTAATAAAATTCTCTTAGGCAATTAAAAAATCCTTTTTGAGCATTCCTTCTTCAATTGTTTAGTCAGAAAAGCTTTACTCCGTATTGAAGTAAAGCATCTTTTTCATTTGAATATTCTCTTCTTTATTTTTTCTACATTCTAACTTTAAGATTTACCAGAGGTGAAAAGGCTCTATGTTTATCTAATACATCATCACTAAACAGGTTAACATAAACCCTAACCATTTCCATAGATGTATGTTCTAGAATTTGTTGTAGTTCAAATATTCCAGCACCATTCTTAACGCTCAATTTTGCAAAGGTATGCCTGAAGGTGTGGCAGGAGCATCTAACCCCTGTTATACCTTCTTGTTTACCGTAAAATGTCACCCTGTTTTGGAATTGCCTTTTTGACATTTTCTCACCATCAAGAGTGACAAATAAAGCATCTGTTTCCATTACTCCACGTATCTGAATATATTTCTGCAATTGATTTTTCATCTTTGACTGAATAGGAACGATCGCTCTTTATACGTCTTTGTATTCCTTATATGCAGTTTAGATTCATTCCACAAAATATCTTGAACACAAATCCCTTCTAATTCGCTCACACGCACACCTGTTTCAAGTAACAATAACATAAAAGTGTAATCCCTTACACCCACAAAAGAACGTAAATTCGGCTGATTAAAAAGCATTTGTAGTTGTTCATGTGTAAAGGTTTCAACTACTTTTCTACGGTCTTTTAGTAGTTTGATGTCACTTAATAGATTTTCTTTAAGATGTTTACAGTATAAGGATTTAATTCCTTTTCTCTAAGTATTTTATAAAAAACCGATAATTCATTTCTGTAATATTGAATTGTTTGAGGTCTTAGATTTCTGATTTGGCAATCATCAACAAATAAAGAAAGAGCCGTTTTAAAATCAATTTCCTTTACGATTTTTGGTGAGTTAATGATTGATAATTCCTCAATAGATAATTCGTTTGTACGCCTTGCCATATTAATTCCTCCTTGTTTAATGACAGGTACGCACACGATTTTATGTACACGATATTTTTATAAGAATCGTATTTGTGATAAATAAAAAAACGTTCCTTACAAAGTGTAAGAAACGTTGATTTCATCGCATTTACTAACGATGACATGATACCGGTGGTCGGGGTCGAACCGACACTCCTCACGGAACACGATTTTGAGTCGTGCGCGTCTGCCAATTCCGCCACACCGGCAAATGATGGAGGCGGCAACCGGATTTGAACCGGTGATAAAGGTTTTGCAGACCTCTGCCTTACCACTTGGCTATGCCGCCTTAATTTGTTGGAGCGGAAGACGGGATTCGAACCCGCGACCCCCACCTTGGCAAGGTGGTGTTCTACCACTGAACTACTTCCGCATACTGGGCTAGCTGGATTCGAACCAGCGCATGACGGAGTCAAAGTCCGTTGCCTTACCGCTTGGCTATAGCCCAATAATGATCTATATGGGGCGATCGAGGGGAATCGAACCCCCGAGTGTCGGAGCCACAATCCGATGCGTTAACCACTTCGCCACGACCGCCACAAATCGTATAAAGTTGAATTTGGCAGGGGCAGTAGGAATCGAACCCACACTGGAGGTTTTGGAGACCTCTGTTCTACCGTTAAACTATGCCC
>NZ_JADHDW010000028.1 GCF_016820555.1 Bacillus sp. REN10 | reverse complement strand
TATCATTCGCTTCAGGCGAGAGAGGATTAGAGCAATCAATGCAGATAAAGCGGTTGTATCGGGTATTGAGGAAGTCGCTCGTTTATTTAAGAATACTAAACTTAAAGTTGTTAAGGATAAGGTGGATCGTTTTCGACAAGAGATTTTCATGTATGTGTGGAATTCAAAAACAGGTGAGCCGATAAAGGAATGGGATGACGTGTTAGATGCTTTACGCTATGCCATTTACACGCATATAAAACCACAAAGACGGAAAACAGGGTAGGTGAAAGTATGCTGAAATTTAAGAAGCGCATCGCAAAAGAAGGTGTGACAAAAGAGATCGTGCAAGAAATCATACAAGCACACCGAGAAGATCATGATCGAATGAAACAACTGTATGAGCGGTATAAAGCGGATAAAGATGGGCCAGCTATTTTTAAGAGATCCGCTACTGCGATTGACTTTGATAGTGACAATGTGAAGCGTCTAGATGACAAGGTGAACAACCTTCTGAATAACGCTTATGATGCCGATATCGTTGATACAAAGGTCGGCTATATGTTTGGTCATCCAATCACTTATGATGTGGACAAAAACTACAAACAATTAAAAGAAGAGCTTGATAATTTCCTACTCCGCAATAATGCGGAGGACGATGATGCTGAGCTCGGTAAGATGGCAGCTATTTGCGGATATGCCGCTCGCTTAGCGTATATAGATCTGGAAGGCAATGAACGAATCAAGAACATTGACCCTTGGGAAGCGATACTGATTGGTGAAGATATTCACGAACCTGTCTATTCCTTGCGATACTACAAGTTTAATAATGTGCTATATGCTGAGTTTTACGATGACAAAAACATTTATTACTTTTCAGAGGAAAACGGCGGATTTGAGTTGGATGATGTGAAACCTCACTTATTTGACTACAATCCGTTATTTGGCGTGGCGAACAATAAAGAGTTAAAAGGTGATGCAGAGAAAGTGCTGGCGCTTATCGATGCCTACGATCGTACATTATCCGATGCCAGTAATGAGATCGAGCAGTACCGTTTGGCTTATCTCATTCTTAAGGGAATGGGAGCAGATGAGGAGACTATGGCAGAGCTCAAAAAATCTGGTGTCTTTGAATTGTTAGGTGAACACGATGAGGTTAAATACCTCACGAAAGATATTAATGACACGATGATCGAGAACCATTTGAACCGCTTGGATGATAACATTATGAGGTTTGCGAAGTCAGTGAACTTTGCTGATGAAGAATTTGCTGGAAATGCGAGCGGCATTGCAATGAAACTCAAGATCATGTCACTAGAAAACAAATGCGTCATGATGGAGCGGAAATTTACTTCTTCGCTACGCTATCAATTCAAAGTGTTATTTAGTGCATGGGCCAAGCGAAAGGGATATAACAAAGAAGATTATTTGAAGGTGTGGTTTCAATTTAAACGAAATCTTCCAGCTAATATTTTGGATGAAGCGCAGTCAACCGCTCAATTAAAAGGGTATGTGTCTGAGCGTACTCGATTGGGATTATTGTCATTTGTTGATGATGTTGAATATGAACTTGAAGAAATGCAGAATGATGCCTTACTGTATGGTCCTCAATTAGAACCTTTAGATTCTATTGATTTTGATAATGAGGAAGAGGATATAAAAAAAGAGGGGCAATCCGCTGATTCAACAAAGCAAAATAAAAACGGTGAAGCATGTGAAAAGTGTGGCGGTTCCGGATCGGTCATAAGCGAAAAAACAGGCGAAACAATCGAGTGTGGCAAATGCGGCGGAGATGGTGTAATTAAACGATGAACCAACAGGAGATCCACAAGCAACTGGACAAGCTACTGGCTCAGACAGAGAGTGACATTGAAGAAGTGTTTGCCAGACGGTTGAAAGTAATCCTTTATCAGATCACACAAATGTATCGTAAGTATGGTAAAGGTGGCGAACCTTCCTGGACTGATTTAAATAAGTACAATCGGTTTCAGAAGGAAATGGAAGTTATTGCAAAGATGTTTAACGAGGATTATCGACAGTTGATCAAAGAGGTTGATCGAGCGATGCAAACACAATATGTCGAGAATTATTTAAAGCTCGCTTTCTTGTTTCAGATGGCTAGCGGTGAGGAAATGGGCTTTACGATTCCAACAATCGAAATGATTCAACAAGCAATTATTAATCCTATCGAATTTTTAACATTACCTTCAATATTTGAGCAGCATCGAAACGAGATCATTCGAAAGATTAACATTGAGATCGCACAAGGGCTCATGGCGGGCGAAGGTTTTGGGACAATGGCAAAACGGTTAGAGAAAACTTTAAACTTTTCAAAAAAGAAAGCGATGCTTGTGGCTCGTACTGAAGCTGGAAGAGTTAGAAGTGTAGCGAGTGAAGAAGCGGCGGAGAAAGCGGCAAAATACGCTGAAATAGATAGTATTTGGGCTTCTAGTCTTGATTTAAGAGTTAGGGTAGCCCATCGTATTTTAGATGGTCAGAAAGCAGATAAGGACGGTTATTTCCATTACAAGGGCATGAAAGCCAAGGGGCCGCATCTATGGGGTGTTGCTTCAATGGACATTAATTGCCGTTGTGTGAAGCTTTGGTTGGTGAATGGCATGCTACCTGAATATCGCCGAGGTCGTGACTATATGGATATCAATTATCAGAAGAAGCTAGCTACTCGAATAGATAAGTACATGGAAGATGAAGGTCTAACCTATGCCCAAGCGTTGAAAAAGGCACAGAAGGAAATACAGCCGCCTTCTCGCACATTTAAATACATGACGTTTGATGAGTGGAAAGAAAAATTAGCTGAATAAGAGAGAAAGCGAACGATAAGAAAAAACACGTCCTAAGCATGACGTTATAAAAGGCTTATTTATTATGTGTTTCGCGGGCTTAAGCGTGCGGAGGACAAGGAGGAAAAAACATGAAAGTGAATTTTGAAGAATTAAAAGCACTTGTTGAAGCTGGTGACGAGTCGGCTTTCACTCAACATATCTTTAAATCGTTGGAGAAAGGTGACGTATTAGCGGCAGTGACAGCAAATTCAGCAGTAAAAAGTGATTTGGATTCAGAAAAGGACAAGCATCATAATACGGCGCTTGAAACATGGAAGTCCAATAACCTTGAATCTTTAGTTGAAGCTGAATTAGCAAAACGTAATCCTCAAGAAACCGAAGAGCAAAAGCGGATCGCCGCTCTTGAAAAAGAGCTAGAGAGTCAGAAAAAAGCCGCTCAACGCGAAAAGCTGATGAATGTAGCGATTAAGCAGGCAACTGAAAAAGGGTTACCGACTGATATTGTTGATTTCTTTTTAGCGGACGATGAAGAGTCTACAACTGCTAACCTTGGAAAGCTTGAAGAAGTATATACAAAAGCAGTACAAGCAGCTGTTGAAAAGAAATTCAAAGAACATGGTCGTGATCCAGGCGGTGGCAACGGTGGTACTGATGAAGGCCAATACGGTAAAGACCTTGCAAAAGAGTTTAACAGTAATGCAGTTGAAGCGGTTAAAGCTCAAGAAAACTATTTCGGATAAGGAGTGAATGACAAGTGAAATTTGTAGAGACAACCTACACAAATAAAAAAGAAATTTTAAAGTTCCCTGATCATTACGTCAACCTTGCGGTAACAGTAGACGATACAGGTGTTACCGCAAATGAAGAAGGCAAAAAAATCGTTCCAGCAGGCACCATTCTTGGTGGTGGGGTATTAGCCGATCAATCTAAAAAAGCAGTGAAAGCCAATGGTGCAACAGCAGAAGGTGTCTTATTTGAAGATACTGACGTAACATATGGGCCAGCATCCGCTGCTATGTTGATTCACGGGTTCGTTGACTTGAGCAAACTTCCGGAAGCTCCAACAGCGGAAGCGGCTGCGGCGTTAAAGCAAGTCACATTTTTAAAATAAGAGAGGATGAATAAATAATGCCAAACATTTTTGATCGATTATCAGCAAAAAACATTAAAGCTTACTACAATGAACAAGTTTCAAACCGTATTCCTTACTTAGGAGAAACGCTTTTCCCTGCTAAGAAGCAGTTAGGCCTGGATTTAAGTTGGATTAAAGGCTCTAACGGCCTTCCGGTAGCATTAATGCCGTCCGCATTTGATGCAAAAGCAACCTTGCGTGATCGTATCGGATTTAAGGAAATTCAAACAGAAATGCCATTCTTCCGCGAAGCAATGCGAGTTGGCGAAAAGGATCGTCAACAACTCAACACATTAGCCGCTTCCAATGCGGAACCAATGATTAAAGCGGTCATCAATAAGATTTTTAATGACAAGATGACACTTATCGACGGTGCCATGGTGCAACCGGAGCGTATGCGCATGCAATTACTTTCAAGCGGTAAAATCGACATTGTCGCTAACCGTCAAGATTACACATACGATTACAAAATGCAAGCAGATCATAAAGAGGAATTGCTTGATACTGCTAAATGGTCTGACACTCAAAACTCAACACCTGTACAGGACATTATGGAATGGCAGCAAATTGTTGAGGATAATACTGGTGAGAAGCCAACACGTGCCATCCTAACACGTAAAACGTTCAATTACTTGATGGAAAATAAATCAATCAAGCTAGATATGAATCCGGTCGGTGGACAAAATGTGATTTTGACTGAATCCATGCTCAAGCAATATCTTGAAATGAAAACAGGCGTGACATTTGCTATTTACAATAAAAAATACATCGCGGAGGATGGCACAACAAAACAATTTTTTCCTGATGATTACTTCACTTTGATTCCAGGCAGCGGCACGCTTGGAAGCACGTACTTTGGTACAACGCCGGAAGAATCCGATCTAATGTCCGGATCCATGAATGCTGATGTACAAATTGTTAATACAGGTGTAGCTGTAACCACGATCAAAGAGCCACATCCAGTGAATGTGAATACAATCGTTTCTGAAATCGTTCTTCCGAGCTTTGAAAATATTGATAAAATCTTCATTGCGAAGGTTAACTAAGGAGGATCAACATGGCTGAATCTACTGAAACTAACGAAAAACAATCTGGAAAAACATCGAAAGTAAAAGTTATTTTTAACCGCAACGTGAAGTATGGGAAGCAACGCTTTAAAAAAGGTGACTCTTTTTCTGTAACAAAGAAGGCTCAAGAGGAACTACAAGCTGCTGGAGTCATTGAATAACGAAAGTAGGTGTTAAATATGTGGCAGCCTACACAAGATGAAATAGAGCAAATTAAATTGATTAATGGGGAGCAAGGAACGGCAAAGGATGGCTACTACCGTACTATGCTCCCTCTTTTACTTGAGCACCTAGAAATCTATTGTAATAACAAGTTTACGCCGCCTGACATCCCGGGCGGTGTTCGTATTTTTATGGCGAAAGCAATACAACATAACTGTCAAAAAGCAGGCCTGAAAAGCCGCTCGATGGGAACTGTCTCTTATTCATATGATTTGGAGTTCCCAGGGAGTATGTACATGTACTTGGCGCCGTATAGGAGGTTGAAATTCCATGCCTTGCGATGAATTTCCACATGTCGTCACATTTAAGGAATTAAGGTCAGTGTCTGATGGCGGTGGTGGATTCGTTAAAGAATACATCAAGTTTGACACGTTTAATGCCTTTGTGGATACACCAACAAGTAAAGAGCGATATGAAGCTATGCAATTAAATAACCCGCTCGATCGATATGTTTACTATCCTTATCGTACTGATATTCGCACTGATATGCGTATGTATTATGATGGCGAAACATATGAAGTAGCTGGTCGGCCAGAAGATCAAGGTGGGCAACACGAAATTATGCGGCTATCACTGAAGTTGGTCCCAAATGGCTAATATTAAGTTCGGGAGTAAACGGTTATCAGCCGCTCTTCATCGATATGGACAAGCAGTTGAAAAGGAAATCAAGCGCATTGTTGTTGAAACAGCTAAGATTATTGAATCAAATGCTAAAGCATTGGCGCCTGTAGATGATGGGAACTTGAAGCAATCCATTGAAACGGAAGTCACAAATGGTGGTTTAACTGCTGTGGTAACAGTTGGGGCTCACTATGCGATTTATGTGGAGTTCGGCACTGGTATTTATGCTACTGGTGGCGATGGGCGTAAAACTCCTTGGATTTACTGGTCCGATAAACTTGGGCGTTTTGTTTATACAAGAGGTCAAAAACCTCAAGAGTTTTGGGGGCCTGCTGTTGATATAGGGCGGCGCTACTTTCAAACTGAAATGAGAAAATTAGGGTGATGTTATGGCATATGAAACAGCCTTATGGGAACTGCAAAAAGCAATATATCAACGATTGAGCACAGATCAGCGCTTGTTATTTTTGGTGACAGGCGTTTTTGATGCTACGGGAGAGAATCAAGTGTATCCATATGTTGTAATCGGCGAGCCCTCTGTGTTGCCGTTAGACACAAAAAGTACATTTGGTGAAGAAATTAGTGTGACCATCCATGCTTGGAGCGATTATTCAGGAAAGAAACAAGCGTATGACATTTTAGATGCTTGTTTAAGTGCTCTTTCTTACAAGTTGGATATGACAGGGTTCGAAACATTAAAAGTGGAGAGAACGGGATTACAAGTGTTTGATGACATTGATCCAAGCATTCGTCATGGCGTATTGCGTATGCGCTATTCAATTAAAAACATTTAAGGAGTGATAAGTATGCTAAATGGTAAAGACATTATCTATTTAGTTCAGCCAGTTGATGCCGCGTTAGGAACAGTAGGCTTATTGATTGGCAACCAAACAGAAGGGTCGCATTCAATTGAAAATGAAATCGTTGATGAACAAACGAAATTCGGCCGAATCGTTGGTTATGGACAAAACAGTGAATCGTTTGAAATTACCGCTTATGGAGAAAGTGGTGATCCTGGTCAAAAAGCAGCAATGGATGCGATTAAAAAGAAAAAACAATTGAAGGTGTGGGAAGTTAACCTTAACAAAAACGCTAATGACAAACATGATTCGATCTTTGGTTACTGTATTGTTGAATCTGTTGAAAAGTCATCACCGCAGGATTGCTTTGTAGAAGTTAGTATGACTTTGCAGGTAATTGGTGAAACGCAAGATGGTGAATTAGATCCGCTACCGCCAGAAATGATTGAATTTGCTCGTTACGGATTTGAGAAACCGGGGGAAGCAACAGGTGAATTCCCTAACCAAAAAACTACTCCCTGATGCACCCGCTG
>NZ_JADHDW010000027.1 GCF_016820555.1 Bacillus sp. REN10 | reverse complement strand
GCTCGACTTGCATGTATTAGGCACGCCGCCAGCGTTCGTCCTGAGCCAGGATCAAACTCTCCAAAAAGATGTTTGCATTGCACATGGATGTGCAGGCATCTGCATTGTCACAGAACGTGACTAATTTAGCAGATGTTCCTTAACTCATAAATTGCTTCACTTAGATAAACTAAGTTTTTTGAATTAACGTTGACGTTTATTTTGTTCAGTTTTCAAAGATCAATTTACTTAAGTGCGACTCTTCTATCTTATCACATATCCGAATAAAAATCAAAGTTTTTTTAGCTTGCTTTACTCGTTGTCTTTCGGACAAGTAATAATATATCATGATAAAAACTTAAAAACAAGAACTTTTTTAAAAAAATATATTTTTTATCGCATATTATGCAGCTTATACATTATTCTAGTCTTGCTCTGTATAGAATAATGTACAAACTTTGTTATCCGCCATTGCTCTTCTATCATGATTAGCATTTATCTAGTTGTTAATTTATACTGTATTGAATCATCATTTTATCATTATATATGAATGTTCTTCTAGTTCAGAAAGAAGGTATGCTTATGGATTGGCTATTTGAAGCCGAGATACTAATCAAACTTATTCTATCAGCTGTGTTAGGATTAGTTATTGGATTGGAGCGTGAATTAAAAAGAAAGCCCGTCGGATTAAAAACGAGTTTAGTCATTTCTATTGTGAGCTGTTTACTAACGATCGTATCAATTGAGTCCGCTTATAAATCTCCAGGAAGTGACTTCATCAATATTACGATGGATCCTCTGCGTTTAGCCGCACAAATTGTTTCAGGAGTGGGTTTTTTAGGAGCTGGAGTGATTTTACACAGAAACAACGATAGCATTTCCGGTTTAACTACAGCTGCTATGATTTGGGGAGCAGCCGGGATTGGGATCGTGGTCGGAGCTGGTTTTTTCGCAGAAGCAATTACAGGCCTTGCCTTATTAATTTTTAGCGTTGAAATTATCCCTCTTATTTTTAGACTGTTTGGCCCGAGTGGATTGCAGCGAAAAGCTCTATTTATTAAAATGACCATCAAAAATAAAGATAACTTGGATGAAGTGATCCACAGCATTGAAGAAGAAGATATCGTGATTACTCGACTGCGTATTAAAGACTTAAAAAAAGAAGCGCATTTATTAGAATTAAATGTATCTGTCTATTTCCAACGAAGTACAACTGAAGTGTATCACACGATATCTGAACTTCCTTATGTCGATAATATAGAAATTGCCAGTTTATAAAACAAACCTTTCGGGAAGAAGCCTTACTATTATATCCATATTTAACAGACCTTTTTCGTCTGTAATATGGATAGGGAGGCTTCTTTTCTTTTTCTGTCACCTTTAACATAACTTTGTTAAAAGAGGAATACTTTACATACGATAAGGGAAAAGGAAAAGAAAGAGCGTACCTTAAAATTCAGTTTACTGAAAGGAGAAAGTTCTATGACTACCAAATGGATTCGTCTCGCTGGAGGCTCTGTATTGATTGCTACAATTATCGCTACCATATTATTGACAAGTTAATCGGAAGGCACCTAACATATACAAAAAAACCTGCAAAGTATACTTTGCAGGTTTTTCCAATATGGAGACTATCGGGATCGAACCGACGACCTCTTGCATGCCATGCAAGCGCTCTCCCAGCTGAGCTAAGCCCCCGTAACATATCTTAAATAATATTATATTCAAATTATGATAAATAGCAATGGTTTTTGTTTCGATTTTGCAAAAAAGGACATACTGTTGACAGCAAAAAAGCGGAAGGAGAACAACTTATGCTTCAGCAATTATATTTTAAATTTGTCGAAGCTCCAATGATCGTCAGAATATTTTCGATTGCGGTTTTTATCATCGTCTGTTTTGGAACCTCTGTTCATTTCATTGAACCACAAACATTCCCAACCGTCTTTGAAGGCGTTTGGTGGGCCGTTGTTACAGCATCTACAGTCGGTTTTGGTGACTACGCACCGAAAACCGTACCCGGACGGCTACTTGGCATCGGATTAATTTTCATCGGAGCAGGCTTTTTATCTTCTTATTTTGTTCATTTAGCAACGACAGCTGTTGCATCACAAAACGCCTTGAAAGAAGGAAAAACAATGTATACACAAACCCATCATTTAATCATTGTTGGCTGGAATGAGCGATCAAAAGAAATTATTGATCAGTTACAAGAACTGACTGTTCCCCGCCGGATTGTGCTCATCGATGACTCCTTACAAGCAAATCCATACTCAACAAGAGTGGTTCATTTTATTCAAGGAGCTCCTTACAAAGATGAAACATTAAAAAAAGCAAACATCAAAGAAGCTAGTATGGTACTCATTACAGCTGATCAACATAAAAATGAAGTGTATGCGGATATGAATTCTATTTTGTCGTTAGTCGCCATCAAAGGATGTCGCGCCGATCTTTATTGCGTAGTGGAGATTTTAACGAAAGAGCAAGTCGTTAATGCGCAGCGAGCTGGAGCCAATGAAGTGATCGAAACAAACCGTCACGCTAGTTCGATTATGCTAAACAGCTTATATTTTGATGGCATTTCTAGCACTGTCATCCATTTACTCGACCCTTCGAATGGTGGACACTTAAAAATATTGTCTACAAAAGAAGAATGGGGTCATTTGAGCTTCGGCCAGTTAGCGCCACTTTTATTACAAGAACAGACGTTATTAATCGGCATTCAAAGAGAGGAAAAAACGTACATTAATCCCCCCTTTGAATTTCCCATTCAGCCAAAAGATGAGCTCTTAATTATTCAACGTTAAGTTCAGCTTCCACCTCTTCAAGCAGCCGTTTTCCTGCAATCACATACTTTTCTTTCAATTGACCATCAGGATCTTGCGGTTCAGAAAACTGATTCACCGAGCCGCTGATCACCCCTGCCTCCGCATGATCATCAAGCCCGCGCTGATATACATGCGCTAGTACATATGGTTGACCGAAACGAACCGATACTCCTGGTGAATCTAACTGTCCGTCTGTCGCTGAAAAAGGTAAACGTAAAAACTGATACCCTCCTTCATCATCGATTTTATAATCAAATGAACCATGATCATAATCCCAATTGCCGCCAATCACAAACCCCATCGGCTTTAATTTTTGTTCTAGCTCGTATAAATTAAACTGCTTCCCTTGTAACGGCGATATCAATTCAATCATCTTATACTCCCCTTTCTGCATGAAAGTTTTCTATAGTGTTCCCTAAAATAAAAGAACTATGTCGACATGATGTGAGATGGCTCCACAAAGCAAAAAAAATTGCGGATTTCTCCGCAATTTTTTATTCAGATATTAATCTTTGCTCGAGGCTTTGTTTTTTATCTTCATATCCTGGCTTCCCAAGCAAAGCAAACATATTCACTTTATAAGCTTCGACACCCGGTTGATCAAATGGGTTGACCCCTAATAAATAACAGCTCATCGCGCAAGCTTTTTCAAAAAAGTACACAAGGTAACCAAAGGAATAAGCATCCATTTTAGGAATAGTGACGATTAAATTAGGTACGCCTCCATCTGTATGAGCAAGCAACGTTCCCTCAAAAGCTTTCTCATTTACAAAATCGAGCGTTTGTCCAGCTAAATAATTTAATCCATCCAAATCAGACGCATCTTCTTCAATCAGTTGTTCTTGTCTTGGTGTCTCTACTTTAATCACCGTTTCAAACAAATCTCTACGTCCTTCTTGAACATATTGTCCTAAAGAATGAAGGTCCGTTGAAAAGTTCGCAGAGGCTGGAAAAATCCCTTTTCGGTCTTTCCCCTCACTTTCTCCAAACAGTTGCTTCCACCATTCAGAAAAATATTGCAGCCCTGGCTCATAGTTCACCAGCATTTCAATCGTCTTTCCTTGATTGTACAATATACGACGGGCTGCCGCATATTGATAAGCGATGTTTTGATCTAGCTCAGATTCACTTAAATCTTCAACCGCTTGCGCTGCCCCTTTCATCATGTCCGTAATGTCTACTCCACTGACCGCTATCGGCAATAAACCAACCGCTGTCAACACCGAAAAACGTCCACCTACATCATCAGGAATAATAAAGGATTCGTATCCTTCATTTAAGGAGAGCGTTTTCAAGGCTCCTTTCTCACGATCAGTTGTGGCATAAATCCGCTGCTTCGCTTCTTCTTTCCCGTATTTCTCTTCTAACAGCTTGCGGAACATCCGAAAAGCAACGGCAGGCTCGGTTGTTGTGCCAGATTTAGAAATCACGTTAATTGACCAATCTTTTCCTTCTAATACATCGCATAGTTCTTTCATATAAGAAGAGCTCAAATTATTTCCAGCAAAAAGAATTTGTGGAGTGGTTCGCTTTTCCTTAGGCAAAAGATTGTAAAAACTATGGCTCATCATATCGATCGCCGCTTTGGCTCCTAAGTAAGAACCGCCAATCCCAATGACAACTAACACATCCGAATCACTTTTAATTTTGTCAGCTGCTCGTTGAATGCGAGTGAATTCTTCTTTGTCATATTGAACAGGTAATTCAACCCATCCAGTAAATTCCCCACCTTGACCTGTTTTTTCATGCAAGGAATGATGCGCCACCTTTACGGCATCTCGCAAATACTCCAATTCATGTTCACCAAAAAAGGATAATGCCTTGGAATAGTCAAACTTAATATGGGTCATTGTCATGAGACCTCCATTTTACTTTTTTCATTCTTACTTTAACTGTAACGAAGGGATGAAGCAAGGAAAAAAGGTAGAATTATTTTCTTTTTTTAGCAACAACTACAGAACTGTTCACAAAAGATATTTATAAGAAATAACAACTAAAAATCCATATATGAACGCGCCGTTTACTCAATGTATAAAAAAAAGAAGATGACACATACTAAAGCTGTCATAGATGAAAGGAGGGAATCAAATGAGCGGACTTCAACGTTTCGCTTTAGCCTTAACCATTATTGGAGCTCTTAACTGGGGATTGATTGGGTTATTCCGCTTTGATTTAGTAGCTTCCATATTCGGAGGCCAAACATCGGGTCTTTCTAGAATTATTTATACACTAGTTGGTCTTGCAGGGCTCATTAATCTTGGTTTACTCTTTAAACCAGACGAAGAAGTAAGATTCAGAAGGACTCCTACTTCCGATACGTAATAAAACACAGGCCAGTGAGAGCGATCTCACCGGCCTGTTATATTTGGCAATTTTATGTGGTTTTTATCTAATTATACCCATCCTCTGAATTTGGAAGCTTCAGCTGTTCTACGAACTCCCACCATGTAAGCGGCTAAGCGCATGTTCACTCCACGCGTTTGAGCTGTTTCATAAATGTTGTTGAACGCAGCAACTAACGTGTCTTTAAGCTTGGCGTTGACTTCTTCTTCTGTCCAGTAATAACCTTGGTTATTTTGCACCCACTCAAAGTATGAAACGGTTACTCCACCAGCACTTGCTAATACATCAGGTACCAGAAGAATGCCGCGCTCTGTTAAAATTTTCGTTGCTTCTAATGTTGTTGGACCATTCGCTGCCTCTACAACGATAGACGCTTTAATGTTATGAGCATTTTCCTCTGTAATTTGGTTAGAGATCGCTGCTGGTACTAAGATGTCGCAGTCAAGCTCTAAAAGCTCCTGGTTAGTAATGGTATTTTCAAACAATGTAGTGATCGTTCCAAAACTGTCACGACGATCAAGTAAATAGTCAATATCTAAACCGTTAGGATCATGAAGCGCGCCATAAGCATCTGAAATACCGATTACTTTCGCTCCCGCATCATGCATAAATTTCGCCAAGAAACTTCCTGCGTTACCAAAACCTTGAATGACAACACGTGCGCCTTCCACGTTAATGCCCACTTTTTTAGCTGCTTCTTTAATACAGATTGTTACCCCTTGAGCTGTTGCTTTCTCACGCCCATGAGATCCACCAAGAACAAGCGGTTTTCCTGTAATAAAGTTTGGAGAATCGTACTCGCGAATGCGGCTGTACTCATCCATCATCCATGCCATGATTTGAGAGTTTGTGTATACGTCCGGAGCTGGAATATCTTTTGTCGGGCCAACCATTTGGCTGATCGCACGAACATATCCACGGCTTAAACGTTCGATTTCTCCCATTGACATTTGACGAGGGTCACAGACAACTCCCCCTTTTCCTCCTCCATAAGGTAAGTCCACAATACCAGCTTTTAGCGTCATCCATGCTGCTAACGCCTTTACTTCTTCTTCATTCACTTCAGGATGAAAGCGAACTCCTCCTTTTGAAGGACCAGCTGCATCGCTATGCTGTGCTCGATATCCAGTGAACACCTTTGTAGATCCGTCATCCATACGGACTGGAATACGGACCGTTAACATGCGAAGCGGCTCTTTTAAAAGCTCGTACATTTCTTCCGTATAACCCAGTTTTGTCAACGCCTCTTTAATGACATTCTGAGTAGATGTGAATAAATTTAGATTTTCCGACATTTGATATTCGCCTCTTTTATCTTATTATCAGTAATTTGTACAAGGTTACCCTAGCACTTTTTGAATGCGTTCGATTGCCCAATCCAATTCCTCTTTTGAAATGACTAATGGCGGGGCAAAACGGATCACCGTATCATGGGTTTCTTTACAAAGCAAGTTTTCTTCTTTCAATGCTTCGCAATATTTGCGAGCTGGTTCGGTAAGCTCAACACCGATAAACAACCCTCTGCCTCGAACTTCTTTAATGATGGGGTTTTTGATCTCTTTTAGTTTGCCCACAAAATATTTTCCTAATTCTAAGGAACGCTCTGCAAGTTTCTCATTCTCTAATACATCTAGAGCAGCTAGAGACACCGCGCAAGCCATTGGGTTTCCTCCAAAAGTTGAACCGTGGGAGCCAGGATTGAACACACCTAAAATATCCTTGTTAGCGACCACACAAGAGATCGGGAACACCCCTCCTCCAAGCGCTTTACCAAGAATATACATATCCGGTTCAAAACCTTCCCATTCACAAGCAAACATTTTTCCTGTACGAGCAAGACCTGCTTGAATTTCATCGGCAATGAACATGACATTATTTTCTTTGCATAACTCATAAGCAGCTTTTAAGTAGCCTGCTGGCGGAATGTTGATGCCTGCTTCTCCTTGAATGGGTTCAACAATGAAAGCAGCTGTGTTCGGTGTAATCGCTTTTTTAAGAGCGTTTACATCTCCGTACGGAACCAACTTAATACCAGGAAGCATCGGTCCAAAACCGCGTTTGTATTCTTCTTCTGATGACAGTGATACTGCTCCCATTGTACGACCATGGAAGTTACCTTCGCAAGCAATAATTTCTGCTTGACCATCAGAAATTTTTTTTACGTCATATCCCCAGCGTCTCGCCGCCTTTAATGCAGTCTCTACAGCCTCTGCCCCCGTGTTCATCGGCAGAGCCATTTCTTTATTCGATAATTGACAAATTTTCTCATACCAAGGGCCAAGTTGATCATTGTGAAAGGCTCTTGACGTTAATGTTACCCGATCCGCTTGCTCTTTAAGCGCCTGAATAATTTTCGGGTGTCGATGTCCTTGATTGACAGCAGAATACGCACTAAGCATATCCATATACTTATTACCTTCTGGATCTTTCACCCAAACCCCTTCAGCTTCAGAAATCACAATTGGTAGTGGATGATAATTACGAGCGCCATATTGCTCTGTTTTTTCAATAATTTGTTGAGACTGAATGTTTGTCGTCATCCGTATTCCGTTGCCAAAACCTTATAAAAATCTATAAAGCCTTGTTTACTTCTTGCTTCCTCGTGCCTGCTTTTGCCGAAGCTACTTGCATTTGGTATGACACTCCACAAGCGTAAATTCCGGTACAACGAACCGTACACATTAGCCAAGTCTTGTTATTGACCGACGGCTAATTTTCCATAGTTAGCTAAGTTTATAGCTGCGTTTAAGTCTCTATCCATTTTATTCCCACACTCGCATTTGTAGGTGCGATCAGAAAGTTTTAAATCTTTCTTGATCTTCCCACAAGAGGAACAGGTCTTAGAAGATGGGTAAAAACGATCAACTTGCATGAACTCAATCCCGTACTTCTCACACTTGTACTTTATTTGACGGATAAACTCATACAGCTTTTGATTAGCTACAGCTTTTGCTAAGTGACGATTTTTCATCATTCCGCTGATGTTTAAATCCTCCATCACAACCTTACATGGCTTGGTTTTCACCACTTTAGTTGTAACTTGATGAAGATGATTCGTGCGAATGTTAGTTAATCGTCTGTGCAGGCGTTGTATTTGCTTTTCGATTTTTATAATGTTGCTTGTTTTGACGAACGATTCTCCCTCCTTATTCATCTCATATTTACGAGAAACTTTGCGTTGCAACCGACGTAAACGTTTCTCGGTCTTGCGTACTGCTTTGGTTTTATTAATGTTTTTAAACACTTGTCCATCTGAACAAACCGCTAATTCTTTGATTCCTAAATCAACACCATTGTTGGAAACATCACTGAGCCACTTGAAGTCCTCTTATTGTTTGAGTCGAGTAATTTCTTTTCGCAAGGCACCGTCTGATATAAACTTGTTACCCTGTGCATAGTTTTCTTGCTGTCTGTTTAATGTCCAATTGTACGTCCATCGTGCAGTTCCAACGGACTTCCATAACTGTATTTCTTGTTCAGGAGTTGGCTTTAGCCTAACTTTTTTCGCTAAGATCATCTTTTGCCAACTCCTTCAACATTTTCTTGGCTTTATTTGCCCTCTTTCCTTCATTAGATCAAAGATGCGACAAGCATCATAACATTTCTGACGTTGTTTTTGCTTGCATATGCAGCTGTAAATAATCAGGTCCGCCCGCTTTCGAATCCGTTC
>NZ_JADHDW010000026.1 GCF_016820555.1 Bacillus sp. REN10 | reverse complement strand
CGTCTACTGTATATTTAGACATAAAAACACCCCATAAATGTTAGTTTGGTGTCTAACATTTATGGGGCAGTTCAAATGTATTATGTCTTCAGTGGGTTTTTCGTTTATTCAATACATTTTCGCCAAAGCCTTATCCATCTGTTTCTCATTCGCCTTAACCTCATGACTATTCACATCATCAACGCCTCGGTATGTATACTTTGTGTTCTGCCAAAAATCAAAAGCGAAGAGGGAGGCCAGTGTGTTATCTTATTCATGTTGATATATAATCAAGTACGATTGAAAGTCTTATTTTTTATGATTTTCTTCTTAAACTAACGGGGTAGGTTAGTGAAAAATGAAAGAATAAAATGTAGTTGTATTCGAAAAAAATAAATAACTTATATACATTCCGCATATTGTCAATCCAGTATGTTATACTGTAAACAAACCTTTGAAGCTTTAAATCTTTTCTATTACCTTGTACCATCTCCCTACTCGAACGTTGAGTAGGGTTTTTTATTGAGTATTATATAGAGAGCATAAAAAAACAGGCCCTATATAAAGGACCTGTTTTTATAATCGATTTAAGATTAAGCAACTTTTTGAACGTTAGCAGCTTGAGCTCCACGAGGACCTTGCTCAACGTCAAACGTTACTTTTTGACCTTCGTCTAAAGATTTGAATCCGTCACTTTGGATTGCAGAGAAGTGTACGAATACATCGTCTCCATTTGCACGTTCGATAAAGCCAAAACCTTTANCTTTGGATTGCAGAGAAGTGTACGAATACATCGTCTCCATTTGCACGTTCGATAAAGCCAAAACCTTTATCTGCATTAAACCATTTCACTGTACCTTGTTCCATTTTTGTTGCCTCCTAGTGCGTTACCACACATTATATTACTATCCTTGCCCAAAGTATCATCAAGACGAAAAGTCAATATTCATACTATCCTTTACACCGAACAGAAATAATTCTTCTTTATCATAGCAGGAAACGGAAAAAATTGCAAATTAATATTATCTTTATTATCACTACATACTTATCAGATAAGGGATTCCTCTGGCTGTGTTATATGAATCAGAACTGTATAGAGCATACAAACTTGCAACGATCAAACACTATCGTTCCTTCATATGGTAAAATTGTTATAAAGATACATAAAGGTGGTTTAAGATGAAAAAACAACTATTTAGTTTTTTGTTGGTTATGAGTGTGGTTTTTATGCTTGCAGCATGTAATTCGAACAAAGATGAAGATCTATTATTTCAAGGAGAAGGAGAAAGCTGGAGAACAGAAGTTTATATAGGACAAACAACAGAGTATTCAGAAAAAAGAATTACTCCGTCTATATATCTAAAGTTTAAAGGCAGCAATCCTAAAGTAGTAGAACATCTAAGGTACAAAGTGGAGACGAAACAGGGCGGTTTGAGTGGAGGTGAATATACTCTGAACGAGCGAGGAGAGGTTGCTCCAGATGCTGAAGAAATAAATAAAGTGGTAACGTCAAAAACAAAAGAATTAACGATAACTGTTGACTGGTCGGAAAAAGGAAAAGAAAAATCAGAAATAATAATTTTAGAGAAAAGATAAACCTCACTAGGATGAATATCCATTGATACCAGGTAAACAAAGCGAAACTCTCACTGCATGTTTCTTCAGTGGGTTTTTTATTTTTTCTTAATACATTGTAGTAGCTAAACAAAAACACGCCGCAGCGTGCTCACCAAGCTATGTGTTATTTTTTGTTCCTCTTCTTAATAATCTCCCAGATCTCCCGCAACTCTTCTAATTGCTCCTCTGGAGACTCCTTCATTTCTTTAAAGAACAAATTCAATTCAGGATTTGAAAAGAATTCGAGCATTTCTTTTTCGTCGTCAGTTTGAGGATTAGGGTTGTCGGTTCTGCCGAGAAGGTAATCAACGGAAATCTCATAAAAGGCTCCCAGTTTTCATTAAATATCAAAAACAAGGAGGCTCACCATGATCTTAGATGTCTATGTATGCCACTGTCAGGAGGAATTCGCGGTAAAGGACGGCAAAGAACCTGCCAGCTGCCCGTTTTGTGGCGAGCAGGACATTGAGTTTAGTCGTGAGGTTAGGGAGTAAGAATGATGTTCGGATTTTTTAAAAAGTGGGCAATCGCCAATATAGCTGGTGCGCTTTATCTTGTCCTGGCATTTGGCTTGTTGGAAGATTGGGCGCTCATGGCTGCCAGTGCTGTTAAAGCGATTGGCTGGGCGATCTTAGCTAGTGCTAGTGAGTAGACACAAATTATTCATTAACTTCATTGAATTAATAAAAAAAGCTGATAACATCAGTTATCAGCAAAAGAAGTTATACTACCTACCTTTTCGTTTATTTTTAGATTTTTGGACTTTGATCTCCCTAATATACTTTCTTCGTTCCTCTTTTAACCGTTTGTTCGAAACTGACTTTTCTTTTTTTCTTAGTTCATATTCAGCTTTAAGAGCTTCTTGAGCTTTAGAAGAAATACTAGGTTGTTTCATTTCTTTAGCTACTATTCTTTGAAGTCTTTTGGGATTGATTTTCTTTTTTTGATTTTGGTGTATATGAATTCCGTCATGTTTATCGTGTTGTTTGATAAAATCTAACAAATCCTTATTTACAAAATCTAAGACTTCTTGATCCTTTGGTTCATTTCCAAAGATATACCGATATGCTTTGTATTTGTTTTCAGAAATGTTTTCAATTAGTCCTACATAAAATTGACCATCAAAACAAATGGTTAGTTTCAAGGTAGGTCCCTCCTCTAAAAAATAATTTAGAATGATGGACATCCCGAGGAGGGGAAGGTTACTTACAGCTGTATAGGCTGCATCCGGACTACCAACCGAATTGTGTTTTTTCATTCTATATCCATTATATAATTTTAACCAATTAAGTAAATAGACTATGTCGCAGTACGTTGAATATGCGAAGGAGGGTGATCCATGGCTAGTGGCTGTATCATAGCTCAATGTGAACTTTGCGATGATCATATTTGGGAAGATGAGAATTTTGCTATTAATGGTAATGGGTTTTATCACAATAAATGCGCTAGAAAGCCCAACGAAATAGCGTTTTTGAAAATGAAGAATACCGAATTACTAGCTGAAAACATGCTCATACGAAAGCAGTTAGACGAGTTACAGCGCCAGTATCGTGCATTAGAAAACGCAAAAGAGGTGCAAATGAAGCTGTTTTGACAGATTTAGATAGGAGTGATCCAATTGGGCCTTTTAATAGAATCGCAGATTAAGAGTTTGTCGGTTGAGGGGCTGCATTTACTGGTGGTAGACGTAGAGCGGCGGATTGGTTCTCATGTAGAAGGTGGAGATCCAGCAGATGCGTATGTGGAGCATCAGAAATATATCTTGGATTTGGTGCAGGAAGAATTGAAGAGAAGGGAGATTGAACGATGAATCCTAAAAAGTTTAATAGCATGTATGAGATTTTTGAATACTACATGAACAAAGTCGATGAAGAACCAACAGAACACGTTGAACTTAAAGAAGGCGATTGGGTTGAAAGCATGTGTGAGAAACAAGGGTTCATAGCAGAGATACACGGTCAAGCAGTTTATGTTGTGGTTGTAAATATTAAAGGAGTAGCACTCAAATTAATGCAGTTTAATATCGCGGAGTTAAAAAAGATGGATAATGAATTGCATTCAGAAGATTACAACAGCATGGCGCATATCGCGCTAGCAACAGGCGGTAAAGAATGGTTCATGGAACTGACAGACAAAATGAAGAGTCTTGCACAATGAAAAAAAGCCGAGAGAGCTCCCGGTCTTTCGCTACATTAATCTGCTTCGATACGAATAGCATCAATTCTTTGGCAGTCTACAATAAGAGTTGAGCCTGGTTCTGTTTCAGTATCCATAAAGAAAGCACAACAGTTATTTCGATCAAAGTTAATAAATACTACGTCTTCTAATACTTCGCCACTAGATAAAAAAACGTCTACTTCTGTCTGTGTTTGTAACTTTCTTAGTTGATCACAAATACATCCATTGCATTTATGTTCACGGTCTTTATGTTCATGTTTGTGACAATCGCAGTTATGTTCATGTTCATTACTTTTATGCTTGTGGCAACAATTTTTCTAATGATTCATAAAGTAATTCCCCCCTTTATTGTTTAGTAAGAACTTACACTATACTTTATGAATTCAGAGTCAATATTGATTGGACAAACCTCTTAATTCAATTACCTAATTTTTGGAGGATGATTGAGTGCTTTGAGTACTTAGGTAAAGCAAGGATAAAGTGAAAGAGTTAGTAGAAGCAGGAAACAGAAGTGTTCATGTTGCCCAAGAAATTCCGATGAAACTAAAGGTGGAAGTGGAAATTTAAAAAGAAAAAAGCCAGGAAAGCTCCCGGCCTTTAAAAAGATATTGGCAATATTATTTTAACAGATCGGGAGGAGTTTTTGTGAGATTAACAGAGATAGAAATTGACTCTAGTAAAACGGTACTAGAATTGGATATAATGGAATTAAATAACAAGGCTATTGTTATTTGTGATGGTAAGGTAAAGGTTGCTGATTTGCCACAGCATGGGGAAGTAAAAGTGATCATGAATCAGGGAAAGATCAAAAGGGTTAAATGGGAAGAAGGGGAAGATTTTTAGTGGATAGTTACAAAGAATTGTTCAATACTGTCCTTTATTTTCTGGACAGGGATGAAAAAATTAATGAAGAAACAAACTTTTATAAGTTGATTCCGGAATATGATTTATTCCCGAACGACTATTTGCTTTTTGCTGAAGAGGAATTAGATTTGTTGGTTAAGAATCCTGAAAATATAAGGTTAAAAATTAATTGTGTATTACATTTGAAAAGAGCCTTAAATTGTCAAATAGACATCTTTTATAATGTTTTTGGCTTTACTAAGTTTTTGAAAAAGAAAAATTTAGGTATGGATAGTAAACTTCATTATTTGGATGAGTTAGGGTTAGTTAAATCACGGGTTATGAGTAGATTTAATAAAATTAGGAACAAAGTTGAACATAATTATAAAATCCCAAGTATAGCTGACATAGAAGTATACTTTGATTTGATTGACTCAATTATTACTAACCTCGATAAAGTTATATTCAAAGTTGGTATCAATGCTGGTCAATCTAGAGAAGACTTCGAAAGTGAAAGGAGATTTTCTATTCAATATGAAAGAAGTTCTATACCAACTATAAACTTCTCTGTTGACAATGACAGTAAAGTTTACAACGGAAATGTTAGTATTGATGAAAATAGAGAGTTATTTACCAAACTTTTTAAATTGTATCTCATTATTAATGAGCAAGGAAATGTGAAATTTCGGAAGTCAGCCATAGAAACACTAAATTAATTAATGTAACTGTACAGCATGATGGATATAAAAAATTATTGATTGTCAGGAAAAGTGAAGTGGGATGGAGAGGAAGTATCTTGAGTTCGTGGAAGCAAGCGATATTAAATTATTGGAAAACTAGCAGGTTAAAAAAGTTTTGGGATTCTAGTAGGGTTTGGAAGTATATTCTGAAACGTGTATCTGTAGTTATTACCATTTGTGGGTTTCTGTTTTTAGGTGTTTTGTTAAAAGGTCCAGCCGATGTAATGGTTGCTTTATCTGCTTCTGCCATAACATTAATTCTTGCATTTGATTTATTTAGTTTATTGTTGTATTTAGAAAAATATTTGGAAGGTAAAGAAGTGTCTAAGAGTAATAAAGATACTGATAAGGAATTATATTACTGGACTGGGAGAGCAATGATTTCGGATAAATTCTATTATGATTTATTTTCAACAACCAACCCTCAGACATCAATGAGTAACCTAATTACTTTAAAAGAAAAAATTGAAAAAGCTTGTTCGAATGATATAAATAAACTTTATCTACTTAAAAATTATATTGAATTGAAAAATGCTAATAACGTTACCGCTAAATTTTGGACAGTTTTCACAGCGGCTTTCATTGGAGCGATAACAAGTTTGATTCCTCAGATAATCTCAGACAGCAATTTTATTTCTAAGGTACACACTTTCGTTAATGGTTCCGAAAATAAATCAATGATTCCTAAAATGACGGTGTTTATCAATTATTCTACATATGGCTTTATAATAGTCATGGTTTTTTTATTTTTACGGCAGTTACTGACTAAAGAGAAAAATAGGTTAAGGTTAATTTCTTTTGCTATTGATAATTGTATAATGGAAATTGAAAATAAAGAAACAGATAAATAAGTTCTACCAGTAAACTGGAGGACACCAAAACATTAAGGCAGTACGCAGCTGCTTTAAGTTTGGTGCCCTTTTTTTATTTACATATTTTAGGTAGTTAACGAAATTACCTAAAAAGAGTGGTTTTGGCAACCGTGTATGTCTTTGCAACTAAAATACAAATTTTCTTTAATTCTGCAACTAAGGAGTGATCATATGAATGCTAAACAACTTTCAATGTTTAATGATATTGATGAGAAAGAGGTTCAAGATTTAATTATTATGGAACTAAGAAACTATCGGGCGCTTAAAGTTCAAATTGAGAATAAAAAAGAACAAGAGGCCGCTGGAGTTATTGATTTATTTCCTTCTGTAAGGCAGCAAGACCGACTTAACGAATTGAAGGTGAAGCAGATTGACCGCGCTTTAGAGCATAGCTTAGATTTTATCGAACGGAGAATCATCGAAATGAAGTATCTCACGTCTGAAGAGACGAAGGACATCAATATTTATCTGGAACTGGGCCTGAAGAAAGGGAAATACTATGAGAAAAAAAGAGCGGCCATATATCGTCTTGCTACAGCACTTGGAATTATTTGAGTGCTGTTATTTTTACGGACAAAAACCGGACAAAAAACGAACAAAAGGGGTACCAAACTGGGGACCTTTTTATTTTTCCAACAGCGGTAACATTTTCTTATCAACTATTTAGTTGGTAGGAGACGCATCTTTCCTTTATCAATGGTGTACTCGGATAGATCGAATGGCGATGAAGGTTACTAGCTGTACAGGGGGAGTAATCGGAGCCTAGCAGTATTGCGCACTATCGGCACGGGGATGCAATTGGTGAGAGTCCAATGCAAGGTGTGGTAAAACAATGGCCTGCCACTTCCTCAATCCTAGCTATCCTCCTGGGTGATTGAACGGAAGCGGAAAACCTAAAAATTTAAAAGCGAATAGCATAAGGCGGTGCTTATTAAGGAGAGACGTATATGAAAATCAGAGAGCATTTATCTATAAAAGATAAAAAGAAGGTGGCTGCTCTTTCTGTAGAGAAAGAAGAGGAAAAATACACTAGGCGAGATTGGGAAGAAATTATGGGGACTAAGCGAGATACCTACAAGAGAGTAAGAGGTAGTATGAGGAGGAAATGAACATAGTTCATGCGTCATCCTTGTGGTGGTTTTATTTTTTGAAAAAACAGGTAAATGGTTGCAGGGAATCATCTGTTTTTGTTGAATAATGTAAATATAAAGTAGATATTGTAAAAATTATAACTTCTTTTGTTTGACATAAAAGTTAAAATTTTGTATATTTGTAATTGTTGTAAGGAATTCATTACATTTTGAGAGGAGAGTTTTTATGAAGAAGAATAGAAGTAGACTTGGTAAAATAGTATTTGCTTCGGCGATTGCTTTTGGGGGACTAGTAGTTTTAGACTCTGCCAAAACTTCCTTGGGTGTGGAAGCAGCAACTAAGGCGGATTTGTATCAGAAGTATTGGGCTGATTATGGTTCTAACACTAAAGATGCTTTAAGCACAAAAGTTGAGGTTAGTACAGATTCGAGCGATTATAGAATAATTGAAGATTTTACCAAAAAGCACAATCCGCTATTCTCAATTCATAATACTTCAGGAACCATTGTGCAACGTGGGTCACTTAATATGTGGATGAAAAAACCATATGGAAATTATAATGATATTGAGTTTGAAAGTTTTACCAATATCAATCTATCTGCTTTGTCACCGGGACATTATCGTATTAAAGTTACTATTCCAATGGATGATGGTTCTTTAACACACGTTGATAATTCAGATCTAACTCAAGCCTTTACTATACAGCCAGATCGGTCAATTGTGGATTTTCGTCCTTAAGAAAAACTACATTAAATATGGTGCGTTAAGAAAGGAGTATTTCTATGAAAAAGATTGTAAGTAAATTGGGTAAGGGTGTTTTAGCTTCAGCAATTGCTCTTGGGGGATTAGGGGTAGTTGACAGCTTAAGTCCGGAATCAGTTGTACAAGCGGCGAAGAAATCAGATATACAAAATTCTTACGATGTTACGTATTCAACAAGTGGGAAAGATGCTTTATATACAGGTGTTTTTATAAAAACTACGAATTTTGCATTAATAGAAGACTTCGATAGAAAGCATAATCCACTATTCTCAATTCATAACACTTCAGGAACCATTGTGCAACGTGGGTCACTTAATATGTGGGGTTCTTTTGATTATGATTCTTTTTTATTAATTGACAGCCAGACTAATATTAATTTGTCTGCTTTGCCACCTGGACATTATCGTATTAAAGTTACTATTCCAATGGATGATGGTTCTTTAACGCACGTTGATAATTCAGATCTAACTCAAGCCTTTACTATACAGCCAGATCGGTCAATTGTGGATTTTCGTCCCTAATAAGGTTGTTACATAAATAGTTTCAGCGTAGTGAAAAAAGCACCCTAACCGGTGCTTTTTTCTTTGCTCTAATAGTTGTATGATATTTAAAAAAAGGAGTGAATAAATGGAAGTTGATTTCTCACCTTTGAGTTCAACGCTAAACGGAATGGCTATGAACTTGGCAATCTTCTTAGGAGTTACCTTTATATTAGTTTTAGCGCTAGCTTTTATTCTAAAAACATTGAGGATACCAAAGTTCATCATCAACTTTACTGTGCCTGTTGCAGTATTAGGTTGTATGTATTACTGGGCAACTAATTTTCTTTAGTCACTCGTTTGAGTGGCTTTTTTCTATGTCTAAAACAAACAAATAGCGGTTAATCCTTAAAAATTAATGGGAAAATAATTAAATAAAAACACAAACTTGATTGACGTGAGTAAAGTAAATTAATATAATTAAAGTATAGAAAGGGGGGAGGAAAAGTGAACATGGAAGATGTTGAAAGGGTCGTAAGAATGATAGCTTGGGTAGCTACTAGTATTGGAGCAATAATAGCAACCATCAAAAACCTAAGCGATCTGAAAGACAAAAAAAACACCAAATCTAAAAAGAAAGGAAAGAAGAAAAATAAAAAGCGACGCTCTCCGGGCAAGAAGAAACGTCGCAAATAATGCACGGAAGAAAGGGAAGCACTTCCCTTTCTTCTAAAAAATATTATACCATGTTCACTTAAAATTATGAAAAAAATTGATTGGTTTAACATCGTGCTGTTTGGGTTGTTCACTTTACATTTCACCACATTAGATTATAATCGGTTGCATTGGATGGACATTGTAGCATCAGTTGCCGCCTGTGTATGGCTTGTGCTCACTGTTTATAATCTTTACTTGAGATGGAGGATATCACGGTATGAATGACCAGGAGTTCTATTTCAAAAACGAAGAAGAACTTAAGCAATTTTTACAAGATCACATTGTAAATACATCAGAAGCCATCGAAATTTTAGGATGCAGCAGACAGTATTTAAATCAATTAATCAAGAGCGGTGTAATTAAGCCG
>NZ_JADHDW010000025.1 GCF_016820555.1 Bacillus sp. REN10 | reverse complement strand
GAATCAATATGTCAGCTGCTAAGCAAAATTTTCGGCTAAAGTTAATAGCTAATGCTCGTTCGAAAGTTCGTGAATAGAAATCTAGTGAAACTCAAGTACCACTCCCTCAAGCGATACTAATTGAAAATAAACAAAAAGCCATTGAAAAAAGCATCCAAGAGTGACGAAAAAAATACGCACATTGTGATGTGGATTTTAGAGATGTCGCTGATTTGGAATTCGAATAAGTAGATGAGGAGAAAAGATTGCTCGTTTATTAACCAGCAATCTTTTTGATTTAGCTAATGAAGGGGAATAAATGTTTATACTGCGCATCATAAGCCTCTATTTTTAGGAACTCTTCTTCTTTTGTGTCGAGTCTAACAGATAGATCGACGTGTAGTGGGCTGCATAGGCGGACGATCCAGCCTTCTTTGTGATGGCAATATAGTCCGTGGTATTGATAGGGATAGACGCTAGCTAAATACTGCTCTTTCAGTTCGGTCATAACTTCTGCCATGCTGAGATCTCGCGGCAGATGACGCAATGGCACTTCAAAGGTGTGAAGGCCGTTAAAGTGACGTTCGTTCATTCGGCTGTTCTTAATGGGCTGTTTGTCGAGCGCTTTTCTTCGCCAGGCACCAACAGCTTCACGGAGGTGTTTTTTATCTTCTTCTGCTAGAAGAAGCTTTTCTTTCAATTCTTGTAGTTCTGCGTTCAATATGTTGTTTTCTGCTTTCAGTGCTTCGAGTGTATCTTGCCAAACATTCATGATTGGTCCTCCTTTTTCCCAAGGTATATAGTTGTTACTTCATCACGTCCGTGTCCAAGTAATGCCGCTGTTTGTAAGCGAGCGGTCTGGAAGGAAAGTCCTTGTTTGATTCGCTTTTCGTATTCTCGTCTAGCAAAGGTATGACGCAAGCCATGGAATGTAATCCTTGGTCGCATTTCATCAATGTCAAATGATTGTTGGTAGGGATTATCGTTTGTTAAAACGTTCTCCATAAAGCTGGTTCGATGGTTCGCAATCCAATTTTGAATTGATTTCATTGCTTGATCATGTGTCCAACCGTGCCAACCAAAAAAGATCGTATCGGTCGTTGAGGGAGTGGCTAAAATCGTTTGGAAAATGGATCGTGCGCCATTATTTAGTGGAATATCTCTTGGGATACCGCCTTTCGTGTTTACAAGACGGAGAGATTCAGTGTTTATAGCTTTTTTCAGCTGGGTACGGCGCAGTGCTGTCACTTCTTCAATTCGTGTTCCTAAAAATTCGGTAATGGTAATGGCCCAAAATATATGGACTCGATCCATTTCTTTAGCTAGCTGCTTGGCTCTAACTATTTCTTCAGACGTCCATGCTCGATCAACTCCTCGTGTTCTTCGTTTTTTAAGGTTAAATTTAGAATTATCACTAGTTAGCATGTTACGGCTGTTTGATACAAGTGAGTGCAGTTTGCGAATAGCTGCTAGGTCAGTTTTAATGGCAGCACTTGATATTCCTGCTTTCACGGATTCTATCACAAAAGATTCAAGGTGCTTGTCTGATATGTTACGGAAATTTTGAGATTTATAATAAATCGCTAAATGTTTACAGAATTCGTAAATCCCCGCACGGTACCTCGCCGTTCCTCTTTTAGATTGATGGTGTTTCTTAAAATGGAGCAATCGTTCCGCTTGTTTTTTTAGGTTCTCGTACACTTTTTTCTCTTTTTCAGTCAGTGTCCAGTCTCTTCGTTTCGTCAATGATCTTTCACCTCCCTTCAAGCATATAAGCGAAATGGGCATAATTCTCCCAATAGTACTAAGTATGGTTTCACACCTATTACACTATATAAATTCTTCTCCAAGCCGATAGTACTAAGAATAAAGTGAAGTGTCTCACTCTTCCAAGGGAGAAGATAGAATAAATGATTCGTTAAGAAATAGTAGCTGATTCCCAATTTGGGTAGCGTATTTAGCGCTTCAGCGAGCACGTATCAGTCTTACTGATGCCGCTTATACGGCGTCGTGCGTGCAAATCTTTTTGCAGAGGGGCGCACTACTTCTCTCTCTGCTTCTGGCTTCAACAATTAAACCAATTTTCCAATCATCGCAGTTTGCGCTTGACCTATTTCTAAACCGCTGGTCCTGGCGATCGGCTCTTTTCAGCTGCCTGCACTCTGGTTCTTTTCGGTCGACGTGCAACAGCATGTCCGACTCGTTTCTCCGGCATAGTCCTCAAATGGAGAAAACACTCTATATCAAAGCTGACATAAAAAAGGGACAGTGTACTCAGCTTTTGTACGTTCTGTCCGGATCTTTCGCATATTGGATTGTTAATAAACACAAAAAAGCCCCTCAGATGGATTTTTTAAGCAACGCCAAATAAAACGTTGTTTCAAATCACCCGAGGGGCATGTTGTTGTTAGTTTGGTTAAAAAAAGAAAAAAAGTAAACAGATATAGTCACAGTATACGATAGAGCATCGCACTTGTAAAGAAATGAAAATGTCGTGACAGTAGGTGACGACTAATGACAATATATGTGACGATTGATTTCCAAAGAAACGTTGGTATAGCAAGGTTTGTGACAATATGACAACTTTATTATTAACAATATATACATATATATGTATATATAAAGAGTAGGTGACAAATAGCGTCACAATCGTCACAGGTGTCACAAAGTGCATTAAATCAAAGTTTCTGTGAGGATGAAGTGTCACCGGATTTTATAGAAAGTGACACTTTTTCTGAAGTGAACTATTAAAACAAATTTCAATTTTTTAGAACACAAACGACCAAATATCAATATCTCTCCCTAAAGGAGTGATTAATTAAACGGTTCGATAAAGCATTTTCCTGACTCAGCATATATAACAACACCTATGATATCAATTGATTTATTATCAACAAATCTTAATGGGTATTTAGGATTACTAGGTCTTACTATATATCCTCCTGAAAATTCCAAATCCTGTTGTAGCCGTGTTATAATGGCTGGTTGATTATTGATGGACACAACTAGCAAATCTGTTTCATCCCAATCATCGGTCTTCACTGCAACTACTGTATCTCCATGAGTTATATTATCAAGACTCATGCTATCATCATAAACCTTTAAGGCAAATCCATTTACCCCACGAACTAATACTCTGTCAACGTAATATTCTCCTATAATATCATTATCATAAAAAGTTGCACCTGGATATATTTTATCCAAAAGAGGTATTGGTCTATAGACGTTAAATAATGCCTTCTCTGGTGGGGTTGATAGTTCCTTCCAATAAGTTTCTAGAAAAAATTTTTTTGTTTTTCCATCGGATTGGTATTCAAAATCAGGTATATCATCTTTATTAATATAAACGTCAGATAAAAAATCCTTAAAATGATCAGGGATATCTTGATGAAAAGAAGCCATTATTAAAGCTTTTGGATCGTTACCCGTCACTTTTGCTAAAGCAGCACAAATATATGGATCAGGAGGATCTGCCTTATCATTTTGTAGGTTACTGAGATAGGATTTTGACATTGAGTAGCCCATCTCCTTTATGTCTTCAACAATCGTATTTAATGATAAACCACTAGACTTTATATATTGTTTTAAAAGAGATGCAAATTCTCTCATTGACAATACCTCCTTTTATAGTTGACAAAAAAAACAAACAAATATAACATGTGGTTGTGGAGGTGTTTTTATAAAAAAACGATTTTTTTGTTTTTGTTAGGTATTTTTATTTATTTGTTTTTGATAAAAAACAAAAAAGGGGGGACATCCATGAAAAATTTAATAATCAAACAAAAGATTCGTGAAGAAAAAATTTTCACATATGAAGTAGCAGACGAGTTGCAAATTCATGAAAACACACTCTATCGTCTTTTTCGAAAACCACTTTCTACAGAAGACGAACAGCGCATCATGCAAGCCATTGAACAGGTTAAGTTAAAAAAGGAGCGTAATCAGCATGTACGATGAGACGATTCAACATGCACTTGCTTATCATCGTAGAGGTTTTACTGTCATGCCTCTCGAAGGGAAGCGTCCTATTTTAAAAGGATGGACAAGTCGTTTTCACTTACAACCTTTAACAGAACAAGAAATTCAATTCGGTATAATTAACGAAAATGGCCAACGAATTAGCTTTGCTCATAAAAATCTTGGAATTTTAACAGGCCATATCTCAAATTGCATTGTCATTGATGTCGATGACGAAGAAGCGTTGAAACAACTAGAATTTTTAGGACCACTTCCACGATCATGGACCGTAAAAACAAACCGCGGTTATCATTTTTATTACATGTATCATCCAGGTGTATCATCTTGCACACCGTTTGAAAAAACTGATATTTTGTCAGATAAAAAGCAGGTTGTAGCGCCACCATCCATTCATCCTAGTGGACATAAATATAAATGGGTTATTTCACCACATGATACTGAGTTGGCTCCATTTCCAGAGTGGCTCATTCCCTATATGGAAAAAAAGCGATCCTGCCAGATCGCTTCAACTGAAAAGAAGTCTCCTTCCAAAAAGACTTTGAATTCATTATATAAAAAGATGGGTAGAAAGAAAAGCACAGAGGTAGAAACGATCATACAGACTGTAGACTGGATTGAATTCTATCGTCGCTTTGTCGAGAATATGAAAGGAAACGGAGAGTGGCTTAGTACTACTTGTCCGTTCCATGACGATGAAAATAATTCTTTCTCTTTTCACATTCACACTGGCGGTTGGACATGTTTTGCAGGATGCGGAAGTGGTAACGGCATTCAAGCGATACAGAGATTATATAAAGTCTCATTTCATCAAGCACTGAAAATTGCTAGTGGGGAAGACGTATATGTCTAAACGTAAAGCAGGCGATGTGAAGCGGGTGGAAGAATTAGACGTAAAAGAGCGCATTAAAGCAAAATATGAAAATAAAGAGATTTCTCAGACGAAGGCATTAATCGATCTTGTCTATGCATCAGCAGAAGAATTCTTTAAAACGGATCTTGGTATAGTAGCAACGATTACGATAAACGGAATACAGCGAAATGTATTGTTGGAAGAGCCACTATTCAAACAGTGGATGATCAATGAGTATTATCAACACTTTCATGACAGCCCAAGGTCTTCTGCTGTAAAAGAAGCGCACGCTACGCTTCAGTCTATTGAAGAGATAAATAATGTGATCTGGAAAGAAATTTTTATAAGAGTGGCTCATGATGATGAAGGAAAAGTGTACGTTGACTCTGGGAATGAAGCTTTTGATGTTATAGAAGTGTCAAAAACCGGTTGGCAGATTGTGAAGGGGGCACCGGTCAAGTTTATTCGTTCAAAAACAATGCGAAGCTTACCTTCCCCACAGTCGCGTGGAGAATTAGATGAACTCAAACAAATTTTTCAATTTAAAGAGGAGCAGTTCATTTTGTGGCTGGCGTTTGTCATCGGATGCTTTAACCCTCGTGGACCATATCCTTTGTTAGTTTTAAATGGAGCTCAAGGGGCTGGGAAAACGATAGTAAGCGAAATAACTAAATCAGTTATTGATCCTGGGTATGCGACGTTGCGTACACTGCCAGAAAATGAAGAAGATTTACTCGTCATGGCACAAAAGAATTGGCTGCTGGCATTTGATAATATTTCAAAAATATCAGAGCATATGTCAGATGCCCTTTGTAAATTGTCAACCGGCGGTGGGTTATCTCGTCGACAATTGTATACGAATGATGAAGAATCTGTTTTAAAAGCTATGAAGCCCGTCATTCTAAACGGCATCGAGAATATTACGAAACGTTACGATTTAGCAGATCGCTCCATTGTCCTAACTTTGCCGATGATTATGTCTGAAAATCGTCGAACAAAAGAAGAGATTTGGAGAGATTTTGAAAAAATAAAAGGACCAATTATGGGACTAATTTATGATGCAGTGAGTATGGCATTGAAAAATTACAATATGATTCATCTGCCTCAAAAGCCCCGAATGGCTGACTTTGCAAAATGGATCACGGCTGCTGAGCCAGCTCTTGGGTTTGATAATGGTACGTTTCTTACAGCATTTAATAATAATCGACGCTTAGTAGCTGAAGAAGCAAGCGAGTATGATTGGCTATTATCGGCTGTGATTGAAATGATGAAAAAACATGATTGTGTGTCAGCACCAGCTTCAGAGATGTTGAAGCTTTTAAGAAAAACAATATCTGCACAAGAGATTTTGGGAGACGAGTGGATTTCTGCCTACAAGTTAAAGTCTGCCATTACGCGAATTGAAGGAGCATTACTCGAGAATAAAATTCAATATGAATATATTCGTACGCGTGACGCTCGTCTTCATACTTTTACTAAACTGTAAATTTATTTACCCTCCTTTCTTTCAATAAAAAAGAAAGAAAGGGTAATTCTATAATTTTGAAAGGGTGTACTTTATGAATTCGGTGAATTTAACTGGGGATCGAAATTGGGACACAATGATGCACTTATTTTTAGAGCATCCAAAACTGTCCAAATATTTAGATTGTGTAGATCAAGAAAACGGCTATATTGAGAAAGAAAAACTGAAAAAGCTATCGGCACCGTGGTCAACATCTGAAAAGTTTGTATTAGATTTTGCGCTTCATTTATACGATGCAGATCATCATGTAAATCTTCATCAGATCGATTATTTAGACGTGCACAATCGAGCGCTCATTTTTGGTGCTTTTGGTTACAGATTCCAGTGTCGTCATTTATCTTCTTGAAGGGAATGAGTGAAATGTTATTTGAAGAAGCACAAACAGCCTATTTGACTTACTTGAAAATGAATGAATATAGTTCCGAAACAATAAAAGGATATACAAAAGATTTAAATTCTCTCAATCGATTTCTTCAGGGACATCTAAATGGTCTAGTGTACCTCGATGATGTTACTCGTGATGACCTTGAAGAATACTTAATCTATTTAGCTGAAGAACGAAATTTGCAACCGAGAAGTCGAAATCGCTATTTAGCTAGTGTAAGTTCGCTATTTAATTATGCATTAAAAAAAGGATGGATCGAACGAAATCCTGCAGCAACAATTGATAGCGCTAAAGTGATTGAAAAACAAAAGGTTTCTCTTACTGAAAAAGAAATGGAAGAACTACTTGGTACTATTAAACATCCTATTATTCATACATCGATTATTTTTATGTTGAAAACAGGGTTGCGGATCAATGAAACTGTTGAATTGAAAATGGAGCATGTTGATTTTGAGAATGGTTTAATATACGTCGTAAATGGAAAAGGAAAGAAAAATCGAACGGTGCCAATGGCAGCATCTTTACGACCGTATTTATTAGAATATCTTGAAACGGAAAGAGACTCTGAATCTCCTTACTTTTTCGCTACTAAAAAAACAGGCAGATTATCTGGCCAATATGTAAATATGCAATTGCGAAAGGCAGCAAAGAAACTTAGATGGACCAAGAAAGTAACTAATCATACATTACGTCGAAGTTTTGCTACAAACTTATTGAGTAAAGGAACGAATGTAGTTACCATACAGCACTTATTAGGCCATGCTTCATTGAAAACTACCAGCATTTATCTGAATGTTCAAACAGATGATTTAAGAGAAGCCGTTAATCAATTGTAAAGAAAGGAGTGTAATTTACTATGTTAGCTGAACTACAGAAAGAAGATCGAACAAATTACATTTTACAATCACTGAACGCTGGTATTAGCAGAGAGGAGTTAGCAATAGGACTAAATCATAGTGATTATCGTTCGTTAGACATGTATATGCGTCGGCACGGTTATACGTGGGATAAAGAGGTTCAAAATTATGTACCAAAAGAAAAGAAAATATCTCAAGAACAAGTAAATGGCTCAATTGTTCACCCTGGGAAAATCAATCAAATAATCGCCCTATTTGAAGCAGGGCATGATGCCAAGGAAGTGGCCAAAAAGCTTCTGTTTCCGAATCATCGATCCTTGGCAGATTATATGAAGGAGAAGCATTATGAATGGGATAACAAGATTAGAAATTACGTCCCAATGGCCCATGCAGAATCGAAAGAACTACAAGAACAGAAGAATAATGAGGTGATTGAAGAACAGGTATCCGACTCATTTATTAATCAAATCCCACGGTATCTTATTCCAGGAATCGCCCAAAACAAAAATGTTCAGCTAAGTCATTTATTAAATCAACTGGTTCTTGATTTTTCCTATGAGAATAATATTACGCAACGCCAAATATTCGAATCGGCCATTCTAGAGTTTTTAATGAAGCACGGCTATCGTCATGAAGTAAAAGCTCTGTTTCAAAAATAATGAATGTATCTATTCGTAGAATGTCAATACTGCGAACAATACAAGAATAATAGTCTTGTTACTGTTCGCAGTACGATATAAAAAGATAAATGGCTAGTTCGCAGTACGAAAAAAAGAAGGTGGTATGGTGAATGTTATTGATGCTTATATTTTTCACCTGAAAGAAGAGGGAAAAGATGACAAGACTGTTCAATCCTATCATCATGTAATTAGAGAATATTGCAGCTGGAGTGGTAACGAGGCATCAATCACTGACGCACGCCCAATTGACGTAAAAGAATATATTTCTTTTCTTCGACATGATAAAAGGTTAAACCCAGCAACAGTCAATAAGTATATTACAGCATTGAATTCTTTTTTCCTCTTTTTAGAGGAAGCTGGCTATATAAAAGAAAATCCTATGACTCGTATAAAGCGCGTGGCGATTGCTGATAGCGATAGTGGTGAGCCGAAGTGGTTAACGTCAGCCGAGCAAGAACGTTTTATTAGCTATGCTGAACTTGAGCCCAGTGATTGGTTACGTACAAGAAATCTAGCGATCATTGATTTAATGTTATACGTGGGGCTACGTGTGCAAGAAGTAGTTGATCTTGCGGTTGTGGATATTTCACTGACTGGCAAAGATGTAAAGGTTATTGTGCGGGATGGAAAAAAAGGGAAGTATGCGGTTGTTACACTTGTTCATAAATATTCTCGTAACTTGAAGCAGTGGCTAAAGTTGCGCGGTGAATGTGAAAAAGCTTCCCATCGTAACTCCCCTTGGTTATTTGTATCTGAGCGATCGGAGCAAATAACGACTCGAGGAATCCAAAAATTTATGAAAAAGTACGGTGACCTAGCTGGGATGGAAGGGATCACACCGCACAGACTTAGACATAGCTTTTGCAAAAATCTTGCTTTGAATGATACACCAATCGAAATCATTCGTCGGCTTGCTCGACATGAAAGTATTAATACGACAGCGATTTATGTAGATCCGTCTCATGAAGAGTTGATTAAGTCGTTGAGAAGAATGTAAACAGAGGCTTGGTTTGGAATGAAATTTTAAGGGAGATGAAGGACTGTCTAATGGTAATGATTAAAGAGGCTTATATAAAAGGCACTTTGACTACGGTTAGTGTTGGAGAAGCTGAGAGAAAAAAGCTCAATCATCTGTCCTATTCATGTGTACATTGTGGAGTTGATTTGAAATTTGTAGGAAGTACTACAAGAAAAGATGGTACACCGGTATCTGGTCATTTTAAAATGAAATCTCATTTGGAGCCACATAAAGAACATTGTGTTTATGATGTGTTATCTGAATTAAAACGAATAGCAAATAAGTCTGATGGAACGTTAAAATTGCTTGATGAAAAGATGTATAAATTTAATATCGGCATTCCTTTAGCAAACATTAAACCGCAGAATAATCAACCTAAAAAATCAAGTCGACCTTATGTAGCGAATAAGGACCATTTAAAAGCTACCGATAATAGTGGCAGCATACGGACATTAAGAAAACTTATGGCGTTGCGAGCAATTTTAAATGATCAAAAAGAATTGTCTCAAATGATTACGCTTGAATGTAAGGGGAGCATTATTAAATGGGGTGATTTCTATTATGTACGAGACAGATACTATAAATGCTTCCAAAAACATAAGAAAAATAATGGTTATCCAATCTGTATCCAGGGAACGTTTGAACTGAAGGATTTAAGGGCTAAGTATGGTTATTATGTATTGGAGTTTAACTCTGCTTTTCTACCTAAAAATAACAATGATGAGGTACTGCGGAAACCTACAGTTTCGTATACAATTCATGATCAAAAGATCATTGATATTATTAAAGAGAAGCAAGAACAAGGCAAAAAAGAGATGGTTGTATATTCTATGATTAGATGCCAATCAAAGTTTGTAAATAACAAAAAGCCACTCGAATATTTAAATATTTATGGAACTATTGATCATCGTAATCAGTTTATTTTTATCTAAAATCAAAACCTACAGTTTTTAATACATAAAGGATCCTTGTTTTTAATCGCAAGGATCCTTATTTTGTTCACGGCGAAAAATAGAGAATTAAGCTGTAGTGCATTCGCTCTAATAGGTTACCTACTTCTCTTTTTTTAAAAGTGTGCGAAGCTAATGAGTGAATATGCGAAGCTGGTGTCTTTAATACGCTTCATTGCCGCTTTACTTGCGTCAAATTGTGCGAAGCAGTTGCGTGTATGTACGAAGCTAATGAGTGAATATGTGAAGTTGGTGTCTCCAATTTGCTTCATTGTCGCTCTATTTGTATCAAATTGTGCGAAGTAGTTGCGTGTGTATGCGAAGCTAGTGTTTCTAATCCGTTTGATTGCCGCGTTAGTTGCGTCAAATTGTGCGAAGTAGCTTCGTGTGTATGCGAAGCTTGATGATGATAGTCCATTTATTGGTCCTAATATTGGTCTTTTCTTCGGTCATGAGATTTTGCTTGTATTAACATCTATTAGGTGAGCTTATAAAAGCAAAAAGGACCATTTAGGACTAATAATAGTTCATTTATTGGTCCCAATATTGGTCTTTTTCTGTGGTCGTGAGATTTTGCTTGTATTAATGGCTATTAGGCGGGCCTATAAAAGTAAAAAGGACCATTTAGGACTAATAATAGTTCATTTATTGGTCCCGATATTGGTCTTTTCTTTGGTGGGGAGACGTTTGTATTAACGCCTATTATACGGATTATAAAGCAAAAGGATCATTTAGGACCAATAATAGTCTATTTATTGGTCCCATATTGGTTTTTTCTTTGGTTGTGAAACGTTTGTATTAACGTTTATTAGGTGGATTATAAAAGTAAAAGGAACGATTAAAGACTAATAATAGTCCATTACTGCTCTTTTTGTTTGTTAAGAGATGCTTGTATTGATGTTTTTAATGGAATATGTTGTCTAGTATTGTTTAATTGAAGGATATTAAGGAGAAAATGATTAATATGTTATCTGCTTGTGATATGCTCTTATTAAACAGTTCTGCTGTAATAATTGCAGGAGGGGGAAAGTATGAGCTTTTCTAAATATGATACTACACTAACAATGGACTTCTTATTAACGACCAATGAAAACCAATTTTTTGATCGTAAGTCAGCAGGAATTAAAATAAATAAACTAGCTGAAGCGATTGTGGGATTTGCTAATGCTGACGGTGGATTAATTGCTGTGGGTATTGAAGATGGAAAAATCCAAGGTGTTCTCTCTCAAGGAAACACAAAAGTTAATGATATTATTCAGTGTGGTTTTGAAAAGTGTTTTCCATCTGTGAACTATAAATACGAGAACATTGAAGTCATGAAAAACAATGGAAAAAAAGATGAAATTATCTTACTTCACATAGACCCAAGTATTGATAAAGTCCATAAAACTGAAGCAGATGAGGTGTTCTTAAGAGTAGGCGATGAAACAAAAAAGCTGACTTTTGAACAAAGGATAGATATTGAATATGACAAGGGTAGTCGCTTGTATGAAGAGCGGATTGCTGAAAATTGCAGGTTAGATGATCTTGATCATGATGTCTTAAATAAATATAGGAGTTTGTTAAATTTTACAGGAACTTTTGAAGAGCTTCTTTTAGCAAGAGGGTTTGTAAGAAGAGTAAATAATGAAGTACAAGTAACTGTTGGTGGTGCTTTAATGTTTGCAAAGTTCCCAACGGCCTTTGTTCCGAGCGCAAAATTAAGATTTTTTCGCTATGATGGAACAAAAGCTGAAGTGGGAACATCGATGAACATTTCTAAACAAAAAGTGTTTGAGGCTCCGATACCTAAGTTAATTGATGAATCAAAAGAATTTATTGATACACAGTTGAGGGAGTTCACTGCTCTAGATACTAATACTGGAAAATTCATTACAGTTCCTGAATATCCTCCTTTTGCTTGGCAAGAAGGAGTTATTAATGCTATTACTCATCGAGCTTACAATATACACGGTGATGATATTAAGATATTTATGTTCGATGATAGGCTAGAAATCCACAGTCCAGGTCAACTTCCCAATATAGTGAGCGTTGAGAATATCAAATTTACACGCTACTCAAGGAACCCTAAAATAGCCCGTGCATTAACTGAGTTTGGATGGGTACGGGAGCTGAATGAAGGTGTTAAACGGATTTATCGAGATATGGAGCAATTTTTTTTAGAGCCGCCTTTATATGCTGAGACCAATACCTCAGTAATTCTTACTCTTAAAAATAATATTGTAATGCGTAGAAGAAGAAGGGAAGAACGAATTTCTACGATTTTAAATAGGAATTGGAAAAGTCTAACTGATGATGAAAAAGTAGCTTTAGAACTGGCTTACGAAAAGGATAAGTTAAAAACAAAACAACTTGCTGAAGCTCTAGGGAAAAGTCCGCAGTATGCTCGTAAAATTCTTAAGTTGTTAGAGGAGAAAGAACTTATTAAGAAGATAGCTTCCTCAAACCGAGATCCTAATTTACATTATATATTGAATAGTGGAGAAGAGTCTTCCAATTAAAAGGTAAAATGTTGATAACCATTGACAAAGTATAGCAACTTGACGTAAGTAACATGAAGCTTGACGCGAGAAGATGAAGTGAAACGTTGATATAAGGGATAGAACTGCGCA
>NZ_JADHDW010000024.1 GCF_016820555.1 Bacillus sp. REN10 | reverse complement strand
GGGGGTTTCCCCCTGTGAGAGTAGGACGTTGCCAGGCACTAACGAAAAGAACAGCTCAGGCTGTTCTTTTTTTGTCGACCAAATTATTAGTGTTTCCTATTTATGAACGCTTCCTTTTTGCTATTTGTCATCATGAAGAGATACAATTAAAAATAGTAGCTTAAGCGCTAAAGGAGGAGTATACAATGGAATCAATTTATGATATTGAAGTAACAAAAATAAATGGTGAATCTGTTTTGCTTTCTAACTATAAAGGACAAGTATTATTGATTGTGAATACGGCCAGTAAATGCGGTTTTACGCCTCAGTTTACCGAACTGCAAGCACTTTATGAAAAGTATAAAGAACAAGGATTCACAGTGTTAGGGTTCCCTAGCGATCAGTTTATGAATCAAGAATTTGCCGCAAATGATCAAATTATAGAGTTTTGCCAGGTAAACTATGGCGTATCTTTTCCGATGTTTGCAAAAACAGAAGTAAAAGGTTCTCATGCGAACCCTTTGTTTCAATTCTTAACAAAAAAACAATCAGGATTATTAACTGAAGGGATTAAATGGAATTTCACCAAGTTTTTGATCAATAGAGAAGGCGAAGTTATTGGTCGTTATGCTCCGCAAACAAGCCCTGCAAAAATTGAAAATGATATTCAAAAGCTGTTATAAATAATGCTTGAGAAAATGTATTTTCTTATTTTTGATGAGTCAACCTTATTATTTAACAGCGCCTTTTCGTAAATAGTCCTCGATCAATAGAGGTGTTTTATGAATAGAAATAGTTAAAAATTGTTTAATAAAGGGATATTCTTCACCAGGCATTAACTTCAGCAACTCATACCACCATTCTGTTTCGTAACGGGCGATCATGCTTAAATTATAGAGAAGGGCGTAATAAATCATTAACTCTGAGTAGAAAATGGTTTCCTCGTTTTTCTCTGATTTAATAGAGGTGGAGTGTTTCTCATATGGAAGGAACAAAGAAGACAGTTCAGGGATTTGTTTAAGTAAGGTTTTCATCTTTAACTTTGTTCCTTCTATATGCGTTGTATGAAACATTTTTTCACTAAAATGAATAAATAGGCCGTGCCGTTGTATTTTCACTTCATCTTGAAAGAAATGATAATTTTGCTTTTTCTTTTTTCGAGAAGATAGTCCGTGGGCAAGGACTTGCACAGAAGTCGGATAAAAGGGGTCTACAGTAAGCAGACAAGCTTTTAATAAATGACTTAACCCGTAAAATGCCAGTACAGGCTGGACGGCAATAGGAGCTTGTTGAGCCTGTTTTAAAAGCAGTTCTCCATGCTCTAAACAGTAAATAAAGCGATAACAGTTATCGTAAGCGCATTGTTCTACTTGTTCAATCTCATTCACTTTATAGCTAGCTTGCAAGAAAGATTTAGCTCTTGGCACACTGTAATAAGAGAGTAATGGGTCTTCTTGAAAAGGAAACATAGAAACCTCCGAATTTTCAAAAAAGTCTAACATCTACTACATGTCTTGACAGTATTTTACCCAATTGATAACCTACTAATAATATTTTCGACTAGGAGGCTTAAAAAATGTGGGAAAATAAGTTTTCAAAGGAAGGCTTAACTTTTGATGATGTACTGTTAGTGCCTGCTAAATCTGAAGTTCTTCCGAAGGATGTAAGCTTGCAGACAACGCTTACGGAGACGTTAAAATTAAATATTCCTATGATCAGTGCTGGAATGGATACTGTAACGGAAGCAGATATGGCTATTGGAATGGCGCGCCAAGGCGGTCTTGGAATTATTCATAAAAACATGAGCATTGAGCAACAAGCTGAGCAAGTGGATAAAGTCAAACGTTCAGAAAGCGGTGTTATTACAGATCCGTTCTTCTTAACGCCGGATCATCAAGTGTTCGATGCTGAACATTTAATGGGAAAATACCGTATTTCAGGTGTTCCGATTGTTAACAATGAAGAGGAACAAAAGCTTGTCGGCATCTTAACTAACCGTGATCTTCGCTTTATTCAAGACTATTCGATTCCAATTAATGATGTAATGACAAAGGAAAATCTTGTTACTGCTCCAGTTGGAACGACGTTAGATGAAGCAGAAAAAATTCTTCAAAAGTATAAAATTGAAAAGCTCCCACTAGTCGATAGTCAAGGCGTGTTAAAAGGCTTGATTACGATTAAAGATATTGAAAAAGTCATTGAGTTCCCTAACTCAGCGAAAGATAGCCAAGGACGTCTTTTGGTTGGCGCAGCAGTTGGGGTAACGAAAGATACAATGAAACGTATTGAAATGCTTGTCAAAGCTCATGTAGATGTAGTTGTCGTGGATACAGCTCATGGACATTCTCAAGGTGTTATTGAGACAGTGAAAGAGATCCGTGCGGCATATCCTGAGTTAAATATTATTGCAGGTAACGTGGCGACAGCAGAAGCGACGAAAGCGTTAATTGAAGCTGGAGCAGATGTAGTCAAAGTAGGAATTGGACCTGGGTCTATTTGTACAACTCGTGTTGTAGCAGGAGTAGGTGTTCCTCAAATTACAGCTGTTTATGATTGTGCGACAGAAGCTCGCAAGCATGGTAAAGCGATTATTGCTGATGGCGGGATTAAATATTCAGGAGATATCGTAAAAGCTCTTGCAGCAGGTGGGCATGCGGTTATGCTTGGAAGCTTGTTAGCAGGTACATCTGAAAGTCCTGGGGAAACAGAAATTTACCAAGGTAGACGTTTTAAAGTATATCGTGGCATGGGGTCTGTTGGAGCGATGGAAAAAGGATCAAAAGACCGTTATTTCCAAGAAGATGCGAAGAAATTTGTTCCTGAAGGAATTGAAGGACGCATTCCTTATAAAGGGCCGATTTCTGATACTTTATATCAACTAGTTGGCGGCTTACGCGCAGGTATGGGTTACTGTGGCACGAAGGACCTTACTGAGCTTCGTGAAAATAGTCAGTTCGTTCGTATGACGGGTGCAGGTTTAAGAGAAAGTCATCCGCATGATGTACAAATTACGAAAGAAGCACCGAACTATTCTCTATAATGAAACAGTCAAAAGACTGTATAAAGGGAGTCTCCCTTTATACAGTCTTTTTTTCATGTAAATGGAAATGAGTCCGAATATTCTCGTATATATTTATAAAAGTTATTTATGTTACAATAACGAAAGTGAAATAAAAGATGGAGGGTTTATTAGTGAGGAGTAAAAAGATTAATAAGTATGTAGCTATGCTACTGAGCTTGCTATTAGTTGCTAGTTTATGGTTACCGGCGAAAACAGTTCAAGCGGCAGAAAATATGAAGATAAATGCTAGCGCAGCTATTTTAATAGATGGAGAGACTGGACAAATATTATTTGAACAAAATCCAGATCAATTATTAGGGATTGCTAGTATGACAAAAATGATGACTGAATATTTATTGCTCGAAGCGATCAATGAGAAAAAAGTGACTTGGGATCAGCAATATACAGTCAGTGAGTATGCTTATAAAATTTCTCAAGACCGCAGTTTGTCTAACGTTCCTCTTCGTTTAGGAGAAACCTATAATGTTCGGGAATTGTATGAAGCGATGACGATTTATTCTGCGAACGGAGCAGCTATTGCTCTTGCAGAAGTCATTTCAGGCTCGGAAGCAGAATTCGTTAAACTAATGAATAAAAAAGGGAAAAAGCTTGGTTTAAAAGATTATAAATTTGTTAATGCCTCCGGTCTGTCTAACAGCGATTTAAAAGGAATGCATCCAAACACAAGCACTCCTAAAGATGAAAATCTTTTGTCGGCAAGAGCGACGGCTAAACTGGCTTTCAAATTACTGCAAGACTATCCAGAAGTATTAGAAACAGCCAGTATTCCAAAAAAGAGCTTCCGTGAAGGAACAAGTGATGAAATTAAAATGTCCAATTGGAACTGGATGTTACCTTCCCTATTGTTCAGTTATGAAGGGATGACGGGATTAAAAACAGGTACAACTGATTTTGCCGGTTCTTGTTTCACTGGAACAGCTGAACGTGACGGCAGACAGTTAATCTCGGTTGTGATGAATGCTAAGGATGCGTCGGGCAAAAGCGGTCCAGAAGCAAGATTTGTAGAAACAAAGAAACTGCTTGATTATGGATTTAATCAATTTGAGCAAAAAGAGGTTATCAAAAAGGGCTATCAAGTAAAAGGGCAAGAAACTGTACAGATTCCTAAAGGTAAATCTAAACAGGTAGCAATTCAAGCAGAAACTCCGTTAATAGTTAATGTAAAAAAAGGAGAAAAAACGAAATATAAAGCGAAAATAGACTATGAACATTCGGTTTTTGTTGGTGAAAATCAACTTGAAGCACCTGTAAAAAAAGGCGAAGTGGTTGGTTTTTTATCTGTTGTTTCTGAAAAAGGAGCACCTGTAAAATACTTAACGAAAGAAGAAGCGACACAAGCAAAAATACCAGTTGTAGTGACTGAAACAGTTGAAAAAGCGAATTGGTTTATTTTATCGATGAGAGCGATTGGAGGCTTTTTCTCCGGGGTTTGGCACGGGTTGGTTGATATGATAACTGGTTGGTTTTAATAAAAATCACCTTCTGATCTTGACAGAAGGTGATTTTTCGTGTTTATTAATATTTAAGGAAAAAATAAAATGTTTAGATTAATCTTAATAATTTGTTTTTTAATCGAGATTTTATTTTTAACGAAAAATACATATAACGAAAAGGTATAGGAGGACAATAGAATGAATACAGGTACAGATCGCGTAAAACGTGGAATGGCAGAAATGCAAAAGGGTGGCGTCATTATGGACGTTATCAATGCAGAACAAGCGAAAATTGCGGAGGAAGCTGGTGCGGTAGCTGTTATGGCTCTTGAACGTGTTCCGTCTGATATTCGTGCAGCGGGTGGCGTATCACGTATGGCAGATCCTCGTATTATTGAAGAAGTAATGAATGCTGTATCTATTCCAGTAATGGCGAAAGCTCGTATTGGTCATATTACAGAAGCACGTGTGTTAGAAGCGTTAGGTGTTGATTACATTGATGAAAGTGAAGTATTAACTCCAGCAGATGAAGAGTATCACTTACTAAAAAGCGATTTCACTGTTCCGTTTGTTTGTGGATGCCGTGATCTTGGTGAAGCAGCTCGTCGTATCGGTGAAGGTGCTTCGATGTTAAGAACGAAAGGTGAACCAGGAACAGGAAATATCGTGGAAGCTGTTCGTCATATGCGCAAAGTAAATGCACAAGTGCGTAAAGTTGTGAACATGAATGAAGATGAACTGATGACAGAAGCGAAATTACTTGGTGCGCCATTTGAACTTCTTATGCAAATTAAACGCGAAGGTCGTCTTCCTGTTGTTAACTTTGCAGCGGGTGGCGTAGCAACACCAGCGGATGCTGCTCTGATGATGCAACTTGGTGCAGATGGCGTATTCGTAGGTTCTGGAATTTTCAAATCTGATAACCCAGCTAAATTTGCTCGCGCCATTGTAGAAGCGACTACTCATTACCAAGATTACAAATTAATTGCTGAGCTTTCAAAAGATCTTGGTACAGCGATGAAAGGAATCGAAATCTCTACTCTTTCTCCGGATCAACGTATGCAAGAACGTGGCTGGTAAGTAAAGGAGCGATACAACATGGTCAAAATTGGAGTGTTAGGTTTGCAAGGAGCGGTTCGCGAACATGTTCGTTCGATTGAAGCAACTGGTGCTGAAGCGATTGTCGTGAAGAAAGCGGAGCAGCTAGAAGAATTAGATGGATTGATTCTTCCAGGTGGTGAAAGCACAACGATGCGTCGATTAGTGGACTTATATGGATTTATGGAGCCACTGAGAGAATTCGGTCGTCAAGGGAAGCCGATGTTTGGTACTTGTGCTGGTTTAATTATGTTAGCGAAGAACATTGTCGGTTATGATGAAGCACATATCGGCTTGATGGATATTACAGTGGAGCGAAATTCTTTTGGACGTCAAAAAGAAAGCTTTGAAGCGGATCTTGAAATTAAAGGGGTTTCCGGTTCGTATACAGCGGTCTTTATTCGTGCACCGCATATCGTATCAGTTGGACCAGAAACAGAAATTTTGGCTGAATGCGATGATCGTATCGTGGCAGCTAGAGATCGAAACTTCTTAGGTTGCTCTTTCCATCCAGAATTGACGGAGGATCACAGCATCACTCGTTATTTTGTGGACATGGTTGAGCAATCAAAGAAAGTACAAGTATAGAAAACAATGGGCTGTCGCACAGAAGAGATGTTCTCTTCTGTGCTTGTTTTTCTTTTGGAAGAACACTTGCACTGAAAACGTGAATATAGTACATTGTAAGTGTGAATCATATAGTAAATCGATGAGAGGAAATAGTAACAAGGTGTTCATTCTTCAGAGAGCCGGTGGTTGGTGAGAATCGGTGAAAGGCGCTTGTGAATCCATCCTCGAGTGAAATGCTGAACGTTTGAAGTAGGCATTTACGGTAAAAAACCGTTATTTTTTCGAGTGGAAAGCATTTGCTTTCAACTAGGGTGGCAACGCGGGTTTAACTCGTCCCTTTTTTAGGGACGAGTTTTTTGCGTTCAAAAAAGATTAAAGGAGGAACAAACATGCTAGATATTAAATATTTACGTACTCATTTTGAAGAAGTGAAAAATCGCTTGCAGCACCGCGGTGAAGATTTATCCGCTTTTGATAATTTTGAGAAACTTGATCAAAAGCGCCGTGAACTACTTGTAGAGACGGAGGAATTAAAAAGTAAGAGAAACAGTGTCTCTCAACAAGTGGCCCAATTAAAACGTGAGAAGCAAGATGCCGATCATTTAATTACAGAAATGCGTGAAGTAGGCGATCGTATTAAAGAATTAGATGAAGACTTAAAACAAGTAGAACAAGAATTAAACGGTCTGTTATTAACAATCCCGAACATTCCGCATGAAAGTGTTCCGATCGGGGAAACAGAAGATGACAATGTTGAAGCGCGCAAATGGGGAGAAATCCCGCAATTTGATTTTGAAGCGAAGCCTCACTGGGATGTAGCAGGCGATTTAGGTATTCTTGATTTTGAACGTGCAGGAAAAGTAACAGGTAGCCGCTTTGTCTTTTATAAAGGAATGGGTGCAAAGCTTGAACGTGCGTTAATTAGCTTTATGTTAGATCTTCATTCTGAGGAACATGGCTATGAAGAAATGCTTCCTCCTTATATGGTGAATCGTACAAGTATGACAGGAACAGGACAACTTCCGAAGTTTGAAGAAGATGCGTTTTTGATTAAAGAAGAAGATTATTTCCTGATTCCAACAGCGGAAGTACCAGTAACAAACTACCACCGCGATGAAATTTTGGATGCTGAGCAATTGCCGATTGCTTATGCGGCATATAGTGCTTGTTTCCGGTCTGAAGCGGGTTCTGCCGGTCGTGACACACGAGGTCTTATTCGTCAGCATCAGTTTAATAAAGTCGAATTAGTTCGCTTTGTGAAGCCGGAAGATTCTTATGCGGAGCTAGAAAAATTAACAGGTCATGCAGAGAAGGTATTGCAATTGTTGAAATTGCCATATCGCGTAATGAGCATGTGTACAGCTGACCTTGGCTTTACAGCGGCGAAAAAATATGATATTGAAGTGTGGATTCCAAGCTATGGGACATACCGTGAGATTTCTTCTTGCAGTAACTTTGAAGCGTTTCAAGCGCGCCGAGCGAATATTCGTTTCCGCCGTGAGAAAAATGGTAAGCCAGAACATGTGCATACATTGAATGGATCTGGTTTGGCGATTGGTCGAACAGTGGCTGCCATTTTGGAAAATTACCAGCAGGAAGATGGAAGTGTCATCATTCCAGAAGTGTTACGACCTTATATGGGCGGTAAAGAAAAGATTTCAAACTAAGGAATCAAGCAGGAGAGAACGTCCCTCTCCTGTCTTTAAAAAAATACTGTTGACATACGAAATAGCGATATGATAAATTAAATCTTGTCGATACGGAGGAATACCCAAGTCTGGCTGAAGGGATCGGTCTTGAAAACCGACAGGCGGGTTAAACCGCGCGGGGGTTCGAATCCCTCTTCCTCCGCCACTATTGATTAACAAGCGCATATAAATTGGAGATTTTAAAATCCGCTGCTTACGGGCAGCGGATTTTTTTATTATTTGAGATAATGGGTTGTTTGCTTTAGTAAATAGCTGATTCGTTCTATAATTTCCTCGATGGAGTCAGGATTTTGGATTAAATCATAATCATTAATGTTTAAGCGAAGCACCGGGCAAGTGTTGAAGGAATTAATCCAGTCTTCATATCGCTGGTGCATTTCTTGCCAATAAGAGACGGGGGTGCTTTTTTCCATCATTCGTCCACGCGAGTTAATTCGCTCAAGAATGTCGTCCAATGGACCTTCTAAGTAAATTAATAAATTGGGGTGCGGAAAATATGGTGTCATCACCATCGCTTGAAATAGACTTGTGTATGTTTCATAATCAACTTTGGACATTGTTCCTTTTTCGTAATGCATGCGGGCGAAAATTCCAGTATCTTCATAAATAGAGCGGTCTTGAATAAAGCCTCCCCCATATTCAAAGATCTTCTTTTGTTCTTTAAAGCGTTCGGCTAGAAAGTAGATCTGTAAATGAAAGCTCCATGATTTAAAGTCATCATAAAATTTATCTAAGTATGGATTAGCATCTACTTTTTCGAAAGAAGTGCGAAAATGAAGCGCTTCTGCTAATGCTTTTGTCATAGTTGATTTTCCTACTCCCACCGTTCCGGCGATCGTGAATACTGACTGTTTAGGAATTCCGTATTTTTCTCGAAGATTCATCGTTGTTGATTGCTCCTTTGTATCCTGTTTACGATTTCGTCGAAAATAAACTGTAAATCTTCTTCGTTCTCGACGAAGTCTAATTGGTCCCCATCAATTCTTAAAATCGAGGTATTGTTGTTTTGTTGCTCGAATGTATGAATAAAATGCTCATAGTCATCTGATAATTGCTGTAAATAAGCGGGATCTATATTTTTCTCGAATTCACGGCCCCTCTTTTCAATCCGCTTCATTAATGTTTCAAGACTGGCATGAATATAAATAATGAGATTAGGTGAAGGCATGTCCTTCGTTAAAATATCATAAATACGGACGTATTTTTCCAGTTGCTGATTTTGTAATGTTCGGTTAGCAAAAATGAGGTTTTTAAAAATATGATAATCTGCTACCGTTGCTTGTTGGTTGAATAAGACTTTCTTTTGAATATCTTCAAGCTGTTTATAGCGGTTACAAAGAAAGAACATTTCTGTTTGGAAACTCCACTCATCAATATCCTCATAAAACTTATTGAGAAAAGGGTTTTCGTCTACAATTTCTTTTAAAAGATGAAAGTTGAATTGTTGTGATATTGCGCGAGCGAGAGAGGTTTTTCCGGCACCGATTGGCCCTTCAACAGCAAGAAAAGCCACATTGCTCATAGATGTGATCCTCCTACCAAAAAATTAGCTAGGCAATATTGTAGCATATAATGTTTGTCAGGAGCATGAGCCGAATAAGAAAAAATCCTGTTATTATGTAATGAGAGTGTGATTGTAAGAGAAGAACGTTAAAGAGGACAATGGCTGATGTTTTTAAGAGCGATCCTTCTTTACGTTTCTGTTATTTTTTATGAAGGAGTATTCAAAATGGAACAGAATGATACATACTATATGGAATTGGCTCTTGAAGAAGCTAAAAAAGCAAGAGAGTTGGGCGAAGTTCCGATTGGAGCTGTGATCGTACATGAAGGAGAAGTGATCGCTTCTGCTTATAATTTGCGAGAGACGACTCAAAATGCGGTTACTCACGCGGAATTGTTAGCGATTGAGAAAGCATGTGAAAAGCTTGACACTTGGCGACTTGAAGGAGCGGAACTGTATGTCACTTTAGAACCGTGTCCGATGTGTAGTGGAGCAATTATTTTATCTCGGATCGCTCGTGTCGTTTACGGAGCTAAAGACCCTAAAGCAGGTTGTGCAGGAACATTGATGAATTTACTTGAGGATAGCCGGTTCAATCATCAAAGTGAGGTGCTCTCAGGTGTTCTTGAAGAGGAGTGCGGGCAAATATTAACTGCTTTTTTCAAAGAACTACGCGAACGGAAGAAAGCAGAGAAACAGAAGAGTAAGGGAGAAAAAGGAAGTTCTCTCTCCTAGACTATTTATTGCTTTTTTATCTTCTAGGTTGTATACTATTACTTGTGTCAGATGATTTAAGATTAGACACACTAATATTGGTATCAATTTTGCCGTGCTAGGTGGGGAGGTAGCGGTGCCCTGTACTCGCAATCCGCTCTAGCGGGACTGAATCCCTTCCCGAGGCTGTCATACTGTAGGGTCTGCCTTAAGTAAGTGGTGTTGACGTCCGGGTCCTGCGCAATGGGAACCCATGAACCATGTCAGGTCCGGAAGGAAGCAGCATTAAGTGGACTCTCTCATGTGCCGCGGGGCAGCCTGGATCGAGCTAACTGCTTAAGTAACGCTTATGGTTGGCTGTCGAAGGAAGGTGCACGGCAGTTATATACAATAAAGAACACTCATCCGTTTAGGGTGAGTTTTTTTGTGTTTGGCTCGGCTTTTCCACATCTGCTGAACGGGTGCAAAATATCATCAGTCGCTTTTTCCTTTTGATTTATCTAGCTACAGTGGCCGCTTTCGCTTTTCTTTTTTACAAGGTATAATACAAGGAGATAAAGATTGGAGAAAGAGGAGGGGAAGTATGGGTTATCAAGCATTATATCGCGTGTGGAGACCGCAAAATTTTATCGATGTTGTCGGTCAAGAACATGTGACTAAAACGTTGCAAAATGCCCTCCTGCAACAAAAAATTTCGCATGCTTATTTATTTTCTGGTCCGCGCGGGACGGGAAAGACAAGTGCGGCGAAAATTTTAGCTAAAGCGGTCAACTGTGAGCAAGCGCTGGCAACTGAGCCATGCAATCAATGCGCAGCCTGCCGAGGAATTACAGACGGCTCTATTCAAGATGTGATTGAAATTGACGCGGCTTCTAATAATGGAGTCGATGAGATTAGAGATATTCGTGACAAAGTCAAGTATGCACCTAGTGCTGCCCGATACAAAGTCTATATCATCGATGAAGTTCATATGCTGTCTATTGGAGCGTTTAACGCTTTATTAAAGACGCTGGAGGAACCGCCAAAGCATGTCATTTTTATTTTAGCTACAACAGAACCTCATAAGATTCCATTGACGATTATTTCTAGGTGTCAACGGTTTGATTTCAAGCGCATTACCTCTCAAGCTATTGTAGGGCGGATGGAGCTAATTATGAGAGAAAGCGGTCTGGAGTATGAAGAGAAAGTTCTTCCGATTATTGCCCGAGCGGCTGAAGGTGGCATGCGGGATGCCCTTAGTTTGCTTGATCAAGCCGTTTCTTATAGCGGAGACCGATTAACAGAAGAGGACGCTTTAACTGTAACGGGTGCTGTCGGACAAGAAATGCTCAATCATTTAGCACAAGCAATATATGAAAAAAATGCACCTGAAGCGCTTGCTGCTCTCGAGAAGCTGTTAATGCAAGGGAAGGACTCTTCTCGATTGGCTGAGGACTTCGTGTTGTATTTCCGAGATATGCTTCTTTACAAAACTGCGCCTGGTTTAGAGGAGTCGCTAGAGCGGGTATTACTTGATGATCAGTTCGTGTCTCTTTCTCAAAAAATAGAGCTAGATCAAATTTATGAATATATTCATGTCTTAAATCAAACTCAGCAAGACATGAAGTTCAGCAACCATGCACGAATTTATTTAGAAGTTGCTTTAGTGAAAATGTGTCAAGCGGAAGCCTCAATGAAAGCGACGGGTATACCAGAAACGAATACATTACTCGAAAGAATAGCCGCGCTAGAACGGGAATTGAAGCAGCTTCGTAGTCAACCAATGCAATCGGCACATCAAGCGGAAGCGCAGTCTCCAGCTAAACGGGCGAATCGCTCTTCCAAAGCATTTAAGGCACCGGTAGCTAAAATTGAAAAGGTTTTAGCCGGAGCAACTAAGCAAGATATTCAATTGATTAAAAGTCGTTGGGGAGATATGTTAAACTATCTTCATCAGCGTCAAATGAGATCGCAAGCTGCGCTACTTAATGATGCAGAGCCTGTAGCTGCCTCTCCAGATGCATTCGTGTTAAAATTCAAATATGAAATCCATTGTCAGATGGCCACGGAAAACAACATGTTTATTGAGTCGATCTCTTCTATTTTACAAGAGTTAACGGGAAATCTTTATCAACTGATTGGTGTTCCAGAGGATGTATGGTTATCGATTAGACAAAATTTCATTAAGACACAAAAGGAAGATGGTCACGAACAGGAAGAGCAGTCTGAAGAGGATCTTCTTATTTCGGAAGCACTTAAGCTGGTAGGGGAAGAACTGCTCGAAATTAAAGATTAATTACTAGGAGGATGAAACATATGCGTGGAATGGGAAATATGCAAAATATGATGAAACAAATGCAAAAAATGCAAAAGAAAATGGCGGAAGCACAAGAGGAACTTTCAGCAAAACAATTTGAAGGAACAGCTGGTGGCGGAATGGTCAAGGTCATTATGTCTGGACAAAAACAAGTGCTTGACGTGCAAATTAAAGAAGAAGTGGTTGATCCTGAAGATGTAGAAATGTTACAAGATTTAGTGCTTGCGGCGACAAACGATGCTTTGAAAAAAGTAGACGATGAAACAAACGCTACAATGGGGCAATTTACAAAAGGGATGAACCTACCTTTCTAGGAGGTATATGATCATATGTATTACCCGGAACCGATAACAAAGCTGATCGACAGCTTTATGAAACTGCCAGGCATCGGTCCAAAAACTGCTGCTCGTCTGGCGTTTTTTGTTCTTGATATGAAAGAAGAAGATGTGCTCGATTTTGCTAAATCGCTTGTGAATGCGAAACGAGACCTTGGTTACTGTTCAGTGTGTGGACACATTACGGATCAAGATCCTTGTGCTATTTGTGCGGATGAACGCCGCGATCGCAGTGTAATCTGTGTTGTTCAAGACCCGAAAGACGTCATTGCTATGGAGAAAATGAAAGAGTTTAACGGGTTGTATCACGTGCTTCAAGGTGCGATCTCTCCTATGGAAGGCATTGGACCTGAAGATATTAATATTCCGGATTTATTGAAACGACTGCAGGATGAAACTATTGTTGAAGTCATCCTCGCCACCAACCCTAACATTGAAGGGGAGGCGACAGCGATGTATATTTCTCGCTTATTAAAACCATCCGGCATTCGTGTGACTCGCATAGCTCATGGTTTACCAGTCGGAGGAGACCTTGAATACGCAGATGAAGTGACACTTTCTAAAGCCTTAGAAGGAAGAAGAGAAGTATAGAAAGGGGATCTTCATGTTTTTTCGAAAAAAGAATAAGCTGAAGAAGGCGCATGATGAGAATTTAATGCAACTCTTAGAGCAATCCAAGCAAGAATGGTTTAAGCATCGGGAATTATTAAGGCTGAGTTTTGAACATAACGAAGAGTTAGTTGCTCAGACGAAAATTCACGAAGCAAAATATTTCTTTTTATTTCGTGAAGTCAGGAAAAGAAACATCCGCATAAAAAATTAATGAACCTCATATTCTTTATTTAAAGGACAACCTTTTAAAGAATAGGAGAGGGTGTACGTGTATATAGCCGGAGGGATCATTGTTGTTGTTCTCTTAATTAGTTTGCTGGCCAGTCTGTCTTCTCCAGTCAAACCGGTTAAGCTAGCTAGTATCCTTTTTGTGAAAGTGATCGTAGGAGCTTTTTTTCTGTTCTTACTTAATTCCTTCAGCGGTGATTACGGATTGCATGTGCCGATTAATCTAGTCACTTCAACGATTGCTGGGGTACTTGGTATCGCTGGAGTAGCAGCATTGGCTGTTGTTCAACTATGGATCCTTTAAAAACAGTCTAGATGTAACATGCTAGACTGTTTTTTTATTGGTGAATTATTTTTTTAAAAAGTATTGACGTCTGTATTTTAAATTGTTATATTAAGTAACGTTGTTGCTGAAAAAATTCGGTAACAAAAAATAAAAAAGTTGTTGACTTCAGATTCGTAAGTTGATATGATAATAAAGTCGCTTGAGAGCGATAAAGATTGAACATTGAAAACTGAACAAAATAAACGTCAACGTTAATTCAAATTTTATTTTATGAGCAAGTCAAACATCT
>NZ_JADHDW010000023.1 GCF_016820555.1 Bacillus sp. REN10 | reverse complement strand
TATTATCATATCACCTTAGTTGGTGGTAAGTCAACTGTTTTTTAAAATTCTTTTTTAAATTCTTTTTTCGCAACCGCCGTTATCAGCGGCAGGTCTATAATATAACATGCTCTAAAATACAAAGTCAACTGTTTTTCTAAAATAATATTTCTCTATCTTTAAAACTCTATCTAATTTGAATCCATTACTCGTTTATATTAGTCTTCTGCAAGTAATAAAGAAAACTGGTGTGCACATCATTTTTCTTTACTATTTGTTTTGCTTAATAGTGATTACATAAATATCTGCATTTTATTTCTTTCACAATAAAATAATACCCGTTAATTTTGAGAAAAACGAAAAGCAACAGAAACTAGACGAGGCTAATCACTATTGCTACTAAACATATCATTACATTGCACAGAATAGCCATAACAAGCCTCATAGCTTCTACCTCTAACACATTAGATAATTAAAGCTAGAATCATAGTTATGCCCTCCACATACAGACTGAACCCAATCAGAAAGGAAACCACTACTATATAAAACACAAAACAATAAAGCAGAAATAACTGTCTTTACAAAAACATTCTCTAAATAATTGTCCATAATCACACATCTTGAACATTTCACTGGCAAGATTCACTCAAGTCTGCTTCCTTCCCTTAAGGGCGCCTATCCCAAGGTTCGATTTCTCCAATAACAACAGGACTAGCTTCATTATTTTTGATAGCATCTATGACTCCGCTTGAGATTTCGTCATGCGTTAGCCATCTGGACATATTATTCTTAATTATAAAACCGAGTTGAATTTGATGATATCGACAGTTCTTCGGAACAGTTATACTTTTCTTAATTTCATTTATATCACTACTACTACCTAATATATGATATAGTTCCCACTGATCACTATTATTTGAGACAATATCTATGATTGAGCCAAGAGCATTCTCCGCATAGGAATGAATCCAGGCAATAACTAAATCAATAGAGCCGTATTTTTCTGTCAGCAGGAGAATAGCTCGTCTTAATTCATCATCATGACTATAATCAACTAAGACTGGTATGATATTTGACTTTTCAACAGACTTATTGACCATTCTTTCCATTTTCCGTTGATCTCGAGCAACCACGGAGACATGATCATTATTTTTCGCCAACCAAAGAGACACTTCCGATAACATACCGGTTCCTCCTACAATTAACACATGTTGCATAACTTCCCCCCCCTTAGAAAACCGCTAGAACTACTATAATTGTGAATCAACTCGAAATATTGAACCCTCCCGCCACTTCACTCTCTTGCGAGTGGTTTGAAGTGGGGGATTCTGTTTCCTGCGAACACCAGTGTATCCACCAGTTATTGAGCAGGCTTCCCTCCACAGTTCCTGCGGTTAGGTCGTATAATCGGCTGACGCCTCCGACAATCTATTTCAGTTGATTAGTCTTAATGCTTCGTTTTTAAGGTTAATGGCCGCATTGATGTCTCGGTCGTGATGTGTGTCGCAAGAAGGACATTTCCATTGACGTAAGGCGAGATTTTTTACTTCTTTATGCGGATGACCACAAGAAGAACATCGTTGAGAACTAGCAAATGTTTTGGATACGACAACGACTTGCTTTCCATACCATTTCGCCTTGTATTCAAGCATTTCTCGAAATTGTGACCATGATACTTCGCTAATAGCTTTAGAAAGCCGTTGGTTTTTCAGCATATTCGATACTTGTAAATCTTCTATGCCTATGATGTCGTGGTTTTTGACAAGATAGGTAGAGATTTTGTCTAGATAATCTTTTCTTGCGTTGGTGATTTTCTCATGAATACGGGCGACTTTGATTCTGGCTTTGTTCCAATTAGCACCGCCTTTTGTTCGTCTGCTCATGATCCGCTGAGCTTTAGCTAGTTTTTGTTCCAATGTGCGGAAGAACTTAGGATTACTAAATACTTCTCCCGTACTAAGAATCGCGAAATCTTTAATTCCGACATCCACTCCAACAGAAGAGTCTGTCTTAGGTAATTCTTTTACTTCGGTTTCTGTAAGGATGGATACAAAATACTTTCCACTTGGATTCCGTCTGATCGTCGCACTTAAAATTCTGCCTTCCACTTCTCTACTTTTGGCAAATTTAACAAATCCGAGTTTTGGCAATTTGATCGTATGTTCGACAATGGCGATGTTTCCGTTTGTGTGTTTCGTTTTGTAGGATTGAACTTTGTTCTTTTTAGACTTAAAACGAGGAGCGTCATTTTGTTTCTTGAAAAAGCGGTCAAACGCATCTGAGAGGTGTTCAAGGGAAGACTGTAAAGCGATACTGTCCGGTTCTTTCAACCATACGATTTCTTTCTTCAGTTGTGTGAGTTGTTTCGAACATTTGTTGAAGGATAGTCCTTTTCCTGTTTGCTTATAAGTGTCATTCCAAAGAGACAAGAAATGATTAAAGACAAATCGACTGGAGCCAATGGTTTTGTTAATCAAAGTAGCTTGTTTATCCGTGGGGTAGATACGAAACTTATAGGCTTTGTGAACGATCACAGGTTTCACCTCCTTGTGGACCACACCACAATATACATATTACACCAAATCCGATACTCGTTGTATATGATTTTAGGAGTGAAGACGTGGAAAAACAATCCGTTGTATGACTATGTCCTAATTTCGGCAAGGTTGGATGCAGACCAAAAGCCAAAGGGGTTCGGGGTTCGTACCCAAGCTATTTTTCACTTGTTACAAGTAGCCATCCCTTGTCCGAAAGCGATTCATCTCCCACCTACTCATTGGGCTATCGCCCTACACATTCCTTGAGGTGGGAGTCTTCTCGCCTAAAAAGATAAAAACCGACACTGACTAGCTGTGCCGGATATTTTATTTAGAACGTGTTACTCTTTCCGATGATAAAATACTTTTAAAAACTCCATTAAAATCACTGCTCCAAGTGCAAGACCTGTGGCAATTAGCCAGTCTGTTAGTCCAAATGCAGGCGGAATACTGAAAATGCTACGACTGAACGGCAAGACTGTCATGCCGTATAACAAAAACCCTAACACAACTGCTCCAATGACATATTTATTGCTAAACAGTCCAATCTTGATCGCGGTTTGTGTATTAGATCGAGCGGCAAAGGTTTGCAATGTTCTCGAGAGGATCAGCGTGGTAAAAGCCATGGCAACCCCCATCTCATCTGAATGAGACAGGCCAATGTAAAAGGAAACAATGACCGCTATCCCGATCAGTATTCCTCGTGTCAGCACTGCTTTCATCGTACCGTCTGCAAAGATTCCTTCATCAATGGAACGCGGCTTTTTCTTCATCACATTCGGCTCAGGTTTTTCTACTCCTAGGGCAATAGCAGGTAACGAATCATTCACAAGATTAATAAACAGCAATTGCAAGGCAGTAAAGGGGTTAGGTAAATGGAACGTGACCGCGTACAAAATAGCGATAATCGCACCTAGGTTCCCTGCAAACAAATAACTAATGGCCTTCTTAATGTTATCAAATACTGTTCTTCCGACTTGCACGGCATTCACAATCGATACAAAGTTATCATCCGTTAAAATCATCGCAGCTGAATCTTTTGCCACATCCGTGCCACTTCCCATCGCAATCCCAATATCCGCTTGCTTTAAGGCCGGAGCATCATTGACACCGTCTCCCGTCATCGCTGTCACAGCATCTTTTTTCTGCCATGCTCGTACAATGCGAATTTTATTTTCAGGAGATACGCGCGCATAGACGGAGATTCTTTCTAATTTTTGATCTAATTCTGCTTCAGACATTGCATCAAGCTCTTGACCCGTCATCGCAAGATCATCTTCTTCCATTAAGCCAATATCTCGACCAATGGCTTGCGCCGTTGTTTTATGATCACCCGTAATCATAATCGTACGAATGCCAGCTTTTTTCGCTTCCTCTATTGAGTGATACACAGCTTCTCTAGGAGGGTCCATCATCGCTGTTAAACCAACTAATACAAGATCGTGCTCATCATCGCGGCCAATCTCTGTTTTTCCCTCTGGCAAGCGCTTATAGCCATACGCTAGAACTCTTAATGCCTGATTAGAAAAGTCCTCATTCGCCTCTCTAAAGCGTTCCAACCACCCCTCGTTCATTGGCTGCTCTTCACCGTCGACTAGCACATAACTAGTACGGTTGAACATCACATCAGGACCGCCTTTCGTCAGCATCAGGTATTCCTCATCGATCCTGTGTACAGTTGACATTAGCTTTCGGTCAGAATCAAATGGAATTTCCGCTCCTCGTGGATACGTTGTACGCAATTGTTCATAATCATGCGCATACTTATTGGCGAAATTGATCAAAGCAACCTCTGTCGGGTCTCCTACTTCCTGACCATCTTCAGTGATGTAGGAATCATTACAAAGAGCTGCTATAGAAATAAGGAGCCGTTCGGATTGATCCCATTCACTTAGATTGTCCGGAAGTTGTTCATGTGTACAAGCCGGTAAAAAATAATCGGTAACCGTCATCTTATTTTGTGTGAGTGTACCTGTTTTATCTGTACAAATAATACTCGTTGACCCTAGCGTTTCCACAGCGGGCAACTTGCGAATAATGGCGTGCTGTTTTGCCATTTTATTCGTGCCAACCGATAACACAATCGTGACAATCGATTGCAACGCTTCCGGTATAGCAGCAACTGCAATCGCTACCGAAAACATCAGTGCATCCAGCAAAGCTGTCGTTGTCGCTTCTTCACTATCACCAAACCAAATACGGGCTGCTTGTACAGCAAAAATAACAATACAAAGCACTAGAATACCAACACCGAGCTTTTTGCTGAAATCATCTAACTTTCGCTGTAGTGGTGTTTCTTTTTGCTCGGCAGTTGAAATCATATCAGCAATTTTTCCGACCTCTGTTCTCTCCGCCGTCCCTGTCACGACAAAACTACCATGTCCATAGACCACTAAGGAACTGCTAAACACCATATTGCGGCGATCGCCAAGGCCTACTTCCCCTTCTATGACTTCAATTGACTTCTCCACCGCTTCCGATTCACCTGTTAACATCCCTTCATTCACTTTCAATGATCCACTTTCTAGCATACGACCATCGGCAGGAACATAATCTCCGGCTTCAAGGAAGACAATATCTCCCTGCACCAGTTCTTTTGCTACGACCGTTTGCTTTATTCCATCACGAATCACTTTCGCTGTCGGGGCAGACATATCCCGCAACGCTTCTAAAGAGCTTTCCGCTTTCCGAGTCTGCACGACGCTAATCACTGAATTAATGAGTAGGACAAGAAAAATAATCATGGACTCAACGACTTCACCAATGGCAATTTGTATACCTGCGGCTGCAAGAAGAACCACCACCATCGGATCCTTAAATGTCTCTAAAAACAGCTTCCAAGTCGGAACTTTTTCCTTATCTTCAATTTCATTGTACCCATCTCGCTTGAGGCGTGATTGCACTTCCTGACTGGATAGCCCTTGCTCACTAGAATCAATAGCCGCTAGTACATCTTTGTTGCTACGTTGATAAAACTCCATTTTCCCTCACTCGCTTCTATATCTTATTTGCAATGGACTTCAAAAAGCTTTGACAATCAATGTATCTTGATCGCCAGCAGACTCCTTCTACTTCACTTCTATATGTATATTTTGCCATACTGGAAATCATATTCCCACTTATACACCTGTTATTTGACAGATTATTAGACATAATTCTACTCTTATTTCATTAGACCTAAAAAATTATTTAACATATGTAGACTTTTAACTAATTTATATTAATTATCAATAAATATTTGTTATAATAAAGATAAACCTTAAAGACTAGAGCGAGGATAGATTACTATGAAATATACCGGTAGATTCATTGGCAGTTTAGGCTTGTTTATCATACACTCCATTTATATCTTTTACTATTATGTTCGTGATAAAACCATTGAGCCTCTTGATTTATATTCCTATCCTTTCTTACTTGCTTTTGGTTATTGGGCTGGTAAACATTACGATCAGGTAAAGTTTTATTCTGAGAAAGATGAACTTACGGGTATTTATAATCGCAGGTTTGTTATGAACACTTATAAAAAATTTGTTTCCTTAACGGAACGAACGAATAATCAAGTTTTCATATTAATAGTAGATTGCGATAACTTTAAAATGATCAATGACGCTTATGGGCATCACAAGGGCGACCTAATTTTAAAGAAAATCGGTGAGATACTTACGGAATCTATAGATAAAAACGATATTGCAGCTCGCTGGGGCGGAGATGAATTTCTAGTGATCGGACGCTACGCTGAAGAAACAAGTCTACAAACGATTTTCCACAGTTTAGAAGAGCAAATGAGAAACCTCTCTGATCAAGTACAAATCCCCGTTAAAGTTTCTATAGGATCGGCTATTTATCCAAATCACGGTAAAGATTTATTTGAATTAATCAAGATAGCCGACAGTAACATGTATCAAAGTAAAACATCAAGAACTGTCTAGATAGATGCTTTTATCAGTGGTTCCTCATAAAAAAGACAAAAGCTGTCCAAAAAAGCCGTTTTCACTGACTTTCTGGACAGCTTCTTTTGAAAACATAAAGCCTGTTTATAATATTCTCTTGATGATGGCTGAATTTTTGCTAAACATAGTTCTTCATATATAACCTTATTTAGTTTCCCTGACAAGTTGAAGTGGGTGTCTTACAGACGGTTAATACGGAATAAAATCCGCTCCTCCCTTTTATATGTAATATTTAAAAATATCTACAGTCTCCTGATTTTCATCTAACACGGATTCGATTAACTCCCAACCCTGGCTATGATAATACTGAGAGGTGCTTTCTGTTTTTAAATACAGCTCACGATATCCTAATTTATCTAACTGTTGAATAACAGCCTCTATTAACTGCATGCCTATTTTTCTGCTTCGATATGCTGGCTCTACATACAATGAAGCTAACCAAGGTGTATATTGCGGACGTTCTTTCCAATCATTCTCAAAAACGGATACAGTCCCAACACATTGCTCATCAAGAATCGCAACGAATGTGATTGGGAACTGTGATGAATGCGTATTTGAGAAAAAATGAAAAACCTCTTGATCAGTCATTTGACTGCTTGTTGGCACTACGAATTCATTGTAAATCATACGTGAAACATCATTAATATATTGTTCATTTTCGCAAAGCAAATTGATTTTCATATTCTTCCTCCATTAGTTGAATGATTTCTTTGAAAGTTTTATAGGTGATATAGAAATTCACTTAAAATATTTCCTTGGCATTAGAAGGCAATTTCCTCACATGTTTAAGGTATTTCGTCATATTTATATCGTCATCCATCGAATAGGTGAACAATAAATGAGCTGCCACCTCTTTGGCTAGCGTTCTAAATAATTCACAAATGACGAATATTGAATCCCAAACATGCTCATAATCATGGTCAGAATACGTTTTTTCATACATCTCCCAATACGATTCAGGAAGATACTTTTTGAAATATTTGCCCATTTTTCCCGACGACACTTGGAAGTCGTGTTTTGTCCCAATCCACCACGAAACCATCTCATCTAATCTAGCTCTTATGACATATTCAAACATTTGCTTGGCATATGGCAATTCATCACGCCAAATCCCTTTGGCAACGTTTTGAAGACACCACCAAAAATCATTGCAACAACTCATAAACGTAGATTCTGCCGGCTTGTCCACATGGTAATCAATGTCTGAAGCAGCAGAAATAGCTGGGAAAATGTTGTCCTTATCTAGTAATGGAACGGTCAATGAATCACTTACATATCTATTCATCATTGTATCCATAGCTTCGAGACGAAGGTCGATACGGTTCCCATCTGTAAAGAGCATCAAATACCCATAAGACTTGTCTGAATCCACAGATTGATCATTTTTATCAGGTTCTTGCATCATGAGCAGATCACCAAAAGTCTGAAGCCACGTCTTATCGTTAATAAAAGGTGCTGTTTCCGTCACAACATAAACAATATCGTAATCTTGAAAAATATCTTTTGGAGCATTAAGATTAGTTCGCGAACCGTTCATATAAACAGCTCGAATTCGTTCATCTTCTTTGGCTACTCCTAATATTCGATCAAACATTTCCCCCTCGCTTCTCACCGCTATTCACCCCTAAAGTTATTTCATCATTTCATTGAATATGTATAAATTGAAGATAGCTGGCACTAATAAGGCAATCGCCAAACAAATAACAGCGGCCAGTTTTGACTGGTTGACCTCTCTCTCATTATCACTTTTCAAATGTTGAAAAAATGTTAATAAAAAATAAAAACAAAGTATAATAAATACCGTTGAAACAATGCCAATCCAATTGGCTGGACTAAATATGTTGAACCCTTCCATAAACACAACCTCCTTACTAGACGGTTAGTAGATCCTTGTTATCCCCTTTTCAATACTCACAACACTCCTCTAATTAACTTCGATTCACTAATAATCAATTCCTCCTATTTCTATAAAATCCAATAATCCCAAGTAGCGTCATAACAAAAAGCTACGTCAATCGTCACAAAATGATTGCTGCGGATGGATTAGGACGCAGCGCAAAATGAAAGAGGATTTAAGGGTGATGAAGTTTTTTCTCTATTTAAAAAATGAATTGTATCTTAATCGGTCATTTTCCTACTTGCTAGCTACATAGAAAAAAAAACAGGGCGATCTGAAAAGCAACTTTCATCCGCTTTTCAGATCGCCCTATATCACTAGCAAATATTTATCGTATACCGATTAGGATGCGTTTGCCTTTGAAGCCATTTGCGTCATCCAATCTCCTCCAAACTCTTCATCCAATACAATATTGTAAATCTTCCATTTGCCGTCTCCGCCCTTTTTCAAGCAAGCTGTGCCTGAGGCATTAACATTTATTGAGAAGGAAAAGTCTGGTGATGTAAATGAAACCTTATACTTTAAATTATCGATTCTTACTTCTGCCAACCGCTTTTTCGCAGTCACAACGTTAAGAGAATGAACGCCGATTGGCTCCATGGAAACCGTACCGTCTAAGCCGCCGATCCCTTCTAACATCATCATATTATCTAACGAGTAAGACAAATGATAGCCCGTTGTCGTGGCATAATAAAGCGTTTTAAGTGCCGATAAGTTTTGTTCTTTCGTCAATCGGTATTCTTCTTTCACATTGCGATCGACCACCTCTGTGATCGATGCTGTATCCGCTGCCTCTCCATTTTCTTTATACAATGCCCGATCCATGATGGCAATCGCCTGACCGCGAGTAGCTGGACTATGCGGCTTAAATGTATCGCCGTACCCTTGAACGATTCCATTAGCCGCTAACTTGCCCACCGCTTCATAAGCAAAGCTAGTCGATGGAACATCTTTGAATCTCTTTGCAGTTGCTGGGAATGTTACTGTATTACGAAAGGCGCGATAAATCATCGTTGCCATTTGATCGCGTGTGATTATTTCATTCGGATAAAACTTTCCATCAGCGCGTCCAGTGATAATCCCTTGACTGCTAGCAACGCGAACGTAGTTATAATACCACGAAGATGCTTTCACGTCTGAAAATTCTTTTGTCTTTGCACCCACTTTAAGAGACAAAGCATTGACTAAAATTTTCGTAAACTGTGCCCGTGTAATCTTTTCTTCCGGACGAACAGCCACATATGAATACTCGTACGTCTCACCATCTTCTTCGTATGAATCAGATTGAAAATACCCATCAATAATATCCATATACACAAAGCGTTCAACAGCTTCATAAAAGCGGTGCTCAGGATCCATATCCCCAATATCATAATAGTCGACAGACTTTACCGCAGCCGAAGCTGGTGTCGCAGAAAGCAAACCGAATAATAAAAATAAAGACATGAACATCTTAAATACTCTCAAGTCTTTCTCCTCTCTTCCATTATATGAATGTAGAGTACGATTATAACTTGTGAACAACTGATAAAACAGGTGACTTATACCTATTTACCACAATAAACATATGGGAATAAATAAAAAATTAACCTTTATAGGAATAAAAGATAAACAAAAGTAAAGCCCCTGGTAAAACGAATTTTTCATCCAGTTCTCACTCATATGAATGTACGTTTTTACAATTGCAAAGAGGAATATGGAATTGGCAAAAAGAAAAGCAGTAGCGATAATACCGTTAAACTGATCCCCACCCAAAAATATTTCCTCCAGCATTGAATAACGGCACCAAGTAGGAATACCGCAGCGGGAATCAACCAAAGAGGGGCAGGAAACATCGAACTTTCCGCTCCTAACTCAGAAATAAAACCAGAAGCAAACCACAAAGAGAATGGAAGGATCACAAGACCACATAGAGGAAGGTAGACAAAGCGTAAAGCCTTAACCATTTTTTTCATCATTAAAATGCTCCTTTATTCAAAAAATCCAAAATATTTCAACTCTCTTACCTCAGACCACAATCATCACTCATAGAAGCTTTACATAAACCACTCCATTGGCAATAAAAACGTCCATGGTATAGTAATAATCGCAATCGTTAATGACACTTTTCTCCTTACTTTTTTCTCTATAATGATGTGTTTGAATGTATATGCGTAATTAAAAATGAAAATGAAAATAGTTGAAATTAACATCGCCACGGAAATAATCAGTACAGCTAAAGGCTGACTGAACGGATCATAGCTTATCGCCGATGTTAGTTCATAAGATAATCCAAAATTATCCTCTTCCGTCCAACACACCACCATTAAAATAGCCGCACCAATGATATCCGCTACAAATCCAAACAGCCAAACCTTTAATATACTCTCTTTATAAAAAGTTTTTAAATCAGGTTGACTTTTGGCTAATTTAAACAAGTAAAAACAAATGGTAACTACAAGAGAATCAATCAAGAAATTCCCTAGTAACGTAACAAAAACAACAGGCGGAAAAAACATCAACAGCCATATAGGGAAAATAAGATTATATACTTTAACATCTTTCATATTCATTTCTCCTTCCATTTAGAATTCTCCAAGTGTTCGTTGTCTATTGCTGTGCATGGAACTCCATTAAACATGTCATCGCTTATCAAAAAACTAAGCTAATCTATGAGACTCAGTCGCAACCGAATCCCCTCTTCTCTTACACTAAATTAAACGAATGGGATCATCATCAATAACCTCCTCATTTTCCATATGGAACCAAAATGATTTGGTGTAATTTTACACTAAAAATGATATTTTTCAATATTTATTTTTAAAAAAGTTCAACAATCGCTTACTCCTAATAAAAAAGACGATATGAAGATATTCATATCGCCTTGTTTTTAAATAGTTTTATTGTCTTCCCACAAGAGAAATGTTGCTTCCCTATTAATGAACAACACCTCAATAGTTAAATACCTCACTATTCCTCTTTGCCGTTTTGTTTATTATAGGATAAGGTAGCTATTGCGTCATGAAGATGAATGGATTCTTCATTTTTGCATTCAACTGTAAACCCTTCTACCCAATCCTTTTCGTATAGATCCGCTGCAACAAGCCTAACCATATCTTCTACAAATCTAGGATTTTCATACGCTTGTTCTGTTACAGCTTTTTCATCGGGTCTTTTTAATATTGGGTATATACATGCACTGGCGTTGGATTCTGCAGCAAATAATAATTCTTCTTTCCAATCCTCTTTCAACGTCTTGGTATCGATGGACATCCTTACAACTCCTCGTTGATTGTGCGCACTGTAATCTGAAATTTCCTTAGAACATGGACAAAGCGTTGTAACCGTACAGGACAATTGACCGTTCATTTTATAATGATTATGGCCCTTTTGATGAACAGTTATTTTGACAACTGCATGATTTAGCCCAGTATACCCCGTAGAAAGGCTCTTTCTTTCATAGAACCATGGAAATTCGACTTCTATTTTAATATTATTCTGGCCTAACCGGTTGGAAAGGTCTGCAACAAACCTACATAGCTGCTCTTGATCCATAGTAAATCCCTTTAATCTGTACTCCTCTATCTGTTCCATAAACCGGCTCATATTGGTTCCTTTCTGATTACGGGACAGACTGGCCGTTAACGTAAAGGTTGCAATGGTTTCTTGGCTAGTAGGACGAACTCCACTTTTAACAGTTACAGGTACTTTCACATTACTTACTCCAACCTGATCAATGTGAAACAGATAATCTTTTTTCTCGTTCTGAAGATCCGCCATCTCTTCTTTATTTACAGGTTTTCGCTTTTCTCCCGGTTCCACTGATCCAAACAGTATATGTCTCTCTTTTTTTGAAGGCAAATTCATGATTATAGCTCCTTACTCATAAAATATTTATGATTACTCTTTTAAACACCTTTATTGGTTAACGTCCTTGCATGAATAGGGCTCTTGCGTCTCTATGTCTTGATAAAGTGAAACTTCAATTTCTTTTATCTTCTTTTCAATAGTTTTACAAGATAACATCACCTGATGAAGCCTCCTTACACTTATAAATGAAAGTTTTTGATTACATATGTATCAGCTTGAAATAAATGTCCTAAAAGATGTTGTGAGATAAATCTAATTTGAATGACGCTCCACAAATCGTAATAATTACGATTTGTGGATAAAATCAATTTACCATCTATTTGTCATCAAAACAATATAAAAACTGTAATTGTTGCGTTTTTTATGTAGGAATTCATGCTGAAAGGGTTCACTTGAATAAGAGAATCCAACCACTTTTTCCTTCATTCATTTCCTTATCTAGTAAACTTAAGAATGAAAATAAAGGGAAACTTGCTCTTCTATTTGCATTTAGAAGAGCAAAAGCATATAATCTTTATCATAAAACGTAACAATTACGATTTAAATCAAACGATAAAGCATCGCTAGGAAATCTAATTCACCAAAAAAGAGAACGTCCTATTTGTGTTAAATAATTTTCAATTGAGGAGGTAGTTGATAATGGCTACTTGGGATTTAAGCAATACACAGCATCACATCCTTATCTGCAATGGGAGCAGCTGCAATAAAGTCGGAGCCGAGGAACTGACTCAATCCATTAGAAAAGAAATTCAAAAACGAGATCTAGACGATGTCATCCATACAACTCGAACGCGATGCAATGGTCGCTGTCTGGATAAGTGCGTCGCCATTCATTATCCGCAAGGAACATGGTACAAAGACCTGAAACCGGAAGATACTTCTCTCTTCATTGATTCCATTTTAAATAACGAAGAATATACAGAAAAAGTGAGCCATACGTTCACGAGTGAAGGCTTTGTTCGCAGTTCGGGAACCCCTAAAGGCGTATCAAAAGACAAAGAGAAAGTAAAGAAAGCATCGAAAACATTATAAATAAGGGGGCAGCTGCGCCCTCATGAGTTAGCAAGCATTAGTCTAGGATATTTATGTTCGTTTAGAATAAGATTGTTTAATTGGGGAGCCAAATAATGAAAATGAGCTCCCCTTTTAACTATTAACTTTATTTGACAATAATCATTTGTTCTGCTCTTTGATCCACTCTTTGTATTCTGGTTCCGTATATCCATCTGTTTTTACAACGGTCCATTGATTATTTTTCCGCTTGAGGGAGATTTCTATTAGGAGTTCCCCTCCTGACTCCCCGAAATCGTCTCTCAAATAACCAATGCCGCCATGAACAAGAACAATGACCTCTTCATCGTTTATCACTTTTACTTTCACTCGATCATGACTTTCAATACTATAATTGGCATCGATCAATTGAAAATTTTCATTTAAGGATTCAACCTCATCTTTTTCTACATTAATCCCTTTTTTTAAATCCTGATCGTTCTTTAAATCTGGATACTGATCCCACAAAAGATGTATATCGTTGTTGACTACCGCTTGCGTTCTGTAATACATATACTTCGTGACAGCCTTTGTATACTTCACCCAATCAGATGGTTCTGGTTCAATAAAACCTGCTGTATCTTGTTGCTTAATCTGACTTTCTGTTTTGATCGCGGTTTGTTGACATCCCAATAATGAAAATATGAGAGCAGCTAGTAAACTTGGAAAAAGATATCTTTTCATGTTTCACCTCATATTCTATTTGCTACAGTCCTTTATCAACTAACCTGCCTTGTTAGTTGATAAAGGTGTAATTCATTATTTAGACAATTCCTTTTCCATTTCTTTATATTGTTCGTCTGTCATATATACTTTATATTGTTCTAAAATTTGCTGGCGCTGTGCATCGCTATAGCTTCCTGCGTTTTGTTTCACAATATCCATCACTTGGTTGAATTCAGCGTCTGTCCATTTAACAGCTGTTGCATCAAGACTTGTTGTTCCTGTAGCAGAATCCATCATTTCATTTAATTGCTTCTCTGATACAAGTTGATCCTTTGATGGCATCTTGACATCTTTAGTCTTATCAGAAGGTATATTTACAATATGGAACTTGTAGGAATCAATGTTATTTTTCTTCGACTCAATATCGATGTCATATGTTTGCTTATTCGTTTTTTCATCGATTACTGTTTTGATGTCCAGCTTATCTAAATCTTTTAAAGTCGTAGCGAAATCAGATGTGTACTGCTTATAATCTTTGTTTTTCTTTGCTAGTTCCTCTTGAATATCATTAAGTTTCTCTAAATCTTTTTTCTTTATTGTAAATGATAGCTTACCTTCCTTCTCCGTAAAGCGTTTATCATCCACATCATCTTCTAAATATTTTACAAATTCTTTTTGTAAGTCTTTTTGATATTTTACTGCTGTTTTTAAATCTAAATCTTCTAACTTCTCTGTGCCAGTTACTTTACTCGCATCTTCGCTTTCTGCTACAGCTTTTAAGTCAATATATTTACCTTCAATTTCTTTCAATTTTTTATCATCAATAACTGCTTGACCACCGCTAAACTGGTTAACTAGATCCATCATAGACGCAACATAGTCCGTTGATAGATAAGCATTCTCTTGGTTACCAAGCATTTCAAACTTAATCTTTTGACCTAGTGCATCTACATTTAAGTCCACCGAATATTCTTTTCCGTCATCTGGCATCGAGTAATTACTTGTTAGTTTTATATCATTTAATTGATTTTTCATCATGTTGGCAAATGCTTGGGTTTGGCTATCACCTGAAACAGCAAAATCTTTAATTGACATCTCAAGTTTTCCTGATTCTGCTTCACTAGCTTTTGCCATTAAACTAATGTATTGTTCCTTTGGTGATTGTCCACAAGCGGCAAGAGTTCCACCCGCTAAAACAATTGCGGCGATTTTCATCTTATTTTTAATTTTCATCCTTCTAACTCCTTACATACATTCTAAAATTATTTTTTTGGATATTTATAGTATCCTATAAATTATTTTCCTTTAGAATGATTAATTGTATTATTGAAGTAAAATAGGACATTTGGCAAAAAACTTCTCTTGTTATTCAGGTCTTTAGATTCATAAATCAATTAAGAAAAAGTTCTTTTTCCCCAAAAATATAAGAGCATAGTCTAAAACTATGCCCTTACACGCAGTCTTTATCTACATAATTTTATTTCAAATCTATACTTGCCTCTTTCTTTTCGAGCGAGTTTTCTATTCTTTTCACAGAAAAAAAATAAAAAATTCCGCCGGCCATCCAGTAAGGCTCCCAGAAAACTAATCTCCAAAACGTTGTATATGCATCTAAGTCGAGAGCTAACATATTAAACGTACTTAATGTGATTGTGATGAAGTTAAGAAAACCATATAGAAATAACAAGATTCCTACCACTTTAGTCGTGTAATAAAGTATTTTGTTCATTATAGAGTTCTTCCAACGAATAAGTAGCATCAACAATAATAGGAGACCGATTAATTTAATAAAACCAGTAAACCAAACAAGAACGATGAATGAACGAGAAGGAGATAGAGCCATCTCGTAAATCGCTCCTCCTAGAGATCTAACCCCTATTAAGCCACCCATTGCCCAGTAGAAACTCATTCCTGAAAAAATAGCCGTCCAAAGGCTTCCCATAACTATGAACCAATAGTTCCTCCTCATCAAAACCCTCTTTTCTGTTTTTCCGAAAATTGAAGATAGCCGGATGATCTTATCAAAAGGGTAAAACAGTTCAATTTTTATAAAAAGAGCGCCAACTTCTATTTAGTAGAAATCGGCACTGCGTCTAGCGTGATGCTTTGGGTGGTTGGCACACGTCACATTTACGTTGGTTATTTTTTTTAAATTTCGTAAATGTTTTTTCAAAGTTGCTACCACATGCACATTTAAATAATAATTTTTGAGAAAAACCGTGATATTCCGTCGTTAATAGCTTACTTTCCGAATTATTCTCAACAAATTCTTTAATTTTACCGATCGTCCATCTTTTATTCATTCTCTTACACCTCCACCTTTAGGCTTTTCTTAGCATCCGTTCTAATGATAAGCAAAGATCATAATTACCCTAAGTTTATCATTATAACACAAGCTGATTACCACTGAACGGATCATTATTTTGCACGCATATTAGATCACTTCAGACTGCCAAAGCATGTAAAGTTACTCTATTTCAACCTCAATGTCCTTCACAAAAACAGCCGTGCCTGAAATAGAAATGTTCAGTTGCTTTTCTTCGTCTTCTTTTAAATGTACATATACTCGCCCATCTTTATTCATTTCATGTCCTTGCTCAACAATAACTGTCGTAGGCAAACTAATATCTTTATTTACATATTTTTTATAATACGCTCCCATCACACCTGAAGCGGTTCCTGTAATGGCATCTTCAATCGTTCCTGAATAAGGAGATGAAAAATGACGAGCATGCATATCGTTTTCATAATCACGCACCTCAAAACAAATAGGATGTAAAGAAGCTTTTGGCATCTCTAATAACACTTTTGGAAATTCTTCCGTGTTTGGTGTCATTTTTGAAAAGCTTGATAACTTTTTAACTGGGATAATTAAGGTCCAAATGCCTGTACTTCCATAAACAATTGGATATTCGGAATGGAAATCTTCTTCTTGTAATCCAATGGAAGCTGCTAAATCAGACTTTGAACCGTCAAATGATTGAAATTGTGGTGTTGCATGTTGCATAGTGATAAGTACTTGATTATTTTCTTCACGAATCTTTATTGGCAATATACCTGCATTTGTTTCTAATAGTCCATTCATTATTAGAGCATAAACGGTTCCCATTGTCGCATGGCCACACAAATTCATTTCATGTCCAGGTGTAAAGTAACGAATGCGAAAATCAGCCACATTGGAAGGAACAACAAAAGCGGTTTCAATGAACCTCCCCTACCTATTGCTTCGCTCTTGAGGTAGGAGTTTCTTGTCGATCCCCAAGACATTAGAAGCTGGACGATGTCCATAGGCGTACACGACACCCTCCTCTGTCTTGGGGACTGACGCTCCCATATGGAAGCAGTGGTCTTGACGCAAGAAGTCTCTCGACTGCTTGCTGCCACCGTAAGCAACAGAGGGAGAATACTCTCCCCCTGGGGCGGTTCTGCCCATCTACTACGCCTGTACAGGACGTAGATACGTGATGTTCGTCAACATCACTT
>NZ_JADHDW010000022.1 GCF_016820555.1 Bacillus sp. REN10 | reverse complement strand
AAAGACGTGAGTCTTGTAAGCGACAGGTTATTTGACTCGAATGTCTAGGAGCCGGAACTAGAATGAACATACCATAATAGGCGATTTGCAAGGTTACAATACTTATTATCCAGTTTTGAAAGAACAAATTTTATAACAAAAAAGTATTGAAAAATACATATGTTTTGTTATAATAAAGTTTGTCTTTAATAGTCTGGTGGCGATAGCGAAGAGGTCACACCCGTTCCCATACCGAACACGGAAGTTAAGCTCTTCAGCGCCGATGGTAGTTGGGGGTTTCCCCCTGTGAGAGTAGGACGTTGCCAGGCAAACATTCCGCAGTAGCTCAGTGGTAGAGCAATCGGCTGTTAACCGATCGGTCGCAAGTTCGAATCTTGCCTGCGGAGCCATTGCTTCCATAGCTCAGCAGGTAGAGCACTTCCATGGTAAGGAAGAGGTCACCGGTTCGAGCCCGGTTGGAAGCTTATTATTTGTAAAGTGTTGGCCCGTTGGTCAAGCGGTTAAGACACCGCCCTTTCACGGCGGTAACACGGGTTCGAATCCCGTACGGGTCACCATGAACGGAGGATTAGCTCAGCTGGGAGAGCACCTGCCTTACAAGCAGGGGGTCGGCGGTTCGATCCCGTCATCCTCCACCATTAATAAAACTTTACTNTTTCACGGCGGTAACACGGGTTCGAATCCCGTACGGGTCACCATGAACGGAGGATTAGCTCAGCTGGGAGAGCACCTGCCTTACAAGCAGGGGGTCGGCGGTTCGATCCCGTCATCCTCCACCATTAATAAAACTTTACTTAAGCCGGTGTAGCTCAATTGGTAGAGCAACTGACTTGTAATCAGTAGGTTGGGGGTTCAAGTCCTCTCGCCGGCACCAGTATTTAAATATTGTGGAGGGGTAGCGAAGTGGCTAAACGCGGCGGACTGTAAATCCGCTCCCTCAGGGTTCGGCGGTTCGAATCCGTCCCCCTCCACCAGTTTATATAATATGAATTAAATGGACATACTTATAGTGAATGTCTTTTTTATTTCTTTATATAAAGTATTGGGCTATAGCCAAGCGGTAAGGCAACGGACTTTGACTCCGTCATGCGCTGGTTCGAATCCAGCTAGCCCAGCCATTCGAGCCATTAGCTCAGTTGGTAGAGCATCTGACTTTTAATCAGAGGGTCGAAGGTTCGAGTCCTTCATGGCTCACTTTCTAATAAAGCTCTGTCATTCTATTGTTTAAACAATAGAATGACAGAGCTTTTTTATTGTCAGATGCGAATAAATATTCAGAAAAATGTCAAGTTGAGTCATATAACTTTTTTTAGTAAAATAGCAACAGCAACAGAGGCAGCACAAAGAGGAGTGGTAAAGATGAATAAAAAGGTATCAATCATTGGGGTTCCTATGGATCTTGGTCAGCTTCGAAGAGGAGTGGACATGGGACCAAGTGCGATTCGTTATGCGGGCGTCTGTGAAAGACTAGAGAGCTTGAAACTTGAAGTTGAGGATTGTGGCGATATTGAAATTAGCAGACACTATTCTGTTGAAGATGAAAATACAAACTTGAAAAATTTGAAAGCGGTTGCAGAAGCAAGTGAACGATTAGCTCAAAAAGTGGATGAAGTGATCCAAGCAGGCAGTTTTCCGCTTGTTCTCGGTGGTGACCACAGTATTGCAATCGGGTCATTGGCAGGTACTTCTAAACATTATAAAAATCTGGGTGTTATTTGGTATGATGCCCATGGGGATTTAAATACAGCGGAGACCTCTCCATCTGGAAATATTCATGGCATGCCTTTAGCTGCCAGCTTAGGGCTTGGCCATAAAGATTTAACGGATTTATACGGCTATGCCCCAAAAGTAAAGCCAGAAAACATTGTGATTATCGGTGCTCGTTCGCTCGATGAAGGAGAGAAGGCGCTGATTAAAGAGCAAGGGATTAAAGTGTATACGATGCACGAAGTAGATCGTCTTGGAATGACGAAAGTAATCGAAGAAACGATTGCTTATTTAAAAGATAGGACAGATGGTGTCCACCTTTCTTTAGATCTGGACGGATTAGACCCTAATGATGCACCAGGGGTAGGCACGCCAGTCATTGGGGGAATTAGCTATCGCGAGAGTCATTTAGCGATGGAATTGCTAGAAGAGAGCGGATTAATTACTTCAGCCGAATTTGTTGAAGTCAATCCAATTCTTGATGAAAAAAATAAAACCGCAGCTGTAGCAGTTGCGTTAATGGGTTCATTATTTGGAGAAAAGCTATTATAATTAAAACCGGAAGTATTGGCTAAGGCGGCCAGGCTTCCGGTTATTTCGTTAGTTCGTATTCATTTAATAATTCATCTAGCTTTGTGCTGATCTCAAGTACTTTTTTATTTGAAAAAGATGTTTCCATAGCTAATATAATCATTTCGTTTCGATAATCTTCAATTTCGGTTAAAATATCCTTATCTAGTAGAACCATCCTTTTTCAGCTCCAGTCATTAAAAGTCTTCTACATGTATTTTACCTGATTTCAAAAAAATGTAAACTTATTTAAGAGAGTTCTGATAAAAAAAATAACCTTTTTTGAAACTTTTTCGAGTACATAATCGTATATAATGGTACCTGCCAGGGCGGAGGTAAAGAGCAATGGAGTTAATTGTACAAAGAAGAATAAAACAAGTGTTAAAAGGCGATCAAAATGCCTTTGGAGAGATTGTAGAAATTTATAAAGATAAGGTATATCAAATCTGTTTTCGAATGCTATGGGATCGCCATGAAGCGGAGGATGCAGCTCAGGAAGCTTTCATTAAAGCTTTCATGAATATTCATTCCTATGACCCTAAGAAAAAATTTGCGACGTGGCTTTACCGAATTGCGACGAATCTGTGTATCGACCGTATTCGCAAGAAAAAGCCAGATTATCATCTAGATGCAGAAATTTCTGGAACAGAAGGACTCAACATGTATTCTCAAATTTCTTCGACAGACAACCTTCCTGAAGAAGAGGTAGAAAATTTGGAGCTGCAAGGAACGATTCAACAAGCTATTTTAAAGCTACCTGAAAAATATCGTTCGGTCATTGTATTAAAGTATATCGAAGAACTGCAGCTTCAGGAAATTGCAGATGTTTTGGATCTGCCTCTAGGAACTGTAAAAACGAGGGTGCATCGAGGACGTGAAACGCTCCGAAAATATTTAAGGCATTTGTAATTGAAGGGATGTGTGCGATAATGACTTCTTGTCCAAAACATATTGTACAATTTATGCATAGATACCTAGATGGGGAGCTTGAGATCGAACAGCAGAGAGAATTAAAGAAACATTTAGACGATTGCCTTGACTGCAAGCAACATTTTATGGATCTTAAGAGAACGATTGCTCTTGTTCAAAGCGCGTCTCATATTAAAGCCCCAGAAGGGTTTACGGAAAGAGTGCTTTTCGCTTTACCGAAGGAAGGAAAATCGGTGGGGGTGAAGCGCTGGTTTCAACAGCATCCATTTTTTACAGCAGCCTCTTTATTTCTCGCGCTAATGACGGGCGGATTTTTCTCTCTATGGCAACAAGAAGCAGATAATTTCGCTTTTACAAAGCATGATCAGTTAAAGGTCGAAAATCATACCGTCATTGTGCCAGAGGGAGAGAAAATTAAAGGAGACCTCGTGGTGGAAAACGGAGACATCCGAATTGAAGGTGAAGTAGAAGGAAATGTGACCGTCATTAATGGCGATAAATATATGGCTTCTGCTGGAAAAGTGACAGGGGAAATTGAAGAGATCGATGAAGTGTTCGGCTGGATTTGGTACAAAATGAAGAAAACAGTAGCTGTAATATTTAATTAGCTTTGTTCGACCATTATGTTGGTGTGGACTCCTTGTCTTTTACCAAGAGAAGGAGTCCAATGTGAACATAGTTATTGAATGAAGGCATCAATTGCCTCCACACAAGCTGCCGTTTTGCTTCTTTTTTCGTTTTAGGATAGATTATGCTATAATAGATTGGCTAAGAGAAACATACAGCCCTTATACGGCTACAGTAATTACATTATTGGAGGATGTAATATGCCGTTTTCAACTTACTTTGATAATTTTTCGGTGTTAGATTCTTTATCTAACATATTAGATATATTGCTTGTATGGTTTGTTGTTTATAAATTGTTAATGATTATAAGAGGTACGAAAGCGGTTCAGCTATTAAAAGGAATTTTCGTGATTGTCATCGTCAGAAGCGTGAGCGGACTTCTCGGGCTTGATACGCTAAGTTGGATTATGCAACAAGCGTTAACGTGGGGATTTCTAGCGGTGATTATCATCTTCCAGCCAGAAGTAAGGAGAGCGCTGGAGCAGCTTGGACGAGGCAGATTGTTTTCCCGAACCATTTCACAAGAGGATGAGGATCAGCTGAAAATGATCGATGCCTTAGTGAAATCCATTGGCTATATGGCCAAGCGCCGGATTGGTGCCCTTATTTCAATTGAAAGGGAGACCGGTATGAATGATTATATTGAAACGGGAATCGCGATGAATTCAACGATTTCCTCCGAGCTCTTAATCAATATCTTTATTCCGAATACACCGCTTCATGATGGAGCTGTTATTATTCAGAAAACCCAAATCGCAGCGGCCGGTTGCTATTTGCCGCTTTCAGAAAATCCTTTCATTTCAAAAGAATTAGGAACGCGTCATCGCGCAGCTTTAGGTGTGAGTGAAGTAACAGATAGTATCACCATCATTGTCTCTGAGGAAACGGGATCCGTCTCCATCGCCAAAAATGGTGATCTGTATCGTGAATTATCCGCTGAAGATTTCAAGCAAATGCTACAACATGAGCTATTAACGGTTGAAAAAAGCGACTTCTCGAACCGCTGGAGCTGGAGGGGGAGAAAGAGCAATGGATAATTTCATAGATAGTCCGTGGTTTATGCGTATCGTTGCTTTCTTATTAGCCGTTTTACTGTATACATCTGTCAACTTTGATGATTTTGAGTTAAAGAAGAAAGTGGACGAGTCTTCCCAAGGAAGCACAGAGATCCTAAACGATGTGCCTGTTCAGGCTTATTATGACAATGAAAATTTATTCGTATCTGGTATACCGAAAGATGTTCAAGTGAAAATTGTTGGTCCGAAAAGCATTGTTCAATCGACAAAGCAAAATAGGGATTTTGAGCTTTTTATTGACTTAACAGACTTGAGCATTGGGAAACATGTTGTACCAATTAAACATAAAAACCTATCAGATAAGCTAGATGTGACGATTCAGCCTGAAAAAGTGAACATCACCATTGAAGAAAAGGTATCTGATTACTTTATCGTGGATCCTGAATTTAATGACAATATGTTAGCGGAAGGATATCAAGTAGAAGATCTGTCTGTTGACCCTCGCCGCGTGAAAATTACGGGTTCTAAAGATGCGGTGAATCAGATTGTCTATGTAAAAGCAACGCTTGACGTAAAGGAAAAAGTCGATAAAGAAACAACAGGCACAGCGAAAATCAGGGTGCTCGATAACGAGCTGAATAAGCTCGATGTGAGAGTCGAACCAGAAACGGTACAAGTTTCAATTGCTGTTAAGAACCCTAGCAAGAAAATCAAGTTAAATGTGTTTCCAAAAGGTACTCCGCCAAAAGGAGTCACGATCACCGCAATCGAACCGGAAACCGATGAACTAACCATTTACGGAAAAGAATCGATTCTTAACGACATGGAAGAACTAATGGTGCCAATTGATGTATCAGATATAACGAAGGATACAACGATTAAAGTACCGATCGAACTAGGCGAGGGTTTAAACTTTGCCTCGCCGCAGTTAGTGAAAGTGAAAGTATCAGTTGAAGGCAGTCCGGAAACGAAACCGGAAGAGAAAGCCAATGAATAAGTTTTCTATTTGATGAAATAAAGGAGAGAATCTATCAATGGGTAAGTATTTTGGGACAGATGGAGTCAGAGGAGTAGCGAATACTGAACTAACTCCAGAGCTAGCGTTTAAGCTAGGAAGATTTGGCGGATATGTACTAACAAAAAACGCAGAACGTCCAAAAGTTTTGGTAGGAAGAGATACTCGTATTTCCGGACATATGCTTGAAGGCGCACTTGTTGCCGGTCTTTTATCCATCGGTGCAGAAGTGATGCGATTAGGCGTGATTTCTACTCCAGGTGTCGCTTATTTAACAAAAGCAATGGACGCTCAAGCAGGAGTCATGATTTCTGCTTCTCATAATCCAGTGGCGGATAATGGCATTAAGTTTTTTGGATCCGACGGCTTTAAGCTTACGGATGAACAAGAAGCAGAAATTGAAGCCTTACTTGATAAAGAAGAAGATACATTGCCACGTCCAGTCGGTGCAGACCTTGGTCAATTAAACGACTATTTTGAAGGCGGTCAAAAATATATTCAATACTTAAAACAAACAGTGGATGAGGACTTCTCCAATATTCACATTGCCCTAGATTGTGCACACGGAGCAACGTTCTCGTTAGCTACGCATTTGTTTGCTGATCTTGAAGCGGACATCTCCACAATGGGAGCATCGCCAAACGGATTAAATATTAACGATGGCGTCGGTTCTACTCATCCAGAAGCATTAGCTACTTTCGTGAAAGAAAAAGGGGCCGATATCGGTTTATCGTTTGACGGCGATGGCGACCGTTTAATTGCGGTTGATGAAAAAGGCAATGTCGTAGATGGCGACCAAATTATGTTCATCTGTGCGAAATATTTGAACAAAGAAGGTCAATTAAAAGACTCTGTCGTTGTATCAACCGTTATGAGCAACCTTGGTTTTTATAAAGGCCTTGAGGAACTAGGCATCAACAGTGTACAAACAGCTGTTGGTGATCGCTATGTAGTAGAAGCGATGAAAAAGCATCAATATAATCTTGGCGGAGAGCAATCTGGCCATATCATCTTCCTTGACTACAATACAACAGGGGACGGATTACTAACAGGTCTTCAACTAGTTAATATTATGAACATGACGAAAAAGCCGTTATCTGAGTTAGCGGCAGAAATGAAGAAGTACCCGCAAATGTTAGTCAATGTTCGTGTATCAGATAAACATAAAGTAACAGAAAATGAAAAAGTAAAAGCGACGATTGAAGCAGTGGAAGCGGAAATGAACGGTAACGGCCGCGTTTTAGTTCGCCCATCTGGAACAGAGCCGCTTGTGCGTGTGATGGTGGAAGCAGTATCAGAAGAACACTGTACCGCATACGTAGAACGAATTGCTGCAGTTGTAAGAGAAGAAATGGGTTTAACCGAGTAAAGTGAAACGTCAATCAATGAGGGTTTCACTGTCCGTTCATGCGGGATAAATGAACGATTAGAATAAGGAAAAAGAGACGCGTTTGCGTCTCTTTTTCATATGCTATCAATAGTATGCGTTTACATGAAGAAGTTCCATAAGAAGTTAGTTGACTAGGGGATTTTGATTAGTGTATGATTATCCTGCTTTGCTTCTATTTTTAAAAAAAAGGGGTGAAGTGACGAATAAAAGTTTTTTTAAAAGCGCCTGAACTAGCGGGAGAGAGCCCAGCTAGTTGACGAGGAGGAGGTTTATCGAACGTTCGGCGGATGCCTCCCGGTTGAAGGTTGTATAATCGTTAGTCCTTTCTTAAAACATAAGGGTAACCTTATGCACAAAGGGAATGGAAAAACAACCAAGAAAAAGAAAGAGGAGAGCGGCAACGAAGCGCTCTGCTTGATTGCTTGCTTTCCTTCAAGGAGGAAACAACTTATGTGCGGAATCGTTGGATATATCGGGTTAAACGATACGAAGGAAATTTTATTAAAAGGTTTAGAAAAGCTTGAGTACCGCGGTTATGACTCAGCGGGAATTGCTGTAAGAAACGAAGACGGAGTTCATATTTTTAAAGAAAAAGGCCGAATTGCCGATCTGCGAAAAATCGTTGATCTAAATGTTGAAGCGACAACAGGGATTGGACATACTCGCTGGGCAACGCACGGAGCGCCAAGCCAGCTAAATGCTCATCCGCATCAAAGCGTATCCGGCCGCTTTACCCTTGTTCATAACGGTGTGATCGAAAACTATGAACAATTGAAAAAGGAGTACCTATTAGACGTTGCCTTGAAAAGTGATACGGATACAGAGGTCATCGTTCAGTTAGTAGAAATTTTTTCAAAAGAAGGCCTAGAAACAGAAGAAGCTTTCCGCAAAACATTAACTCTGTTAAAAGGCTCTTACGCTTTAGCGCTGTTAGACAGTGAAGCGAAAGAAACGATTTTTGTGGCGAAGAATAAAAGTCCGCTTCTTGTCGGCCTTGGAGAAGACTTTAATGTTGTGGCTTCGGATGCAATGGCGATGCTTCAAGTGACAGATCAATTTGTAGAACTCATGGATAAAGAAATGGTCATCGTCACAAAAGAGCAAGTAACGATCAAAAAGCTCGATGGTGAAGTGGTAGAACGCGCGCCTTACACAGCTGAATTAGATGCTAGCGACATCGAAAAAGGCACATATGCTCACTACATGATGAAAGAAATCGATGAGCAGCCACTGGTTATGAGAAAAATCATTCAAGCGTACCAAAACGAACAAGGTGAACTAACAGTCGATGAAGAGATCCTTGCTGCGTTAAACGAAGCAGACCGTGTCTATATCGTGGCTTGCGGAACAAGCTATCATGCCGGTCTTCTCGGTAAACAATATCTGGAAAAATTAGTAAAGATCCCAACAGAGGTACACGTAGCAAGTGAATTTGTTTACAATATGCCATTACTATCTGCCAATCCATTATTCATTTTCATCTCACAAAGCGGAGAAACAGCAGATAGCCGTGCTGTATTAGTCAAAATTAAAGAACTTGGCTACAAAGCATTAACGATCACAAACGTACCTGGATCGACCCTATCCCGTGAAGCAGACTACACGCTATTGCTTCATGCTGGCCCAGAAATTGCTGTTGCCTCCACCAAGGCTTACACAGCTCAAATCGCTGTACTCGCAATCTTAGCGAACGCAGCGGCTCAATCACGTGGCGAAGAGGTATCCTTCAACCTCGTGAAAGAACTGGGCATCACAGCCAACACTATGGAAGTCCTATGCGATGCGAAAGATGAATTCGAACAAATCGCTCGCGACTACTTAGCAACAACACGCAACTGCTTCTTCATCGGCCGTTCCATCGACTTTTTCGTTGGCCTTGAAGGTGCACTAAAACTAAAAGAAATCTCTTATATCCAAGCAGAAGGATTTGCTGGCGGAGAACTGAAACACGGCACCATTGCCCTCATCGAAGACGGCACACCAGTCATCGCTTTAGCAACACAAGAAAGCGTCAACTTAAGCATTCGCGGAAACGTCAAAGAAGTAGCCGCACGCGGTGCCAACCCATGCATCATCTCCATGAAGGGCCTAGAAGCAGAAGACGACCGCTTCGTCATCCCATCTGTGCATGAACTGCTTACACCGCTCGTTTCGATCATTCCGTTGCAGTTAATTGCTTACTACGCTGCATTGCATCGCGACTGTGATGTCGACAAGCCACGGAATTTGGCGAAGAGTGTTACGGTGGAGTAAAAGAGAGATTTGATAAAAACAATTGTGTGGATTTGAAATAAAGTCGCGATTTTTATAAAAAAGATGCGATGTTTTGAATAAAGTCGCGACGTTTTTAAAAAAGTTGCGAAGCTTTGCCCCTTTGGATATTATTGTCTAAAGGGGTGTTTTTATGTCAAAGCGAAGAAGAACATCTGGAATTGAAAGATCGATTAAGGAACTGTTGAGTGACAATTAATTGAATAACACTTACTAAATTAACAGTAAGGTTTGGTAAGAATAATCTAGTGTTCAATAAAATATAGAGGAAATATTGTAATTATATTGAATATAATAATTTGTTTTTACTTGTACTTTTAAGGAGGCGTTGTCGATGAGAAATTATTTATACTTGATTGGGCCAAAAAACAAGGGGATAACGTTTCAATAGCCCATAAACTACGTGGTTCCCCTTCAATATTAAAGGGAGAGTACTAGATTGAAGAAAATTTATTTAAAGCCTATTGACAAAAGTAATTGGGAAGAAGCAATTAGATTATCTGTTAAAGAAGAACAACAAACATTTATTGCATCCAACCTTTATTCTATCGCAGAAGTTCAATTTCTAGATAATTTCTATGCAAAAGGTATTTACCTTGATAATAAAATGATAGGATTTACTATGTTTGGGATAGACCCTGATGATAATAATTATTGGATTTATAGACTTATGATTGATGAAGAATTTCAAGGAAAAGGTATAGGTAAACAAGCTATATATCTGGTTATTGAAGAGATAAGACGAAATAATAATGCAAACATTTCTTTAATAATGATCGGATATGATCCTGAAAACCTTACAGCAAAATTTGTATATAAAAAGGCAGGATTTATTGAGACTGAATTATCATCTTGGGGTGAACAATTAGCTAAGTATTCCTTGTAAGCACTTGAATTTACCATGATCGTTTATCAAGGTTATTAGTATCAATTTGATTAAACTTTATTTAAAAGCAACACTGTGTTATCCAAATAAAAAGATGTGCGGTTTGAAATAAAGCCATACCGGTTGTAAAATAATTGCACCGTTTTACCTCTTTAGACAACTATAGTCTAAAGAGGTGTTTTATTGAAAAGAGTAACCCCGAAATATAAAAAATAGCGCACTTTTACGGTACGCACGACGAATAGTCAGCTAGCGGAATTTCTTTTCGGCTAGCTGGCTATTTTGCGCATATGGCCTGGATGTTTTCAGACCAAGGTAGTTAATAGATGTTTAGTTACAAGTACTTTTGGTTCCCGTTATTTATTGCCTTATGCAGTCTGGCTATACCTTTTTCTATTTCTGTTTTGTTTAGATGTCCATATCCCAAAATAATTTGATTTGAATGATTATCTTTTTCAATAGTATGGTCTTCTACTGGATAAATTTTAACCCCAAATTGTTCAATTTCTTTAAGTAAGTCCTTTGAGAAGTACAGCCCTTTAAGTTCAGCAACGAGGTGTAGGCCTGTTGAATCACCAAAAACATTTACCTTATTAGAAAATGTTGATTTTAAATAATTGATTAGGTAATCTCTTCGGTTTTTATAAATCTTTTTCATCTTCGCAATATGCCGTTCCAAATGACCGTCTTGAATAAAACGTGTGAGGATAAGTTGATCCAAAGAAGGTGTATGTAAATCAGAAAACCATTTTAGTTTCCGGCATTTCTCAATTAACTGTGAAGGAAGAATTAAATAGCCCATTCTAAGAGCTGGCGATAATATTTTGCTAAACGAACCAATATATATCACACGTTCAGGCTCCAATCCCTGTAATGAACTGATAGGTAATCCTTCATACCGAAACTCACTGTCATAATCATCCTCAACTAGATAACAATTTGTTTTTCTTGAGTAGTTTATTAGTTGAATTCGCCTTTGAATCGGTAGTGTTCCCCCTAAAGGAAATTGATGAGAAGGGGGCACATAGATGAATTTAGGTTTTTTATCTAACGGCAAAAAGGATGTTTTCATCCCGTCTTTATCAACAGATATAGGATATATACACGCTCCTGCCGATTTAAAGATCATTTGAATATCAATAGTAATGGGATCTTCCATAATAACTGTATCATTAGAAGATATAAGTAATCGAGAAACAAGAGTCATAGCCTGTGTTGCACCAGAAGTAACCACAATTTGATTAGGGTGGCAAACAACTCCCCTAGTTTTCAGTAAATACCGCGATATAGCTGACCTTAACTCTAGACGCCCTTCAGGGAAATCATATCCAAATACAGAAGATTGTGTATCATTCCAAGTGGCAGAAGATAACTGAGCCCATGTTTTTCTTGGAAATAAATCTAATGCAGGTATCCCGGAACGGAAATCAATGATGTTCTCATCTTTTTTATTATCTTCATTCCCATGAAAAGATTGTTCAAAGGAAGTTTTTTTATATTTCTCCAGAAAAGTACCGGTAGCAACATACGTCCCCGACCCCCTTTTTGCCACTAAGAAACCTTCAGCTAATAACTGATCATACGCTTCTAAAATCACATTCCGAGATAATTTTAATTCAGAAGACATTTCACGAGTCGATGGAAGTTTTTCATTTATTTCTAGTTGTCCGTTTAAGATTCGTTCGCGTATTTGCTGATAAACCTGCCGGGTTAATGGTATATCCAGCGACCGGTCAATCGGAATCCAAAGCATAGTTGAGATCTCCTTTGTTTAAAGTGGTACTATCAAAAAATACAATAAGTGGCACTAATATAAACTATTTTAACATGATAAAGTTGATTTAAATAGGAAGAGAGGAAGGATAATAATGAATAACCATGAAATTCAAGTCGCTCAAGCACTCAAATCAATTGCACGAAATCAACAGATTAAATCTTTTGTTCAACAATCTAATGAACTCTATCCATTATTATTAAAGGCTGCGAAACGGTTTGTTGCAGGAGAAAAGAAACAAGAAGGGATTGAAGTAGCCAATGATTTGATTTCAAAAGGGTATTGTATTTCACTTGAATACATGGGGGAAAATATAACCAATTTAGAGGAATGCATAAAAGCAAAAGATGAATTTTTAAGTCTAATAGAGGAAATGAGTTCTATGTCAAGGAATCAAACAGTTTCGCTTGATCTTTCACATATTGGATTATCTGTAAGTCCAGACATAGCTTATAGTCATTTACTAGAAATAGCTAAGAAAGCAAAGCAGTTTGGAATAACGGTAATGATTAGTATGGAAGAATCTTTAAAAACGGATGCAATTCTTGATATTTATAAAAAGGTCACTAGGCAATACTCAAATGTAGGGATAACGCTTCAAGCACACTTATATCGGTCTAGCGATGATTTTAAGGAACTTATTGATTATCCAGGTAAAATACGAATCGTTAAAGGTGCTTATCAAGAATCTAATGAGATTGCCATGTCAAGGTCAAAGGAATTAAATGACCGTTATCTTGAATTTGTAGACCAATTAATAAAGGCAAATCATCCGGTATCGATTGCTACAAATGATGAAATTCTTATTCAAGAAATACAAAAACGTCAGTATCTGAATCATCCCAATACAGAAATAGAAATGCTTTACGGAGTACGGCCAGATTTATTAAAAGACCTAAAAGCTAAGGGATATAACTGTAGAGCTTACTTAACCTATGGACAAGAATGGTATTTATATTTATGTCATCGAATTGCTGAATATCCAGAAAATCTGTCTCATGCAGTCTTAGACATGATTCGTCCATCTTTATTAGAGAGAAATAGATTATATTGAACAGTGATACAGAAAAACCATCAGAAGGCTATTAATACCATTGGTTTTTCTAGACATTTACTAAATTGAAAAATTTGAAGGATACGCAGTGGTGTAACAATTATTAAATTCAAATACTAGTTCCAAGAAGAGAGCAATTATTCAACAACATAGCTAGAAAATAATCAATCTTTTTTATAAAAGGCAATCTTGATATTACAATATCAGAATCCATTTTGAGTAATCTTTTTTCAAAATGGATTCTTTTTGTTTATCGTAAAATGCGGATTTGCGAGGTATTTTTTATCAAACTTTATTCCACTTCAACACGCATCTGTGTTCGAATAATAAAGTTGTTTAAAAAATAATAAAGTTGTTTAATTCTTATTGAACTAACGGTGCAGGATAGTTGAATAAAAATATATGATATACTTAATTTGGTAAATATTTAAAAATGAAAAAGCGTTGGATTTTAGGAGGTATAAATGGAATCGAAATTAAGTGTTGAAAACAAAGTGAAAAATAATGATGTAAAAACAATGACAGGGTTTCTACTCATTTTTTATCTTGCATGGACAATTAAAGAATTATGGTTAATCGAATACATTTATTCGTTTGGTGAAATAATCTCACCATTATTAGAGGCGTTGGTTAAAGGTCTCGTTTGGATTGTTCCAACTTGGTTATACATAAAATATTATTTATATACTAATCCATTTGACTACTTAAAAATGAACGTTAATGTTAAGAAAGGTTTATTTTGGGGAATATTTTTTTCACTGTTAGTGGGCATATATTTTGCGATTGAAACTTATATCATTAAGCAGCAATCATTTCAATTTTCATTATCTATTGATGATTACTTAAATGTCTTTCTAATGGCTGGGATTGCTGAAGAAATTGTCTTTAGAGGATTTATTTTACAAGAGATAAATAGAAAAATGGCCTTTTGGAAAGCAAATGTTATTACCGCTTTATTATTTTTAGTAATACACTATCCAGTTTGGATTTACAATGACATATTCTTTCATTTTGGGACGCATGCATATATTTTTATTTTAGGCTTACTTCTAGGGTTCGTGTACAAAAAGACCGGTTCATTATGGTCGGTTATTATATTGCACGCACTTCATAACTTTTTCGTTACCATTATTTAACGGGGTGTTTTACTTGAAGAACATTGAGTTGCCTAGGCAGCTCTTTTTTTATTGAACTAACGGGGGCTTTAGTTGAACTAAGAATTAAACAACTTTAAAGAGCCTTACTACAATATGATTTGTAGCGAGGCTCTTATATTTTTAGATCAGAATTAAATAACTTTATTATCACTTTACAGCATCGTTTTGAAAAAAGTTTAACCGTTTATAAAAAAAGATGAACCGGAATTTCCTATTTCTATAAAGAAGGGATTTCGGTTCTTTTTTTGGATTAAGAACCTATTAAGTGATAATAAAGTTATTTCATTAAAGGGCCAGATTGTTGAAGTGTAGACTTGGAATAAAGTTTGATACAATTATGCTGATAATCTGTTTTTTAAATTCAACAATCTTGGTCATTTTGCGGAATAAGTCTTAGATTAGTATTTAAGTTGCATAAAGAACCTATTTCCTATAAAATAGTAATTATCAAAAATCTTGTCATTTTAAGAGAGAGAGGAGTGTTCACCCATGAAGAAAAAATCACTTAAGTTTTTATCTTGCGGATATGGATACTCCACTGCTGTTTTTTTCTAGAAATCTTTTCAAGGGTGAAGTGTGTCCAAATTTGGCTTTCTAGGCAAAACTGCAGAAAAATCTTTTAAATGGCGAGGTAAATAAATGGAAAACGAAAAAATCACAAGAAAAAACCCAACAAGTATGCCTGCACCAGTTGGCGATTACACACATATTACAAAAATTCCAAGGAATGCAGAGTTATATGTGACATCAGGTCAAATCGGTGTAGATCGAAATGGACAATTTCCACAAACTATGAATGAACAAGTGAGTAATACGTTTATCAATATAAAAACAGTGATAGATTCTGAGGATTTAAGCGCTGAAAACATTATTAAAGTGAACATATGGGCTACTGAGCAAATTGATTGGGACTTTTTTGATTCAGAGTGGGAACAATTATTTGGTAATGATTATCCGGCAATGACGATTGCATATATTGCTGAGTTAGGTTTACCTGAGATAAAAATTGAAATAGAAATTTGGGCGGCTAAAGTATAAAGTTCAAACACACTTCATCAAAACCATGGAGCATCTTAAACCAGATGATTCCATGGTTTTTAATATGAGCATATTTCAAGAAATCAGGCTCGATTGTGGCAGAGGGTAGAAAATGATCAAACTTTTTTCAAAATGGATTCTTTTTATTTGCCATTTTATAAAATGGCGTTAAATCGTTATCAAGATCAAACCATTCACGAATATATTTTACAATCTCTTCCCGTTGCCATTTTTCAATAGGTCTAGAATCATTTAGGAATTGAACAACCTGAACAACCACTTGTTTATTATTGATTACGCTTATCTGCACTAAGGACTGAATTCCCCTAATGGCTATAACTCTTGTAATGATACCGTTCTCGATTTCATACATCCATTCATTTTTTCCCCTTGCTAGATAGCCTAGATTAGCATTCATGTCAAATTCTTTAGGTAATGTAATAATAATATCATCATTGGCTTCATGCCCAGTCACTTTTTCATTCCCCTCATCTTAATACGATCTCCTATAATATTTACAAAATAATTAGAAGGAAAACTCACATTGATTGAACGTTTGCTTTATCACATAATAATCTTGATTAATTTCGTTATCTTGCTATTACATTCCAAATACCTTATTTTTCCTATTTATAAGGTTATAGTTTAGTTATCAAGAATCCTAAATAGGAGTGGATAAAAATGGGCCAAGATATAAAAACGCGTGTGGAAAACTTAAATTGGGATTCAATTCAAAATGAATTAGATGAGAATGGATTTGCAAAGCTTCCAGCGATTTTAACATAATCCGAGAGAAGTCCTCTTCCTCAGGGAGCATGCAGGGCGTAGCCCAGCGAGTAGGGAGGGCATGACTCTCGGTTCGGCACAGCCGAAAAGCGTTGGATGGAGGACCTTCCGAACTTTGTCGAAAGAAAAAAAGGTGATATGTTCCATTCGCTCTTGATAGGAACATACATTCGTTTTATAATGATGACAAAGGTGGGGATGGGATGTATCGCAAATTAAAAACAAGCTTTACAGCGCCACGGTCCACGCTTCAACAATTGTTTCATCTACGCCGGATCTGCGGAACGATTTGGAATGACTGCGTGCAGCTAGCTCGGTATTATTACCGAATTCATGGCCAATGGATCAACAAAAGCGACCTTCAAGCGGAACTCAAAGGCTTGTATCCGCTTCACAGTCAGACGATCATACAGCCGCGATCGATCCAGGAGAAATTCATACAATTGCCGCTGTTAGTACTCATGGACAAGCACTAGTGATTTCGGGCAGAAAGATGCGCAGTGTTCACCGGTTGCGAAACAAAAAAGTGAGAGAACTGCAAATCCTCATGAGCCGGTGTCAAAAAGGGTCGAGGAAATGGCGCCAATACAATCGGGCAAAAAAGTACATTCTTTCTAAAAGCGAACGACAGCTAGGAGATCTCCTTCATAAGACCACACGTGCGTTTGTGAACTGGTGCGTGGAACAACAAGTCGGGCATGTCGCTCTTGGCGATGTGGAAGGCGTCCAGCGACACACAAGCAAACGAAACAAGCGAAGAAAACGCCTCCGCTCCAAACAAGTGAACCAAAAACTCAGCAATTGGAGTGTTGGAAAGCTGACCAAACAACTAGCCTATAAATTAGAAGCGGTTGGTGTTTCCTTATCAAAAGAAAACGAAGCCTATACAACACAAGCATGCTCTGCTTGTGGAAAACGAAACAAAGTCCGTTCACGAAACTACCGATGTTCCTGCGGTTATGAACGGCATCGAGACATCCACGGTGCAGGGAGTATTTTGTCCCAGTATGTGCATGGGAAGTTTCGCGAAGTGATGTTGATGAACATCACGTATCTACGTCCTGTACAGGCGTAGTAGATGGGCAGAACCGCCCCAGGGGGAGTTCGATTCTCCCTCTGTTGCTTACGGTGGCAGCAAGCGGTCGAGAGATATCTTGCGTCAAGACCACTGCTTCTGTAGGGGAGCGTCAGTCCCCAAGGCAGAGGAGGGTGTTGTGTACACCTATGGACATCGTCCAGCTTCTAATGTCTTGGGGATCGACAAGAAACCCCCACCTCTAGTGAAGTGCGAAGCGATAGGCGGGGGAGGTTCATAAAGAAAACCGGACAGACACCACCACAATTTCGTCAAATAAGTAAAAGGGAGGAAAAGTACAATGGAAACAAAGAATAAACCAACCCTTTATTGGTCTTTACTAAAGTTTAAGGAATGGAATTTTTATATTGCTTCAACTTCAAAGGGGCTTGTGTTTGTAGGTTCACAGAACAAACCATTCGAGGAATTATTCGAATGGGCTAAGAAACGCTTTCCGGGAAGTCCTCTTGTTGAAGATGATGAAAAGCTGGAACCCTATGTCGTTGAAATTACTCAGTATTTAGAAGGAAAGCGAAAAACCTTTACTGTTCCATTTGAGTACGTAGGTACGCAATTTCAGCTCGCCGTCTGGAACGCACTTTGTGAGATTCCATACGGACAGACGAAGTCCTATTCCGACATTGCAAATGATATAAATAAACCAGCAGCTGTTCGTGCTGTAGGGGCAGCCATCGGAGCTAATCCAGTATTAATCACCGTACCATGTCATCGTGTAGTAGGAAAGAATGGCTCATTAACTGGCTATCGGGGCGGATTAGAAATGAAGACACTGCTCCTCGATCTAGAAAAGCAAGCTTCATCTAGCAATGAGTAATTATTGCCGTACAATGAAAGGAACAAATATTCCGAATACAACTTAAGCAAAAAATGAATGACATGAATTAAAATTACACATTCTAAATGCGTACTACATTTCAATTGGAGGTTTTTAAAAATGTTACAAAATGTAAATAATGAGGATAATGATCAAGTTACGAATACAGCTGGAGCTTTTCAATCAGATGGTCGAGATGTTGAATTCTCACAAGAGCTTGCTGATCGAGATGATCTAGTTGCTCAAGAACGTTCCAAAGCGGCAGATCAAAGAGCAAAAGCGCGAAGAAATAAGAATCAGTAATATCCCTCTCGCTAAAGCACAGTATGCTGGAATAACCGCATACTGTGTTTTTTAATATTTAACATAATCCGAGAGAAGCCCTCTTCCTCAAGGAGCGTGAAGGGCACAGCCCAGCGAGTAGGGAGGGGATGAATCGCGGTTCGGCACAGCCGAAAAGTGTTGGGTAGAGGACCTTCCGAACTTTGTCGAAAGAAAAAAGGATGACATTTTCCATTTGCTCTTGATGGGAACATACATTCGTTTTATAATGATGACAAAGGAGGGGATCGGATGTATCGCACGTTGAAAACAAGCTTTACCGCGTCACCGTCTACGCTTCAACAGTTATTTCACCTACGCCGGATCTGCGGAACGATTTGGAATGACTGCGTACAGCTGGCTCGGTATTACTACCGAATTCATGGCCAATGGATCAACAAAAGCGACCTTCAATTGGAACTCAAAGGCTTGTATCCGCTTCACAGTCAGACGATCCAAGCGGTGTGCCACAAGTTTTTGCGTGCCCGAGAAGGGGTGCGCCAAGCGAGGAAAACGAATAAATCTATCCGGTATCCATACAAAGAAAAATTCGTGTTCCATCCTAAATGGGTCGACAAAGCCTTCGTGTTAGAAGGACGGAAACTGATCCTTAGCTTAGGAAGATGGCAAGGGAAACAGCAGGCACCGCTCGTGTTGAAGCTTTCGTCAGTCCCAAATGGCTTAGTCAAAGAAGTAGAACTCGTCTATGACGGCCGATGGCATGCCTGTTTGTCGTATGAAGACGGCATTACCCCTGTACTGATTCAAGATGGTCAGACAGCCGCGATTGATCCAGGGGAAATTCATACCATTGCCGCTGTTAGTACTCATGGACAAGCGCTAGTGATTTCGGGAAGGAAGATGCGCAGTGTTCACCGGTTGCGAAACAAAAAAATGAGAGAACTGCAAATGCTCATGAGTCGGTGTCAAAAAGGGTCGAGGAAGTGGCGCCAATACAATCGGGCAAAAAAGTACATTCTCTCTAAAAGTGAACGGCAGTTAGGCGATCTCTTGCACAAGACGACCCGTGCTTTTGTGAACTGGTGCGTGGAACAAAAAGTCGGG
>NZ_JADHDW010000021.1 GCF_016820555.1 Bacillus sp. REN10 | reverse complement strand
AATCCTCATGAGTCGGTGTCAAAAAGGGTCGAGGAAATGGCGTCAATACAATCGGGCGAAGAAGTACATTCTCTCTAAAAGTGAACGGCAGTTAGGCGATCTCCTGCACAAGACGACCCGTGCTTTTGTGAACTGGTGCGTAGAACAAAAAGTCGGGCACGTCGCTCTTGGCGATGTGGAAGGTGTCCAGCGACACACAAGCAAGCGAAACAAGAAACGAAAACGCCTCCGTTCCAAACAAGTGAATCAGNCGAAAACGCCTCCGTTCCAAACAAGTGAATCAGAAACTCAGCAACTGGAGTTTTGGGAAGCTGACCAAACAGCTAGCCTATAAATTAGAAGCCGTTGGTGTTTCCTTATCAAACGAAAACGAAGCCTATACAACGCAAGCATGCCCTGCTTGTGGAAAACGAAACAAAGTCCATTCACGAAACTACCGATGTTCCTGCGGCTATGAACGGCATCGGGACATCCATGGTGCAGGGAATATCTTATCCCAGTATATACACGGAAAGTTTCGAGAAGTGATGTTGACGAACATCACGTATCTACGTCCTGTACAGGCGTAGTAGATGGGCAGAACCGCCCCAGGGGGAGTTCGATTCTCCCTCTGTTGCTTACGGTGGCAGCAAGCCGTCGAGAGACTTCTTGCGTCAAGACCACTGCTTCCATATGGGAGCGTCAGTCCCCAAGACAGACGAGGGTGTTGTATACGCCTATGGACATCGTCCAGCTTCTGATGTCTTGGGGATCGACAAGAAACCCCTACCTCAAGAGCGAAGCAATAGGTAGGGGAGGTTCATCTAACAATCCTGAGGTTTTGGAGACCGTGAAACAAGGAATGGCCTCTTTAGTAGGGGTAACGAAAGAAGAAGAACAAGCGATTATTCAATCTTTCAACGAAATTAGTATATCTTCATATTACTGGAACTAGGTGATCGAGGTGAAAAAGCCGCTGTATCTTTTGGTGATTTTTAGCCTTACAGCTGTTAGCGCAATATATCTCATCAGCATCGTCATAGCTTATCCTTTAATAGGCCTAAAAGTAACTCCAGTTAATAGTGAGCAATGTGTCGTTACGGAGGTTTATCCGAATGGTTGGGCTAATTATCAGAATATAAAGAGGCAACAACTTATTTATTGTGAGCCTAACTCAAATCATGCATTTAAGCTAGAGAAAGTAAATGAAATGATTTTACCTACGAATGAGCGAGTTAGCGTTACATATAAAGCGATGCCTGCTAGTTATTTAATATACAGTTTTCTACCTATCATTTATTTCATCCTTAGTTTTTCGATAGTTTTATATCTATTTTTTAAAATACGGCTTAGTAAAGTAAGTAAAATGTCGTCTTACTTACTTCTATTCATTAGCCTCGCGTATTTAGGGAGTGGAGTGTCAGCCAGAGGAGATATATTTGGTCTATTTATTACTACCTTATCGTTATATGTAATTCCGGTCTTACTGCTAGAATATTTGCGTATGATGATACCAAAAAAAGATCCGCAGGTAGCAACCCTAAAGATGGTGTTATTATACGGATTTGTCTTTATTTTAGCTCTAATTACTACATTAACGGGTGTCTCAAAATTTATATTGCTCCCGTTTGTATTATTGATTTTAGTTAACCTACTGTACTTTATTGTCCAGTTTCATAGTATTAAAAAATCAATTCATTTTGTTAAAGTGAGATTCTTCACAGGGACGTTTTTTTTATCGCTATTGCCATATATTTTATTGACAGCCGTGTCTGAAGTGTTATTTGAAAAACAAATAGTTATGGCCGAACATACAGCGCTCTTTTTATTGTTTATTCCACTTTCGTTTGTTTATGCAAATGTAAAAAAAGTATTTCTTGATTTTGATTGGTTAATAAAAAGTTCGCTAATCAATATTTTCCTGTCTTTACTACCGGCTTGTTTATTAGCAGGAACAGTATACGCTAAAGAAGGCCATTCTATATTTGTTTTTCAAGTATGGTTAATGGCAATGGTTTTAATTCCAGCATGCCTTTTTACAAAAGATTTTTTTGCTGTCTATTTGCTTAGAAGTGAAAGGAAATTCCATAGTAGTTTGACAAAGTTGTCTCAGAAATCTAGCCAGCTACATAATGAACAAGCACTGTTTTTGTACGTTAATCAAATGATACGCGATGTACTTCAAGTAGATGATGTAAAGAAAGTTCGATATGATAGTAAGGAGCTTACTAGCCAGTCATTAAACATAGGTGATCTGCAACAGATGAATACAGGGTATGCCTTATTAGTTAGCCAAAATAGTGTAGCATATACGTTCATCACTTTCTCTTATAAAGGAAAGAACACTCAGCTAAATAAAAAAGAGAAAAGCTGGCTAATATCTGTTGCTCATTATACGAACATATTCATCGAAAATCTCAAGAAAACAGAAGAATTAGTCGCTGAAATCGAAAAACTGAAGGAAGGTAGTGTTTCACCAACTATTTCGCGTACACTATTTTTAATAGGGGAGAAAGAAAGAGTGAAATTAGCTCAAGACATTCATGATTCTATCTTGCAAGAGCTAATATTTATCTATAAAAATATCGAAATTATCCAAAATAGAGATGAGCAGTATTTACCCTCGCTAGAAAAGGTTAAATTTCAATTAAATGAACAGATTAACTTCATTAGGGAGACTTGCTACGATTTAAATCCCTTCTTTTTAAAAGACATCGGTTTGATCGATACGCTCTCTACTTTGCTAGATCGGTATAGAAAAACATGTACATTTGAAATCGATTTTCAGGTCAGCCACGTGAACCACTTTGCCGACCTAAGTGAGGAATTTGTTCTGGTTTTATACCGGATTGTACAAGAATGGATGAACAATGCTAAAAAACATTCAAAAGCCAATTTTATCTATATTAGCTTAAGCTATCGTCATGATAACTTTGTACTCATTTATGAAGATGACGGAATTGGATTTAATCTAAATAAAGAAAATAACGGAAAACATTTTGGGTTGATAGGCCTTAATGAAAGAATACAAAGCCTTAATGGGAACTTGTCTATACATACGGAGCCTCAACAAGGACTGTTATTAAGAGTGACAATACCTAATCAAAGGGACGATATAGATGATTAATATAATTTTAGTAGATGATCATAGAGCCGTGGCGGAAGGAACAAAAGCTTTATTGGAGCAAGGTGGGCAATTCAATGTGCAAATTTGTTCTGACATAGATGACATATACGAAAGAATGAAAATCGAACGAGTTGATGTATTTTTATTTGATCTATATATGCCTGATATGAACGGAATTGAATTATCTAAACAAATTTTGCATAAGTTCCCTGAATCCCGAATTATTATATATACCGGATTTGATATTGCTCAACACTTTAATTTAATTGCTGAAACAGGGGTATCAGGATTCATTAGTAAAAGTGCTTCTCGTGAACAAATGATTGGTGCAATAGAAGCAGCACTAAGAGATGAAGTAATGATTCCAATAGAATTGTTTAGGCAACTAAGAAGAACTCCGATGGTTTCAATTGTTCAAGAAGAAGGGGACTCATGCGACATTAGGCTCACCGAAAGAGAAATCAACATCTTGACAGCGATTTCAGAAGGGTTAACGAATAAGGAAATCGCTCATCAATTACAGTATAGCCAGCGCACGATTGAACATTCAATTACTAAACTTTTTAATAAGTTAAAGGTGAAATCTAGAACAGAAGCATTATTAAAAGCCAGAAAGTATCATCTGCTTCCTCTTATCGATGCTCAATGACTAGAATAAACGGTTGTTATTTAAGATATACTAGTGTTCCTTTGCGGACATCGCAGTCAAACATTGCGGTGTCCGCATTTTTTTGTCGGTATACCGCAAGAGGTTTGTGGTAGTGGCTTTGTTTTTATGTGCTAGAGTATTAGGTAATAATAATTTTTTGTTTTGTCTTCTATTGTTGTTTTTAGATTTATCTCTATTACTTATTTTAACTTCAGACTAGAAAAACACCTTCAATATGTGTCTTGAGTATCAGAAAAGCAAATTCGCAATAGAATACCTTCAAAGTGAAATAAACAAACAGTGGTTAGTGATTTTGCCCTCTCGATGGCGGAGGAGATTCAATCGGTGTTACCAATGGCTATTCATGTACTCGTCGCTTTCAAATAGTTTTATGGAGGGCACCAACAAACTCATCAAAAGATATGGTTTTGGGTACTGTAACGACGCTCACTTTTCCCTATGTATATCAATTATGATGATTATACAAAACATAGGAGGATGACTATGAATCATCAAAAAATCAAGATATTTATGGTTTCATTTTTTTTCTGTTCATTCAGCGTTTATTACTATGCTAATTTGGCTCCTCAAAACAAACTCTTAAAGAAAAACATTATACAAGAACTAGCACCACAAGGTTTTGGATTCTATAGTAAAAGTCCAAGGGCCCCTGCTACTACTATCACTGCAAAAGATGGAAGTATCAGACTTCCTAATGGTAGTCCGAAAAACCTATTTGGTCTAAGAAGATATGGAAGAGTGCAAGGAGTTGAATTAGGAAAATTATCCGCAGAAATACCAAGAGATTCATGGGTTAAATGTACAACAAATACTGAATGTGAAAAAAAAATAGAAAGAATTAAAACTATAAAAATTAAAAAAACAAAAAATTATGAACACTTAAATAAGGGAGAATATATATTTGAGGTTCAAGAACCTTTATCTTGGTACTTCTTAAAATACAAAGATACTACCTCTTTTGATAAAAAAATGGTTAAAGTGGTGCTAAAATGAATCAATTAAAATCAGTCATTTCAGAATTTAACCCTTGGACTAATGCTTATGGATTTTTTAGAAGTTTACTGGCAACTGCAACTTTACTAACGTTAATTTTTAATGACACCAGTATACTACTCAGTTATACCGCTAATGATACGGGGTGTCCTCATGTTAAAATTCCGAGTGCTTTTTGCTTGTTCGATAGTTGGGGGGTATCTTTAGAGATCGTAAGATATTTAATGATAATACTTTTATTTATTATCATTTCAGGGTGGAGACCTAGATTTACTGGCATAATACATTGGTATATATGTTACAGCCTTCAGACTTCTGCCATAACTATAGATGGTGGAGAACAAATAGCAACTGTTCTTTCTTTCATATTGATTTTTATAACAATATTAGATGGAAGAAAAAATCATTTTGAACAACTATCTATCAACCCTCAATCTTTGACTCTCAAATATATGACATGGTTGTGTTTTGGTTTTATAAAATTTCAGGTATTCATTATTTATTTAAATGCATCTGTAGAAAGGCTAAAAAACAAAGAATGGGCTGATGGTACTGCAATTTACTATTTCTTTTCTGATCCCATATTTGGAATAGCAAATTATCAAAGAGTTTTCATGGATCCCATATTAGAAAGTAGTTTAGTAATTATTTTAACTTGGTCTGTGACAATTTTTGAATTTTTCTTAGCTGCAAGTATTTTAGGAAACCGTCAAGTAAAACGAATAGCTTTGATATTAGGTATTTTATTTCATATAGGTATTATGTTCTTTATTGGTATAGTAACCTTCGGTATAGTTATGATTTCAGCTTTATTATTTTATTTATATCCAGTTACTGAGAGTGTAGACTTTCAACTTTTACAAAAAAGACTCAATAAATCAAAAAGAAAAATTACTATTATTGACTCTAAAAATGTAGAGGCCAAAAATATTTCATGAAATTTAGTTCTATAATTTAGCATAAAACTTATTCAAAATAGCAAAGAGTTAAAAAAGTAATATAGGAATCTAGTAGCAATTACTAAATTTATTAGATACTTACTTAAGAAATGAATGTAGTTTAGATGTATGGACAGATCTGGATTAGGCTATAAAGAAACGTCATTTTTAAAAAATAACTTTTGGATCTACGTCAAGATATTGGACACACTTCGGTTAAGTTTTTTGTTCTGCGCAACTTTCATTCATGGAGCGTTCCACATTCCAAGTAGCCCGTCAAAGGGAAAAGCGTCTTTGACCGCCTACTTGGAATGTGGAGTGAAAAACTTGTGGAAGTTGCGCCCGAAAAATGTGGGGAGGGACAACTGGATCATCCCCAGATTTCACACTGTTGCACGACATATATTCTCGTAGGCGTCTGGTGTTAAGTACCCGATGCTTCCATGAATTCGTTTGCGATTGTACCAACCTTCTATGTACTTAAATAACGCCACTCGTGCCGTTTCAAAACTATCATATCGAGCTCTGTACACTTCTTCTTTCTTAAGTGTTGCGTGAAACGATTCGATACATGCATTGTCATAAGGACAACCTTTGCGACTGAATGAAGGAATCATTCCATGTGTTTTTAGTTGTTTCTGAAAGTCCTCACTTGTATATTGCGTGCCTAGATCCGTGTGTACAATCAATCCTGGTGTCGGATGTTGGACCTGTATGGCGATCTCCATGGCCTCTAGTACTAGTTCCACTGTCATTTTCCGAGCAAATTTATACCCAACGACTTTTTTCGTGTGAAGATCAAGAACCGACGCCAAATAGCACCAACCATCACGCAAAGTGTGGATGTAAGTGATATCCGCCACCCATTTTTCATTGATAGTTGTGGTCGTGAAATCTTGTTCTAACACATTTTCACGCTCTTCAACCGGGAGCTGTGTTGGCGTCGGACGGTACTTTTTTGTGATATTGGAACAAATGCCAGCCCGTTTCATGATGCGCTGAATACGGTTGATACTACCTTGATAGCCTTCTTGCTTTAACACTTCAAAAATTTTAGGGGCACCGTAACGACCATCACTTTCTTTGTGAATCGCTCGAATACGTTTTAACAACTGTTGATTTTCGACTTCATACACACTCGGTTTCTTATGAAACGATTGATAATACGTGCTTTTAGGCATCTTTAACACACGACACATCAGCTGGATCGGTTGATGTTTGCTTTCATTCGTCATGTGGTCAATCAGCTCTTGGTCATCTATTTTTGTGCGAATATGGTCATAGCCATTTTTAAGATCTCTACCTCTTGTTTGAGACGAAGGTTTTCCTTCTGGATCGCAGCGACTTCTGCGGCAGTTAAGTCTTGAGCCCCTTCAATAGGAGAATGGAGTTTAATCCATTTATAGATCGTTATTTCTGAAACACCATATTCGCTAGATAATTGACTGACGGGTGTGCCCGAGCGATAAAGCTCGACCACCGTTTGTTTAAATTCGTGACTGTATCGTTTTTGTTTCAAAACTGAACACATCCTCTCGTTCATTTCATCATAATGACCTAATCGAGGTATGTCCATACATCTATACTACATCCATTTATTTCAATAAAAAGTAAGTGGTGTTATTTCATATATTGTATTATTAACTGAACAAAAGATTAGGAGGTTTTTTAATAATGAGTGGCGATTTAATTATTTTGTCTGTAGTTCTATGTTTATTTTTAGTCGTTAGTATTTTTCTTTTAATGGGAAAGGGTAGCTTTTTTATAGCTGGTTATAATACAGCATCTGCAGAAAGTAAGTCTAAATACAACGAAGAAAAACTCACTAAATTTATGGGGAAATTAATGCTTCTTTTGTCTTTCTGTATGCTATTTTGGATTTTCGATTGCGTTTATAATTCTAAATTAGCATTTTATATTGGATTGATACTTTTTCTATTCATAAGTGCTGGTGGAGTTATTTATATGAATACAAGTGAGAAATTTAAAAAATAGGATTTCAGTTGGGTAAAAAAGTAACAATAAGGTTTATCACCGTAACTTGGGGGTGACTCATTGTTGACTAGACAAACCACGATAGAAGTTTTCGTCTTGTAGGATGGGGCATGAGAATGCATTGTATAAATAAAAATAGTGCCTGTTAATAATTGTGAAAGAGAAGTATGTAAGATTCTTTATAAAGAAGAATAGAAAGGGATACTCGTTAATAATGGTTAAAAACAATAAAATTCCAGTATATTTTATCCTTGTGTTTACCATGTTTTTTTTGATATTCAGCGCTTCAATCTTAAGTGCTCTGCCAAAGAATCCTTTAACTCCTAAGAAAGATATCACTATTTACATTTCACAGATCTGGCCTCAAGGTTGGGGTTTTTTCAGCAAAAGTCCTAAAGAAGAATATTTAAATGTGTATAAAAGTAATGGAGACCCATCTGTACAGTGGCCAAATATGAAACTCTCTAACTTATTTGGCATTAATAGAGCAGGTAGAGCGCAGGGCACAGAAATAGGGTTGATTTTCAGACTGTAGGCAAACTCGATTTTATCGAGTTTGCCTACAGTCTTTTTTAATATAAAATGAAAGTAATATAAATTTTGAGGTGAGGACCATGCTTTCGAAACATAATCCTATTCAACGAGATCAAATAGAAATGATCGCTCTCGATCAATTAGTGCCAGAAAATCATTTAGTTCGTAAAATGGAGGCCGCGATTGATTTCTCTTTTATTTATGACTTAGTAAAGGATATGTATTCAGAAGTAGGTCGTCCAAGTATTGATCCAGTGATTTTGGTGAAGCTGACATTCATTCAATACACCTTTGGGATTCGATCGATGCGTAAAACAATTGAAGAAGTGGAAACGAACATGGCTTATCGCTAGTTCTTAGGGTACGGTTTCCATGATAAAGTGCCACACTTCTCTACGTTCGGGAAAAATTATGAGCGTCGTTTTAAAGATACCGACCTGTTTGAACAAATTTTCTATCGTATATTAAAGGTAGCTGCTGAGAAGAAGTTAATCAGTGCCGAGCACGTTTTTGTGGATTCTACTCATGTGAAGGCGAGTGCGAATAAGCGCAAATTCGAAAAGAAAGTCGTTCGCAAAGAAACAAGAGCGTATCAAGAACGCCTCCAAGAAGAGATTAATCAAGATCGTGAAGACCATGGAAAAAAGCCGTTTCCACCGGACAAGTTTGATAAAGAAGAATCAAAAGAAATTAAAGAAAGCACGACGGATCCAGAGAGTGGCTACTACGTGAAAGACGAACGTACGAAACAGTTCGCCTACTCCTTTCACGCAGCTACGGATCGCAAAGGTTTTGTACTCGGCACGATGGTGACGCCTGGGAATACACACGACAGTCAGATGTTAGAGCCATTGGTAGAGAAAGTGATTGAAAAAGTAAGGAAGCCTGAAGCTGTGGCCGCAGATGCCGCATACAAAACACCAGCGATTACAAGTTACTTATTGAAAAATGACATCACACCTACCTTACCTTACACACGCCCACGTACGAAAGAAGGGTTCTTCCGAAAGCATGAATATGTGTACGATGAATACTTTGATTGTTATCTTTGCCCGGCAGATGAAGTGTTGAACTATTCGACCACGAATAAAGAGGGCTATCGTGAGTATAAATCGCCCAAGCATATTTGTGCGACGTGCCCTTTCTTAGAGCGCTGTACAGCCAGTAAAGATCATCAAAAAGTGGTGACACGTCATATTTGGCAAGAATATGTGGAAGAGGCGGATCATTTGCGCCATCACCAAGAGGTTAAACCAATCTATGCGAAACGCAAAGAAACCGTTGAGCGTGTATTCGCAGATGCAAAAGAAAAGCATGGCATGCGTTGGACAACGTTAAGGGGACTTAAAAAATTGTCGATGCAAGCGATGCTTACTTTCGCTGCCATGAATTTGAAGAAGCTGGCGAGCTGGACTTGGCAAGGTCCAGAAACAGCCTAAGAAACGGTCTCGAAGAGGTCTGTTCTTCTCTCTATGGGCTTCAAATCTAATAAAAATTCAAAAGGGATTCGGAATGAGAGCATTCCGAACCCCTTTTGTCTACAAACTGAGTCAACATTTTAAATGTTGGCTTTTTTACGTTTAGGAGTGATGAAAAATATAGATGGTTATCTTTATAGGATGATTTAACGGAATTGTTTTGACTTTCTGTGATATAATGGGATTATTTTTCTTTTATGTATATTGGTTGGTTGAAGAAGGGATGAAGGGTGTGTCATATTCTAATATAGTCAAGGGGACATTATTGCTTAGCAGTGCCACGTTAATATGCAAAATATTAGGATTTATTTATTTCTTTCCTTTTCAGCTGTTAGTTGGGGCGGAAGGGGTTGCTTTATACACTTATGCGTATAATTGCTATGGTGTGTTGTTGAGCTTTTCCACAGTTGGTATACCTATTGCTGTATCAAAGTTTGTAGCGAAATATAACGCGGTGGGAGATTATGAAACGAGTCAAAAAATGTATCGGGCTAGCTTGCTTTTAATGTTTATTTTAGGAACAATCGGCTTTTTAGTCCTGTACGGATTGGCTCCTTATATTTCAAGTTTTATTTTTCGGTCAAAAGAGCCAAGTCAGTCTTTTCTTGATTCATTAACTTTAACAATGAGGGCATTGAGTTTTGCTTTACTCATTGTTCCACCGATGAGCATTACGAGAGGTTATTTTCAAGGGTTTCAAAAGATGAAGCCGACTGCTTATTCGCAATTAATCGAGCAAGTCGTTCGAGTGCTGTTTATATTAGCGGGTAGCTTTTTCATTGTTCACGTGATGGAGGGGCCTGTGAAATGGTCTGTGGCTGTGGCGACTTTTGGAGCAGTCGTCGGTGCATTGGCTAGTGTGTTAGTTTTAGTTTATTACTGGAAAAAGTATAGTGGATTGAAAGTGGTTACTAAAAAGAAGACTTCTTCTTTAACTATTAGAGAAATGTTTCACGAGTTATCTAAATATTCGATTCCCATCGTTATGGTAGGGGTCGCTATTCCTTTATATGGCTTGGTTGATCAGTATACAGTCGCTGATATTTTGAGGAAAAGTGGCTATTCGCAATCAGAAGCGAACGGAATATTTACCTACGTAACTAGCTATGCCCAAAAGTTGATGATGATCCCGATTTCATTAGCAACAGGGTTTGCGCTGAGCATTGTTCCAGCGATCACGCAAGCGTTTTTTGATCGAAAAATAGACGAGCTCAAACAGCAAATTTTAAAGATTTATCAACTGTTATTGCTTTTTACCATTCCAGCATCTGTCGGGTTAGCTGTCCTTGCCTATGATCTGTTTCGGATGATTTATATCAATCCCAAAATCGCTTTGGAGGGTTCTCCTTATTTAGTAACATCTGCTCCTGTTGCCATTATGGTAGCTATATTTACTGTTTCAGCAGCTGTACTGCAAGGGCTGAACTTGCAGAGGAACACGATTTATGCCACTCTTGCAGGTATTATGATGAAGCTTCTGTTAAACCCGCTCCTTTTGCATTCCTTTGGGGGGCATGGAGCGATTATTGGAACGATCATCGGTTTTTCCGTTTCGAATCTCATGATGTTTGTCGTTATTGTGAAGTATACGAAGTTTCAAATCCGTGCTTTATTAAACAGCTCTCTTTCTATTTGTGCATCTTCTTTGATGATGATGATAAGTATTCTTTTATTGAAGTGGGGAAGCTCATTTGTTTTGGAGGGAGCTCATTACATCCATTCGCTGATCATCGTGTTTATCAGCGTGATCATTGGAGGTCTCGTGTATTCTTTTTTATCGATGAAAAGTACACACGCTTTGGATGTTGAAACGAAAAAAATGATTCTTCGAAAGTTAAAGCTTACTAAAATGGCTAGAGGGCTCTAGGTGGAAAAAATAGCCGGTGATCAACAAATCAAGTAAAATAAGTAGTAGTAATATATTTTGAAGATTCAGAGGTGGAATGAATGGTTAATCTTGGGGAACGTGTTCAGCAAACGAAGCGAACGTTACGAATGGACATGCTGAAAAAAATATTAGTAGAGTTTGATCAAGAGATTATGGGTCTTTCCGAAGAAGATCGTCGAGCGAAATATGAAAAGATGTCGCAAAGTCCGTTTATTTTCTTCCGTGGCAGTGCCTATTTATTTTACTACGATGTAGCAAGTCATTGGTTCCCATATCATACACCGGAAGATCGTCCGACTTGGATTCAAGGGGATTTACATTTTGAAAACTTTGGGGCTTTTCATAATGAAAAAGGCAAGCTCGTATTCGATATTAATGATTTCGATGAAGGCTATTTAGGTTCATATTTATATGATTTATTGCGCATGTCAGTTAGTATCGCCCTTGTTTGTCGGGAGTTAGCCTATGATGTGGATCAACAAATCGATGTGATGGAGGCGTATTTGCAGGCATATCATAAACAAATGATTCGCTTCAGAGATCGCAAGGATTTGCCGGAAACATTTTTCGTGACGAAGAAAAAAGCCGATGGGGCGATTCGCAAGCTATTGAAAAAGCTAGAAAAAAGAAGTGAGGCGCATTTATTAAGTAAAGTGACGACTTATTTTCAAGACGAGCGCCAATTTGCTGAGTCGGATGAAATTCAGCCATTAAGTGACGAAGAGCAAGTGGTTATTGAACAAGTTTGGTCTCAGTATTTGGAGACGGTTGAAAAATTGGAAGATGAAACGAAGTATGAAATTAAAGATGTTGCGTTTAAACATGGTTCAGGGACGGCATCAATTGGACTAGATCGCTTTTATATATTAATAGAAGGCGGGCAGCAGAAAGAGGATTTGGACGATTTGATTTTAGAAATGAAAGAAGTGCGTTTGCCGATTCCAGCTTACTTCATGCCTTATAACGAAGCATTCTGGGAGGAGTTTCCTCATCAAGGCAAACGCGTCATCATGACGCAGCGAGCGATGCATCACCAAGCTGATCCGCATTTAGGTTATGTAACGATTGACGGCCGCGATTTCTACGTTCGTGAGCGTTCGCCGTATAAAAAGAAATTAAAGCTTGAATCGATTAAAAGTGTGGAAGATATAATTGAAACGGTAGGACAAATGGGAAGTATTACCGCAAAAGTTCACGCTCGAGCAGATGCTGATATTAATGAAGGAATCCTTCCATATCATAGTGAAGAAGAAATTTTAAAAGCGATCGGTGAGGATGTGGATGAATTTGTTCATTATGTGTCTCATTGGGCATTTTCATACGCGAACCAGGTGGAAAGAGATTACGAATATTTCATGGACTATCTTCATACAAGTCAACCGTAAGAGGAGGGATATTCTATGATGTTGATTAGTTCCTGCTTAGCAGGAGAAAGCGTTAGATATGATGGAGCCCACTGTTTGGAACAGCCGTTAAGAAAGCTGGTTGAAGAAGGAAAAGCAGTGATGGCTTGCCCTGAAGTGATGGGGGGCCTCTCTATTCCGAGAGAGCCAGCAGAAATTATTGGCGGAGATGGCCGAGATGTCCTTACTGGCAAAGCTAAAGTAGTCACTAAATCAGGAAAAGACGTCACTGAGCAATTTATTAGCGGGGCTTATCGCATGCTGGAAAAAGCGCAACAGGTGAAAGCCACCGCTGTTGTGTTAAAAGAAAATAGTCCTTCGTGTGGTAGTCATATGATTTACAATGGTGAGTTTACCGGTAAAAAGATGGCTGGTGATGGCGTAACCGCCGCCCTGCTTAAACAGTATGGGTTTCGCGTCATTTCTGAAATGGATACGATATGATAAAAAACAGTGCTCCTTTGTCGAGAAAGGGCGCTGTTTTTTTATTGTCAATTACTTCTATTGATTATTCCCTGACATGAGTAGATGTGAGGGGATTTTTTTGTGGTGATCGTGACCAATTTTTCCGTTTGAGTGTTAAAAATGGTACTTTAGTATTAATTAGGAAAGTAGCGTTAATAATTCTTAAGGAGTATAATAATGAATGTTGTTCTCATTGGATAAAGGTCTATAGAACCACGAATCTTCCCTCGTAAGGGCAAACCTATTGAAAGGTAGGGACGCAAAGCTACGGGTCTAAAGTAGACAAAGCTATGACAGCCGGGCTGCCAAATAGCATATTGCTTGTTTATTTTACATCGATGAAAAAATATTTGAGGAGGGCATTGAATGATTATTTTAGACAAACCATATGTATCACACTTGCTTTCTGTCTCTGTCAAGGATCTTCGAATTCCTGTGATTAAAGTAAGTGATGTGGAAATCCCGAATGAAGCCGTCTTGTCTTTGGCAAGCAAGGAGTTGTTTTTACAGGAATTTTTAAACTCGGAAACTCCTATTCTCTTTAATTCAGAGAATGGTCTGTTCTTGTTGAATGAATACTTACCTGATCATCACCTTACAACTTTGGCGGCTACATTAAAAAACAAAGCTCAGTTTAGAAGGGTGTTAGCCTCTCATTTTCCGGAGTTTTTCTTTTGTGAGCTTTCTTTTGCGGAACTGGATACATTAGATGTGGACAAGCTTCCATTTCCGATCATTATTAAGCCAGTTGTTGGCTACTCTAGCATTGGAGTATATCGCATTGACCAAAAGGAAGACTTTATCTCTTCTATCAACCAATTAAAGAAGGATATGTCGATGGCTGGTAGTGCTTATCCTAAGGAAGTGATTGATAGTCAAACATTGATTATTGAAGAGCTGATTGAGGGGGATGAATATGCCATTGATGCCTATTATACGGAAGAAGGAAAGCCAGTCGTTCTCAATCTTTTTAAACGGATGTTTAGCCATGAGAAAGATATGAGTGATCGCATTTATTTCACAAGTAAGCAAGTGTTAAAAGAAGCGTTGCGCAAAGTAGAAGCATTTCTTGAAGATATAGGACCGATATTCGGTCTTCATTCTGCACCTATACATATTGAAGTACGAATGAATAGCCAAGGAATCATAGTACCGATCGAAGCGAATCCGTTACGATTTGCGGGAATTGGTACAACCGAGCTTGGTGTTTATGCTTATGGTGTCAATGTATATGAATATTACTTCAAACAATTAGTCCCTGATTGGGAAAGTATTATAAATGAGATGGATGATTCTATTTATAGCTTTTGCTGTGCAGAAGTGGATCCTTCTATTGATTGCAAAGCGATTGAAGCGGTTGATCATGAAGCATTTAAAGAAAATTTTGAGGAAATTTTGGAGTATCGTCCAATGGCCTTTAATGAGTATTCTACTTTTGCGGTCGTCTTCCACAAAGCGCCTGATTTTGAAGAAAACAAACGAATTCTTCAGCTAGATTTAAATGATTTTCTGACAATGAAAGAACTACAATTGGTTTAATCATCAAGGCGAAAGGAGAAAAAAATGTTTAGAGTCAAAAAAACAATTAACGGAAAAATTATGTCTGCTATATTGCTTCCCATTATTTCATTAAGTATCATTTTTAGTTTCATGCTGTTTCTAGCATCTGACTATGTTATTACGAATCATCTTGTTCCTGCATTTGAAGAGGGACTGACAATGAAAATGCATCAGTTTAATGACCTGTTCGATGCAGAGATGGTAAATGAGGCAAAAACAGATCGTCAAGCATATGAAGATATGTTAGCTAAAGCGAATGACTTTCAAAAATCATTTGATCTAGAAAATGTGTATATTATGAGTAAGGTAGATGGTGAGGAAGTTATTTTATTCCTTGGGAACTCTGATGATTATTTAACGCCACTTGCCTTTACTGAAGACCAAGCGAAAGCTCTTACAACGACTGGTATGGTGATGAGTGATTTTTATAAAGATGACTACGGTACACATAAATCAGTGTTTTTACAAATTGAAGGAACGGACTCAGTTCTGGGCTTAGATGAAGATGCCGATTTCATTAAAGACTTAGAGAGAAATTTAATGCTCATTTGTATCGGTCTATCTATCTTCTTTGTTGTTACTAGTTATTTGATTTCTCGCTTCATTTCAGGAAAAATATCTAAGCCAATCAACAAACTAGCAAACTTTACAGAATTAGTGGCGAACGGGGATTTAACACAAGACATTTCGATTGAAAGCGATGATGAAACTGGCCGATTAGCTGCTAGCTTTAATCGAATGCAGCAGCAATTAAAGAACACGCTTCAGCATGTTACATCTACATCAGATCATGTTGTGTCTGCTTCTAATGATTTGTCTCAAAGTATTGGCCAAGTGACAGAGGTCATTAATCAAATTTCCACGACGATTCAAGAAGTGGCGGCCAATAGTGAAACCGTTACTAGTGGTGCGGTACAAAATCAAGCGGCCATACAAGAAATTTCAGAAGGCGTTTTAGATATTTCTAAATCGACTGTGAATGTGACAGATGAAACGTTAGAAGCGTCAACGGAAGCAGAACAAGGAAACACAGTCATTCAAGAAGCTGTCAAAGGGATTGAAGCAATTAATTTATCCGCTAAATCCTCTATGCAGGTGACACAGCAGATGAACCAGCGTTCAAATGAAGTCGGCAATATCACACAAATGATTACGAATATTTCTGACCAAATTAACTTATTAGCTTTAAATGCAGCGATTGAGGCGGCTCGCGCAGGAGAATATGGACGAGGCTTTGCTGTGGTAGCCGATGAGATTAGACATTTAGCTGAGCAATCCGCTACTTCAGCGAGTGAAATTTCTAAGTTAATCAGTGAAATGCAAACAGATTCGAATGAATCGGTGTTAGCGATTGCTAAAGTAGTAGAAGAAATCGATAAAGAAACGGTGGCCATTCGACAAGCTGGAGATACATTCCAAAAAATTTCTTTATTAATTAATAATATAACAGGTAAGATGCAATCTGTGGCGGCTACTGTTCAGCAAATTTCAGCTGGATCAGAACAAGTATTAACAACAACAAATATGACTGTTCAATCGTTAGAAGAAACATCTGATTATACTCAAAATGTCGCTGCTTCGATTGAAGAGCAATCCGCTTCAATGGAAGAAATGCTTAGCACAGCGAATCAGCTACTTGAGATGGCTGAACATTTAAAAGGGCAAATTTCACATTTTAAAACTGAATAAATACAAAGAGCCAGTATTTCATTAAAGATACAATATGAAGTGCTGGCTTTTCTTTCGTTTCTTTCAAAAGGACTAAAACTTAAAAAACATGATATGATGTTGAAAATACGATCAAATGGAGGAAGAGATCTCATGACGGATTTGCAAAAGCAAATAATAGAAGAATTGAAAGTCCAGCCAACGATCGATCCGCAAGAAGAAATTCGTAAAAGTGTTGATTTCATGAAAGCTTATTTAAAGAAACATTCTTTTTTAAATGGTTTTGTTCTAGGTATCTCTGGCGGGCAGGATTCGACGCTCGCCGGTAAGCTTGCCCAAATGGCAGTGCAAGAATTAAGGAGGGAAACGGGATCTGATCAATATACTTTTTACGCTGTTCGTCTTCCGTATGGCTTGCAGCGTGATGAGGATGAATGTCAAGATGCGTTGGCGTTTATTAAACCTGATAAGGTCTATGGTGTAAATATTAAACCCGCTGTTGATGCCAGTGAAGCCACATTGAAGAGATTAGGGATTGAGCTAAGCGACTTTGCTAGAGGAAATGAAAAAGCTCGGGAACGCATGAAGGTGCAATATAGCATTGCCGCTATGAAAAACTGTGTAGTGATTGGGACGGATCACGCCGCTGAAGCGATTACTGGCTTTTACACGAAGTACGGAGATGGCGGGGCGGACATTGTGCCTCTATATCGATTGAATAAACGCCAAGGACGACAAATGCTAAAGGAACTTCAGTGTCCTGAACATTTATACTTAAAAGTGCCGACAGCCGATTTGGAAGATGATCGTCCGCAACTTCCGGATGAAGTGGCGCTTGGTGTCACATATGAAGAAATCGATGACTATTTAGAAGGGAAAATGGTGTCTGATGTAGCGAGAAAACGAATTGAACAGTTATATATCAATTCTCAACATAAACGGCATATGCCGATCACAATTTTTGATCATTTTTGGAAATGATACAACAGTGCGCTCTGTCAAAGAGGGCGCTTTTTTATATAGAAAAACTTTTAAATATGTAAAAAAATTTATTTTTATGCAAAAAATCATAGACTATTGTTTCTTGATTTGTTAGAATTTTACCCAATTAGTTTCTTTTTCGATAAAGCACATTCAACTTACGGAGGCAAAAAAAGAGTTATTTATTTTTTAACGCCTGATTGGGGCGATAGAAAGACATTCCGTCACAGAGCTATTTACGGCAATGATGGATGTATACAACATGTGAGGAGGAGATGAGATGGATCAATTTGAGCAAGTGATTAAAGCAACTACTGACTGGATTTGGGGAATGCCCATGGTGTTGTTGCTTTTAGGTGGAGGGTTATTTTTAAGCTTCCGGATAGGTTTTTTTCAATTTCGCTATTTTTGGCATATGCTAAAAGAAACGTTTGGAAAAATATTCACTAAACATGATGCGCCGGGTTCGGTGACACCGTTTCAGGCCACAACTTCCGCTTTAGCTTCAACTATTGGTGCAGCTAATATTGTGGGGGTGCCAGTAGCGATTGCTTTAGGAGGACCAGGGGCAATATTTTGGATGTGGCTCGTAGCGATGATCGGAATGGCATCAAAATATTCAGAAGTTGTACTTGGTGTAAAATATCGCACAAAAAATGAAGCGGGTGAATGGACAGGAGGCCCGATGCACTATATTGAAAAAGGACTGGGTTGGAAGTCAGTAGCTAGCTTTTTTGCGTTTTTCTTAATGTTAGAGATTGTAGCTAGTACGATGGTTCAATCTAATTCTTTATCACAAACAGTTGAATCCGCTTTTGATGTTCCGCCGATCGTTACGGGCATGATTGTTTTAGTGTTAGTAGGACTAGTGACATTAGGGGGCATTCAGCGTATCGGTTCGGTCACAGAGAAATTTATTCCGCTAATGGTAGGAATATATTTAGTGAGCGCTATCATTGTGTTAGTCGCGAATGCTTCTGAAATTCCAGCTGCTTTTATGCTAATTTTTAAACATGCTTTTGCGCCTATATCTGCGGCTGGAGGCTTTGCGGGGGCAGGTGTTGCAGCAGCGATTCGCTGGGGATTGGCACGCGGTATTTACTCAAATGAAGCAGGGATGGGGACAGCTCCTATTGCGCATTCAGCTGCGATGACGGAGCACCCTGCGAAGCAAGGGTTATGGGGAATGTTTGAAGTGGTGGTCGATACATTAGTTGTTTGTACGATGACAGCTTTAATTGTCTTAACATCTGGCGTCTGGCAAGATGTACCGCAGGATAAAGCCTCTACAATGGTTGTAGAAGCTTTGGCTAAAGTATTAGGAGATAGCGTAGCTGGAACACTAATATCTATTTGTCTATTTTTCTTTGTGTTATCAACTGTGGTTGTGATTGTATTTTATGGAGAGAAACAGGCGGAATATCTTTTTGGACTTGGCTTTTCAAAAGTCATGAGACTTGTCTATTTAGTCGCGATCTTAGTCGGGTCGATCGGCGGTTTGCAGTTTATTTGGCAATTTCTTGATTTAATGTTAGCGCTGATCATTGTGCCGAACGTTCTTGCCCTTCTTTTCTTAAGTGGAGAAGTGAAGGAACTGACACGCGATTACATTGATCAATATATACGCAAAGGGAGCAAGAAAGAACACCATTCGGCTTAAGCAACTGTAAAATATAGTAGGCTTTTGATTAAACAGCAGAGAGGATTAGAACGATGTATAGAGAGTTAATAAACTTAAATATACAGGAGCAAGTGGAAAGGTTAACAAGAAGATTAGTGGAGCTTCCAAGTATCAACGGGTCTGAAGAGGGCGAAATTGCAGCAGCAGATGAGATTGTTACTATTTTGCGCTCATATCCGTATTTTCAAGAGAATCCAGCTCTCGTTTGGGAGCAGACAGCGATTGATGATGCATTAAACCGAAAAAACATCTTTGCTTTTGTAAGGGGCGGAGTGAACGCGAAACAAACGATTATTTATCATGCTCACGTGGACACAGTAGGTATTGAAGACTTTGGCACTCTTCGTCCGTATGCGTTTCATCCAGATGAACTGCAAAGCTTCTTCAGTGATTATGATCAAGACTCAGATGTGCAAGCGGATGCTCGTTCAGGCGAGTGGATGTTTGGCCGCGGAGCTGTTGATATGAAAAGCGGTGTGGCTGTTCATTTAGTGAATCTTCTCTATTTCTCTGAGCATCCGGAAGAACTGCCTGGAAATTTACTTGTTATGTTTAACCCGGATGAAGAAAGTCAGCATGTCGGTATGAAAAGTGCGATATTTGAACTGGAGCGTTTAAAGCAAGAGTGGGGTTTAGAATATGTAGCGGCGATTAATAATGACTTCATTACGCCGAAGTATGATGGGGATAAGACGAGATATATTTATACGGGAGCAGCAGGAAAGCTTCTTCCTAGCTTTTATATTTATGGAAGGGAAGCGCATGTAGGAGAAGCGCTTCAAGGAGTTGACCCTAATTTTATCGCGGCCGAATTAACGAGACGAATCCATAACAATGTAGAATTATGTGAGAATATTCAAGATGAACTAGTGCTTCCACCAACGTGTTTGTTCCAGCGAGATAATAAATTCACATACAATGTACAGACAGCTACGAGCAGCTATTTATATTTTAATTATTTCTTATATCGTGATTCAGCGGCGGATGTGATGAGAAAACTGCAAACGATCGCAACAGAAGCTTGCGGAGAAATTTCTCGTTATTTAGCTAAACAATATGATCGTCATCTGCAACGAACAGGCCTTTCTCGCAAACGCTTAAACTGGGATATTGAAGTGATTTCTTTAGAGGAATACAGCCATGAACTCCAGGGCAGAGGCATTGATGTTGACAAAGTGTGCGCTGAGGTAGCAGAAGAACATAAAATGCTCGATTTGCGAATGATTTCATTTAAAATGGTCGAAGTGTTAACTGAGCTCGATCCGGTTAAAAAGCCGCGCGTGATTATATTCTTCTCACCGCCTTATTTGCCGCATAATTACTTAAGAGATGATAATCCAGCGGAACAAGCTATTTTACAGACGATTAAACATGTGCTGATAGAAGCTGAAAAAGAAAGTGGCGAAATCTTTGAGTTAAAGAAATTCTTCCCTTTTTTAGCGGATGGCAGTTATTTATCAATTCACGAAACAAATGAAGAGCTGCAAAGTTTGCTGAACAATTTCCCGAATCTTGGTCGGCTGTATACGTTGCCGGTCGAGGAAATTCGTCGATTAAATATTCCTGCCATTAATATGGGGGTATACGGAAAAGACGGGCATAAGTGGACGGAGAGAGTGTATAAGCCATACTCATTTGAGGTATTGCCAAAGCTTATTAGAGATACAACCATCAGTCTATTGAATCATGTGCCTGTCAAAATAAGATAATGAGGAAAAACTGCCGACTGATCGGCAGTTTTTTCAATGAAATGAGTAGTTAATGAGTAGGTTATTCATTTTTATTCAGAAAATTTAATTAAATCCAGAACAGCTTGACCGCATGGTATGATAGCGATAAAATGATGTCAAATTAGCTCGAATAAATGACTAGTTCCTTCATATATTTTCGATAATATGGATCGAAAGTTTCTACCAAATCACCGTAAATGATTGGACTATGAAGGCAGGTTCTTTGTGAAGACAACTAGAATTCTGCTTTCTGCAATGAAAGGGTTCTAGTTTTTATTTTTATTTATATGTCGAGCGGTTCAGTGCATAACAAAGGAGTGGAAAGTGTGGCAGGAAAATCAGAATTGACAAACCAAGAAATGATTCTTGTTCTAGACTTTGGAAGTCAGTACAATCAATTAATTACTCGCCGAATTCGTGAGTTAGGTGTGTATAGTGAGCTTCATCCTCATACGATTACAGTGGAGGAAATTAAGGAAATCAATCCTAAAGGAATTATCTTTTCTGGCGGACCGAACAGTGTGTATTCAGAAAATGCTTTCCATTGCGACGAAAGAATTTTCGATTTAAATGTCCCTATTTTTGGTATTTGCTACGGGATGCAGTTAATGACGAAGCATTTCGGCGGAAAAGTAGAGGCTGCTTCACATCGTGAATATGGAAAAGCTTCGATTGAAGTGAAGAATGAAACAGCTCTATTCAAAGGGTTGCCAAATGAGCAAGTTGTATGGATGAGTCATGGAGATTTAGTTGTAGAAGCGCCAGAAGGCTTCGCTGTTGATGCAGTAAGCCCGTCCTGCCCGATTGCTTCTATGAGTAATGAAAAAGAAGGTCTGTATGCGGTACAATTCCATCCTGAAGTTAAGCACTCTGTGTACGGAAATGAATTACTGAAGAACTTCGTATTTGAAGCTTGCGGCTGTAAAGGCGATTGGTCAATGGAAAACTTCATTGAAATCGAAATCGAAAAAATTCGTCAAACCGTCGGCAATAAAAAAGTTCTTTGTGCATTGAGCGGCGGTGTAGATTCTTCAGTTGTAGCTGTTCTTATTCATAAAGCGATTGGTGATCAGTTAACTTGTATTTTCGTTGATCATGGTTTGCTTCGTAAAGGTGAGGCAGATAGCGTGATGGAAACATTTGCAGAAGGCTTCCATATGAACGTTATTAAAGTGGATGCCAAAGACCGTTTCCTTGATAAGTTAAAAGGCGTGTCTGATCCAGAGCAAAAACGTAAAATTATTGGTAATGAATTTATTTACGTATTTGATGATGAAGCGACAAAACTTGAAGGAATCGAGTTTTTAGCACAAGGTACGCTTTACACGGACATTATTGAAAGTGGAACAGCGACAGCTCAAACAATCAAGTCTCACCATAATGTAGGTGGTCTTCCTGAAGACATGCAGTTCAAGCTAATTGAGCCATTGAACACTTTATTCAAGGATGAAGTACGTGCATTAGGAACAGAGCTAGGTATTCCTGATCATATCGTTTGGCGTCAGCCGTTCCCAGGTCCAGGACTTGGTATTCGTGTTCTAGGGGAAATTACAGAAGAAAAATTAGAAATCGTTCGTGAATCAGATGCAATTTTACGTGAAGAAGTTCGTCTAAACGGCTTAGAACGTGAAATTTGGCAGTATTTCACTGTGTTACCGGATATCCGCAGTGTAGGTGTCATGGGAGATGCACGTACGTATGACTACACAATCGGTATCCGTGCCGTAACTTCCATTGATGGAATGACATCTGATTGGGCTCGTATTCCGTGGGATGTACTAGAGAAAATCTCTACGCGTATTGTCAATGAAGTGCCGCATGTTAACCGCGTCGTGTATGACGTAACAAGCAAGCCGCCTGCAACAATCGAGTGGGAATAAAAACCGAATAAAAACATTGTATTTTTATATAATGTTCGTGTTTTATATTGACGAAATGATAAAACACGGCTAAAATGAGAGAGAATTCAATCAATCTAATAGATTACATCGTATAAAGTCGGGGATATGGCCCGAAAGTTTCTACCAAGCTGCCGTAAATAGCTTGACTACGAGGTAACAGGATAGATAGGTCTCTCTCTATCTTTCCGTCACCTATAGTCACGCTTCGACCGCTTTGGTTCGAAGCGTTTTTTATTGGTTTGGGATGAAAAAGATGGAGAGGAGCTTATGTATGAAGAAATATTTTCAATTTGACGAGTTAGGTACGAGTTATCGCCGTGAAATCATTGGCGGATTAACAACATTTTTGTCTATGGCCTATATTTTAGTCGTAAATCCGCTCACGCTTTCTTTGCAAACAGTACCTGATTTGCCGGATGCGATGAGAATGGATTATGGATCCGTCTTTGTGGCAACAGCCATTGCAGCGGCAATCGGTTCATTATTAATGGGGCTGTTGGCGAGGTATCCGATTGCTTTGGCACCTGGAATGGGTTTAAATGCCTTCTTTGCTTACACAGTTGTCTTGACTTACGGTGTTTCCTGGCAGTCTGCTTTAACCGGTGTGCTATTCTCAGGACTGATTTTTATTTTATTAACGATACTAGGTATTCGGGAAAAAATTATTAACTCCATTCCAGCCGAACTGAAATACGCGGTCGGAGCAGGTATTGGTTTATTTATTACTTTTATCGGCTTTCAAAATGCCGGTATTATTGTCAATAATGATGCTGTGCTTGTCGGTCTTGGTGATTTAACAGCTGGTCCAACGTTGTTAGCGATTTTTGGTCTTGTAATTACCGTCATTTTAATGACCAGAAACATCAACGGCGGTATTTTTATTGGAATGATTATCACGGCTGTTGTAGGGATGATCGCAGGGTTAATTGAACCACCAAAAAGTTTAGTTGGAGCGATTCCAAGCGTTGAGCCAACATTCGGAGTTGCGATTGAAAATATTTTTCAAGCACCATCAGAAATTTTTACGATTCAAATGCTTGTCATTGTATTGACATTCCTGTTCGTTGATTTCTTTGACACGGCTGGTACACTTGTAGCGGTGGCTAACCAAGCGGGATTAATGAAAGAAAATAAATTACCTCGTGCAGGAAAGGCCCTTTTCGCAGATTCTTGTGCGACTGTAGTAGGAGCCATTCTTGGAACGTCCACTACTACTTCTTATATTGAATCATCAGCAGGGGTAGCGGCCGGAGCAAGAACGGGCTTCGCTTCTGTCGTAACAGCTGGACTTTTCTTATTATCGTTGTTTTTCTTTCCATTGTTAGAAGTCATTACGGCGCCAGTGACAGCTCCTGCTTTAATTATCGTTGGGGTTTTAATGGTTTCTTCATTAGGAAAAATTGATTGGACGAAGTTTGAAATTGCTGTCCCTGCTTTTCTAACAATTATTGCGATGCCACTGACTTACAGCATTGCCACTGGAATTGCAACAGGCTTTATCTTTTATCCAATTACAATGATTATGAAAGGAAGAAGGAAAGAGATCCACCCGATCATGTACTTCTTATTCGTAATCTTTATCCTTTACTTTGTGTTTATTAAAAAGTAATCATTGTTTATGAAAAATACGCTATCTTATATTAGGTAGCGTATTTTTCATGAAATCATTTATTCTGTTAAAAAAAATAAAAAAAGGCTTGCATTTATATATTAAGAGGTGGTATATTTATATTCGTTGCTAACGACGATGAGAAATTGTTAAAAAAACTTCAAAAAATGTTGTTGACAAAAAGGAATTAAAATGTTAATATAAAAAAGTCGCTAAAACGACAATAAGTTGAAATTGATCTTTGAAAACTGAACAAAATAAACGTCAACGTTAATTCAAATTTTATTTTAT
>NZ_JADHDW010000020.1 GCF_016820555.1 Bacillus sp. REN10 | reverse complement strand
AAGCGACAGGTTATTTGACTCGAATGTCTAGGAGCCGGAGCTAGAATGAACACACCATAATAGGCGATTTGCAAGGTTACAATACTTATTATCCAGTTTTGAAAGAACAATTCTTTCAAACTTCATAGTCTGGTGGCGATAGCGAAGAGGACACACCCGTTCCCATCCCGAACACGGAAGTTAAGCTCTTCAGCGCCGATGGTAGTTGGGGGTCTCCCCCTGTGAGAGTAGGACGTTGCCAGGCGATTTGTATCATTTTGGAGTAGACCACGTCTGAATTAGCTTTTTGAAATCGAGACGGTCATTTGCTCGGACATGAAATATACTAAGTTTTATTCACATCGTCGCGGGGTGGAGCAGTCTGGTAGCTCGTCGGGCTCATAACCCGAAGGTCGCAGGTTCAAATCCTGTCCCCGCAATAAATGGTCCGGTAGTTCAGTTGGTTAGAATGCCTGCCTGTCACGCAGGAGGTCGCGGGTTCGAGTCCCGTCCGGACCGCCATTTAAATAATTTCGAACAAACAAAACGAAAATGACTTTCGTTTTCTTTTTTTATATACTTATTTAGGATATACTAAAATAAACTACCTTAGGATGCAATCAATCCTAAGGTTTTTTTACGATTAAAGCTTCGGTGGTTCAATAATGAATAAAGGGAGACGAAATATGAGTACAATAGCTTTTTTCACATCTAGTGCAGAGGAGACACAAGCTTTTGCAGAAAGACTGGCACAGGTACTGCAACCGAAAGATGTGATTTTGCTTGAAGGTGATTTAGGGGCAGGGAAGACGACGTTCACGAAGGGACTAGCAAAAGGCCTTGGAGTGAAACGAACAGTCAATAGCCCAACATTTACAATTATTAAAGAATATATGGGTAGGCTGCCGCTTTATCATATGGATGTATACCGAGTTCAAGATGAAGAAGAGGATCTTGGGTTTGATGAATATTTTTATGGAGAAGGTGTCACAGTTGTAGAATGGGCCCATTTAATTGAAGGACAACTCCCTAGTGAATATTTAAAGCTGTCTCTCTTACATCAAGGGAATGACCAGCGAAAAATAGAATTAACACCTGTCGGAACAAGGTATGAATCAATTTGTAAGGAGATTTTAGGATGAAGGTATTAGCGATTGATACATCTACATATACGCTTGGCGTAGCGCTTTTAGATGGAGAGAAATTAATCGGGGAATATATAACCGATTTACAGAAAAATCATTCATTGCGGGCGATGCCAGCCATTGATGCATTGTTAAAAGAATGTGAAGTACAGCCATCAGAGCTTGGGAAAATTGTTGTGGCGAAAGGACCAGGTTCTTATACGGGTGTTCGCATTGGGGTAACGATTGCTAAGACATTGGCTTGGTCTTTGCAAATTCCGTTATCAGGCGTATCTAGTCTGGCGACGGTTGCTGCTTCTGCAAAATATTTTCCTAATTATATTAGTCCTATTTTTGATGCAAGAAGAGGCAGAGTATATACTGGGCTATACCAATTTGAGAATGGAGAGCTGATCACTGTGAAAGAGGATCGAAATCTATTACTTGAAGATTGGTGCAAGGAGCTGAAGGCACTAGATCGCCCTGTTTTATTTACAGGTAAAGACGTTCTTCTTCATAAAGAAATGATTATAGAAGTATTAGGTGAAAAAGCGATGATCGGAGAAGCAAGTGTCCATTCACCGAGACCTTCTGACTTAGGCCGCCTCGGTTTAACCGCACCAGCTGAAGAATTGCATTCATTTGTGCCAAACTATATTCGCCTCGCCGAAGCGGAAGCAAAATGGATCGAGGCGCAGCAAGGAGCGGAAAGCCGTCATGGTTGATATTGCTGTTCGCGAAATGACCATTGATGATGTTGAACAAGTATATGAAATTGAAAAAAACAGTTTTACCGTTCCTTGGACAAAGGAATCCTTTTATAAAGAAATGGACAATAATCTGTTCGCCTTGTATCATGTTGCGGAATCAGAGGGGCAGTTAATAGGTTATTGCGGCATGTGGCTTGTACTAGATGAATCACAAATTACGAATATTGCGATCTTACCGTCCTATAGAGGGAATGGTTTTGGTGAAAAGCTTCTTGTGCATGTTATGAAAGCAGCGAAGGCGAAAGGAGCTGCAGTGATGACCTTAGAGGTAAGGGTGAGCAATACACCTGCGCAAAATTTATATAAAAAGCTTGGATTTCAGCCAGGTGGGATTCGCAAAAATTATTATTCCGACAATCAGGAAGATGCATTAGTAATGTGGGTGAGGTTATGATGAAAAAAGACACGTATATATTAGGAATAGAGACAAGCTGTGACGAAACAGCCGCAGCTATTGTAAAAAACGGCAGAGAAATTGTAGCCAATGTTGTTTCTTCGCAAATTGAGAGTCATAAACGCTTCGGTGGAGTGGTGCCTGAAGTGGCTTCCCGTCATCATGTGGAAGAAATAACGATTGTGATTGAAGAAACATTAGCGCAAGCAAACATGACATTTAAAGAGCTGGATGCGATTGCTGTGACAAAAGGTCCTGGCTTAGTAGGTTCGCTTTTAATAGGGGTGAATGCGGCCAAGGCTTTAGCTTTTGCTCATAGCCTTCCGCTTGTGGGAGTGCATCATATCGCCGGTCATATTTATGCCAATCGAATAGTGGCAGAAATGACTTTCCCGCTATTGTCTCTCGTTGTTTCAGGCGGTCACACAGAGCTTGTTTTCATGAAGGAGCATGGAGAGTTTGAAGTCATCGGAGAAACGCGCGATGATGCAGCTGGCGAAGCGTATGATAAAGTAGCACGCACATTGAATCTCCCGTATCCAGGTGGTCCTCATATTGATCGTATGGCGACAGAAGGAGAAGCATCCATTGATTTTCCGAGAGCTTGGCTTGAAGAAGATTGTTATGATTTTAGCTTTAGTGGGTTGAAATCAGCTGTCATTAATACGTTGCATAATGCCGAGCAACGCGGGGAACAATTGAAGCCTGAAGATATCGCAGCAAGCTTTCAAGCAAGCGTAGTTGAGGTGCTAGTCGCCAAAACGGTACGGGCGGCAAAAGAGTTTAATGTGAAACAAGTGCTTTTAGCAGGAGGAGTGGCAGCCAATAAAGGATTGAGAAAGGCTTTAGAAGAGCAATTTGCTGCTTGGCCAGAGGTTGAATTAATCATTCCTCCACTTAGTCTTTGCACAGATAATGCGGCGATGATTGCCGCTGCTGGTACGGTGTTATTTGAGCAAGGAAAAAGAGACGACTTCACGATGAATGGTTACCCAGGGTTAGATCTTGAGCAATTTTAAGTATCAGCTGTCCTATGAAAAGGGCAGCTTTTGTTGTTCACAATATGTTGATAAGTTGTGAATAAACAAATAGATCCTGTTGAAAAACTGTTGAGTAAACGTATATGGAATTGTTAATAATGTGGATAAAAACATATGGATTTGTGGATAAAAGGGATAACTTTGTTAAGATATTGTAAATAAAGTGTTTTTTATGTGGATAAGACTGTGTATAAAAACCGCCCGAGACAGATGCTCCGGCGGTCGATCATTAATCTTGAAGAAGCTCCCACTCTTCCATTAACTTGTCTACTTCTGATCGGTTCTTTTCAAGTGCTTCATTTAGTTCAAAAGACCGTTCATGATCTTGAAATACTTCTGGCTGACATAATAGTTCTTCGGCTTCGGCAATATTTGCTTCAATTTGTTCAATTTGCTGTTCGATTTCTTCGATGCGCCGCCGCTTTTGGCGTTCAAGCTTCTTTTGTTCTTTATCTGCGTAATAAGTAGAGCCTTCACTTGAAGGTTTATCGGCTTTTGGAGAGACCGCCGCTTCTTCTATCGCAGCTAACTCCTCTTGTTCAAGCTTTTTTGCAACATAATAATCATAATCTCCGAGGTATTCGGTTAATCCTTCAGAAGAAAGCTCGAGGACTTTAGAGGCTAGGCGATTGATAAAGTAACGGTCATGAGATACAAACAAAATTGTTCCAGGGTAATCAATCAAGGCATTTTCTAGCACTTCTTTACTATCTAAATCAAGATGGTTTGTCGGCTCATCGAGAATGAGGAAATTGGATTTTTGCATCATCAGTTTCGCTAGAGCCAGCCGGGCCTTTTCCCCACCGCTTAAAGTAGAAACCGGCTTTAATACATCATCACCTGAAAAAAGAAAGTTACCAAGCACGGTGCGGATATCTTTTTCTTGTATGCCTGGATAGTCATCCCATAATTCGTTTAAGACCGTTTTATTGGATGTTAAGTCTGCTTGTTCCTGGTCGTAATAGCCAATTGAGACATTTGTTCCAAGTGTAAAGCTGCCGGCTAATGCAGGCAGTTTTTTGACGATCGTTTTCAAGAGAGTTGATTTCCCTGCTCCATTTGGTCCAACGAGCGCGATGCTGTCCTCTCTGGCAATGAGCGCAGTTAAGTGATTAGCTACCGCTCTTTCTTCATAGCCAATCGATAAATCATTGACTTTTAATACTTCATTTCCGCTTTGCTTTTCAATCGTAAATAAAAAGTTAGCCGATTTTTCATCCCCATCTGGACGGCTCATTAATTCCATGCGCTGCAGCTGCTTGCGGCGGCTTTGTGCTCGTTTCGTAGTCGATGCCCGCGCGATATTGCGCTGAATAAAATCTTCAAGCTTGGCCACCTGTTCTTGTTGCTTTTCAAACATTTTCATTTCTTTTTCATACTGCTCCGCTTTTTGAACTAAATACTTACTATAGTTCCCGTGGAATTTCTTGATTTTATGACGGGATACTTCATAGACTTGCGTCACCACTTTATCAAGAAAATAACGGTCATGAGAAACAATCAAAATGGCTCCGCTGTAGTTTTGTAAATATTGTTCAAGCCAAGAGAGGGTTTGGATATCTAGATGGTTTGTCGGCTCATCTAGTATTAAAATATCCGGCTTCGTTAATAATAGTTTTCCTAAAGCGAGCCGTGTTTTTTGTCCACCGCTTAATGTGGATATTTTTGTTGAGTAATCGAAGTCTTGGAAGTTTAGCCCGTGCAAAACCGAACGGATATCTGCTTCGAACTGATAGCCGCCTAATTCTTTAAATTTATTTTGCAACAGATCATATTCGCCCATTATCTTGTGGTACATGGCTTCATTTTCATATACATCAGGATTCGACATTTGCAGTTCAAGACGGCGAATAGACTGTTCCATTTCTTGCAGGTGATCAAATACAGACAGCATTTCTTCCCAAATGGACAGGTCCGATTCTAAGCCGGTATTTTGTGCTAAATAACCGATCGTGACATCCTTTGGCTTCATGATTTCTCCAGAATCATAGGAAAGCTGTCCGGCAATTATTTTTAAAAGAGTTGATTTCCCTGCTCCGTTTCTGCCAACAAGGGCGATTCGATCTTTTGTTTGTACTTCTAATTTTATATTTGACAGTATCAGCTCAGCACCAAAGTACTTTGACAGCTGTTGAACTTGTAACAAAATCATCTTTTTCACCTCTGTTTTCAGTGTATCCCATTCTACTAATAGGAGCAATGTTCTTCAGTTGGCTTCTCCTAATTGTGAAAAGGTAGACAAAGGTATAAGACAAAAAACGTAAATTATTGTATGATAACACGTAAGGGAAAAAAGGTGGAAGCGTTAACAAACAAGTTAGTTGTAGTTGTGGGGGTATGATAAATGAATCAGGATTCTATGAAAATTCCGCAGGCAACAGCGAAACGTCTGCCGTTGTATTATCGCTTTATTCAAAATCTACATGCTTCTGGCAAGCAAAGAGTCTCTTCAGCAGAGTTAAGCGAAGCTGTTAAAGTGGATTCGGCCACAATTCGCCGGGACTTTTCTTACTTTGGAGCACTCGGAAAAAAAGGGTATGGCTACAACGTAGGCTATTTGCTTTCTTTCTTTCGAAAAACTTTAGACCAAGATGAAGTGACTAATGTAGCCTTGATTGGCGTTGGGAATTTAGGTACCGCTTTTTTGAATTATAATTTTATGAAAAATAATAATACAAAAATCCAAATGGCCTTCGATGTCGATCCGAATAAAGTAGGGACGGTGATCGGCGATGTCCCCATTTATCATTTAGATGATTTAGAGAAAAAATTGAAAGAAGAAGCTGTGCAAGTTGCCATTTTGACTGTGCCATCCCAGTTTGCCCAAAGCATTACCGATCGGCTTGCTGCTTCTGATATTAAAGGACTATTGAATTTCACACCGGCGCGATTAACGGTTCCGCCATCCATTCGTGTACATCACATTGACCTTGCTGTCGAATTACAATCATTAGTTTATTTTTTAAAGAATTATCCGGAAGCTGCAGAAGAAAAGTCACAATAGAAATATGACGAAAAATGGGTTATGATGAAGGGAAGGAGGTGTGGCACAAATGCCAACAGTAGGTATAGGTAGTTTAATAATTATAGCTATTGCAGCATTATTGATTTTCGGACCGAAGAAGCTTCCTGAACTTGGACGCGCAGCGGGAGATACATTAAAAGAATTTAAAAACGCGACAAAAGGGCTGGCAGATGATGAGGACAAGCCAGCTGATAAAAAAGATCCCCAGTAATGAAGGATGAATAACAATGAGTCGACAAGACATGACGATATATGAACACATTGGTGAATTAAGAAAACGGCTCATCATAATAGTCGTTTTCTTCTTCTTTGCTATGATCGCCAGTCTCTTTTTGGCAGAACCAATTATTCGTTATTTACAGCACGCCGATGAGGCGAAGGAATTAACGATGAACGCTTTTCGGGTAACAGACCCGTTGAAGATTTATTTTCAAATGGCTTTTGTGCTGGCCATTATTATGACGTCACCGATGATCCTCTTTCAACTTTGGGCATTTGTCAGTCCCGGCTTATTAGAGAAAGAGAGAAAGGCTACACTCAGTTACATTCCTGTATCTGTGTTGCTTTTTTTAGGAGGTCTTTCATTTTCTTACTTTATTTTATTTCCATATATTATTCATTTCATGATGAATCTATCAGGGAAATTAAATATTGAGCAAGTGATTGGGATTAATGAGTATTTTCAATTTTTGTTTCAAATTACGATTCCATTTGGTTTTCTGTTTCAATTGCCTGTCGTCACTTTATTCCTAACAAGACTAGGCATCATTACACCGATGTTTTTAGCGCAGATTCGCCGCTATGCTTATTTTGTGCTACTTGTGATTGCTGCATTGATTACGCCACCGGACATTATGTCCCATATGATGGTGACGGTTCCTTTACTGATTCTTTATGAGATTAGTATTTGGATTTCGAAAATTGGCTATAAGAAGGCTATTGCTGCAGAAATTGAAGCACAAAATGCAGAACATGAATAAAAAGGCTGTCCAAGAGGCGAGCCCTCCTAGAAGGAGGCGCATCCCTTTATGGAACAGCCTTATTTTTTTACGCTATTTTTCAAGCGGAAATGGATAAAGACTAAGCGAATGCCTGAACCAATATCCATTGTCGCCAGCAGAATCAGTACATAAGTAAAAAAACCGAAACCGCCAGAATTGACATCTTCAATGGCTAAGTACGTAAAGAAAGCGCCTAGCAACAAATAAAAGATTCCGGCTTTTAATGGTGATCGTGTCATTGAAATTCCTCCAAATTCAGTCAAACAGACTATGAAAGCCAAGCAATAATGCTTTGTAGTTGCTCCGCTTGTTTCATCATTCGTTCAATTTCATCTTTAAAAAAGTACTGCACTACTACAACCGTCGAGTTCATCGCTACATGGGCAAAAATCGGTACAATCAGTCTCTTCGTCTTTACATAAAGAAAAGCGAATGTAAAACCCATCGCTGTGTATAATAAAAGGTGTTCTAACTCTCTGTGTGCAACGGCAAAGATGAGGGAACTAAGTACCGCTGAGATGCTGAAAGAAAACCTTTCATGTAAGCTACCAAAGATAATTTTTCGAAACACGATTTCTTCTAAAATAGGGCCGAATACAGCAACAGATATCATAGTCGCTGGTACAATTTCAATTACGTTGACGATAGTTTCGGTATTTTGAGACCCCATTTCCACCCCGAGCATCATTTCAATTGAAATAGCAATTCGTTGAGCAAAGAAAGCGAGAAAGACGCCAGCCACAGCCCAAAAAGTGGATGGTCCCGCAGGTAAGGTCTCCATTCGCTCTAACCGATTTTCGGACGTTTTGCGCAATATGAGCCAGACAATCAATAAAGCGACGGCAAAGCTAAAAAGAATCCAGTAACCTGGAACAATCGTTTCCATTCGCTTCGGTTCTACACCTAATGCTACGCCAACTTTGTACATAAGGGGCAAACCAATAAATCCTGATAATTGCATAATTAAATACACAATGAGAATATAGCCATATTCTTTTTTCAAATGAGAAAAACTCCTTTATTCAAATTCAATTACAGCCTATTTTACTAATAAAAAGAGAGGGATTCAAACAGAACGATTAGAGAGTTATCCGTCAAGAGGGAATGATTTCAAAAAAAGTTATGCTTCATGCTTGCAAAATAATTCCGAATTAATTATTATAATAATTGTGTTAGCACTCATGATAAGAGAGTGCTAATAAATGAAAATTACATACATTTATGAGGAGGTTGTTTCACTTGTTAAAACCACTAGGTGATCGCGTTATTATTGAGCTAGTAGAATCAGAAGAAAAAACGGCTAGCGGAATTGTACTACCAGATTCAGCAAAGGAAAAGCCGCAAGAAGGCAAAATCGTAGCGGTTGGTACAGGCCGTGTTCTTGAGAACGGTGAGCGTGTAGCGCTAGAGGTAGCTGTTGGAGATCGCATCATCTTCTCTAAATATGCTGGCACAGAAGTGAAATACCAAGGATCAGAATACTTAATCCTTCGCGATAGCGACATTCTTGCTGTCATCGGAGAATAATAGACGAATACGAATAAAAAATAATCAGGGAGGTTTTACACATGGCAAAAGAAATTAAATTTAGCGAAGAAGCGCGCCGTGCAATGCTTAGCGGGGTAGACCAATTAGCAAACGCTGTAAAAGTAACTCTTGGACCAAAAGGACGCAACGTGGTACTTGAGAAGAAATTCGGTTCACCTTTAATCACAAACGACGGTGTAACGATTGCAAAAGAAATCGAGCTTGAAGATGCATTCGAAAACATGGGTGCAAAGCTTGTAGCAGAAGTAGCAAGCAAAACAAACGACGTAGCGGGTGACGGTACAACAACTGCAACTGTACTTGCACAAGCAATGATCCGTGAAGGCTTGAAAAACGTAACAGCTGGAGCAAACCCAGTAGGCGTTCGCAAAGGTATGGATCAAGCAGTTCAAACAGCTGTGGAAGCATTGCAAGAAATCTCTAAACCAATCGAAGGCAAAGAATCCATCGCTCAAGTAGCGGCAATTTCTTCTGCTGATGAAGAAGTTGGTCAATTAATCGCTGAAGCTATGGAGCGCGTAGGTAACGACGGTGTTATCACAATCGAAGAATCTAAAGGTTTCACAACAGAGCTTGATGTTGTAGAAGGTATGCAATTCGATCGCGGTTATGCATCTCCATACATGATCACTGACTCTGACAAGATGGAAGCGGTTCTTGACAACCCATACATCTTAATCACAGACAAGAAAATCACAAGCATTCAGGAAGTTCTTCCTGTACTAGAGCAAGTGGTTCAACAATCTAAACCACTTCTATTAATCTCTGAAGACGTAGAAGGTGAAGCATTAGCTACATTAGTAGTGAACAAACTTCGCGGTACGTTCAATGCAGTAGCGGTTAAAGCTCCTGGATTCGGTGACCGTCGTAAAGCAATGCTTGAAGATATCGCAATCTTGACTGGTGGTGAAGTGATCACGGAAGATTTAGGACTAGACCTTAAATCTGCTAACATCACTCAATTAGGACGTGCAGCGAAAGTTGTTGTTTCTAAAGAAAACACAACAATCGTTGAAGGTGCTGGCGATGCAGCTCAAATTGAAGCTCGCGTTAACCAAATCCGCGCTCAATTAGAAGAAACTACTTCTGAATTTGACAAAGAAAAATTACAAGAGCGCCTAGCGAAATTAGCTGGCGGTGTAGCAGTTATCAAAGTTGGAGCGGCTACTGAAACAGAACTGAAAGAGCGCAAACTTCGCATTGAAGACGCATTAAACGCAACTCGTGCAGCTGTTGAAGAAGGAATTGTATCCGGTGGTGGTACAGCACTAGTGAACGTATATAACAAAGTAGCGGCTATCGAAGCAGAAGGCGACGTAGCAACTGGTGTAAGCATCGTTCTTCGCGCGTTAGAAGAACCAATTCGCCAAATCGCTCTAAACGCTGGTCTTGAAGGCTCTGTTGTAGTTGACCGCCTAAAACGCGAAGAAATCGGCATCGGCTTCAACGCAGCAACTGGCGAGTGGGTTAACATGATCGAAACTGGTATCGTAGACCCAACGAAAGTAACTCGTTCTGCTCTACAAAACGCAGCATCCGTAGCAGCAATGTTCTTAACAACAGAAGCTGTAGTAGCTGACAAGCCACAAGAAAACGCTGGTGGCATGGGCATGCCTGACATGGGCATGGGCGGAATGGGCGGCATGATGTAAGGCTTTTGAGCCGAACATCTGAGAAATAGTTAATTCTATTTTTCACCCAATTTCACTTAAGTTGTGAAGTAGTCATGTGAAAAACTTATATCAATAGCAATAACCACTTCCTATAAAAAATTAGGGAGTGGTTTTTTGTGTTATTAAAATTTGCGTATCAAGACTTTTTGGATGACAGACGTTTCAAGAACACAACCAAGACGAATATCAAAAATTATGAAATGCTTTTAGGCAAGTTTATTGATTATTGCATTGAGAACCAAGTAGTAAATGTTGAGGACATTACCTATAGTCATGTTCGGCAATATCTTTTAAATTGCCAAGAAAAAGGCGACAAAGCGGGTACAATCAACACTAAACTATTAAGAATCCGAGCATTTTTAAACTATATGGTGGAATGTGAAGTTATCAAAACCAGTCCTGCGAAAAAGGTTAAGAGGCAAAAAGATGATGTAAAGATTGATGTTTTCAGTGATGAACAAATACGGCAGATGTTGAACTTCTACAGAAGGATAAAACAGCGAGACAAAAGCTATGTAGCTTATCGTGATTACATGATTATTATATCCATTCTTGGAACAGGGATAAGAAGAGGGGAGGTTATCAATCTTCAATGGTCTGACATAGATTTTGTAAATAAATCGATATCAGTGTTTGGGAAAAGCAGAAGAAAAGAGACAATTCCCATTACGGATAAGTTGGTAAAAGAACTAGCGGGATATCAAACCTTCTGTAAACAATATTGGGGAACTATGAGCGATTATGTTTTTGTGAAACGAGATAATACCCAAATGACTGATAATTCATTGATGTTAGTGTTTAGATATCTAGGGCAAAAAATGAATTTCAAAGATGTTCGTGTATCTGCTCACACGTTCCGTCACACATTTTGTCATCGATTAGCTATGTCTGGAATGAGTGCTTTTGCCATTCAGAAGCTTATGAGACACCAAAATATTGCGGTTACGATGAAGTATGTTGCTATGTGGGGGAATGAGTTAAGGGAGCAGAATGACAAGTATAATCCACTGAATTCATTAGATGTGTAAGTGAAAAAAGGGAGCAGTCACATGGCTGTTCTCTTTATTTCATTTTTATCACCCCAACGCACATAACACGTTGAGAAAAATCCCGATACGAGACGAAAAAAAAGGGTGGATAGGCTACACTAAGTTAGACAACTCTTATAAGGGGTAGTACACTAAAAGGACTAACCTTAAGGAGCGGGTCAAAATGAGAAGAGAACGTCGAACGTTTACAGCCGAATTTAAACTACAAATGGTGAAGCTCTATGAAAACGGCAAATCGCGAGCAGATATTGCGAGAGAATATGATATTACGCCTTCTTCATTAGATCGTTGGATTAAAAATCACCAGGAAACAGGGTCTTTCAAGGCAGAAGACAATCGTACGACAGAAGAAACAGAATTGCTTGAACTACGCAAAGAAGTGCAACGCCTACGAATGGAAAATGATATTTTAAAGCAAGCCGCGCTGATCATGGGACGAAAATAGATGTGATTCGTAACAACGCTCACAAATATTCGGTATCAGCCATGTGTGACGTCCTACAAATTCCAAGAAGTACTTACTACTATCACCTTCACAAGCGTGAAGATGACGAAAAACAAGCGGAGGAAGCAGACTTACAAGAGCGTATTTATACGATTTTTAAGCAAAGCCGTAATAACTATGGGACACGTAAAATTAAGAAAGAATTAGAGAAACAAGACATGATGGTTTCTAGACGACGTATAGGGGGAATCATGAAGGATTTAGGTCTTGTCTCGAATGACACGGTTGCTTATTACAGACCACAAAAGAAACAAAGTAACGAGGCGACAATCGCCAACGTATTAAATCGTGAATTCCAACAAGAGAAGGAATGATCGGTGTTAGTCAGTGATTTAACGTACATGCGTATCGGGAAAAAATGGCACTATGTGTGCTTGTTTGTCGATCTTTTTAATCGTGAATTAGTCGGTGCAAGTGCGGGCCCAAATAAAGACGCAGCGCTTGTCTACAAAGCATTAAGTAGCATTAAAGGCAACCTGACAAATGTACAGTTATTCCACACAGACCGTGGCTCAGAATTCGATAATCAACTGATGGCAGAAGCAACAGAAGCATTTGGTATCCAGCGTTCACTTAGCGCAAAAGGATGTCCGTATGATAATGCCGTGGCAGAAGCGACATACAAGAGCTTTAAGATCGAATTTGTGTACCAACGTACTTTCCATTCCCTTGAACAACTAGATCTTGAACTGTGGGATTATGTGAATTGGTTTAATAATATTCGGATTCATCAAACACTAGGATATCTGACACCGACTGAATTTAAGCAGCAGTCCTTATAAAAATTGTTCAGGTTAGTGTTGACATTCCATTCCTTCATTTAATTGAGTAAGCATTTTAGGAAAACAACGCTTTCTATATTTAAGGCAACTTGCATTTAAGTACATTTCCTTAACATAGTGCATAGGATAATTTCATAAATGTGAAGGGACTGAGAAAAATGTATTACGTTCCTAATATGTATCCATATCAATATCCTTATTATGTTAATGTACCCATGAATAACTATGGTAGGCAGTCTGTTTACTGGACTAATCCTGTTGAGATAGAACATGCAAACAGATTTGGCTCTTTTCGCTCTTCCAATGGTGATGTCAGTATTTTGTTAAAAGATTATGGACCAAAACCGTTTGTCGTTAATATCAATGAAGCTACGAAGCAAAACAATACGTACCGTACCGCTTTATGGACAGGAACTCATTTGCAAGTTACCTTAATGAGTCTAAATGTTGGCGAAGATATCGGTTTGGAAATGCACCCTAACGTTGACCAATTCTTACGTGTTGAACAAGGTCAGGGCATTGTTCAAATGGGCAAGCGGAAAGATAATTTAAATTTTAAAAGAAATATCTATGATGATTCTGCAATCATGATACCTGCTGGAACATGGCACAATGTAATCAATACAGGTAATATCCCGCTAAAACTTTACTCAATATATGCTCCTTCCAACCATCCGTTTGGTACTGTTCATAGGACTAAAGCAGACGCAATGGCTGCAGAAGAAGGCTATGGTAACGAAAATGGAAATACAGTAGTTTTTGGAAGGACTCCAGATGAATGGATAAGATATACGGAATTTTTGGTAAAAGAAGGCTTGGAAGACGTTAAAAGAGGAATTAATATGACACACATTCTTCAAGAATTTATTCTAATGGGAGTTCTTGTAGGGAAAGGGTATTCTCCCGAAAAAGCATATGAAACAGTAGAAGAATGGGAACGTACAGGAGAATCCAAACTTCTTCAGCAAAGCAAAAATATGTAGAATTAGAGTAAAAGCATATAGTTAAGGGTAAATCTACAATCTGGGGCGTTTCTGCAATAAGCAGAGACGATTTTTTGTATTATACTGAATTGGTTTGATAAAGAAAGCACGCTCATTCACAAACTGACATTCGGTAAATTTTCGATACGACTCAAATAACAGATGTGATTTAGTGCGGTAAAATGGTAAAACACATAGTAATAAACTGATGTGGTTCGACAACGATAACCGATAACAGAGTTGTATCCTATTAGGGTGATATCACAGGAATAGATATCTCTGCTATTATAATGTTGTTCTCTATAAGTTATATGTAAATCTAGAGCGTGCCTTAAGTTTGCAATCGATAAGCATTACCTCATTGTAAATTTAAAGTTGATATTCTAATTAATTTACAAAATGTAAATAAAGTCTTTCACTCTAATTTTACAATATGCTATCTTTGATTCATCAGATAAGTACGGAAGGAACGATGAACTTGAACATAGCATATATCAGAGTATCAACAGTTGAACAGAACGAGGCAAGACAAGTCGAAGCAATGAAACAGTACAAAATAGATAAGGTGTATCAAGAAAAAGTCTCAGCCAAAAATACAGACAGACCAAAGCTACAAGAGATGTTAGACTTCGCAAGAGAAGGAGATACAATCTATGTTGCAGACTTCTCAAGATTAGCACGCTCCACAAAAGACCTATTAGAACTAGTCGAACTATTAGAATCAAAAGGAGTTCAACTAGTATCAATTAAAGAGAATATCGACACTTCAACGGCAACAGGCAGACTAATGTTAAAGATGATTAGTGCCATTAATGATTTTGAACGTGAAAATATGCTCGAAAGACAACGTGAAGGCATTGCAATAGCTAAAGCAGAAGGAAAGTACAAAGGACGAAAAGAAGTAGCAATCCAAGATTTCGAAAAGCATTATCAACGATATATGAATCGTGAAGTATCAAAGTCTCAGCTTGCAAAGGAATTAGGGGTATCACGACCAACACTAGACAAGTTAATCAAAGAGCATCAACAAGTGAGTTAATAAGGGACTCCCCAAGGGTGTCTCTTTCTTTATGTTGATGATATGGGGGCATGATTTCCACATCTTCACTAGGGTCTTAGTTGAGAAATGGGGTAGGCTACTACATTCACACGTCACGAAATCTTGCTACTTGTGGTAAGACTTTACCCCCTTGTATTATGAAATAAGAATTGTAGTCGAAAAAAGAGTGGAATGGGGTAATAATTTGAGAATTGATATTTATTTTCATGATTATAAAGATAAGAGTGAATCCAACAGGACTTTAGAAGTTCTGGAGTTATTCCTTAACAAACACATTATCATGAATAACTATAGTAGTGTATACAATAGTATATCATTTAAATTTTTGAATAACCCACCGAAGAAGCGGGAAGCAAAAGTACTTATGCCTTATGGAATTCATCCTGAGGTAGAGATTCTCTCAAATTTTGAAGGCAATGGGAAATTGTCCGTAGAAACATTTCATCTTGCACTAGGTTTGATACAGGAAGCAATTCCTCGTATAGCACATGCCCCATCTAAGAAAGAGTTTGATTTTGAAGTTGAAGGACTTTTGAGAGATATTAGTACGGCTGCTAAAGATGCCCCTCATTCCAAAGAAGCACTAAAACATTTAGAGGATAACAAACAGCAACTCACCATACAAAATCGTATGAATTACAGATTGAGAATAATTGAGAATTTTAGGGAGAATCCAAGACCTTTAGATACAAGGCTTATAGGAGTTCGTGTCCTTAACAGATTTCGCTTTGAAGATGATGATGTTTATTTCTATCAGAATATGTATGAAACTATATTTTCTGATGTTCTCCGTAGGTACGATATTCGATTACCTCGGTATCAGGAAATCTATTTCGATTTAGTAAATTCTGTAGAAGAAGCCACCGATATTAGTACTCAAAAGGAAGATTGGTTTCAGTACACCCATGCAATCTTTGATTACAAACGATTTAAACAATCCTCACAAGAAACGAAAGAACAAATATTATTAGATTGTTTAATTGACGGACTGAGATTTATTACAGATTTCGACCATTTAGAAAAAGACAAAATTGAAAGTGCAATTGAGTATATCCAGAAGCATAAACTGCAAACACCTCTATTTTATATCACTAGAGAAAATGAAGAATACGAGGTAAAAGTTCAATATAAAGTAACAAGTATCATTGGAAACCTTGTAAAAGCTAGTTATGACTTACACATTTGCCAAAAGGCATCAGGAGAAGAGCGTGTTATTCCACTGGGGGTATTCGAAACATTTAATGTGCCTTATGTTTTGGGAACTATTCGTCTTACTAAGAAACAAGTCACAATCAAGGGGAGAACAGGATTAAGAGCAGAAATCTATCGTTCAAGCGAAAAAGCACCTAGTGAGTACAAATTTCAGTTTCAAGAACTGTTCTTGAATAAAAATTAACTGTTAAACCATTAAAAAGGAACATAATTGGTAAGCCATCTATACTGGTTTTCTTGACCACTTTACAGTTTTCTATCACTACTTTATAATTTGAAATGAAGCTTTATCACGAGAAGTGGTTAGTGCTAAATGAATATAAGTAATACATGATTATATAAATGTTTTCAGCATCCGTAGCAGCAATGTTCTTAACAACAGAAGCTGTAGTAGCTGACAAGCCACAAGAAAACGCTGGTGGCATGGGCATGCCTGACATGGGCATGGGCGGAATGGGCGGCATGATGTAATAAAGGTATAAAAACCTTGTTATATTAACGTTTATAAACTTATTCACCGCTTTTGGTAATGAGACTTTTAAAGAGGTCTCCATTAAGGTCTAAAACTTAATGGAGACCTCTTTTTCATTCATTGTAAAGTCAGAAAAGTTAGAAGTATACGGCGAGTAGTTTTTTCAACGTAAGTGATATAATAAAAAGTAAAAATATCTACAGGAGTGACTTTGAATGAGCTTGGCAAGCTATATTGGTTGTAATGTAGAAATACCGCTTAGTGATGATGATTCGAACGATGTAATACTCATAGGTAATTGTTTTTCGGATGAAGTTCATCGAATTAATGTTAAGAAGAACCAATTAACTACTGATTATGTTTATGAAGTATCGACTCATTGGGGAATTAACATTTCGGAGTATACGAATCAAAGAGTTCGTACTGAATCAAGGCAGAAGCTTATTAGATTATGTGAAATTATGGACGAATATCTCGGAAAAGGAGATTATTTTGAACTATATACTTGTTGGATTGGTGAAGAATATGAGGAACGGGAAGGTGAGTTGACTATACAACTAAAAAACTTTGACATAGACAAAATTAGTATTCCTGAAAGAACAGTAGTGAGATTTGAAAAATGAAGTCTTTTTTGAGGAACAGCAGAGCAAATGTGCTTTTGTATTTATTCATGGGTTCTCATGTCTAATCGCCATGAGAACCCGTTTTTCATTCATTATTGTTTTATTGTCGCAGTTGGATGCAATGTAGTTCCACCAATTGAAACGTTTATTTCATTAGATAGCGGAATATTTTTTTCATCTAAAATTGTTCTCCACCATTCCCAAGCAAGGCCGGTACATTCTCTTGCATAAATGGTAATGTTTTTGGCGTTAGGGGGAAGTGGAATCACTGTTGAGAAATGGGCTGTTCTATCCTTGTAATTTCCGTCCCATGTTTTATGAGTGACGATTTCTTTTCCATTTTCATCATATGAAACTTCATCCCAAGATACAGCAAATTGCGCAACATAGGCGCCGTAATGATCGAGAGTTATTTTTCCTTTTGAATATTCGGTTGCTGTTGTTTCAATATAATCTGTATTGTTTTGGATGGCAGCTACTGAATGATCTTTTAAGAAAACGCTTGTATAAGATAGCGGATAAGCCGGATTTTTTAGACTGAATTCAGCATTGTTTTTAATAATATTTCGGATTTCATCAAAGTCTTTTGTAACAACTTTGTTATGCTCTTTTGCATCTCCACCTAATACGACTGCAGTGAAAGTACTATCTTCAAAAATATCTTTATACTGCATACTCGTTTCAACACTATTATTTTTCAATAAAGCTTTGAAGGCGGCTTGCACATCTTTACTCTTGGAAGTAGTTTCTAGTTTCACATAGATGGTTCTTCCATAAGCAACATTGGACACCATCACTGGTGGAGCTTCGTTGCTAACTCCTTTACGCGTTAACTCATTAAATGTAACACTTTGGTCAAAGAGGTCAGATGGATTATTTGGTAACTCAGCATTTACGGTATAAAAGATTTGCTTATAGGCAGCAACCATGACTTTTTTCTCGCCGTTCGCAATGGCATTAAAATCAATTCCTAGTGAATTATCAAGGATTTTGGCATTTACATTAAGCGCGCTCGCTATTTGTGATTTACTATAAACCATAGACTCGGTATATTGTAGTCTTGATGGAAGGGAATGTGTTGCGGAATACTTTTCATTCCAGTTAGAAACTAACTGATCAATAGCACCTGAGACATTCCCGTATGTTGGATTTTCGACAGTAATTGTATTTTCCTTTTTCATTCCAGGTAAATCTATACTAATATTTAATGGCTTTCTTTTAGTTATTAATAAGTTCGGTTGATTTTCTACAAAAGCTCGGTTGGCTAGTTGAATAGCCCCTGGATATGCGCGGTTTGCGATAGAATCAATAATGGAAATATCTACTGGTGAAGTGGTTAGGGATTTTTTCTCACGTTCAACGACAATGAATTTACCGTTGGCATTAATGCCTTCTCGTGGAACGAAACTTTCAATTTGGTCCCCTTTTACTGCTAAAATTTCGTTACGATTATAGTTTAAGTTAGCAATCCCGACATCGATATCGCTGAGTTGGCTCGCTTCCATGTTTGCATTTGTCGGAACAGCTTCAGCATATGAAGCTAGCGGATAAGTTGTAACGAATAAGGTAGCAGCTAATGAAACGATTAATTTGATGCTTTTGACATAATGTGTTATTTTCATATGATGTCCTCCTTTGGGGGAATAGTATCATAAGATAAAAATGGTAGTCTAGTAATTATTTGATATATGGATCGTTTTAGTAGAAATATCATATATTTTATGATGATATGTTAAAAAGAATAGGATAAAAGATACAATTATAACTACCGATGAAGTAGAGAAGAAGAATTGAGTGCAATTGCTATTGTTCTGACGATTATTTTTAAGTAATCACTGCTCAAACCCCTAATAAATCAAGGTTTTTTAAAGAGGTTTCTCACAAGTTGTTCAAACTTGTGGAAGCCTCTTTTTTATTTGCTTCGTTACACAAGTGAAAACGAGTACTACGCATGAGTGTTATACTGAATTCATGAATAACTTAATGATACTATGGCCATTCATCTCTGATGGCTGTTTCAATAGTAAAACACTTTGAAGGGATTTTGATGACAGCAATGAGTAAAGAAAATGAAGCTAGGGACTATATCCGGCAAGGTACACCGGCTTTTAAAAGAGCGAATTTGGCGTTATTCGCCGCCGCTTTTATTACCTTTGCCAACCTGTATATTACACAGCCTATCATGCCGATATTTACAGAGGAATATCATCTCACGCCGACAATGGCGAGTTTGTCCTTGTCGTTGACTACTCTTTCCTTAGCATTCGGACTGCTTATTTTTGGCTCTCTTTCTGAAGCGTGGGGAAGAAAAGGTATCATGTCCGTTTGTATTATCATTACATCGGTACTGACTGTAGTTATTGCATTTTCCCCAACTTTTGAGTTTCTGCTGATATTAAGGGTGATCCAAGGTTTTGCTTTTGCCGGTATTCCTTCGATCGCTATGGCTTATCTTGGTGAAGAAATAGAACAGAAGAGCATAGGTATTGCTATGGGTCTATACATTAGCGGCAATACGATTGGAGGGCTTTCTGGGAGGATCATCATGGGAACGATGACGGATTTATTCTCTTGGCAAACAGGAATGGTGTTTTTAGGCATTATTAGTCTGATGGCAGGTTTGTATTTCATATGGGCCCTACCGTCATCAAAACATTTTCATCCGCAGCCGTTAAAATTAAAAAAACTTTGCGGATCACTTATTTCTCATGTGAAAAGTCCAGTTCTTGTGTCTTTATTTTTGATTGCTCTTTTTTTAATGGGCGGTTTTGTGACGATATATAATTATTTGGGATTTAAGCTAGCGGGGCCTCCCTATCATTTAAGTATGACGATCATCGGCTGGATGTTTCTTGTTTATTTAGTGGGGACATTCAGTTCTACCTGGTTTGGTATGCTAGGGGATAAATTTGGCCGTCCATTATTTATTATCATTGGAACGCTACTCATGCTGTTAGGTGTCGTATTAACACTCCCCGCTTCTCTTTTTTATAAAATCATTGGTATTGTGGTGTTAACGTTCGGATTCTTCGGTGCCCATTCTGTTGCGAGTGGGCTGGTGAGCCGCCACGCGACACACGACATCGCTCAAGCATCTTCGCTCTATTTATTTGCTTATTATATGGGATCTAGTATTGGGGGATCAGCAGGAGGGATATTTTGGTCGCACTATGGCTGGAGCGGAGTCGTCGGTTTTACAGCAAGCTTGCTGCTCATTTCAGTTCTATTGGCCTTATCGGTAAAAAAATTATCTGGAAGGGGAAAGAATGTGCGATCTGACTTATTTTGAAAGTTCACCGTAAACAGCGCTGATCGCAGACTTAGAGGTACATAATAAAGTGAAACTTCAATCAATGGGGGGTTCTCCATCCCCACTGATTAAAAGAAGAACAAAGGCTAAAGTCGCAATGCCTTTGTAACCTGCATCGTGCAGGCCCGAACTAATCGGACGTTTACAGCCCGTTAATGCGGGATAAAATTTTTTAGATGAAAACATAATTCGGTTTTCAGCTCAATATTATTAATATGAATGTAAGAGATACAGTAACGAAGTGCAAGCCATTTTCATTGGTAAATCGTTTTAGAGGAGTGATTCAATGGCTCAGGTAGGGAAGGATGATTTTGTCAAAGGGTTTGTTCCGAACCATAATCATGGTTCGGTTGATTATACTTCGGTGGAAGCGGGGCATGTTCATCAATGTTTAGATGTCACTTCTCCTCCTATTATGACGCCGGATCATAATCATATTCATTATACGGAAGGCTATGTGGTGTTTGAAAATGGGCATACTCATCATTATAAGGCTTATTCGGGCCCAGCAATTCCAGTAGGCAATGGCATGCATGTTCATTATTATGATTTTTACACAACTGAAAATGGTGGACATCGACATCATGTAAGAGGGGTGGATCAGCCAGCGCCAGGAAATAGATAGGTAGAACAAAAAGAGTAACGCTTGAAAATTTCGCGTTACTCTTTTTTGCTTGCTTAAAAGATCGATTTCCACAGCAAGATGAACCAATTTTCTTTTTCGACTGCTTCTTTGGCGATGATATCGATGGTCGCTTGTTTTTTTAGCTCTGTTGTTAAGTATTGTTCCGTTGGGCCAGTGAGTTCCATAGTGCCTAGTTTTTGACCTTTTTCAATCGGTGCGACCATATTTTCCTCTTTTAAGTGCAGCTTGCCTTTGATTGGCTGGTCGGTTGTTTTAGGTATCATGATACACGATTGATCAGTTGTGGCGATGGCGACTGTTTCTTGTTTTCCTTTTTCGATGTTAGGCTGTTGCACGTAGTCAGCCGGATTCACGCGTTTGCATTCCCATTGCTTAAAGCCATAATCGAGCAGTTTTTTTGTTTCCATAAACCGCGCTTTTGAACTTGGCTTTCCTTCTTTGGTTTCTGCGCCGATGACGACAGAGATTAGTTCTTTATCGCCTCGTTTGGCATGTGAAGTGAAACCATGTCCAGCTGCTTCATTCATGCCTGTTTTCATCCCAAGGATTCCTTCATACGGATATTTCCCACCCGGTAGCATTTCATTCGTATTTACCATCTCAATGACTTGAGTGTCAGTTATATGAAAGACTTTTTTCTTTGTGGTTTCAATCGCCAGTTCGTTAGGGAACTCTTTTGTCAGATGGTAGGCAAGTAGAGCCAGATCCTTCGCCGACATATGGTTTTCGTCTTCAGGGTTTGTTCCTTTTACTTCATATGGGTGAATGTCTTTATTGTTTAATCCAGATGTGTTGACAAAATGAGAATCGCTTAGCTTCAGTTGTTTCGCTGTTTCATTCATCATTTGAATAAACTGTTGATCCGTTTTTCCGGCCATTTCTCCAAGCGCACGGCTGGAGGCATTGGCAGAGACCATCATCATCGAGTCATATAATTCTTTCAGCGTATATTCTTCGCCTTGGTAGAGGGGGATATTGCTTAATCCTGGTTTTGTTGATAACAGTTGATCGATTTTTTTTGCTTTGTATCCATCATTCCATGAAAGTTTTTTCTCTTTTATTTGGTTGAGTATCACGTATTGCGTCATCATTTTTGACATGCTTGCAACAGGGAGTGATTCCTTGGCATTTTTTTGATATAGAATTTTCCCTGTTTTTGCATCGATTAAAATAGCGGCCTTTGCCCGGACATCAAAAGGAAGTTTTGCGAGTGATGGTCGAGGCATCATCATCATTATTACGATCATGCATAGGAAAATGGCAAGCCATTTTCTCTGATGTTGGTTCATTAAGTTTATCTCCTTTTCTATGTATTTTGCAAAAGTCATTATAACATAGGGAGTGGAATTAAAAAGAACAGGAGTTATCACTTTGGACGTTCATTCAATAAGCGGTTGACATCTTCTTGGTAAAAGATTACACTATGGGATGTAAGTGTACACTTGCATATTTAAAAGGAAGTGGATGTCATGGCCAATCAGGACACAGCTGGTAAAATTATTCAAGCAACTATTGATTTAATACAAGAAAAAGGTTATAAAGCGACAACGACGAAAGCCATTGCTGAGAAAGCTGGTGTAAATGAAGTGACGATTTTTCGCCACTTCGGCAGCAAGAGAAACATATTAGAAGCAGCTGTTCAAAAATTTTCGTATGTGCCGCTTTTGTCTCAAACGATTCGCGAGCAAATTGTATGGGATCTTGAAAAGGATCTTTACTTACTTGCTAAAAGATACATGGATTATTTAGTGTCCATTCAAGATTTTGTACTGATAGGGTTTAAGGAGGCAGGGCTTTTTCCAGAGATTGATGAAGAGATTGCCAATATTCCTTTAGAATTGAAGAATGTGCTGGTAGACTACTTTTTACAAATGGAGCAGAAGGGGAAAATCAGCTGCCCAAACTTTGAGGTCGCCGCTCTTCAATTTATTTATATGAACTTCGGTTTCTTTATTTCGCGGGCGAGACTGGGTTTAAAGGTATCTGCTTTGTCGAACGAAGCCTATTTAAGAAACAGTATTAAAATTTTTTCTAGGGGAATGACTCCTTAGAAAAAATTTTTAACTAATATGCAAGTGTGTACTTGCTTGCAAACTAGGAGGATGAATAATGAAGACATTCAAAAGTTTTTTCGAACAAAAAGAGACTTTGATTGGTATTTTAGCAGCGGCTGCTTTTCAAATTATTTTTTTCTGTGTGTGGATGACAGCGTATGATGGAGTAGATGACCGGATTGGAAATATAAGCATCGGGGTGGTCAATGAGGATGCTTACATTGGAGAACAGATTGAGCAAAACTTGTTAAAGACTGTACCATTTGAACTGAAGAAGTATGCGTCATTAGCAACGGCGAAAGATGATATGAATAAAAGGTCCATTGATATGGTGATCCAAATTCCTGACACGCTGAGCAAAGATATTCAAGCTGGAGACACGGGCAAGGTCATTTATTGGATTAATGAGGCAAACGCTAGCATGGCAAAGACGATGATGGAAAACGCAGCAAACCAAATGAATAATGAAATCAACAGCAGTTTGTTTTCGATTCAAAAAAGTGAGTTGGTAAGCTCTTTTCAGCAACAAATGCCTCAGTCGCTTCCGGCAAAAGAAATTAGCAAAGCAGTCACTAATGTCTTGGAACAAGTGAAGAATGAACCAATCCAAGGGATAATTGAAAAAATAAACGCGAAGGAAGGCTTCGCTGCTTCGATGGTGCCTATGATGATTGTCCTTTCCTCCTTCGTGGGAGCGATGATTATGACGATGCAACTGCAAATAACCACAAAAAAATTGGAACCTTCTTTTGGAAAATGGTCGCTATTTTTCTCGAGGCAAGTGATCCACATTGTTACATCATTTGTATTGGTTATGTTAACAATGGGATTAATGGCCTTGTTCGAGATTGGCAGTGAAGCTTCTTTCATGATGATTTACTTTTTTCAGGCTTTTGTCTTCTTAGCATTTTTGTCTCTTACTCAAATGTTTGTTGCCTTGTTTGGCAACGCAGGTATGATATTCAATATTTTCGCTTTATCTCTCCAATTAGTAACATCAAGTGTCATTTTGCCAAAGCAGCTACTTGCTAGCGGCTATCAAAGTGTAGCAGCGCTGCTTCCAGCGACTTATGCAGCTGATGGATATTATACGATTGTATTTGGTGGAGATCCGGCTAATTTAAGTGCCAATATGGGACAGTTATTGTTAATTATTTTCGCCACATGGATGATCGCCGCATTAGCAGTATTAATGAAACGAACTAGACTTTCACACGCTGGAAAGAAACGAGCAGTCTCCATGTAAAATATTCAATGTATCATTTTCACTGTACAGGGAAATCTTCTAACAGATGATTTGCTCTGGAGGTGGAAGAGAATGGTCAATTACTCTGATCGATACATGCCGATGACGTCGATAGCGAGCGGTATGGGTATGGAAGTGCTCCCTGATTTGTACTGTTATACGAACCAAATTGTTAACATTGCATTTATTGGAAAAGTCGATTCTTCAAATGATTGGGTGCTAGTGGATGGTGGAATGCCTCAATCAGAGGAGAACATTTTGAAAGAAGCGGAGAGTCGCTTCGGGAAAGAGGCTCGTCCACAAGCGATTTTATTAACGCATGGCCATTTTGATCATGTAGGGGCTATCGCAGAATTGGCGAAGAAGTGGGAGGTTCCTGTCTATGCTCATCCTTTAGAACTTCCTTATTTAAAGGGTGAGCAGCAATATCCTGCTCCTGATCCTACTGTAGAAGGTGGGCTTGTGGCTAAAATGGCTCGTTTTTTCCCGAATGAACCGATTGATATCAGTGGTTATGTGCAAGAGCTTCCGAATCATGGAGAAGTGCCAGGATTGCCGGATTGGCGCTGGGTTCATACACCTGGTCATACGGGTGGACACGTCTCTTTTTTTCGGGAGAGTGACCGAGCGTTAATTTCTGGGGATGCCTTTATTACGGTGAAGCAAGATGCCCTATTTGATGTAGCTTTTCAAGTGAAGGAAGTCCATGGCCCACCTCGTTATTTCACGCCAGATTGGCAAGCGGCCTGGCAGTCGGTGAAAAAGCTTGCTGAGCTTAAGCCAGCTGTTGTGATTCCTGGACATGGACAGCCGATGGGAGGAGAGGAGCTCGAAAAAGGGTTGCATATTCTTGTGGAACATTTCTCAGAAATTGCGATTCCGGACTATGGAAAGTATGTCGAAGAATGAATACGAAAAATCCCCGTTTGAGCGGGGATTTTCTCGTTCAGTTGAATTCTCATGATCTGGAAGCAGACTGATTGACCTCTGTTTCATTAAAGTCAATATCCGTTAACTTTGTTTTAGAGAACTTCGTTAAAAACAGCATATAAACGATTCCGATTGTTACCCATATGAGTCCTCCAATCAAGGCATCGGCGTGTAAGTGGTACCACAAAATCCCTGTTAGCCCAGCGCCGAGCAATGGCATAATTAAATAAGAGAAAATATCCTTTGGTGTTTTATATCTTTTTTGTCGGACGATAAAGTGAGCAATGACAGATAGGTTGACAAATGTAAACGCAATTAAGGCACCAAAGTTGATCACCGCTGAAATCAATTCTAAGCTCGGAGCAATAGCGAGCAATGAAACGGCTCCGACTAGGATTACATTAAAGGAAGGTGTTCGGAAACGCGGATGAATACGGCCGAATAGCTTTTTCGGAAGCGCTCCATTTCGTCCCATTACATATAACAAGCGAGACACACTGGCATGGGAAGCCAGTCCAGAAGCGACAGTGGCAGCAAAAGCACCTGATAGAAAAATCAGTTTAAAGATCGCTCCACCGACAAATAATCCAATTTCAGGTAATGTATCATCCGTGACCTTGAAACCAGATAAATCGGGGAACAATGCTTGTGTAAAGTAACTGCAAATGAAAAAGATCGCTCCGCCAATTAGAACGGTAAGCATAATGGCTTTCGGCATAATTTTTTGGTCGATTGCTTCTTCCGTATACATAGTGACAGCGTCAAACCCGATAAAGGAGAAACAAACGACGGTTGCTCCTGTCAGAACAGCCGATAAATGAACATCAGAGTGGAAGAGAGGTTCCGTCGTAAAAAGTGTTCCCTGTCCCATTCCATTGGATAGTTGCATAAAAGCTAAAACAAGAAATGAGCCAATGAGCACCACTTCAAAAATAACAAGGATCGCATTTAAATTCGATGTTTTACCCATTCCCCATAAGTTGATGGCGGTAATAATGATGACATACCCAACCACCCATATCCATGACGGTATATTTGGAAAAATTGATTCCATATAAAGTCGAATAATTAAGGCGTTGATCATTGGAAGAAGTAAATAATCCAATAAGGATGCCCATCCAACAAGAAAACCAAGATGAGGACTAATAGTTTCCCGAGTATACGTATACGCGGATCCCGCACTAGGAAATACTTGTACCATTTTTCCATAACTAATCGCTGTAAACATCATCACCACTAACGCAGCGAGATAAGCAAGCGGGACGACGCCATTCGTTGCTTCAGACACAATTCCAAATGTATCGAATACAACAGTTGGCGTCATATAACCCAATCCAAGTCCAACAATGGCCCATAGTCCAAGTGAACGCTTAAGTGTATTTTGATCTGACATATATCAACGCTCCTTTTTATTTGAATTTTCAGAAACTTAGAGGTGTATTAAGGTGGACGCTCCATCGACAATCAATCTCCTCTCGTTTGAAATCGTCACTTTGTTTGAAGTAAATGCAATTTTCGCACCAACATGAAGAAATGTCGCAATATGTTCATTACTTCAACTAATAAACGAATCAACCTATTTTCTAATAGCAAGGAATTTATGACTGTGTGCATAATTTAGTCTTATTTGAATAAATTCGGGAGGTGCCTGTCACTCCCCGGGTTTTGTCGAAAAGAGCAGTCTCTTTAGTCGTTAGGTTTTCTTTCATTTTTCTGAAACATTTTTCTCCTTTCATTCGTAAGTTTAGATAGACAACGTTTGAAGGGAGTTCATCATGGGAAGTGTCTTTTTATTTTCACTAATTATAGGTTTGATATCAGCACTAATTCTTGCACCTGTTTCTATCAAGAAAGCAAAAGGGAAACAGTCGGCCATTGTTTTTTTCATAGGAGCAGCTATTATACTTGTGCCTACTGTCTTTGCGTTTTATTACCTGACTAACTTAGATTATAATGTCACATCCGTTTGGCCGTTATTAATCATTGTGTCAGCAGCAGGCGCGGTGTTTGCATCGGGGAAGGAGCGATTAGTAAAAGCGACTCTCTTTGCAATGAGTGTAATCGTAGGCGGTTATTTTTTAACAGCGTTTGTATTCAATGCGGATGAAAAATTTGAAGCAGCTAAAATGGAAGAAAAGGTGGAAATTAAACCTTTTGATGAGCGGGAAACGCCAGCCAGTGTGCCACCTAAATTTGCCCGCAACAAAATGAAAAAAGCGTTCGGTCAAGTGCCGAATACGAGCTATTACGAGCTTGGCAGGCTGCAAATTCAAAAGGTCAATGGGGAGTATGTATATATTGCTCCTGTGGAGTTTTCGGGGTTTTTCAAATGGTTGAATGGAGACACAACACCTGGTTATTTCATCATCAGTGCCACCGATTCATCAGCTAATCCTAAGTTTGTGAAAGCAGATATGGAATACACGCCATCCGCTTATTTTAATAAAAATATCGAGCGTCACATTCGCATGAACTATCCAAAGCGCATTTTTTATGGAGAGCCGCAATTAGAGATTGATGATCAAGGAAAGCCATATTATATCCGCACATATGGCGAATTTATTTCAGCGCGTAATGGATTTAAAGTGAAAGGAATTGTGTCAATTGATCCGAAAACAGGGGAAACGAAAGCGTATTCGTTATCTGAGATTCCAAGTTTTATTGATGGAGCAATTTCTCCTGAAACGGTCAGTCTTCAAAACAGTTATTACGGAAATTACGTCCATGGATTTTGGAATAGCAAATTTGGCAAATCAGATGTAAAGCTCCCTTCGGATGAAGGAACGGAGGCTAACGTCAGCCCAGTTTTCAATGAGCAAGGTGAAATGTATTACTTTACTGACTTCACAAGTCCGAAAGAAGGGGTAGATTCGATGCTTGGGTACTCGTTGACGAATGCGAGAACAGGGAAAGCTACTTATTACACAGGAAACTTAGAAGAATCATATATGGATTCTCAAGGAGTGCTGCAAATTATTGAAAAGAAATTTATTGAGAAAAAATGGAAGGGGCAAATGCCAATTCTTTATAATTTTTATGGGGAAGCTAGCTGGTTAACTCCAGTATTGGATGCCAATGGTTTTCTGCAAAATTACTTTATCGTTTCCGCCGCGAATCCAGAAATTTCTGTATCCGGAACAACACCAAATGAGGCATTAAAACAATATAAAACGGCCTTGCAAAGAGGTGGTGGCACGGTTGATGGAAGCTCGAAAACCGCAGAAAAACAAGTCAGCGGAAAAGTGTTAAGAGTTTATAAAGAGAAATCCGGAGACTTCACGCTTGTGTCTTTCTTATTGGAGAACCGTCAAAATTATGTCGTTTCTTCAGAAAATACTCCTGTTGCGATCTACTTGCAAGAAGGAGATCAAGTACATGCGACTTATTTAGAGACTGGGGAACAATTTTTGCCTGTTAAAGAGTTAATAATTAAAGGGCTGGAATAAAATAGCAAACATCATGAGATCAAAAGTTACTTTCAAAGATTATCTTGGAAAGTAACTTTTTTGTTTAATTGCTACTATTTTACCAAAAGTTAATTTAATCATCATACTTTTTTGTAAAATTGATACATTATTATTCTACTATTTTTTGAATATTAGCTAAAATTAGTGGGATGTTTTATTGTTTTTTAGTTTATTCAGGATTAATATGGTTTTAAATCCATTATTTATTATATGAAAAGGGAAACTAATTACATATTTCCGGTATTATTATAATAAATAAAATTCTGGACTAAAGCGGTTAAAGAGACAAATGGAGGATCAAGTATGCCAAAAAAATTATTAGTATTAGCAACGGCATTAGTAGCAACGGCATTCATCAGCGCATGCGGCAATGATGAAGAACCGAAAAAAGAAGAGGCAACGAATACGGAGCAAGATCAGGAGGCAACAGAAGAAAAGTCGGAGCAAGCAAAGGGTGAAGAGAAAGAAGTTCAAGAAAAAAGTGAGCCAGCCGCAGCTAACGAGGACTTTTCCACATTAATTTCCTATATGGAAGAGGAGACGGAAGGAACGGCCAAGGTGGTTTATGAGAGCAATGAGCCACAAGTGCATAAAATGGATAAAGTGTCTGTTTCTTTAGATTCGTATAAGTTAGTAGAGTTGAAGGATTTTCATACAGACTTCTCTATTCCATTCAGAGATGAAACAGAGGGTGGCGTTATTTTAGCTAAATATACAGTGAAAAATGACCTTGATAAAGATGTCTATTATATGCCTACATTAGATATTACTTTTACAGGTGCAGAGAAATATTATACAAATTATAAAGATTTGATTCCTGAAGAGAAGCAAATACCGACAAAGTTAAATTACAAAACAAATTATGTATTAAAAGCAGGAGAAACGGTCACTGGCTACATTGCTTACCCATTTGGTAAAACGGATTTAGCGAAAATCAAGGAACTATCAACGGTAACTGTCATGGTGCCTCCCGCGCTGTTAGAGCAAAATAAAGTAAATTCAGCTGTTGGTTCAGAAGGACGCTTTAATTTAGCTTTAAACGGCGATGGAGCTGAAAAAGTAACGAGCAATAATACTTTTTATCAAGATAGAGCAACATTCGATAACATGGGTCAAAAGAAAATGTTAAAAGAAAAGAGCGGCATCAACGAAAACCAGCAAATAGGGGATGTCAATGTGACATTAGATGGTTACCAATTTGCTGAGTTCACTCCAAATGAAGTGGAAGCTCCGCGATTTACCTCTTTCACAAATGGAATTGTCTTATTGACAGTAAAACTTCAACTAGATAATAAAGGGACAGATAACATCGGTTTATCATCGATAAGTTCAAAGTTAACAGTAAACGATGGGGCTCAATATTTGCTTGGTGAGGGCATGTTGCTAAATTATAAGTATGGTGATTTAGTGAACGCAGGAGAGAAGGGCGAGCTTTTACAAGTTTTCGTGTTAGATAAAGAACAATACGAAAAGATTTGGAAAGACAAAGCATTCGAGCTAGAAATCGGGCCAATGAGAAATCAAGAAGCGAAGGATATTTCTAAAGGGAAGGCAGCAACGTTTACTTTGCCGAACTAACTGGTCAGATAAAGTCGTTGTAGATGCAAGATAAAAGGAGGCGCTCTTCTGCCTCCTCTTGTTAACGATTTTTGCTTAAGTGATTAACAATATATCCTGTTTGAACGATCGTAAATAATACGAATAGAGGAATGGAGACATACAGTACGCGCTTATGCCAATCCATGCTGCGCTTCATAACGATTGCTGAAGCGATCAAACTAGTTACTAAATTCGCCAACATTCGGATCACCCTTTTTCGTTTAGTTTGACCGAATAAGGTGTCTGTCATTCCTCAAAATTTGTCCAATAATTTTAATTAAAAATTCATATGTATTTTATTGTGTTTTATAGCATGTAATAATAAAAAGGGATATAGTTGGAGGTCGAAATATGCAAAGATATAGACGCAGAAACACTCCTGCTTTCACGGGATTAGCTTACTTTACATTTTTTGCTGGAGTTGCTTTATTCGGCATTGGATTATACAATGAGACCAGCTTAGAGCTGAATGAGAAAGGCTACTATATTGCGGTGATGATTCTCGTGGCAGTTGGTGCGATTTTAACACAAAAAGTAACGAGAGATAATGCCGAAGATAACGAAATCATAGCTGAACAAGATCGAATGAAGAACTTATCAAATAAAGAGTGAAGGCGCCGGGAAAGGCGCCTTCACTTTTGTTTTTTCCACAGTTCCAGCGGACTTTTTTCTCGTTGTTCCAATGGCGTTTGAATCATTCTTCTTTATTTATATAAACTTGATATCTACTTTCAGGATTTCAGAGCGACTGCCAATTCGAATCGGCGGTCCCCAGAATCCGAAACCAGAAGAAACAAAAGCATGCAGTTGTCCCTTTTGCTTATATCCCCAATCCAGTTCATACATTTTTCTAGTAATCAAATGATTGGGCGCCATTTGTCCGCGATGAGTATGACCGGAAAATAAAATATCCACACCGTTTTCCTGTGCTTGCTGGAGCTCAAACGGCTGGTGATCCATCGCGATAATTGGATAAGCACGATCGATATCTGTAAGCAGGTTGGCAAATGATTGTCTGTTTTTATCGGTTTTATCTTTGCGGCCGATGAGGTGAAAGCTATGATCGATCGTTAGCTTTTCATCTAACATGATGTTAATATTGATCTTCTTCATTTCCTCGATAAATTCTGCAATTTGCCCACCATAATACTCGTGATTGCCAAGCACGCCATACACTCCTAAAGGAGCTCGCAATTCACTCATGATGGTGCTCATCTTTTTGCGCATAAATGCCTCGAGGTCGTCATCAATAATATCACCAGGTAAAAGAATCAAGTCGGGTTCAATCTTTTTTACTTTTTTGACTAATCGTTTTAAATGAGCGATGCCGGATAATCTACCGAAATGCATATCAGAGGCCATTGCAATACGTAAGGCGTCGCGGGTTCCTTGCTTCTTTGGCACAGTGATTTGATATGTCCGAATGACAGGGCTGTAAGCGTTAAATAATCCGTAGGCAAAGATAATGCCGAATATTCCAAGCACCACATTTCCAACTAAAAAAATAGCTGTGTGTAGCGGAACGGAAGCGAGTGTTAACAAAAATACAGCAAGATCAGCTAACGGCAACAGTAAGAGACTGTATTGAATAACCGCGAGCCAAATGTAACCAATCATTCGGAAAACTGATAAAAACTTTGACATTCGGCTAGCAATAAAAGAATACGAAAGAAAAATAAAAAGCACGCTATACAGCAATGGGTTTTGGGCATCAAAAGCCACCTTTAGCCACACCCATCCATTCCAGCCGATATAAAACAATAAACTATTAAATAGAAGAAGTATGAGAATAAAATGAACCGTTTTAAATTTTGTCATCCACTGTTTCTCCTTTTTGAGGTTGTACTTGATTTTAACATACCTAATGGAGTGGTTTCAGAGGTTTGGATTGTCCGGGTAACGGTTTCCCTCTCTCCCCTCACCGCAAAACTAATGTGGTTTACCACAAAGAAATTGCGGTGATTGACTAGAAAGTTGTGGGTGAAATGGTTAAATGTTACTATATTATTCAGGAATAAGTTCCAATAAGAGAGGAGGATGAGATGAATTATTAAAGAAATAGAACATATATCGTCCAGATTTATTCATGATTTGCAGTTGAGGAAGGATATTTCAGCTTTTTCTCAAGAAAAATTTAAGGAAAATCGAACTCCGTTTGCAGATTCTCTTAAATTGCATTTTTACGCATTTTCTGAAGGAACTTGTCATGACGATGTAACTTCATGTTTAGAAGGGCTTATCCTCTCTTTAGATATGATCGACGATATTCAAGATGTAATAAGTTTGAAGAAAAAAGCGATTGTAAATTGAAAAAGAAAACGTTACCTATTATGTATTTGTTGAATCCTTCCATTAAAGAAGGAGAAATAGTGAGAGATTATTATAACGGGAAGATCTCTTTCGAAACATTGCTAAGCTATAAAGAGAAAATAATCGATCTATTAAAAAAATCAGGAGGAATACAAATGGAAACAACCATTCATTATTTAACATAATCCGAGAGAAGCCCTCTTCCTCAAGGAGCGTGAAGGGCACAGCCCAGCGAGTAGGGAGAGGATGAATCGCGGTTCGGCACAGCCGAAAAGTGTGGGGGGGAGGACCTTCCGAACTTTGTCGAAAGAAAAAAGGATGACATGTTCCATTTGTTCTTGATAGGAACATACATTCGTTTTATAATGATGACAAAGGAGGGGATGGGATGTATCGCACGT
>NZ_JADHDW010000002.1:71735-451744 GCF_016820555.1 Bacillus sp. REN10 | reverse complement strand
CGGCTTAATTACACCGCTCTTGATTAATTGATTTAAATACTGTCTGCTGCATCCTAAAATTTCGATGGCTTCTGACGTATTTACAATGTGATTTTGCAAAAACTCTTCAATGTCTTCACGACTATTCAACTGGTGCATATCCCTCATCCTCTTTTCGCTCTAACTCGTTCGTATATACTTAGCGACTTCTCTATTATTGATACTACAAAGAAGATAATGAGACAAATATACAAGCCTATTTTTAGCATGCCGCTCGGTACGTGTTCATCTAAAAATATTAGGTAAATCAACCCTAGAAAAATGAACACATCATTCGTCGATTCTTGAATTTTTTTCATCAGTTTAATAAGTGGCTGTTTATGTTATAATTTAGGTAAGGAAGAGAAGCCCGAACTTCTCTCCCTCGCTCAAAACTTATTTACGCTTTCTCTTGCGGGGTTGGCGTTTAGTTTTGGGCTTTTTTATTTGGTTTTTGATGACTAGGATTTTTTCGACTATGGTTAGTGCTGTAAGTACGATTCCTAGTGCTAATGCGATTTCAGCCACTTTGTTCTCCCTCCTTTCTATACTTTAATTATACTAAATAACTTTACTCAAGTCAAGTTAATTTGTGTTTTTATTTAACTATTTTTCTATAAATTTCTAATGATTAAACACTATTTGTTTGTTTTGGACATAGAAAAAGCACCGGTTAAGGTGCCTTATAATCTCCAATAGATAATTCTTTTTTCATGGTCTTTCTAAGTTTATGTTTTTGAGATAAGATCCCCTTTTCAATGTTCCTATCTTCCGCAAGGGTTTCATCATCAAGAAAATGATAGTTAATCAATAATGAATTTAGATTTTCTATAATGGCTATACAGTAAGTACTTGTTTCTTCAGATAAGAACAACTCGTTTTCATATACCTTACTTTGAAAAACTTCTAACTGATACTCAGCATCCTGATATTCAAGCATCTTCAAACACTGTCTTAACCTTTTTACTGATGCATTTTTATCAAACTTCCATAATCGAATAATCTCATCAGATTCGCGTCTTGGAACACGATGGTTATTCATATATTCAAGAAGATCTTCTTCATTAAACCCCTCCCATGTAAGATAAATTCGTTGGTGTTTTAATCTCATAATCATTGAATCGGTAATTAATATGTGTTTGTAGATTTCTGGATAAACTTCATGCCTCTTATTAGTATATAGACTAAAATCGTGAACTTTTCTTTGAAAGTCAAACCTCATCTTTTCAGTAACTTTTAATAGATTATTTCGATGATTCTCTAATTCTTTATCAAATTTACTTCTAATCCTATTCTCTATATATTTATTGATAATTAAGAGTATTATTGCCCCGATTCCTATTGCTTTTAACCACTGGTATACCTCTAATATTAATTGTTTCCCAGTCATCTCATTCTCCGTTTGTTTTTTATAGATTATATCAAGGTCATCATATGTATTTTACCACCACTTCTACAAAAGGTTTTCACCAAATTTTATTTTGTTGTCTTCTGTACTCATAATATTTTTCTAGGTGTTTGTCCTTGCTTTTTAAAGCGATATTGCAAATAGATGTTATTCTATAAACACACTTTCTTATATCTTCTTCAGTGTGATTAGATTTAACTATGATTGCTCGTAAAGATTTTTGAAACGAATTTATAATTCGAACTTCATCAACATCCAAATATTTATAAACTGTTTTTCTGTGCCTACCTAGATCCTCGTAAAGATCCTTCGCAATTTTCAACAGTATTTTATAGTCTTCTTCATTCCCGTTGAATGATAACTCGTACATAAATACTCTGTTTAGATACACACTTAAATTTTCTTCAAATTCCTCTAATTCTATTAACTTTTCAGTTGCGCTATTTAAATATTTTTCTCTTTCTTGATACTGTATTGTCTGTCTTACACCAACTAAAGTTAAAATGCCACCTATTATTGAACCTAGAAATCCTATAATAGCAGCTGTAATTTCTTTTTCCCAAACACCGAAAACTTTCATTACTGCATAAAAAATAATGAAGTTTAAAATAACTGCACCCATTATAAACAAAGGTAATAAATATGATTCAAGCTTCTCTTTCATGTGCATCCTCCTTTTCCAATAATTATACTGGAAATGGAAGGTAAAAAAACGCAACCGCAAGGATGGCGTCTACATCGAATTTCACTTGAAGGATGTAAATAATTCACAAAAAAAACATAGACCCCAGACCAGGCCAACTAAAATCGCAACCGCAACACCCAAAACTTTTCTTATAAACAAGTTGCTCGTCCTCCTAAAATAAATTTTGAATGAACTTATTCATTCTCTGAAATTATGTGAAGTAAACGATATTTTTCAAGGGTGTTTTATCGATTTTATTATATTATTTCCTTCTCATGCTGCCTCGCACTCGTTTGGTTCCCATTAACTCTAGAATATCTTGCCTAGTAAGCTTTTCTTCTTCTACAGAAAGAGCAGCCAATTTCTTTTTATCTGTTGTAGATAAATGCTCCCTAATTTTCATATACGTCTCTCCTTAGTAAGCACCGCCTTATGCTATTTGCTTTTATATTTTTTAGGTTCTCCACTTCTGTTCAATCACCCAGGAGGATAGCTAGGATTGAGTAAGTGGCAGGCCATTGTTTCACCACACCTTGCATTGGACTCTCACCAATTGCATCCCCGTGCCGATCGTGCGCAATACTGCTAGGCTCCGATTACTCCCCCTGTACAGCTAGTAACCTTCATCGCCATTCGATCCATCCGAGTACACCATTGATAAAGGAAAGATGCGTCTACTACCAACTAAATAGTTGATAAGAAAATGTTACCGCTGTTAGGAAAATAAAAAGGTCCCCAATTTGGTACCCTTTTTGTTCGATTTTTGTCCGGTTTTTGTTCGTAAAAATAACAGCACTTAAATGACTCCAAGTGCTGTCGCAAGACGATATATGGCTGCTCTTTTTTTCTCATAGTATTTTCCTTTCTTTAATCCAAGGTCCAAATAAATATTAATATCTTTCGTCTCCTCGGATGTGAAGTATTTCATTTCGATGATTCTACGTTCGATAAAATCTAAGCTATGCTCTAAAGCGCGGTCAATCTGCTTCACCTTCAATTCGTTAAGGCGGTCTTGTTGCCGTACAGAAGGAAACAAATCAATAACTCCAGCGGCTTCTTGTTCTTTTTTATTCTCAATCTGAACCTTAAGCGCGCGATAGTTTCTTAACTCCGTAATAATTAAATCTTGAACCTCTTTCTCATCGATATCATTAAACATTGATAGTTGTTTAGCGTTCATATGATCACTCCTTTGGTTGTGGTCCATATTGGTCCGATTTGGACCAATAAAAAAGGACACCAAGCTCTAAAGCAGCTGTAAAGCTACTCTAAAGTTTTGGTGTCCTCCAGTTGGCTGGTAGAACTTATTATTCATCACATTTTTTATTAATCAATTCTTTTACTTCAAAATAACCAAAATATTTATTAGGATTGAACATATCATAATTGCGAATCACGGGCGTTAATACAAACGACTGATAATAACAAGTTGAGTAGGGATCAAAATATTTAAATTTTATAATTAACTTAGGCAACAAATAATCGATTCCAATCTGATCTCTTAGTATATTTATAAAAATTAAGAAAAGTTTTGGTAAATATATTTCGCCGCTAAAATTTTCAGTAGACTGATAGCTCTTTAAATAGCCTAATTCTTCAATGTAGTGTGTGGCTTTAAACGTAGGACACTTTACATATCCATCATATGTTCTTAAAAACTGCACGTTATATACATTCTTTTGGGATTCATCTTCCTTAAATTTCACTCCAACTTGTGTACGCCTTTTAATATCTGTCTCATTCTTTTCAATGATTTTTTTAATTTCTTCTATATTTTCAATCCCAACTGAATATTCAATATTTCTTGCAGGCACGTTTCCGAGATTTTCTGCAAGTAGACAATAATCCGAAGCATACCTTGGTCTATATTGCTCTGTATCGTTTTCCCAATCGCTTAAAAAATCACCTCCCAAATTTATATCGAATGATGACTTTTTAATATATATTGATGGCCTTAGCGATTTTTCCTGATACTCACGATTCATTTCTATTTGTTTAGCTGCCAACTTATTTGTACTCATTGCAGTCTTTACTGTGGAATAAGTAAATATGGCTGCTAAAGCGGCGGAAGTAGCCGCTACAATGTTTGCTGTTATTCCTGCTATCTCCCAAATATTACTCAAAATTCTTCCCCCTCTTCTTTTTTCAATCGTTTTACTTTGCCTTGATGCATAATAATTTTATATTCACCATGCTCAGGCAGCTCCCTAATTTTAGCTTTTCCATCACCGATTACTACAACACAATTGTTTGGCACTTCCAATACATCTATTAATCTTTTTGTACCGGAATCTATTTCTATTTCAGTTAATCTCACAAACTCACCTCCTATTTACACTATTGTTCAAAACACTAGTTTTTATTCGAAAAGAGACATTTTTTATTAAATTTTTTCTTCACATCATTGCTTTCCTAATTGAGCTGATAAATCCCCTCTCACCAAGCTATTACTCCCAATGCCCATACCTTTTCGTTTTTAACACCTTTCTCGGAACACCACCAATAAACTCACTAATGTACCCTTCTTTTTCCATACGATTAATCATTCTATCTGCAGTTGCAAACCCAATCCTAAATCTCCGCTGAAACGTTGAAATCGATGGATAAAGATCGTCAAGTTCTTTAATAACAGTTAAAAAATCTAATGCCTTTTGATATAGCGTTTCTTCAACATCGATGACATCTTCAATTGGTGCGCTATGGCGACGCGAAATTTTAATACCGTATTCGCCAGCAACCATGTCTGAAAGACATTTATCTATGTCTTGCTGCTTCGTGAAATCGTATGGGTTAAATGTGCGATCGTGAGGACCACACACCCCTTTTTCAGTATCGATAATCGTGTATCGCTTATGATCACCATCTTCCACTGTCGCTACAATAAACTTGTCACCTTTGGCTTTAACCGTGAAAGGCTGCGGCTCATCTTTTTTGAAAAATAACTTGTCAGCCACTTCAAGTAGTGATAATTGATGCATATTATTTCCTCCTTCTTTTATCTGGCGATTTATCAACGGACGATAAATTACTCTATTTCAGCGTGCAATCCATCGCCATTTAAAAAATCACATAAAATATCAAACTCACCATGATTAACTACTAATGTTTGTGGCACTTTAATTCCCTCCTCTCTGTCGGGTTTTCAACAAACTACGCATCAAAGATATCACTCTAATAAGACAAGATTCATTTAATCAGGCCGACCCATATATTGATTAAAAGGAGTGATAGTAAAGTGCAATATTATGTCAGAGAGTCTTCTCCAAACCTGGAAATCATTAATGATATATCTAAAGCGCTCAACGGTGAATATAGTGCTATTCACTGCTACAAACAATTGGCAAACCAGACGCCAAATCTTGAAATTAAAAAGCGTATCCTTGAGATAAGAAATGATGAAATTAGACACTTTCAAACTTTTTCGCATATCTATACATCTCTAACAGGAAGACAACCTTCCCCACAGATAACAGAACAATGCCCAACAAATTTTCGAAATGGAATACTTGCTGCATTTAAGGATGAACAAGAAACAGTAGACTTCTATCACGATATCGCGCGAAGTACTAATAATCCAATTATTAAAAACGCATTTATACAAGCCGCAGCTGACGAACAAAATCATGCAGTTTGGTTTTTGTATTTTATGAATCATCATTAATTTTGTAGAAACCGGCAACCTTGTCGGTTTTTTTACTGCATATTTTGTGTCTATTCTTCTTTAAAATGACCATGCTTTTTCATAACGGCGATAATTTCATCAATATACGGTTCATCTGTATTAATGACAATATGGGAGTTGTAAGGTTTCTTCCCATCCAGTTGGCGGCCTTCCTCGATCCAATCACAGAGATTATTGAAAGAGGCATGAAAATCTTCTTGCGCTCCTTGTGGCACGTACTTTTTTACATCGCGTTCATTGATTACGGTGTACCGTCTTTCCCTTCCTTCCAGAACAGTTCCTTTGAAAGCTGTCTCTTCCATGTAAACTCCTCCTTTTATGTTGTAATATGTGTCGAACATTCATCTGTTATAATCACTGCATACCTGTATTTTTTGATAGAGCCGGGAGAAACCCCGGCTTTTTATTATTCGTTAGTAGCTTCTTGCTGCTGTTTCGGCCAATACCATTCACATAGATGCTGATCATGTGTGAATGCATCCTTTGCTCCTAAAATGTATCGCGGGTTGCACCCGTTATCGCACCGCCCCAGATTTCCCATTCTTTTCTCCCAATAATGACAAGTCCGACATTCCTTCTTTTTTTCACTCATGTTCTTCACCCCCGCTTCCACTTATAGTAGCCAGTACCGACCATCCGAGAGCCTTAATAATATGAGCGGCCATTTGTGGCCAATTTTGTAATAACCCATAGATCAAGACTAAATATAACGACACCACTAGATTTGCTATCGATAAAAGATGAAATAAACTAATCATTTTGCCGCTCTCATTTCTAGTGCTCTATCTAGCTGTTGTTTGATTACTTTTCGCTTTTTAGAATGCTTCGTACAAGCCAGTTTTTGTTGCAACAATTTAACGCTGTCTTCTTTCCTCTGTCTCTCTACTTTCTGAGTAAAGTAATCCTTTGATCTGATAAGATACTGAGCGACTTCATTTCCTGCAGCGGCCGCTTCCCTGATCGCTTGAGCAACTGGACTATAAGGTTTTGTACTAGCCCTATTCATCAACATTCCACTTCAACCTTCAACTTCATCGGAATCTCTTGAGCAATAGCCACATCTCGTTTGCCAAATTCGACACATTTTTTTACTTCTTCTTTCGCTTCATCCAAGGATTCAAATTTCTTAATGTTATGCCCGCCCACTACATTTTTTACAATCACTAAGTACATATCCATTCTCCTTTTTATTTTCTGTTAGAAATAGCAGGGATGATGTCCCCTCGAAACTTCGTACAATCATATCCAACGCGACTGGAACAGCGGCGGTACCAAGAACAAAATGTCCGGCACGTGTACTCTTTGTCCTCTTGCTGCATCCATTTCGTACGATCATCTCTGATTACAACTTTCACTATTTACATTTACCTCCTTGCCGCTCCGCAGTTACGATCCAGCGAAGCGGCCTGAGTATTGTATTTTTAAGCGATAATGACTACACGACCTGATTCAATTTCTACTTCAAGAGCAGCGGCTAAATATTCTTTAATGTTTCTCATCGCTTGCAGTTCCCATGCACCGCCATCTGCTTCAAACAATGCACAACGTGGTCCTTGTTGCATACGGAAAATGAAATTACTTTCTGGTTGATCCACTTCAACAAAAGTTCTGTATGGCTTTAATGAAACTGGATTCGGCACTTCTACTAGACCAACTGTTGCTACACCTGTTTTAGCTTGCACTGCTTGACTGACTCCATCATCACCGACTGTTCTCACGTTCTCCTCTTTGATATTGCCAACGACTTTCAACATGATGTCACGGTCATCGTTTTTTACAAACACACTTTGAAGCTTGATGTTGAAATCTTCTGAATCATAATAGCGGTCAAACGTGAATTCAGGCAGCATCGCTTTAGCTGTAATGAAATGTTCACGGTTAAAGTCGTTATTGTAAGATGAAAAACAAGTAACATTTGTTGGGCTCTTTACGTGGATCATCACTTTGTCTTCACCATCAAATTTGGAGCTGATATATTCAATTAGTCCAGAAAGGCTGTGTACCGTTAAAGCTTCCGGTGTTGGTTCTGGAACCAGGTGCAAGCGCTGAGTAGAGAATTGCTGGTTTCCCACCTCTACCATGCGTGTATTTCCTAAACCTACGATGTATTCAAATGCTTCTTTAATCATGAAAAATTCCTCCTAATAGTGTGTTTTATTTGAATGGGGCTAATTTATTTAAACTTAACGATCTTTTCACCTGTGTCCGTGCTGATATCGCCTTCTGTATCCATGAATGTTTGACCTTTTGCTCCAGATTTGAGCTCGCCAGCCGTTACTTTTCCGTTACCGTCATAGTCCACTAGCAACTGTGTTTCAACATCTTTTGCCGCTGCTAATGTACATTTCCCTTGTACGGCTACATTAATTAATTCGCGTTTGTCATTTGATTTAACACTGATCGTCAAAGTTACTTTTCTTGCTTTTGTGGGATCCGTGTTTGGGTCCATGATATTTTCAATTACTTTCTGCATTTCTTGATTAAAGCGTTCAGCCATTGCGCCATCCGCGAAACTATTTAAACAAAATTGCATTTTCCTCATCCTTTTCGTTGCATTAACTGCAGTATTTTAAATAATCAAGGGCAACACCCCTTTCAGATCGAATCCTTTCGCAATTCAGATCAATGTCTGCAATTGGAATCGACTTGGGTCTACCATTCTCCGCTGCTAGCCAGTATTTGTGCAAGAAATCAAATGGCACAAAATACGACTGATTCAGCGTGGCAAATTCGATAATGAAGAAAGCAAGGCCACCTTGATCTTTGAATCTCTGTAAGTAATCTACTTGGTGTGCATGAACATTCTTTAAATCAAAACGTGTTTTATTCCTAGTGCTTTTCGCGTCAAAGGCAAGTGCTCGGCCGTGGGTAATACCGTAATAATCGACTGTGCTCTTCTTTTCATATGCGATGTGTCCACGGATATTTTTAGTAGGAGTCGGTACTTCGTCAACGACCGCCCAGCCTTTCAATCTGTAAATCTGATTTGTAAGATTAATAACGTTTTGCAATGCTTTCCCTCTGTTCGCATGACTGATCTTCAAATTGACACCCCCTTTCAAGTGGTCCGCTGAATGATGAGCGGTTACCAGTGTTTGAACATGCTCTGAAGCAGGCTTTGTGGATAGCGAGAAAACTTCTCCTGCCTTTTGCGTTGCGACAGAACTTTTTGAAATTCTCCAAGTCCTCTTTCTTTATTTACAACAGTCACTAAATTGATTTGCATTCGATCAAATCGAGCAGCTATACGATCCAACGTGTAACAGTCTTGGCATAGCACTTCTTTTGATTTCTCCACCGTGCCTGTTTTGATCATAGCGCCCTCCTAATAGCCGCTCTCTTGGCGCGCGTGGTTAATAGCATTCTTTTCTTTGTAAGCGGCCACGATCTGCTCTCGGCTGAATCCCAACGCTTCACCAAGGAATAAAAACCTATTCAACGTGAACTCATAGATCTCTAAGCATGGTTCATCATGTTTCCAGTTATGATAGAGAACGGATATACCACCGTGTAGTTCTAAAAATCGCACCGTAATTGGCTTTCCTGCATCAATGTCATTTTCGAATAAAAATATTGGCTGGAAGTCTAGTTCATTCCCAATGTGCAACAAGAAACTAAAGCAATCTGCATATTCTTCAAGTAGCGGACGCTCTTGAATACCTGATCCATTACAATAAGTACACATTTCCTTTTCGTCTGGAATAGATGAAAACACTCCAGTAAAACCACCTTTTCCTCTACAACAATGGCATTCAACCTTATATCTTGGTTCCTGATCATCACTCCAATGTTTAAATCCTCGCCATTCATTAGCCATCTCTCCAACTTCTGTGTACAAAGCTAGCAGCATATTTAAAAATAGATCTTGCCCTTCCAACCCTTTTGTTTCGATGATCTTCTCATCCAGTTCATGTTGCATTACTTGCAAATTTTTCAACTCTTCAACAAAATTCATTCAAAATACTCCTTCCCAAGTGCCTTTTTTATTTTTTTAAGCGTTTTTGGACCAATGCCCTCAACTTCTGCTAATCTCTCAAACTTGTATTTAAAAAAGTTTGTAGCTTTGTTAATCCCGTGCTCTCTTCCTAAAGCAAATCCTTCTTCAAATGCTTTCTGAAATGCTGGGTTCTTAAAACGAAATTTATTTACTTGCATAGGAATTCACTCTCCTTTGCAGTTCTCGCAATGCAGCGGCTCTGTATTTCGTATAGCGCGCCAAATAGTAGAGTTGACCCAGCGTTAGTTTATTCACGTTGACGACCTAATCGCCTGTTTTTAATTCTTGCTTCTAGCTCTGCTCGTTTCCTCTCGATCTCTGCCTCGTTTTTTAGCTGCGCTTCTAGTTCTTCTTTTTTGAATTCTGCACATTCTGCTTCTTGTTGTTGATCATTTTGTTTGTTCAACCAATCCGGCACTTTTTCTTCACGAATAGGACGACCATAACCACGAGGCTGTTTTCTTTGAGACCGCTGCTGTTTAAATGCCAATTGATCCGCTTTAACTTGAGCAACAGTCGTAAATCTCTTCTGTGCCCAGCTTCTAAGAATCGTCTCTACGTAATTCCAATTCGTCTTGCCGTTTTCCACTGCCAGCTGCATTGCGTATATAACCATTTCATCTGAAAGATCTTCACACCAAGAAATAATCTTTTGAGTGATTAAACTTCCAGGCGTTCCAAATCCGTTGTTTTCCCAAAAATCAAATGGATTGTTCACTGGGTCATGAACAGGCGCATCTTCTTCAACTTCTTTTTTAATATCTGAAGTACTCTTTGAAGTACTCTTTGGTAACGTTCTGTTCAATTTGAACACTCGGACTGTTCGTTTTGAACAGATGGACTGTTCAACCCCTCCACTTTTTCAAAGTCAATGGAATACCATTTCGTTTTGTCACTTTTCCGCTTATTAAAATTTCCGGCAATTAGTAAACCTGCATCTTCTAAACTTTTAATAGAGCGGCGAATTGTACTTATGGACCAAAACGGAAAGTGTTCTTGCCATTGTTCATACGTGTTATAAACCCATTTACGACCATCATGTTCATGCTCACTACTTTGCAACCAGTAGTGGACCTGCTGTAGGATAATCGATTCGTTCAGCCCGATCTTTGTTGCTAAAGAAGGAATGATAACTAAGGGCCTTTCATCCAAAAGTAATTTACTCATAATCTCACCCGCTTTGCTTAACTAATACCGCTGTCTTCCCTACTACTTGTTTCAACTTTAGGTCTGGATGTACTAAGCGGAAATGACTTTTAATCCGTTCGATGTAGTCCTCTTTGTTTCTGTAAAGGCTGACAATCTCATGGGGAATGGCGTATTCAAATTCACGCATACAACTCGCACTCCATAATGTAAATGTGATATGATGGACTTAATAATTTTTCTTTTAAGAGACTTTTTGCTTCGTTACGGCATTCAGTTACGGTGCTAGCGTATATGAATGCCGTTAACATGACTTCGTGTACATCATTTACAAACTCAACCTCATAGACCATAACTACTTTTTCGTCACCCCTTTTTAACTCACCGCTCTTTTGTTTTTATTCATTTCGAACATTTTTTGTTTTAGGCTAAGTTCAAAAGCAAGCAACAAAACTGGGTTGTTACGCATTTTCTCGCATTCTTTTCTGACTTCCGCAGCAGTTTTCAATCTGCTGGCTGTTAATACTCCATTCACGTTTCTTCACCACGCTTTCGACTTTTATTCCTTGCTTTTGCATTTCAAGCACAAACTCTCTTAATCTAGTTCTTCTAGAGGAGTGGCTTGTAGCACATCTCATCATCCCGCTCTCTCCTTTTGATTTAATAGCTTGTCCGCTACTCGAATGGCATCTTGCAACTGGTTCGTTAAAGATAGATACTGAGGGATCGTCAATGACTTCAACGCATGCTTTTCTTTATAGTTGTTTAGCTTCGCTTTAAGGTTTGTATGATAGGCTGTGTTGTAGGCCGTTCTGAATTCATTCCAGGCTTTTTGGAATGTCAAACCTTGTTGTTGAGCCAATTTTCTAACCATGGCATTCAACCTTTGTTGCAAGTCCCCGATTGTATCGATTCGATCGATATTGTCTAAACGGTGATTTACTGTTTCCAGTTCTTTACCTTGCCGTTCGACAGTCTGCCGGATCTCTTTCATACTTTGAGCTTGCATGATGATGAGGTCCTCAACACTTTGCGGCTTCTGTTGTCGAAATCGCCTTTCTACCTCGATAAAGTATCTGCGTATCGCTCTTCCCTGTTCGTTGCTCTCCAACATGGCAATTTCTTTACCAGCATCTAATAAAAAGAAGAACTGAGTTGCTGGTCTTCCTCCGTCACTTTCGGACAAAAATGTCCAAAAGTCTTCTCCTTTAACGAATCCGTAATTTTCAATTCGACGCTCGATCCACTTATGAAATGGAGTAGTGACTAATAGTTGCTCGTGTAGTTCGCGAGCATTGATCAGCTTTTCGTCATATTCATTTTCATAAACAGGCAGCATGTCATTAGCGATGGTTTTTAAGTTCATGACTTAGTCACCTCACTTTCAATTAATTAGTTGGTTGTTCTTTAATCCATAAGAGTAAAAACTCTTCGCATTCCTGTGCCGGAAAATACCATTTGCCCCCAATTTTATGTTTTGGAAAACGAGGATCATAAAAAAACTTCTCTTTGATATTGTTTTCTGACATGGAGACTTGACGGCAAAGTTCTTTCATGTCCCACAGGGTACGGCTCCGATCAATTCGATCAAGATGCTTTTTCAATTCTTCAATAAAAAGTTGTTCAATCATCATTTCATCTACTTGAACATTGATCATAGATTATAGCCTCCTTTTAGTAGTCAAAGGACTTTACACTATTTTCTTAAGGTTATTAGCTCTTTCAATTACCCTTGCTTTTACTTGTACGAATTTTTCGTACTTAATACCAAAAAAAATTTCTTCATAGGGAACATCGAATAAATACATATATTTTTTAATCAACTCATCAGGAATATTCGATGAATCTTTCTCATATAACCAAAGTGTTTTTGGTGATATTTCTAAGATATCGGCGAGTTCAGCTTGATTCAGCCCAGCACTTTCTCTTAATTCGTTTAATGTTCTCTTTGTCACTCTCATACTAAAAGCACCTCCATGTTTTTGATTATATTACTAATTTTACGTATTTCCAATAATGTTTTTCGAAAAAAACGTACTTTCTTCATGCTTTACGAATTATTCGTATTATGATATTGTTTAAATACATACTTTAAAAGGGGGTGAAAACGTGGTTGAACAACAAAAAAAAGCTATAGTCGAAAATATTAAAAGGCTGCTTAAAGAAAACAACATGACTCAATCAGATTTAGCAAACAGAATAGGTGTTGCCAAAAGTACGGTTAGTGATTATATGAACTACAGATCTAAACCAGGAGCTGGTGCACTAGAAAAGATGGCAACAGTGTTCGGAGTAACTAAAGCAGATATTGATACGACGTATAAAGATTCAACTGTTGAAATTATTGATGGGAAACTTGAGTTAGTAAGTAACATAAAAAAAGAAACAAAAATTCCTATTATAGGGACTATATCAGCAGGTACTCCTATTGAAGCAATCCAAAATATTGTAGATGAAATTAGACCTCCATACGAAACAAAAAATGATGATGAGCTTTTCGGATTAGTTGTTAAAGGAGAAAGTATGAATAAAGTTGTACCAAATGGTCATTACGCAATCATTAAGAAGCAACAATCGGTCGAGAACGGTGAAATTGCGGCAGTTATAGTTAATGGAGACAGCGCTACACTTAAAAGGGTATACAAGTTTACTGATTTAATTATTTTAGAACCCTGTTCATTTTACCCAAACTTCAAAGATCAACAATACTCTCAACAAAACTGTGAAGATATAAAAATCATCGGTAAATTTTTATACAGTGTCAGCCCCATAATTCAATGATTAGGCGGTGAAATGGTGTATATCGTCGGCAAATGTCGACTCAATGAAATCTTAAAACAAAGAAAACTATCTCAGGTAGATCTAGCTGATAAGTTAGGGATGAAAAAGCAACAAATTAATGCTTATGCTACTAATGAAAGCAAAATGACACTAAAGACAGCTAAGAATATTGCCTATCAGCTTAATGTTTCAATAGAAGAGCTTTATGATTTCATTTGGGTCGAACAGTGAGTTAATCTCACTGGATGCCGAAGTCAATTACTTCATTGACTTTTACACCGAAATTATTACAACTTCAAAATATCACCACGACTTACACCTCAAAAATATTTTTTCAAAGGGAGTTAATAAAAATGGCTACATTCCACAAATATAAAAAGAAAAATCATAATAAAGATTTTTGGGAATATCGAATTTATTATCAGGATCCGATCACAAGGAAAATGAGAGAAAAGTCTAAGAAAGGATTTGCAAGTAAAGCTGAAGCAAAATTAGCAGCTGAAGAAGCAGAGAGATTAATTCGCGAAGGGTTTGAGTTAACTGAAGAATCGTTGAAATCATATCTTGAAACATGGTTGGTTGAATTTAAAAAAGGGAGCATTGCAAAAAACACTTACGAATTGCATGAGCAAAATATTAAAAAACACATTGTACCGTATTTTAAAAATGTATTTTTAAAAGATGTAAAACCAGTCATGTATCAAAAATTTATTAATCACCTTGCTGATCAAGGTTACAGTAAACGGACTGTAGAAATTATTCATGGGACCTTGTATAGCGCTTATGAAAAAGCTATCGTACTTGGTAAAATTACAAAAAATCCTTGTACTGGTGTGACTATAAAAGGGAAGCAAAAACCAAAAGAAGCCATTAAGTTTATTGAGTCAGAACACATTGCAAATTTTTTAAGAGAAGCATACAAATACGATTACATCTACTGGATATTTTACAAAGTGTTGATAGAGACCGGATTAAGAAAAGGAGAAGCTGCGGCTTTACAGTGGAGTGATGTGAATTTAAAAGAACGTACAATTAACGTTAACAAATCACTCGACTTTAAAGAAGCGTCAAAGAATCCGAATCAAATGTTTGGTGATACAAAAACATATAACTCGAAACGAATTATCACGATCAGCCAGTCACTAACAAACGATCTGCGATTTCATCAGAACTACCAGAATCAAAATAAAATAGCTTTAAATGACGTATATAAATTTGATTTTAATTTGGTACTGTGCCGAAACGATGGAAACTACATGCCGAAATCTAGCCTTTTCAATTCATTCGCAAAGATATTAGATCGATGCGGACTACCATCGTTACCAATACATTCGTTACGACATACCCATGCAGTATTACAATTAGAGGCTGGTGCAGATATGAAATATTTACAAGAACGCCTTGGTCATGGAAGTATCCAAATTACATCTGATGTATATTCACATATCAGCAAGAAAATCGAAAATGACAATATGAATAAATTCGAAGAACATATGCGAAATGTTCTTGAATAATTTTTTTGAAAATATATCGGGCAAAAGTCGGGCAATTGCATTTTTGGATAATAGATATACAAAACTGCCCGATAAAAAACCCCTCAAAGCCTTATGGCTCAAGGGGTTTCTCTATTAATACATTTGCAAATATTGCTCGCGCTCCCAAGGGTGAACTTGTGTGCGGAACATATCCCACTCAATTTCTTTCGCTTCAATAAAGTGTTCTAAAATGTGTGCGCCAAGGGCTGATTGAATGACTTCATCTTTTTTAAGAAGTTCTAAAGCTTGCGCTAAAGTGGAAGGTAAATCTTCTACACCCTCTTGCGCGCGCTCTTCTAGATTCATCGCATAAATATTGCGATCAACTGCTGGAGGAGGTGTCATTTGATTTTTAATGCCGTCAAGACCAGCTTGTAAAAGGACAGCCATTGCTAAATATGGGTTGGCTGCAGGGTCGACACTGCGCACTTCTACACGTGTACTCATCCCGCGAGAAGCTGGAATACGAATAAGCGGACTACGGTTTTGTCCAGACCACGCAACATAACAAGGCGCTTCATATCCTGGAACTAGACGCTTGTAAGAGTTGACCGTTGGATTTGTAATCGCTGTAAACCCTTTCGCATGCTTAATTGTACCTGCAATAAATTGGTAAGCTGTTTCACTTAACTGCAACTCGCCATTTTCATCAAAAAAGGCATTTTTTCCTTCTTTAAATAAAGACATATTGCAATGCATACCTGAACCACTCACTCCAAATAATGGCTTCGGCATAAATGTTGCGTGCAAGCCATGCTTACGAGCAATCGTCTTAACAACTAATTTAAATGTTTGGATATTATCGCATGCCGTTACAGCATCTGCATATTTAAAATCAATTTCATGCTGACCTGGCGCCACTTCATGGTGGGAAGCTTCAATTTCAAATCCCATTTCTTCTAATTCCAATACAATATCACGGCGGCAGTTTTCACCAAGGTCTGTTGGTGCTAAATCAAAATAACCGCCGTTATCATTTAATTCAAGAGTTGGTTCTCCATTGGCATCTAGTTTAAACAAGAAAAATTCCGGCTCTGGTCCTAGATTGAAATTAGAGAATCCTAGTTCTTCCATCTCTTTTAAAACTCTTTTTAAATTATTTCGTGGATCGCCTTCAAACGGAGTTCCATCAGGTTTGTAAATATCACAAATGAGGCGAGCTACTTTTCCTTTTTCTGCTGTCCACGGAAAAACTACCCATGTATCAAGATCCGGATAAAGGTTCATATCAGACTCTTCAATTCGTACAAATCCTTCAATTGAAGATCCATCAAACATCATTTTATTATCCAGAGCCTTCTCCAACTGACTAACAGGGATTTCCACATTTTTGATTGTCCCTAAGATGTCTGTGAACTGCAAACGAATAAATTTAACGTTTTCTTCCTTTGCTAAGTTCATAATGTCTTCACGAGTATACTTTCCCATAAAAAATACTTCCTCCTCATTTTCAAATACAAGTTTATATCAAAAGATTAATGAAAAAAGCGATTTCTTTCACCATAAGGATACCCATTTCGATGAAAACGTCCCGCGTTAATTAATTCTTTACGCAACAATTTTCTCAGCTCCTCATCCGTGAAATTCTTTTTCTGCTCTTCCCCTTGTTCTTTTGAATTCTGGTGTGGTTCAAAATGTTTTTCATCTAGCAAAAGCTTCTTGATTCCTGCCATATTGATTCCTTGGTCCAGTAAATCTTTAATTTCTAATAATCGATCAATATCGTACAAAGAAAAGAGACGACGATTCCCATCTGTTCGTTCTGGTTGAATCAATTGATGTTCTTCATAATAGCGAATTTGCCTAGCGGATAAATCAGTCAGCTTCATCACTGTTCCTATTGGAAAAAGCGGCATCGAACGTCTAATATGACTGCTCATCTTGATCCCCCTTTCTCTTTCTGTTGAAAATTATATATCACGTCATAAAACTTGTCAAACTCATGTTAGGTTTTCTTACATGATTTTTTAAAGGTTTTATGAATCAATAAAATCCGCACGACGTTTTTATTCTTTTCAAAAAAAGCTAACCTCATCATCAGTCTATTGAGGTTAGCTTTGTGATCAAACTATATTAAGTTCTTTTCCATTAAATGATCAATAGCGCTACATACAGCAATTTTCACATGAGCATACGTTAATCCACCTTGTACGTAAGCAGCATATGGAGGACGCAACGGACCATCGGCAGATAATTCTATACTTGCTCCTTGCACAAAGGCGCCTGCTGCCATGATCACATCGTCTTCATACCCTGGCATATAGCTCGGATACGGGGTAACGTGAGAATTCACTGGAGAGGCAAATTGAATTGCTTGGCAAAATGAAACCATTTTATCGCGATCATTAAATTGAACCGCTTGAATTAAATCCGTCCGTTTTTCATTCCATTTCGGCATGGTTGTCATTCCGAGCTTTTCAAGAATAGCCGCCGTAAATACCGCTCCTTTTAAACTTTCGGCAACAACATGAGGGGCCAAAAAGAAGCCTTGATACATTTCCTGCAAGCTATAAAGACTCGCTCCCGCTTCCGCTCCAATACCCGGGGAAGTCATTCGATAAGAACAACTTTCTACTACCTCTTTTTTCCCAGCGATATAGCCACCTGTTTTCGCTAAACCGCCACCAGGATTCTTAATTAAAGATCCTGCTATTAAGTCCGCCCCTACATGACAAGGCTCACGATCTTCTGTAAATTCACCGTAACAGTTATCGACAAACACAATGATTTCAGGATTTATTTCTTTCACAAACCGAATCATCTCTGCTATTTCATCGATCGTAAACGACGGGCGAACCGCATACCCTTTCGAGCGCTGGATACCGATCATTTTTGTATTCGGTTGAATAGCGGCTTTAATCGCCGCATAGTCAGGATACCCATCATCTAATAATGATACGCTTTTATAGCTAATGCCAAACTCTTTTAGTGAACCATTTCCATTTCCACGAATGCCGACAATTTCTTCAAGCGTGTCGTATGGGTTCCCCGTGATATACAAAAGCTCATCCCCAGGTCTTAATACACCAAAAAGGGCGATTGAAATCGCGTGAGTGCCTGAAATGATTTGCGGTCGAACGAGAGCACTTTCCCCGCCAAATACTTCGGCATATATTTGCTCCAGCGTGTCTCTCCCTGTGTCATCATACCCATACCCTGTCGAAGGGGTGAAATGAAAGTCACTGACTTGGTGATTTTGAAAGCTGCGCAATACACGAAACTGATTGCTTTCTGCCTGACGATCAATCGCGCGGTGGACGTCGATGATTTGCTGTTCTATTTCTTCTACAATTGGCTGTATTTGCTTTCCATGCTTTAATAAATCAAACATAACAATCTCCCTTAATCCTTTGATATATATTGACTGATCTCTCCAAAGATAGGATGATCAATAAACGAATAACCTTTTACCATATACTTCTGATCCTCTTCTGCAAAGTTTATCTCCTCTAGCACCGTCTCAGTTTTCAATTGAGCAAGAAGCTTTCCTTCATAAGAGGGAACCATGGCATAATACGTGCTCATTTGCTGCTTCACTGCTTCTTCGATGTGCTTCTTCAATTGATCTTGGTCAGAAGCACTCAATGCGCTAATTAGCAAATGGTTCGCGTGTGAAGAAGGGACAAATTCCGGATGAACCGCATCTTTTTTGTTATACACTGTTAGCTCCGGTAAATGATCCATCTCTAGCTGCTTCAATAAGTCTCTGACTGTTTTTTGGTGCTGTGCATAATCAGGGTTAGAACTATCAACTACATGAAGAAGCAAATCCGCTTCTCTTACTTCCTCTAAAGTCGACCGGAACGCCGCGACTAAAGTCGTTGGCAAATCTTGAATGAATCCAACCGTATCCGTCAAGATCACTTGGTACCCGCTCGGTAAAATAAATTTCCTTGTCATTGGGTCAAGCGTAGCAAATAGCTGATTTTCTTCTAAAGAATCAGCAGCTGTTAATCGGTTAAATAATGTTGATTTCCCGGCATTTGTATATCCCACTAAAGCAATTTGAAACGTTTTGTTTTTCTTACGGCGATCGCGATACCGTTCACGATGTTCAACAATGATGTTTAACTGCCGTTTAATTTCATCAATCCGTCTTCGAATATGCCGACGATCTGTTTCTAGTTTCGTTTCACCAGGACCTCTTGTTCCAATTCCACCACCTAAACGTGAAAGAGCAGCCCCTTGACCTACGAGCCTCGGAAGCAAATATTGCAGTTGAGCCAGTTCCACTTGCAACTTACCTTCCTTAGAACGTGCTCGCCTCGCAAAAATATCAAGAATTAATTGTGTCCGGTCAATGACTCGAGCATTTAATTGTGCAGATAAATTCCGAATTTGACTAGGAGATAATTCGTCATTAAAAATAATTAAATCCGGCTCAAGTTGTTCTTCTAATTGATGCAGTTCCTCCACTTTTCCTTTTCCGATATATGTACTAGGGTGGATCCGCTCTCTTTTTTGGGTCAAAGTAGCGACCGGTTCTCCTTGAGCCGTGTTTGTCAACGACTTCAATTCATCCATAGAATAGAAAAAATGAAAATCGTCACTATGATTTAATTGACAGCCGACAAGGATCACTTTTTCTTGTTCATTTTTTTTCAATGATTTTCCTACTTTCATCAAATGTTCTATCCTTCATCTTAACAAAAATCATTCCAAAAAACTATTCACAGGGAAAAGAAATCCACATGACACTTAAATAAAGCTTTAATAAAGCTAGCATTTCGAATTACTTCATAATATAATGAATTGTCAATTAATTAATTTTCGCGCAAAGGACGATAGATAATGGAGATGACATGGGATATTTTCACAATTATCGGTACGATTGCATTTGCGATTTCAGGTGCAATTGTCGCGATGGAAGAAGATTATGATCTATTCGGGGTATATATATTAGGCATGATTACAGCTTTTGGCGGAGGAGCCATCCGTAACTTATTGATTGGCGTACCCGTTTCTGCTCTATGGGAACAAGGAGACTTTTTTCAAATTGCCTTATTATCGATTACAGCTGTCGTTTTATTCCCTAATAATTTATTAAAGCATTGGCATGTGTGGGGTAACTTTTCTGATGCCATCGGTTTATCCGCTTTTGCTATTCAAGGAGCTTTATACGCGACCAATATGTCTCATCCGCTTAGCGCCGTTATTGTGGCAGCTGTTTTAACAGGAAGCGGCGGCGGACTTGTTCGTGACATATTAGCTGGAAGAAAACCAGCCTTGTTGCATAATGAGGTCTATGGTGTATGGGCCGCTTTAGCCGGTGCTTTAATTGGATTAAATTTCGCTCATTCCCCCACTGGTTTATTTGCAGTGTTTATTATGATTACTGGTCTTCGAATCGCCTCTTATAAATATCAATGGAAGCTCCCGAAAAGAGCCATTCATCATTAAAAGGTGCCGCTTATAAAACGGCACCTTCCCTTCTGCTATCGATGCAGAACTTCTTTCAGTCAATGAAAGAGCTCTCTCTTAGTAAGCATCTAATATAACATCATCCGCAACAGATATCTCTGCTTCTGTGCAATTTAAAATATCTTCTACTGAATAACCACTCGCCACTTCAACTAGCTTCAAATGTGAACCTTCGACATCCATCACCGCACGATCAGTAATGATTCGTTGCACAACTCCTTTTCCCGTCAGCGGAAGTGTGCATTCTTTTAAAATTTTCGATTGCCCATGCTTATTAACATGGTCCATAATCACAATAATTTTTCTAGCCCCATGAACAAGGTCCATTGCTCCGCCCATGCCTTTAACCATTTTCCCCGGAATCATCCAGTTGGCCAAGTCTCCAGCTTGCGAGACCTCCATTCCGCCAAGAATAGCTACATCAATATGTCCTCCGCGAATCATAGCAAAGGATTCCGCACTATCAAAAAATGAAGCACCTGGTATGGCTGTGACCGTTTCTTTTCCTGCGTTAATTAAATCAGGATCTACCTGTCCTTCTTCAGGATAAGGGCCGATACCAAGCAGACCATTTTCTGATTGCAAAACGACTTGCTTATTATCAGAAATATAATTAGCAACAAGTGTCGGGATTCCAATTCCCAAATTGACATAGTTTCCATCTTCAATTTCTTTTTCTGCACGTCTTGCAATTTTTTCTCTACTGTTCATCTTTTCCCCTCCTTACTTGCGAATCGTTCTTTTTTCAATTCGTTTTTCTTGATCTCCTTGAATTAGCGCTTGTACATATATGCTAGGAGTATGAATTGAATCAGGATCTAATTCCCCTGTTTCCACGATTTCTTCCACTTCAGCAATCGTCACTTTGCCAGCTGCGGCAATCATCGGGTTAAAGTTACGAGCTGTTTTATTGTAAACGAGATTTCCCATGCGATCCGCTTTATAAGCACTCACTAAACTAACATCTGCTACTAACGCTTCTTCTAGCAAGTATTCTTTCCCGTTAAACTTACGCACTTCTTTCCCTTCAGCAATCGGCGTTCCAACACCAGCTGGAGTGAAAAAAGCCGGAATTCCCGCTCCGCCTGCACGGATTTTTTCAGCTAATGTTCCTTGAGGCGTTAGTACAACTTCAATTTCACCTGCGAGCATTTGCCGTTCAAACTCTTTATTTTCTCCTACATATGAGCCAATAATTTTCTTAATTTGCTTATTTCTTAAAAGTAATCCCAGTCCCCAGTCATCGACGCCACAGTTATTAGAAATTACCGTTAAATCCTTTACTCCTGAATGAGCAAGTGCTTGAATTAAATGTTCGGGAATACCGCATAATCCAAAACCGCCTACCATTAATGTCATACCATCTTTAATCTCGGACACCGCTTCACTTACATCAGTATAAATCTTTTTCACCCCGCATCCCTCCTTTTGTTATACTGGATTGACTCCGTGCTTGCGATCTGTGAAGTGCAAATATTTCGACATATACATTTCTAATCTAACAGACAACTCATCCCGAAGCTTATTTGGTTCGACAATATCATCAATGATCAGCTCTGACGCAAGATGGTAAATATCAATATCTTTTTTATATTCTTCTCTTTTTTCATTAATAAAAGCGGCACGCTCCTCTTCTGGAAGAGCCGCGATCTTATTAGCATATACAGCATTGACAGCCGCTTCCGGTCCCATAACAGCAATTTGTGCTGTCGGGAGAGCGATACAGCAATCCGGCTCAAATGCTGGACCTGCCATCGCATAAAGTCCCGCACCGTATGCTTTTCTAACAACGACCGTCATTTTCGGCACCGTTGCTTCACTCATCGCGAAAATCATTTTCGCTCCATGACGGATAATGCCCGCTTTCTCCACATTCGTACCAATCATAAATCCAGGAACGTCGGCGAGGAATAACAATGGAATATGGAAAGCATCACATAAACTGATAAATTTAGCTGCTTTATCTGCTGAATCATGGAATAGCACTCCGCCTTTTACTCGCGGCTGATTGGCAATGATTCCGACCGGTTGGCCATTAATTCGCGCTAATCCTGTAATTAATTCAGAAGCAAATAACTTCTTAATCTCGCAAAAACTATCTTCATCAATCAAGCGGTCAATGAGCTGATACATATCAAAAGGAGCATTTTGATTCTTCGGAATCAGCTCTTCAATCGTTTTTTCAAAAGCGGCTGGAGCTTTCGGTGAAGCTGGATCAGGTTTTTTTGTATAATTTTCTGGGAAATAAGCTAAATATTTACGAGCATATTTAATCGCTTCCTCTTCTGTTTTCGCCAGTACATCCCCGCACCCTGAAACGGAACAATGCATTTTCGCCCCGCCCATTTGTTCCAATGTCACCTTTTCACCAATGACCATTTCAGCCATTCGCGGAGACCCTAAGTACATGGAGGCATTTCCTTCTACCATGACGACGATGTCACAAAAAGCAGGAATATAAGCGCCACCAGCTGCAGATGGACCAAACAATAAACAAACTTGAGGAACTTTTCCAGACATTTTTACTTGATTATAAAAAATGCGTCCCGCTCCTCTTCTCCCTGGGAACATTTCAATTTGATCGGTAATACGCGCGCCAGCTGAATCAACAAGATACAACATCGGGCAGCGAAGCTTTTCAGCTGTTTCTTGAATACGAATGATCTTTTCAACCGTGCGTTTGCCCCATGACCCTGCTTTTACGGTTGAATCGTTAGCCATCACACAAACCGTTCGACCATTAATTTTGCCAATTCCCGTTACAACTCCGTCCGCCGGCAAGTCTCCGGCCATCACATTAGCAAACATTCCATCCTCTACTTGAAGATCATCATCGAACAAGAGACGAAGGCGGTCACGAACAAATAATTTGCCTTGTTCTTTATTTTTCGCATGATATTTCTCTAATCCACCCTGTAAAACGGATTGTTTCTTTTCCTCATAAGGTGTTTTCATTTCTGTTTCGTTCATCACTGCTTCTCCTCACTTTCCTTGATATATTGGCGGACGTTTTTCCGCAAAAGCGCGCAGTCCTTCCAAACGATCTTCTGTCGGTATTAACGAATTGTAAGCCAGCTTTTCTATTTCAAGTCCAGTCGCAAGCCCTACTTGCATGCCGTTATTGATCGCTGTTTTCGCCTGGATTAACGCGAGCGGTGCGTTTTTGACCATTTGTTTCGCTAAATTTAACGACCATTCCAACACATCGGTCGGCTGTACAGAGTACTCGACAAGCCCGATTTGCTCTGCTTGATCACCTGTTAAGCGTTTCGCTGTAAAAATCAGTTCCTTCGCTCTTCCAAGACCGATTAGTCTCGGCAATCTTTGAGTACCACCAGCTCCTGGAATAATAGCAAGCGATGTTTCCGTTAATCCTAGCTTTGCTTCCTTTGAAGCGACACGAACATCACAAGCTAACGCTAATTCTAGTCCTCCACCAAAAGCAACACCATTAAGAGCAGCAATGACAGGTTGCGGCAAAGCTTCTACTTCATTTACAGTAGATCCAATTAGAGCCACCGTTTGCTTCACTTCCGAGTCAGACATTCCTTTTCTTTCTTTTAAATCAGCACCGGCGCAAAAAGCTTTTTCTCCCGCTCCTGTCATAATAACTGCACGTACATCACGGTCGTGCTTAATCGTATGCAACGTATCATGCATGTCATATAAAAGTTGTTTAGATAAGGCGTTGGCTGCGTCTGGCCGATTTAAAGTGACAATCGCAATGCCATCTTCTCTTTTTTCCAATGTAATCGTTTCACCCAAACCGCTCATCCTTTCTCCACTTTTCTAAAGATATCCATTTGTTTACTATGAAGCGGCTTTGCTACGATCCTCTCTAGCAGTTCTCCCGCCTGTAAGAGTTCGTCCATGTTCACACCCGTTTCGATCCCCATTGCATTAAGCATATATAAAAGGTCCTCCGTCGCTATATTCCCTGAAGCACCTCTAGCATATGGACAACCACCTAACCCTCCTAATGCACTGTCAAACGTCGTGATCCCCATCTCTAATGACTTTAGCACGTTAGCTAAAGCAGTACCTCGTGTATCATGAAAATGCATCGCCAACTTCTCTGCTTGAAAAATGGGTAACATTGTTTCTAGCAATCTTTCAACTTGAGTTGGCACGCCCACTCCAATCGTATCACCTAAAGAGAGTTCATCAATTCCCATTGAAAATAGCTGATCAGCCACTTGAACGACTTGCTCTGGATTTACTTCTCCCTCATAAGGACAAGCGATAACGGTTGATACATACCCGCGAACCGTTTTTCCAGCCCCCTTCGCTTCTTTGACTACCTCCGCTAATACAGGGAACGTTTCATCAATGGTTTTGTTAATATTATTTTTATTATGGGATTCACTAGCTGACATAAAAACACTGACTTCATCCACATCCACTTTCAGGGCAGCTTCAAGTCCTTTCATATTAGGAACAAGAGCCGCATATGTAACACCTGGTTTTCTCTTGATCGCAGATAGTACATCAGAAGCATCAGCTAGTTGCGGAATCCATTTCGGATGAACAAAAGACGTTACTTCTATATAAGAAAGTCCACTCTCGGACAATTGGTTAATCCAAGCGACTTTATTCTCTGTACTTACGTGATGGGGTTCATTTTGAAGCCCATCACGCGGTCCAACCTCTTTAATCGTTACTTTATTCGGCAGTTTCACTCCATCCGCCTCCTATTCAATATCGACTAGTCCGTCCGCCTCATTTACGAAATCTCCCTCTTGAATATGAACTTTCTGGACTACACCATCTTCTTCCGCCGCAATTGGTATTTCCATTTTCATTGATTCTAAAATCACGACATCTTGCCCAGCTTTCACTTCATCTCCCTCGCTCACTAATACTTTCCATACGTTCCCTGCCATACTTGCCTGAATTGTTGTCATATAAAACTCCTCCTTATTTTGCTGATGTTAGTTCTGGCAAATAATACTCATCTACAAATTGGGTGGTTGTATAACCTTTTAAAAATTGTTCATGGCTGATCGTTTGAATCAGCATCGGAATATTCGTTTTGATTCCTTCAATCTTGTATTGTTCGAGCGCCTGTTTTAAACGCTCACAAGCCTCTTGCCTTGTTTCTCCCCAAGCGATCAATTTACCAATCATCGGGTCATAAAACGGCGTCACTTGTGAACCTTGTTCGATGGCACACTCATTGCGAATGCCCTCTCCTTCAGGTAGCTGGAAAACCGCAATCTTTCCAGGAGATGGGAAAAAGGTTTTCGGATCCTCCGCATAAATTCTCACTTCAATCGCATGGCCTTTTCGCTTGACTTCTTCTCTTGTAAGAGAAAGCTTCTCTCCAGCAGCCACTTTTAATTGCTCTTCCACAAGATCCAACCCTGTAATTTCTTCTGTTACAGGATGCTCCACTTGCAGCCTTGTATTCATTTCAAGGAAATAAAAATTTTGCTCTTTATCTACTAAAAATTCGATCGTGCCAGCGTTCGTATAACCGATATGCTGTGCGGCTTTCACAGCAGCATCCAGCATTTTTTCACGCGTTTTCTGGCTAATAAAAGGAGATGGCGCTTCTTCAACTACCTTTTGATTACGCCGCTGAATGGAACATTCTCTTTCCCATAAAGGAATCACTTCTCCATGTGAATCAGCTAAAATTTGCACCTCAATATGATGCGGCTCTTGAATGTATTTCTCTAAAAACATCGCTCCATCACCAAAGAAAGATTCAGCACGTTTTTTATTCCCTTCAAAAGCTTTGCCGAGTTCTTCTGGAGAATGAATCAGTTGCATGCCGATTCCGCCACCGCCTGCCGAAGCTTTCAGCATTAACGGGTAACCGATTTTCTCAGCGGCCGCTTTCGCTTCTTCTTCATTCGCAAGAGGAACATCTACTCCTTCGATAACAGGAACACCCGCTTCTTTCATCGTTTTACGAGCTTCAATTTTACTTCCCATAGAAGCGATGATCGTTGGGGAAGGACCGATAAATGTTAATCCTTCTTCCATACATTTTGTTGCAAATGCAGCATTTTCAGAAAGCAGTCCATAACCAGGATGAACGGCCTCTGCTCCGCTTTCTTTCGCAACACGAATAATTTCATCAGCATTTAAATAACTTTGATTCACCGGAGGCTTTCCGATACAAAACGCTTCATCCGCTTGACGAACAAACAGAGAACTTGCATCTGCTTCCGAGTAAACAGCAACCGTTTGAATACCTAGCCTTTGACAAGTGCGAATGACTCGAAGTGCAATTTCGCCGCGATTCGCAATAATGATTTTTGAAAACATAAAGATCGCCCCTTTTCCGTTATGTCAATAAGCTGAGTGACTGTTCCCGCAGCTTAAATTTTTGGATTTTTCCCGATGCGGTCATTGGGTATTCCTTCGTAAAAACGATATGCTTTGGAATTTTGTGGCGTGAGATCTTCCCTTTGAAATATTCTTTAATCTCTTCAACATCCGCTGTTTCTCCTTCTTTCAAAATGATCCACGCCATCACTTCTTCTCCATACTTTTCATCTGGCACGCCAATGACTTGTGCATCAAGAATTTTTGGGTGTGTATATAAAAACTCTTCAATTTCACGCGGATAAATATTTTCACCGCCGCGAATAATCATATCTTTCAAGCGACCAGTAATTCGAACGTAACCCGTTTCGTCCATGACGGCCAAATCTCCTGTATGAAGCCAGCCTTCTTCATCGATCGCCTCGTAGGTTGCATCAGGATTGTTATAATAGCCTTTCATGACGTGATACCCTCTCGTACACAATTCTCCTTGAACCATTGGAGGAACCCCTTCGTTCGTTCCCGGTTCAACGATTTTCACCTCTACATTCGGAAGGGCGCGGCCCACCGTTTCGACCCGAAGCTCGACTGGATCGTTCACTCTTGTTTGCGTAATAACTGGTGAAGATTCTGTTTGCCCGTAGCAAATCGTGATCTCTTTCATATTCATTTTGTCCATGACGGATTTCATCACTTCTACCGGGCAATTGGAGCCAGCCATAACTCCTGTTCGCAACTGAGATAAATTATATTTTTGAAAATTCGGATGATTCAATTCAGCAATAAACATCGTTGGCACTCCGTGTAATGCTGTGCATTTTTCTTTCTCTACCGTTTGCAACACAGCTTCTGGATCAAATTCTTGAACAGGTACCATCGTCGCTCCTACCGTTACACAGGCGAGTGTGCCGATGACACAGCCGAAGCAATGGAAAAATGGAACAGGGATGCAAAGACGGTCCGCTTCCGTTAATTCCATGCAGCTAGCAATATTAAAGGCGTTATTAATTAAGTTGCTATGCGTCAGCATAACACCCTTAGGAAAACCGGTTGTTCCGGAAGTATATTGCATGTTAATGACGTCATGAGGATCAAGGGATTTTGTGCGTTCATCCAGCTCGATCTCACTTACTTGATCAGCCATATTTAAAATATCCGCCCAACTAAAAGCGCCATTGTACTCCTTCTCACTTAAAACGATGACATTTTTCAAAAGCGGCAGCCGCTTCGATTGCAACTTTCCAGGCTCACAAGTGTGAAGCTCCGGACAAAGTTCATAAATGGTATCAATATATGAGTTCCCACGGTAGTCTTCAATTAAAATTAACGTTGTACTCTCGGATTGATTGAGTAAATACTCCAATTCTGCTGTTCGATAGTTCGTATTCACCGTGACAAGAACAGCTCCCATTTTGCCTGTAGCAAACTGAAGAGTCACCCATTCAGGTACATTCGTTGCCCAAATGGCCACATGTTCTCCTTTATCAACTCCAAGAGCCATTAATCCTTTGGCCGCTTTACGGCACAACTCATCAAATTCACTGTACGTATAGCGCAGATTGCGATCAGAGTACACAAGCGCTTCATGCTGTGGAAGTTGTTTAGCTCTTTTAGTAAGTAATTCCCCTACAGTTTGGTGAATCAATTCCGTCATAACATCCTTCCTCCTCTTTTCAATTAGCACCCTAGATGACGAGCAATGACCAGTCGTTGAATTTCCGATGTTCCCTCTCCAATTTCAAGTAGCTTTGCATCGCGTAAATATCTTTCTACATCATATTCGCGCATGTAACCGTATCCGCCATGAATTTGAATCGCTTGGTTGCTTGCGCGGAAGCTTGTTTCTGATGCAAATAGTTTCGCCATCGCCGCTTCCTTGCCAAACGGTTTGCCTTGATCTTTCAGCCAAGCGGCTTTGTGTACAAGATTGCGGGCAAGTTCAATTTCTGTTGCCATATCTGCTAACTTAAACTGAATCGCTTGGAATTTGGAAATAGATTGACCAAATTGCACTCGTTCTTTTGAGTATTGCAATGCTTTTTCAAAAGCCGCTTGAGCAATTCCTACCGCAAGCGCGGCAATAGAAATTCGGCCACCATCTAGCGTAAACAAAAATTGACTGAATCCTTTTTTGCTGTCACCTAACAAGTTTTCCTTTGGCACGCGAACATTTTCCAAAACAATTTCACAAGTGTTGGACCCACGAACGCCCATTTTGTCATAGTTACAAGAGATCGTCACTCCTGGTGTATCTGCCGGAACAATAATAGCGGATACAATGTTTTTGCCGTCTTCTCTTTTTCCTGTAACCGCCGTCACAATAATTTGGCGAGCATAACCAGCGTTTGTAATCCAGCACTTTTCACCGTTAATGACGTACTCATCGCCATCAAGCACCGCTTTCGTTCTCGTTCCGCCAGCATCTGAACCAGCGTTAGGTTCCGTCAATCCGAAAGAACCTAATGTTTCTCCTTTCGCCATCGGCACGAGCCATTCCTGCTTTTGTTCTTCCGTTCCGAAATAATAAATTGGACTCGCACCTAAACTGATGGCTGCCGCATAGCTTAAACCGGTTCCTCCGCAAGCTTTCCCGATTTCTTCAACCGCAATCGCATAGGAAACAGTATCCCCACCAGCTCCACCGTATTCTTCTGGGAATGGAATGCCCAACAATCCAAGCTCAGCCATTTTTTGAAATGTTTCAAAACGAAACTCTGATGTTTCATCCAAATGTTGCGCATAAGGTTTGATTTCCTTTTCTGCAAAATCCTTCACCATTTCTTTTAACATTTGCTGTTCTTTCGTTAATTCAAAATTCATTATTGCTCCCCCTTTGTTTTCAATGGATTGAAATTGTACAGACTAGTCGGTCTCTTATTGGCGTTTTAATAGCCAGCTTCAATTAACCGGCTGACTGTTAAGCAAGTATTTTGTTATAGTTGGATCTTTTATGCCTTGTTCTGTCACTAAAGCATGAACGAGTAAATCGTTAAAAATCTCCCCAATTTGTTCCATCGTTAACTTTCCATCTTTTTTAAACCATTTATACGTCCAATTCACCATGCCGATAATGGCCATTGTAGATATTTCCGCGGGCACTTCCTTACGAAAATCGCCGCTTTCTTGCCCCTCCTGTATCACTTGTAAAATCACTTTTCGGTATGCATCTCGCTTTTCATTAATCTGCTGCTCAAAATCCCCTTTTAAATACGTACTTTCTTGATAAAAAACCGTGATATGAGGTTTATAAAGATCGAATACTTTCGTAAAAGACATAATGATTGCACATAATCTCGAAACGGGTGTGTTATAATTGTCATACGCTTCTTGGGCACGATCTAAGACATAGGAAATAAAAACGTCATGAATATGGTATAACAATTCATCCTTCGACTTGAAGTTGTGATAAAATCCCCCCTTCGATGTTCCGCATTCTTCCACAATTTGATCTACTGTTACCCCGTGATACCCATGTTTCTCAAACATAACAAGAGAAGTATCAACAATTCTTTGCTTCAAATTTTTTTTTGTCATAAAGACCATCCTTTAGCTTCATATTATCATAATCTTCACATTATTGACAAACAATTTATCAGAAAATAAAAAATAATAAGTAATTCAAACTACTATCTATCCTACTATATATGTATTTATTTATTTTGACCAGGTCGTGATATGTCACAAAAAGTCTGACTGTACCAATATGAATAGTTCAGTCAGACCCTTTTGAGATCATCACTTTATATACATCCATTAACAGATAATATCTTTCGAACGAATTAACATCAGCTCTTGATAGTGATAGTTGCTTTCCTTCAATAGCCTAACCGCCTGTGCCCGCACGGCTTTCTCTATCAAATTTCGTACATATCTTCCATTGGAAAAGGAGGAAGTGTTTTTTTCTTTCACTAACATAAAATGCTCCCGCATCTTCATCTTCGCCTCTGGGCTGAATTGATATTGTTTTTCTGCCGCAATTTTCTCGGCAATCGCCATTAATTGATCCGGCTCATAATCAGGAAACTGAAAAACAAACGGAAAACGGGATTCTAACCCTGGGTTTAAAGTGAAAAAATAATCCATTTCCCTTGGATAACCAGCTAAAATTAAAATAAAATCATTTTGTTTATCCTCCATATGTTTCACGAGTGTATCAATCGCTTCCTTACCAAAATCTTTCTCGCCGCCTCGTCCTAATGAATACGCTTCATCAATAAACAAAATGCCGCCCATTGCTTTTTTGATTAAATCCCTTGTTTTTTGTGCGGTGTGCCCAATATATTCTCCGACTAAATCCGCTCGTTCCGCTTCAATTAAATGACCTTTAGATAATACTTTCATTTCAAAAAACAACCGCCCAATAATGCGCGCTACCGTTGTTTTCCCTGTACCAGGATTACCTTTAAACATCATATGAAGCACTTGGCTCCCGGACTTTAACCCGCTGGCTTCTCTTTTTCTATTAATGTAAATCCAGGCATATATTTCTCTAATCATTTTTTTTAACTCATCGAGCCCTACTAAGGCGTCGAGTTCATTTTCAATACTTTTCAAGACGGCATGTTCATTAGAATTAGACCATTCAAATGGGTTTTCATTACGGCTCGGCTGTTGTTCAATCCGATCAGCTTTTGTATGCAGCACAACTTTAATTTGACCGCTCTCTTTCACTCGTATTGGCTGCTTCATCTTGACCACCCCATCAACTTTGACGTAATTCGTCGCAATCTGTCTCAATTTGCGCTTACCCGAGAAATTATTTCCCTCTACCCATTCTATTCATGAAAAAATCAAACCATACATAAAAGACAGCCGCAGCTGTCTTTTCATTCATATAAATTTCTGTAATCTACTAAAGAGCTCTGTACTACCTTGCGTAAATACCATAAACCGATTAAGTTAGGAAGAATCATCAGACCGTTGAAAAAGTCCGCCAGCTCCCAAACTAAATCCACTTGATGAATCGAACTTCCGATCACAATGAATGCCAGCACAATCACTCGATACGGTATCACACCTTTGCCTTTCCATAGATATTTGATATTTAATTCTCCGAAATAAGCCCAACCAATAATGGTTGTAAAGGCAAAAAACAATAGACAAACCGCAATAAAAATTTGTCCGGACATACCAAAGCTAGAAACAAAGCTTTGTTGCGTGAGAGCAATCCCTGTTTCACCAGTCTGATAGGCACCAGATGCTAAAATAACTAAAGCTGTAACGGTACAAATGATAATCGTGTCAATCAATACTCCTAAAATCGCAACGAGACCTTGCTCTGCCGGATGGCGAACATTTGCTGTTGCATGGGCGTGAGGAGTGGACCCCATTCCAGCCTCGTTAGAAAACAGTCCGCGCGCTACCCCGTAACGAATCGCTTCCTTAATAGTAGCTCCAAGCACTCCACCGCCTGCTGCCTCCAATTGAAAAGCCGATTTAAAGATCATTTCAAATACAGGGATGATTTCGTGTTTAAATTGAAACAGTAAAATGATGCTCCCAATAATATATAAAAGAGCCATAAAAGGAACTGTTTTCTCTGCAAAAGAAGCAATTCTTTGAATACCGCCAAACAAAACGAAACCAACTAATAAAGCAATAATGATACCGATATAAATAGACGGAACTGGTAATATACCTTTAAAACCAGCCGCGATGGAATTCGATTGTACCATGTTTCCAATAAAGCCCAATGCTAAAACAATAAATACCGCAAACAAGATTGCCAGTTTCTTACTGCCGACTCCCTTATCTAAATAATAGGCAGGACCGCCAAGATACTCTCCATTTCTTTCTTCACGATATTTTTGGGCAAGTACCGCTTCGGCAAAAATCGTCGCCATTCCTAAAAAGGAGCTCACCCACATCCAAAAGATCGCTCCAGGCCCCCCGGCCGCAATCGCTGTCGCTACACCAGCAAGATTTCCTGTACCGACTTGTCCGGCTACCGCAGTTGACAATGCTTGAAATGAAGAAAGACCGCTGCCTTCTTTCGGGTCTTTCTTAAACACTACTTTGAATGCACGGGAAATTTGAGTCAATTGAACAAATTTCAACTTGAACGTATAATACACACCCGTTCCAAGCAGAGAAATGATTAATACCCATCCCCATAAAAATTCATTAATAACTGATACTGCTTTAAACAAATCCAATATAATCTGCTCCTTACCATAGTTGTCTATCTATTTTACATGATTTTAACGAAATAAAAAACGTGTACATAGTAAATGTACACGCTTCTATTTGTTTATTCTTGATCATCTAAAGAAATTTGCACGTTTCTTTGAGGAGCAAAAGTAGAAATTGCATGCTTATACACTAATTGTTGCTTACCATCTGATTCAAACAAAACCGTGAAGTTGTCAAAACCCTTTATATAGCCACGTAATTGAAATCCATTTAACAAGAATACCGTAACCATTGTAGCGTCTTTTCTTAATTGGTTTAATATTTGATCTTGGATATTGATGCCTTGTTTCATGTTTAATCCTCCTCTTTCTATCTGTACTTTAGTATACTTCTATTTCAAATGCAGCTTTCCTGCTATGAAATCCGAAATTTCGTTAATTTTTTTTGAGCGATTTTGCTCTTCCGACAAATCAAACCAATGTACATCCATTTTATTGTGAAACCAGGTTAATTGGCGCTTAGCGTATCGTCTGGAATTTTGCTTCAATTGCTCTACCGCTTCTTCCAAAGTAACTTCTTTGCGAAAATAGCTAAACAGCTCTTTATATCCTATAGCTTGAACAGCTTGTCCTTCTCTGATACCTTCATCCCACAACTTTTGTACTTCTTGAAGCAGACCTTCCTCCATCATCTGGTCAATTCTAGCATTAATTCGCTCGTACAAAAGCGCTCGATCCATTGTTAACCCGATGATGACTGTATCATATAACAGATCTGGTTGCTGTTCTGCCTGATAATCCGACATTTTCCTACCGGTTGTCCGATAAATTTCTAATGCCCGAACCACCCGTCGCACGTTATTCGGATGAATATGGCTAGCCGCTGCTGGATCAACAAGCAACAATTCTTCATAAAGCGCTTGCTTCCCTCGACGGTCTGCCTCCTTTTCAAGCTCAAGACGAAGTTGCTCATCCTTTCCCTTATCAGAGAAATGGTAGTCATAAATCACGGATTGAATGTAAAGCCCCGTTCCGCCAACAATCATAGGCAAGCTTCCTCTTTCCGAAATATCGGTGATCTTTTCTCGCACAATCGCTTGAAATTCAGCAGTTGAAAAAGATTCGTCTGGATCTTTAATATTTAACAAATGATGAGGAATCCCTTCCATTTCATTTTCTTTAATTTTAGCGGTCCCGATATCCATTCCGCGATAAATTTGCATGGAGTCGCCACTAATAATTTCTCCATTAAAGCGGTGGGCCAACTGGATGCTGAGAGCGGTCTTGCCAACGGCTGTTGGACCAATCAGCACGATCAATTTTTCTCGATGTTGCAATCTCTTCACTGCCTTTATGCTTTTCTCTTATCGTATCATATGTTTCGATACTTGTTGAGGATAATAATCCATTCTCACCACTTTTTTCACTTCTAAACATAAGATTTTATGAAGCGATAAAGTTAACTTTATACAAATATCCTCTGTACTTTAAGCTAAATAAAAAAGAACGATCCAAAGATAAGATGTTCCCCCTATCGGATCGTTCTTTTTATTTACATCATTATGGCTGAATTTCTACGGGTGTTTCAGCATCTTGAATTTCTTGGTCTAATTCAGCTTCATAAGTAGCTAACGTTTGCTCGTCCCAGTCAAGCAATTGTGCCATTAGCTGAATGACTGGTTTTTTATATGTTTTTGCCCATTCAATATTGAAAAATACGGCACCAGTGCGGCGAATGAAAAAGTCCACCGGTTTCGCGATCATCTCATGTTTAACTGTGTAAACAACTTGAGCATAAATATCTGGCGGTAAAGCTTGCTGCTTGTTAGCAGCTGCAATGTTAAACAATTCATCGACATTGGAACCATACATTTGAGTCAGTTTTCGTCCTTGTTCTTTCGTTAAACCGAAAGCAACCGCCTCATTTTCTTTTTTATGAACGAAGAATTCAAAGTTACTAGAACCTCCTACATCTCCGCCTGAAATCGGCATGTGAAGCGTTTGAACGGATTTAAAAGATTTGCCTTCTTCAGCCGTTAAGCGTTGCGCCACTAAATCAACAACCGTTTCTGCCATTTTCCGATACCCTGTCAATTTACCGCCAGCAATCGTAATTAGCCCGCTATGCCCTTCCCAAATTTCATCTTTACGAGAGATTTCAGAAGGGTCTTTTCCTTCTTCATAAATTAACGGACGAACCCCCGCCCAACTCGATTCCACGTCACTAGCTTCCACTTTTACTTCAGGGAACATGTAGCGGATTGCCTTTAAAATATAGTCTCTATCTTCAGCTAACATTTTCGGGTTCGCTGTATCTTTATCAAAGAAGGTATCTGTTGTTCCTACATACGCTTTGCCATCACGAGGAATCGCAAAGACCATCCGGCCATCTGGTGTATCAAAGTAGACGGCCTGACGAAGAGGAAACTTCGACTGATCAATGACAATATGCACACCTTTTGTTAATCTTAAATTTTTATTATTCATTGAGTAGTCTTTTTTGCGTACTGAATCTACCCATGGGCCAGCAGCATTGACTACTTTTTTCGCGCGAATATCCACCATCTTACCTGTTAATAAATCTTTCGCCTGGACCCCGACTACTTTCTTTTGATCATAAATAAAGTCTTCAGCTTTCATGTAGTTGATCGCAAGAGCGCCTTCTTCTACGGCTTTTTTCATTACTTCAATCGTAAGTCGAGCATCATCTGTTCGGTATTCTACATAATAGCCTCCGCCAACAAGACCCTCTTTCTTCACTAATGGCTCTTTATTTAATGTTTCATCGGCTGATAGCATTGTTCTTCTTTCTGATTTTTTAACGCCTGCTAAAAAGTCATACACTCTTAAGCCAATGCCTGTTGAAAATTTGCCGAACGTTCCACCCTTATGCAGTGGAAGAAGCATCCATTCCGGCGTCGTTACATGAGGACCATTTTCATACACAACGGCTCTTTCTTTTCCGACTTCAGCGACCATTTTCACTTCAAATTGTTTTAAATAACGAAGACCGCCGTGTACCAGTTTTGTTGAGCGACTCGATGTACCAGCGGCGAAATCCTGCATTTCTACTACAGCTACCTTCATGCCGCGCGTCGCTGCATCTAGTGCAATACCAGATCCCGTAATTCCCCCACCAATCACGACTACGTCATATGTCATTGTTTGCAGTTTATTAATGATGTCATTTCGCTGTAAATTTGAAAACGCCATCTTACTTCCCTCCATTTATCTTGTCTTTACACCGTGAAAAAACAAAAAGAGACCTATCATAGGCACAGCAAATTCTCGCTATGCAGATAGGTCTCTCTCATTCTCTAGACAATTTATTAACTTAACTTCATTATACTATATTTCTTTATATTTTAAAAGCTAAAGTTGCTTCAATCGCTTTTTTCCAGCCATGATATAGTCGATCTCGTTGGCTTTCTTCCATACTCGGGTCGAAGTTCTTCTCAATTTTCCATTGAGCAGAGATTTCACTTCGATCCTTCCAAAAACCGACAGCTAGTCCTGCCAAATAAGCTGCACCAAGAGCCGTCGTTTCATTGATGATTGGACGATCAACAGGTACTTGCAAAATATCACTTTGAAATTGCATTAAGAAATTATTTTTCACCGCGCCACCATCTACCCGAAGCGTTTTCAAGGAAATACCTGAATCAGCTTCCATTGCATCTAGCACATCTTTCGTTTGATAAGCAAGCGCTTCAAGCGTTGCACGGATAAAGTGCTCTTTCGTCGTTCCTCTCGTCAATCCAAATACAGAACCGCGTACTTCACTGTCCCAATAAGGAGTTCCTAGTCCAACAAAGGCCGGTACAACATATACTCCTTCTGTTGATTCGACTCTCTTTGCATACTCTTCACTATCAGGAGATTGCTTAATCATTCTCATCCCATCGCGCAGCCACTGAATCGCCGAACCTGCCACAAAAATACTTCCTTCTAAAGCATATTCGACTTTCCCATCAATGCCCCATGCAATAGTGGTTAATAAGCCGTTTTGAGAGGATACTGCTTTTTCTCCTGTATTCATTAACATGAAACAACCTGTTCCATACGTGTTCTTCGCCATTCCTTCTTCATAACAAGCTTGACCAAATAAAGCCGCCTGCTGGTCTCCCGCGGCCCCAGCAATGGGAACTTCATGACCAAAGAAATGATGCGGAGCTGTTAAGCTGTATACTTCAGAAGAAGGTCTGACTTCCGGAAGCATGGATTTAGGAATAGTTAAAATGCGTAAAATTTCATCGTCCCATTGTAGATCATGAATATTGTACATCAATGTTCGAGAGGCATTCGAATAATCCGTCACATGAGCTTTCCCTCCAGATAACTTCCAGATTAGCCACGTATCAATCGTTCCAAAAAGAAGCTCACCTCTTTCAGCTTTCTCTCGCGCTCCTTCTACATTGTCTAAAATCCATTTCACCTTCGTACCGGAGAAGTAAGCATCGATTAATAAACCAGTTTTCTCACGGAATAATGAATCATAGCCTTGAGCTTTTAATTCTTCGCAAATTTCTGCTGTTTGACGAGATTGCCAAACAATTGCGTTGTAAATCGGACGTCCTGTGTCTTTTTCCCAAACAACCGTTGTCTCGCGCTGATTGGTAATCCCAATCCCAGCGATTTGCTCGGGACTAACGCCGTTTTCAGAAAGCACTGTTGCCATGCAGGCAAGAACAGTTCCCCAAATTTCGTTGGCATTATGCTCGACCCAGCCTGGCTGCGGAAAATGCTGCGTAAACTCTTTTTGAGCCACATGAGCAATTTCACCTTGCTTATTAAACAGAATCGCTCTTGAACTTGTTGTTCCTTGATCTAAAGACAAAATATATTTTTCCATCATACACCCTCCACTTATCTTTAATTACTCGCATCGAGTCGGCTTGTTAACATTTGTCTCTCCTTGCTTAACAAGAAAGCTGCTAATAAAGTAATGGCAGTAACAGCAAGCACAATCAAAAATGTGAGATCAAATTCTCCTTGGAAAGCTCCTTTATAGAAAAGTCCTCCTAATGAGCCCCCTAAAACAGGTCCTACTACCGGAACCCATGCATATCCCCAATTGGATGGGCCTTTACCTGGGATTGGCAATAGGAAATGGGCGATTCGAGGACCGAGATCCCGAGCAGGGTTAATCGCATAACCTGTCGTTCCACCGAGAGATAAACCAATCGCTACAATCAATAATCCTACAATAAATGGATTTAAGCCATCCGTAAACTTATTTGCTCCAATCGATAAAATCCCAACAACTAAAATAAATGTGCCAATGATTTCGCTCATTAAATTAGAAAATGAATGCTTAATAGCTGGTCCCGTGGCAAAAATACCAAGCTTCACCCCTGGATCATCTGTTGCTTTCCAATGAGGTAGGAAATGAAGATAAACGATCGCTGACCCAATAATCGCTCCAATCATTTGCGCTAACATATACGAAGGGACATCACTCCAGGAAAAGTCCCCTGTAAAGGCGAGCGCTAGCGTTACAGCTGGATTCAAATGAGCTCCGCTAAACTGGCCAACTGCATACACAGCCATCGCTACCGCAAGCCCCCAGCCCCAAGTAATCACAATCCAACCCGAACCAAAAGCGTACGATTTCTTTAAGTTAACACTCGCGTTGACACCAGCTCCTAAAATAATTAATAGAGCCGTTCCAATCAATTCTCCCATAAATGGATTCACGACTATGCATTCCCTTCTACATAAAATAAAAAAAGAGAACAAAAAACCACAACTCGTCCCAATATCGGGATTTAGCTGTGACTCTCATTGTTCTCTCTCACAAATTATTAACTTGGCTTTATATTAAATCGTGCTGAAAGCGTTGTCAACATTTTTTCTGATATAAACTAAAAATATGCAAGTACCTTGCTCAGTTTCAGCTCATTTAGAAAAAGAGAATAGGAATATTTTTGAACTTTTCCCTTCAAAATGTTATCATATTCCTAGGATTAAAGAAGGAGAGAAAATAAATGAGCTATTATTTCAATTCAATAGATTTAACCAAACAAATAGAGAGTAAGAAAGACTATAAAAATCAGTTAAAAAAATATCAACAACGTTTATTAAGCTTACAGCAGCTACTTTTCAAAGAAAAAATCGCCTTAATTCTTGTGATGGAAGGTTGGGATGCTGCTGGTAAAGGGGGGGCTATTAAACGAGCTACTGAAAAACTGGACCCTCGTGGTCTTCAAGTGCATCCTATTTCTGCACCAGCTCCTCATGAACTGCGCTATCATTATTTACAGCGTTTTTGGAGAAAAATCCCTCAATATGGTCAAATCGCCATTTTCGACCGTTCCTGGTATGGAAGGGTATTAGTAGAGAGAATAGAAGGCTTCGCTACAAAAGAAGAATGGAAGCGAGCTTATGAAGAAATCAATCACTTCGAACAAGAACTGACAAACGATCACTACATCCTTTCAAAATTCTGGATTCATATTAGCAAAGAAGAACAAGCGAAGCGTTTTGCTGAAAGACAACAAAATCCACTGAAGCGCTGGAAAATCACGGATGAAGATTGGCGCAACCGTGAAAAATGGGATTCGTATGAAAAAGCAGCAGAAGATATGTTTGAAAAAACTAATGTTGAATGGGCACCGTGGCATATCATTCCTGGCAATGATAAAAAATATGCTAGAGTAGCAGTCGCTAAACAAATCGTTGAAGATATCGAAAAGAATTTAACAGCTAGAGGCATTAAGCTGCCAGATTACTCATTATTTGAATAACTCCCATTTAAAAAGCCTGCCCCCACAAGAAAAGGGACAGGCTTTTATCTTATGGTAAATAATACCATTTTTTTTAATAATAAAGCTTCCACAATTCTCGATTAGAGGTCGTAATCGCACATGCTCCTGCTTCAAGAGCCATTTCGACTTCTTTTTGTTCCTCAATTAATCCGCCAGCAAAGATCGGTTTGCCTGTTTTCTCATGCAACGCTTTAATCACTTTCGGCACAACGCCCGGCAACACTTCAATATAATCCGGATCAGTCTTTTCAATTAACTTAATGCTACGGTTTAAAGCACTTGAATCAATAATAAATGCTCTTTGCGTGACATATAAACCTTTTTGCTTCGCTTTAATCAGCGCATTTCCTTTCGTAGAAATAATGCCATATGGCTTCACATATTGAGCAATAAATTCAGCTGCATGCTCATCTGTTGTCAATCCATGAATTAAGTCTAAGTGTAGAAACATCTTTTTCCCTTGCTGGTGAGCATATTCAAATACACTTTTCATCATGCCAACATGAAGGTCAAGGAATACTCCATATTCAAACGGCGTATCTAACATCTTATCAAAATCCTTCATCGTTCGCACAGCAGGCAAAATTTTTTGACCATGAAAGCTCATTTTCATTCTCCTTTTTATTCTGTCATACTCGTTACTTTCTTTTCCGTATGCTGAAAATTGTACACCATAAATAGAGCGGCTAAAAAGAAAAACATGACGCTAATCATCATAAAAAAATTGATTTTCTCAAACATTTGTAGCATTAAGCCCCCTATATATGGACCTGTCAAGCTACCAATACTAAAACTCATGCCACACAATAAATTCCCTGTCGGCAGCAAATGCTTCGGCATTAAGTCCGTCATAAAACTGATGCCTGTACTAAATGTAGAACCAACGACCATTCCAGTCAAAAACATCATGAGTAAAAGAAGATAATAATGGTCAATCACTAAACTAGATACGAAAAATAAGCAGCAACCTACTGTTAAGATTGCTCCTAATACTCGCTTTCTCCCATATTTATCGCTAATCATCCCAAGCGGAAATTGAAACAGAATTCCTCCAGTTGCAAATGTCATCAGCAGGACCGATACTTCTTGAATCGACAAATTACTTCGAACGCCATATATCGGAAATATACCATTTAATGATGATTCGAGGAATCCATACCCGAAAGTGGGCAAAAAGGCGATCCAGCCATAATGTGAAGCTTCTCGAAAACGTTTTAAGGTTTCCATAAATGAATTCGTTTGAATCGACTGCTCCGGAAAATCATTTTTCAACAAAAATAAAAATCCCCAACAAATGAAGCAAAGCACACTCGACACGATAAAAGGCAAGGCTTCATTAAACTTAATTAAGCTAGTCATTAACGGCCCAAGCGCAAAACCAACACCGAAAAATAAACCGTACAATGAAATGTTACGGCCGCGGCGATGTGGTGGTGAAAAAGAGGTAATCCATGTTTGTGTACCGAAATGAAGCGCATGATCTCCTATACCAATCAGCAATCTTAACAAAAACCAAAACCAGTAAGATTGCCATAATGGAAAGCAGAGCAAAGAGATGATCACAAGCAATCCACCGCCAATAATCACAGGTTTATATCCATACTGTCTAAGCGGCTTTTCCATAAAAGGGGAGACGAATAAAATTCCAATATAAAGAGCCGACGCATGCAATCCATTTAAAGAAGCAGAGACCCCTCCCTGCTCAAAAAGAATCGCAATTAACGGCAGCAACATCCCTTGACTAAATCCAGAAATGGCAACAATACTAACTAATATCCAAAAACGGTACTGATCTTTTACTTGTATCATATGTAGCCTCACTACTTTTCCAATTGTTTACTCACCATTGTAAGCGAACGAGACGCATTCGTACAGAGTACTTTTTATTGCCTATTTTATTACTTCCTTCTTGCCCTTCACGTTACGTGATGTTTTATGATAAGGATAATTACTTTTAAGGAGAGATGAATGATGAAAACATACACGATCGGAGAATTTGGAAAACTGACAGGTACATCCGCTCGAACGCTACAATACTATGATGAAATTGGTCTACTAAAAGCTGAGCGAACCGAAGCTGGACACCGCTCGTATAAAGAAGAAGACTTTGCGACGCTCCAAAAAATTATCTCTCTAAAATTTTTAGGATTTTCTCTTGATGAAACGGCCAAGTATCTTTGCAATAAAAACTGGGATATGAAGGATTCCCTTGTGTTTCAGCGAGATATGATGAAGAAAAAGAGAGAACAGTTAGATGATTCTATTCGATTGTTGAATCTAGCGATCGAACAAATTGAGAATAATAACAAACTAGATTCCCAAGTCTATACTTCCATTATTAATAGTGTCCAAATGGAAGAGGCACATAAAGAATGGATGAATTCTCATTGGCCCGAAGAATTAGTTGAACAGCTTTATCGCAGAGTAAAAGAGGATCAAGAAGAATATGAGAAAAAAATGATAGATCTTTTTTCTCGATTTAAAGAAATCATGTTTTCTGATTTTACGAGTCCTCAAGTGGAAAAACTCGTTAAGGAGTTCATTTCTATGGCGAATATTATCGCTGGTGATGACCTTTCCACTTTAGAAAAATTAGCAGAGAAAGATATTCCGTTAGATCCTTGGCTATTTCCTAATCCATTTTCACCTAAAGAAGAGAAATGGCTAGAACAAGTGATGACTTACTACATGGAAAAGGAGGCAGAAAATCATGCAGAAGAGTAATGATGCTAAACAATGGAAAACCTTTTTTCAATTGTTCATACAAAGTAAAATGCCAAAATGGGTGATTATTTTAGCGCTCACTTTAAGCATCATCGAAACCGCTGCCGGATTAGTGGTTCCCTTATTTACCCGCAACTTAGTAGATGGGCTAGCTCAAAATCAATTGCCGCCATCTGTGATCATTTTTTTAGCTGGTAGCTTTTTGTTGCAAACCGTTTCAGGTGGCTTTTCTTTTTATTTGATGAGTTATATTGGCGAATACGTTGTTTCCTCGATTCGAGAGCGCTTATGGAATCAAGTACTCATTCTTCCTGTTGACTATTTTGATCAGCATGAATCAGGTGAGACGATGAGCCGGATCACACAGGATACAAATATTATCAAAACGTTAATTACACAGCATCTCGTCTCTTTTGTCACAGGAATTATATCGGTAATTGGAGCCGTTAGCATTCTATTATTTATCGATTGGAAAATGACGGTAATTATGCTACTAGCCGTTCCGATTGCGATAGTAATCATTGTACCATTAGGGCAGAAAATGTATCGGATTTCTAAAGGTACACAAGAAGAAATGGCTCAGTTTTCAGGAGACCTTGGACGAGTACTTTCCGACATTCGTCTAGTAAAAGCTTATAATGCTGAACATGTTGAAAAAAGCAAAGGGTTAAAACGTATCCAAGGTTTATTTCAATTCGGATTAAAAGAAGCTCGTATTCAAGCCGTCATCTCCCCTTTTATGACGGTAATCATGATGCTTGTTCTTGTTGTCCTAATTGGCTACGGTGGCGTCCGTGTAGCCTCTGGGGAGTTATCAGCTGGTTCACTTGTTGCCATCATCATTTACATGTTTCAAATTGTCATTCCCTTTAGTCAAATGGCTTCTTTTTTTACCTCGTTTCAAAAAGCGATGGGAGCAACCGAACGAATTCAAGAAATTTTGTCTTTACCGACGGAAGCAGAAGATATTGGTCTTCCGATAAAAGAGGCTTCAACGGATCTCGTGCTAAAAGATTTGTCATTTAGTTACAGTGGAGATAAGCCTGTATTAAAGCAGTTTAATCTTCATATACCTGCCGGAAAAACAACTGCTTTCGTCGGACCGAGCGGCAGTGGGAAAACGACGTTATTTGCCTTGTTGGAGCGTTTTTATCATCCAGACAACGGGCAAATCCTACTAAAAGATACTCCAATTCATGAGTTTCAGCTAGAAAACTGGCGAAATCAAATCGGCTATGTGTCGCAAGAAAGTCCCATTATGTCAGGAACCATTCTTGAAAATATTTGCTATGGGATAGAAGATCAAGTGTCGTTGGAAGAGGTGAAACGAGTGGCGCAGCTTGCCAATGCTGATGAATTCATTGAACGCTTACCCGATCAATATGATACCGAGGTAGGTGAGCGTGGGATGAAGCTGTCAGGTGGTCAGCGACAAAGAATTGCCATCGCTCGCGCCTTTATGAGAAACCCGAAAATTTTGCTTCTTGATGAAGCAACATCCAACCTAGACAGCGCCTCTGAACGACTTGTGCAAAAAGCGTTGGATCAATTGATGAGCGGACGAACAACGCTTGTAATCGCTCATCGCCTCTCGACAATCGTCAATGCCGACCAAATTGTCGTCATCGAAAACGGACAAATCACCGGAACAGGTACACATGATACACTATATGATCAACACTCGCTCTACCGAAAACTATCCAACCAACAATTTAACAACTAAAACGTATGAATGCAGTGAGGTACCCCACTGCGTTCAATGATGTTATTTTCCAGTAAGAAACATTTTAGTGATAGCTGCAAATTCTCTTATGTATGCTTGTACTTTCGTAATTTCCGGTGTAGGAGCAGCGAGCGTATATGCTTTGAGCCCTTGTTGTTCTGCCAGTTTCTTAGCCCGATATAAGTGAAAATCACTTGTAACGATCACCGCTTCTTTAATCTTAAATTTCTTTTTGGAAAAAATAATATTTTCATAGGTAGAAGTCGATTCATCTTCTACTAATATTTTGTCTTTCGGTATGCCGTTTTCAATAAAAAACCGTTTCATTGCTTCCGCTTCAGTGATCTCTTCTCCAGGTCCTTGTCCGCCGGATACGATCACTTTCGATTGCGGATTTTTCTTTAAATAATCAAGTGCTGTGTTCACACGATATTGCAGGCTTAACGACATTTCCGTCCCATTTACTTTCGCCCCAAGCACAAGAAGATGTGCCGCATTTGCGGGAGGCTTTTCAGCAGCTGTTGCTTTCATTTGCTGATAGTAATAGGTACATAACCCAATCGGCACTAATACGAACAAACTGCCTATCACCCATAGCTTGCGAATGAGCATGACATCCCCCTTTACTATTATATATTTTCATTCACGCAGCGGAGTTTCCTCGCTGCGTGAACATTACATAATGCGTTTAAACATTTTTTCCAACTCGTAAGTCGAGTAATGAATAATAATCGGTCGGCCATGGGGACATGTAAAGGGATCAGAGCTTTGCCTTAAATCATCAAGCAGCTGTTGAATTTCATCTTGTCTTAAGTGATGATTGGCTTTGATGGATGCTTTGCAGCTCATCATAATTGCCGCTTCTTCCCGCAACTTTTTAATATCCACTTGCTTCATCGATAATAATTGCTCGATCATTTCTTCAATGATCACTTGCTCTTCCCCTTTTGGGAACCATTGCGGATGAGAGCGGACAATGAACGCCCGATCACCGAACGGTTCTAAGAAGATGCCGACTTCCTCTAATGGCTCGATGTACTGCGAAATTTTGATGCAATCATCTGCTGAATATTCCAATGTTAATGGCATGAGCATATCTTGTAGCTCTTTTTCAACTTGCCCTACCTTTTCTCGAAAGTATTCATATTTCAGTCTTTCTTGAGCGGCATGCTGATCGATCATATATAGTCCCTTTTCGTTTTGAGCAAAAATGTATGTCCCGTGCATTTGACCGATCGGATAAAGCGGCGGAATGCGGCTTTCCATTGGCTTACTTTCTACTGCCGATTCTTCCTCCCCCTCATCCTCACTGATGAAACATCTGCTGTCTTCTTTTGTCACAAAGTAATCTGCACTCGCTGTTGGCTCTTCACTAAAAGCATACATCGGCTCGCTTGCGGCGGGCCCTCCTTGTTGTAAAAAAACAAAAGGCTTCTCTTCTTTTACTGGACTTTCTACTTCCGCATTGACAGGCGGGTCGAGATGATCAAGCGTCAACGTTTGCTGCTCAGATGGAACGCGCACCTTTTTTAGAGTCGGAGCAGCACTTGGGATCAATGTTTCTTTTTTGAAAGCTTGTTGAACCGCCGCTGTAATTAATTCGATTAATTGCTGTTCTTTACTAAAGCGAACTTCTAATTTAGACGGGTGGACATTGACATCGACTAACAGCGGGTCCATTTTAATATTAACTAAAGCAATCGGATAGCGTCCGATTGGAAGAAGAGTATGATAGCCTTCTAAAACAGCTCTGACTAATCCATAATTTTTAATAAAACGGCCATTAACCATCAGCGACATATAGTTTCTCGAAGCTCGTGTCACTTCCGGAAGCGCCAGCCAGCCGTCTATTTCAAAATCAAGCGAAGAAGCGGTTAAAGGTACCATTTTTTTCGCTATATTGACTCCATAAATGGCGGCTAACACTTGTCTGACATCACCGTTGCCTGTCGTATGCAACAATTCTCGCCCATTATGGCGGAGACGAATGGAGACTTCCGGGTGAGCTAAAGCTAGCCGATTGACGACATCGGTAATATTTCCGAGCTCGGTATGAATCGTTTTCATATATTTTAATCTAGCAGGCGTATTGAAAAATAAATGAGATACTTTAATGTCTGTCCCTTTCCGGCTGTTAGCTTGAAGATGTTCCGTCACTACACCGCCTGAAAGCACAATCTTTGAGCCTGCTCCTTCTCCTGTACCAGTCGCCATTTCTAATTGTGAGACCGATGCGATACTTGGTAATGCCTCACCTCGAAAACCGAGGGTGCGAATGCGGAACAGATCATTTTCATCTTTAATTTTACTTGTCGCATGACGGGCAAAGGCAGTCAGTACATCGTCTCGTTCAATCCCATTTCCATTATCAACGATGCGAATGCTCTCAAGTCCCGCTTCCTCGACATCGATTTCAATGACCGTACTCTGGGCATCAATGGAGTTTTCCACTAATTCTTTCACAACAGATGCCGGCCGCTCCACTACTTCTCCAGCTGCAATTTTATTAGATAACAGGTCATCTAACAGAATGATTTTCCCCATTGTCGTCACCCTCTTTCACCGGTTATTTTTTCACTTTTTTCTGCAGAGCATAAAGAGCATTCATCGCATCTAGTGGCGTCATTTCCAGTAAATCAAAGTTTTTTAATTCCTCAATAGTCTTGCTTTCTTTTGACTTCGGTTCAGGTGAAGAAGCTACCTCTTCTTGAAAGAACGATAATTGAGCTGGTTCGTCTGTTTGCACTGCGATGTTTGCTTCCTTGATTTGCTGAAGGTTCAAACGATTTTCTTGCTGTTGTCCTTTTGCTTCCAACCCTTTTAAAATAGCATTTGCCCGGTTAATTAATTCTTTCGGGAGCTCGGCTAATTCAGCTACATGGATACCATAACTTTTATCAGCTGCGCCTTCTTTTATTTTATGCAAAAATACGACTCTTCCATTTTGTTCGACCGCTTGAACATGAACATTCTTTAATTGTGTTAATTCTTCTTCTAATACCGTCAATTCATGATAATGAGTGGAGAACAGTGTTTTCGCTCCAATTTTGTCATGAATATACTCGATGATCGCTTGAGCTAACGCCATGCCATCGTAAGTGGACGTTCCGCGCCCGATTTCATCGAATAAAATTAATGAGCGATTCGTGGCATGAGTAATTGCGTTTTTCGCCTCTAACATTTCAACCATAAAGGTACTTTGACCGGAAATCAAATCATCTGCCGCTCCAATTCTCGTAAATACTTGATCGAAAATAGGGAGCTCAGCTTTCGTAGCTGGCACAAAACAGCCGATTTGAGCTAAAATAGCTGTTAATGCCACTTGCCTCATGTATGTGCTTTTCCCAGACATATTAGGCCCTGTAATGAGGAGCATTTCTCTTTCTTCATTCATGTCACAATCATTCGGCACATACTCCTGAGAATCCATCACTTTCTCTACAACTGGGTGGCGACCGTCTTTTAAAACTAATTCCCGGCCGTTTGTCAGCACAGGTCGCACATAGCGACGCATTTCACTCACTGTTGCAAAGCATTGCAGAACGTCAAGCTCACTGACTAAATGAGAAAGCTGTTGAAGCCGAGGAATGTACTCCTTCACACGTTCTCTTAATTGTAAAAATAGCGCATATTCCAGCTCGACCATTTTTTCATTCGCCTGTAAGATCATCGCTTCTTTTTCTTTTAACTCCGGCGTGATGAACCGTTCGCAGTTAGCTAACGTCTGCTTTCGTTCGTAACGACTGTCGTCGAGCGCAGCGAGATTCGCTTTCGTAATTTCAATATAATAGCCAAAAATACGATTGTAACCGATTTTCAAAGACTTAATACCCGTCCGTTCCTTTTCCTCCCGTTCTAAGTTAGCAATCCATGTTTTACCATTCCGACTCGCATCACGATACGTATCGAGTTCAGCATGAAAGCCTTCTTGAATCATGCCTCCTTCTTTAATCGTCAATGGGGGGTGATCTACCAACGCTCTTTCTAGCAAATCGGTCAATTCTTCACAAGGATCAATTTTCTCGGCCAGTTCATGCATTTCTATAGTGTTAATTTGAGAAAGTATTTGCTTTAAAAGTGGAATTTGCTGCAATGATTTTTTTAATTGAACGAGATCGCGCCCGTTCACGTTGCCAAAGGCGACTCTTCCGGCTAGACGCTCTAAATCATACACTTCCTTTAATTGTTCACGAAGCTCCTGACGCTCAAAGAAGGACGTAATGAATGTTTGTACCATCGTTAAACGTCGCTCGATTTGATCTTTTTGGATCAGCGGCCGGTCGATCCATTGCTTGAGCAACCGTCCTCCCATCGCCGTCATCGTCTCATCGAGAAGCCAAAGCAATGAGCCTTTCTTTCCTTTAGAGCGAATGGTTTCGGTGAGTTCCAGGTTGCGCTTTGAATACTGGTCGATTCGCATAAACTGATGAACATTATACGGTTCAACCGGCTGCAAATGATCTAAACTTCTCTTTTGGGTGCGATGTAAATAAGAGAATAGCAAGGAAACGACTTGTCTAAGCTCCGCTTGATTGACCTTTTTCATTAATGAAAGAAAGGCATCTTGTTCAGTATTCTCTCCTTCAACGGAAAGTGTGGCGGATAATCGCTCTTTTAATTGCCGTTGCACTGCCGCATCAAGATCCGCTTGAATGACAATTTCTTTCACTTGTAAAGTCGCTAATTCATTCATAACTTCATCTAATGAGGATAAAGAAGTCACTTTATTTTCTCCAGTGGATAAGTCGCTGGCAGCTAGCCCATACGTTGGATTAGAGAATTGCAACGCCGCCAAATAGTTATTTTCCTTATCTTGAAGCCCTTTTCCTTCCATGACGGTTCCAGGTGTAATTAATTGCACCACTTCACGGCGAACGACACCTTTTGCTTGCTTTGGATCTTCTGTTTGCTCACAAATCGCTACTTTATAACCTAAATCGATGAGTTGTTCAATATAACCTGCCGCTGAATGGTACGGAACACCGCACATAGGGATCTTTTCTGTTCCCCCTCCCTCCCTGCTCGTTAACGTAATTTCTAGCAGTTGGCTCGCTTTTGTGGCATCTTCAAAGAACATTTCATAAAAATCGCCTAAACGGAAAAATAAAAAGGCATCTTGATATTCTGCCTTGACTTTTAAATATTGTTGGATCATTGGGGTATATTGCTTCATTTAATTCCAATCCCTTTCCACGTTACCTATCTGTTTTCAAATTACCATTATATCATAACCATTATCGTGAAACAGAAAAAAAGTGCCGGCCATATTTTTCGGCCCGCACTGGTGATTAATGTTCATGTTCATCATCAAGAAATGATGTATCCAAGTCATCATAGTCATCATCAAAATCGCAATCCCAATCATCTTCACAGCCATGCGGATGAACCGCTACACAAATTTTTGTTTCGCCAACCACCTCAACTAAAAATTCTCTCTCTACATGCACAACGATTTTATTTCCGTGCTTCGAAATGACAGCTTCACAACAATTTGGTTGCTGTAACACTCTTGCTAGCACTTCATTATCGTCAAAGCAATGCTCATCACGATATTTCAGTTTAATGACATCTCTGTAGTCCACTTTCTCTGTGACAACAGATGTTTTCGTGTTATCGTGATGAGAATACCAGACGTTAATCTCATATGTGCCGTGCACTTCTACTGTTTTTCCGACCTTTTTGGCTTTATACTCATGGTTAATGATCCAGCAGCCTAAAATGCTCGATGGATGGTGCGGCGGACAAATCGTGTGATGAGACTGAGTAAACTTACGGCCTTTGGCAACGACCGACTTTGTTATAATCTCCCTATATTCTGCCATTCGAGCGTACCTCCTCGCTTGTTCTCCATTTATCCTATGCAGAAAAAGCAAGACATGTGCCTAGCAGAAATAAAAATTATTTGAACAGAAAGTGGCGTTCATAACGAGTTTGCACAAGTGAATAAATTTAAAACAAAAAAGGGATTGCTCTTTTTTACGAGCAAGTCCCTTTATCATATATAGTTCGATTAACTGCAGCTTCCCGGCTGGCTGTTTTTCACTTGCGCCCCTGTCTCACCTCGAAGCAAGTCTCCACCAGTGGTTTCAATAATACGGTCCGTCACAGTGTTAGAAATGGCAGAAGCGACAATTTGCAAAATTTCATTCACTTCTACTTGTGATTCTTTAAATTGTTGCACCACAGGAATTTCATCTAACTCCTGCTCGATTTTCGCCATTTTGTCTTCTACCATTTTTAACGCTTCTGTCTTTCCATAATGCTGAAAGTTTACCGCTTGTTTTTGCAAGCTTTTTAAGCTGGCGATTTTTTCGCGAACCTTTTGATTTTCATGAATTTTTGCTTCTGCTTCTTTAAAGAACGCTACTTCCTCTGTTTCAGAAATCATTTGAGCAAGTTCTTTTGCGCGTGCCAAAATATCATCTTTCGTATATACTGCCATATCAGTTCACCTCTGCCATTGTATGTTCTTCTACCATTTCACCATTTAAGGACCATGTTTTCGCTTCTGTAATCTTTACTTTAACAATTTTTCCAATCGCTGTTTTTGGTCCTTTAAAGTTTACGAGCTTATTTTTATTTGTATAGCCAGCTAGGATATCAGGATTGTTCTTACTTTCACCTTCTACTAGCACTTCAACAACTTGATCTTGATACTGTTTCATTGCTTTAGCTGATAGCTCGTTCACTAACGCATTTAAACGTTGTAGGCGCTCTTTCTTTACTTCCATTGGAACATTGTCTTTCATTTTTGCAGCTGGCGTTCCTTCTCGCGGAGAGTAGATAAATGTATAAGCCGATTCAAAGCCTACTTCCCGATAAAGCGATAATGTTTCTTCAAATTGCTCTTCTGTTTCATTTGGATAACCAACAATAATATCCGTTGTTAACGCCACATCTGGAATGGCTGCTTTAATTTTACGAACAAGCTCTAAAAATTGCTCACGGTTGTATTTGCGCGCCATGATCTTCAATATTTCCGAAGAACCTGATTGCACTGGTAAATGAATGTGATCCATTAAATTGCCTTTCTTCGCTAATACTTCAATTAAATGATCATCGAAGTCACGCGGATGACTCGTTGTAAAACGAACACGCGGAATATCAATTTTGCGGATTTCATCCATTAAATCGCCCAGTCCGTATTTAATATCTTCAAAGTCTTTTCCGTACGCATTGACGTTTTGCCCTAGAAGCGTAATTTCTTGATAACCTTGAGCCGCTAAGTGACGCACTTCTTGAATAATTTCTTCCGGGCGACGGCTTCTTTCTTTGCCTCGTGTATAAGGGACGATACAATATGTGCAAAACTTATCACAGCCGTACATAATATTAACCCAAGCTTTAATATTGCCTCGACGCACTTTCGGAAGATTTTCAATGACATCTCCCTCTTTAGACCACACTTCAACAACCATTTCTTTCGATTTATAAGCTTCGTCTAAAATCTCCGGCAAGCGGTGAATATTATGCGTACCAAAGATCATATCGACATGCTGATACGTTTTTAAAATTTTGTTAACAACCGACTCTTCTTGCGACATACATCCGCAAACACCTAATAATAAATCTGGTCGCTCTTGCTTTAAGCCTTTAAAATGGCCTAATTCACCAAACACCTTATTTTCAGCATTTTCACGAATAGCGCATGTATTTAATAAAACGACGTTGGCGTCATCGACAGAATCCGTAGCTTCATAGCCTAACGCTAAAAAGATACCAGCCATGACTTCTGTGTCATGCTCATTCATTTGGCAGCCATATGTGCGGATATAGAATTTGCGTCCTTCGCCCATTCCTCGAAATCTCTCATCAATTTTGAAGTCATTATGATACTTGACTTCCTCTTTTCCGCGTTTTTTCGCCTCCTTTAAGGATGGCGGCTGATACACTGATTCGAAATATTTACTATAATCCTTTTCGGATTTTTTGTCCGTTGGATTATTTTCACTCACTTGTTGTCCATGCTTGCGTTGTTCTTCGTTCATTTTATTTCTCCTTTCCTTTGCTGCTGCTAAGCAAAAAGAAACTACATTTGTAATGCGTACACATTATTTTAGTATATAATACAACAAACGAAAGAACAACTAGACGCGTTCAATATGCATGAAAGTGTCAAAAAGCATTTGTTTTTGATTCATTTTATCAATAAAAAGAGGGTGACGTTCAAAAGACCAGTTTTCATCGACCTTTTGACTCACCCTCTTTTTTTTCATTACATAAATTCTTTCACAAGCTTATCAAAATAAGCATCTTCTAATTTCAAATCTTGAGCCGTTAACGGTTCATCAGAATAGCCGTATACAAGTTCTTGGTAAGACGGTTTCTCTTTATTTTGATAAATAATTCCCGTTACAAGACTATCATGCTTCATTAATGTATTCATTGCTAATTCACGATCAGAAGGATCATACCCTTCAATCGTTGATAATTTTGTTAAATGTTCTTTAAACCAGTCATACGTATTAATTTTATTATAAGTCACGCATGGGCTGAATACATTAATAATAGAGAAGCCTTTATGCTCAATCCCCGCTTCAATGATCGCTGTTAACTCTTTTAAATCGGTGGAAAAGCTTTGAGCAACAAATGTCGCACCACTCGTAATGGCCAGCTCCATTGGGGAAAGCGCACTTTCAATCGCCCCTTTTGGCGTAGATTTTGTTTTGAATCCTTCAGCTGAACGCGGAGATGTTTGCCCTTTTGTTAATCCATAAATTTGATTATCCATAACAATATAAGTTAAATCAATATTACGGCGCATCGCATGAATCGTGTGCCCCATACCAATGGCAAAGCCATCACCATCTCCACCTGAAGCGATTACTGTTAAATCTTTATTCGCCATTTTCACCCCTTGGGCAATCGGGAGAGCGCGTCCATGAATTCCATGCAGCCCGTAAGAATTAATATATCCTGAAATACGACCAGAGCACCCAATCCCTGAAATGACAGCCAGCTTTTCAGGCGTTAAGCCGACATTGGCTGCTGCACGCTGAATCGCCGCCTGTACAGAAAAGTCACCGCAACCTGGGCACCAGTTTGGTTTCACATTATTTCGAAAGTCTTTAAACGTCGCCATTTAAAACAACTCCTTGCTGCTTGTATAAATATGATGCGGCTGGAATGGGTTTCCGTCATATTTGCACAAACTTTTAATTTTTTGTGGGTGGCCTACGTTCATTTTAATAATATTAGCAAGCTGACCTGTTGCATTGTTTTCTACTACTAACACATGTTTCGTTGATTCAATTAAAGGTAAGACTTCCTCTGTCGGGAACGGATGAATCAGGCGAATTTGCGCATGGTTCACTTTAATTCCGTCTTTCTCTAGCCGCTCAACTGCTTCTTCAATCGCTCCTCGAGTAGAATTAAAGCCAATTAACAATAAATCAGACTGTTCATGTTTTGCATTTTTATAAACAGGTGTTTTAAAGGATAGCTCGTTCAGTTTGCGCATGCGCTTGTCCATTTGCGCTTGGCGATTAGACGGAGATTCAGACGGCTTTCCTGTCTCATCATGCTCAACGCCTGTTACATGGTGAATACCATGCTTCATGCCGGGAATCACACGAGGAGAAACTCCATCCTCTGTCACTTCATAACGTTTAAAATACGTCTTTTCTTCTACTTCAGGCAGTTCGCCTTGAATCAATTTTCCGCGGCGAATGTCTACTTTGCTATAATCAAGCGGTTCAACCGTTTGTTTCCCTAATGACAGTTGTAAATCAGATAAGATAATAACCGGACATTGGTATTCTTCCGCTAAGTTAAAAGCCTCTACCGTGTCAAAGAAGGCTTCCTCTACTGTACTTGGCGCAAGAACGATCTTTGGAATTTCTCCATGCGTTCCGTAAATCATTGCCATTAAATCCGATTGTTCTTGCTTCGTCGGCAACCCTGTTGATGGGCCGCCGCGTTGCGTATCAACCACAACAAGCGGTGTTTCGGTCATTCCTGCTAGTCCAATCGCTTCCATCATCAGTGAAAGACCAGGTCCTGCAGAAGCGGTAAAGGAACGAATGCCTCCATAGTTCGCACCGATGGCCATCGTTGCTGCTGCAATCTCATCCTCCGTTTGGATAACGGTTCCACCGACATCCGGTAGTTTTTCAATTAAATACTCCATAATTTCAGAAGCAGGTGTAATCGGATAAGCCGCCATTAAGCGAACGCCGCCCGCAAGTGCCCCAAGAGCGATCGCATCGTTACCGATCATAAACATTCTTTGCTTGCCATCCGCTTGTTTCAGCTGCAGAACGCCTTCTTTTCCATTTAGTTGGTCCAACATATAACGGTGGCCTGCTTGGATCGCTTCCATATTCTTTTGGACAACTGCTTCACCTTTACGTCCAAAGATTTCTTGCACCACACCTGTGAACACTTGAACATCTATGTTAATCACAGCGCAAGTTGCTCCTACAGCCACCATATTTTTCATGAGTGATGTTCCAAGTGCTGTCGCCATTTCCGTAAATGGCACAACATACAGCTCTGCCTTTGTATCCTCTGGCTTTACAGGATTAAACTTCGCATCTGCCAAAATAATACCTTGATCGTGCAATTCCTTATAGTTCACATCAATGGTTTCCTGATCAAATGCCACCAATATATCAAGATCATCCGCTACTGCACGAACAGGAGTCGTACTCACGCGAATTTTATTGTTCGTATGCCCGCCTTTAATTCTCGATGAAAAGTGACGATATCCATATAAAAAATAGCCTAAGCGATTTAAAGCCATAGAGAAAATCTCTCCGGTGCTTTCAATCCCTTCTCCTTGCTGTCCTCCAACTTTCCAAGAAAGCTGCTCTATCATTGAACAAACACTCCTTTAATACGCTTCTTTCTTCACTAAACTAGTGTATCACTTTTGAGAAGAAATCACTAACTTTATACTTGCTCGTTTAGTTTGGAAATCTACGTGCGAAATTATAAAAAAGAAATTTTTCTGTTTGTTTTGAAGAATAATACTTGTTAAGTAATTCTCCCCATTTTTCATAAGCTTGGTAAGAAGTTAAACCGGGAATCGTTTCATCAATTCCATCAAAGTCGGAACCAAATCCAAGATGTTCCTCCCCGCCAAGCTCGCAAATATATTCGACATGCTTTAATAAATCATCTGCTGTTGCTTTCCTTCCCTCTTTCACAAAGAAAGGAACAAATGTTAAACCTATTACACCATCTTTTTCAATGATTGCCTTGATTTGTTCATCCTTTAAGTTTCTTGGATGCGGACAAAGCTGATAACAATTCGAATGACTTGCAATCGGCAAATGAGCAACTGTCATCACATCCCAAAATGCGCGCTCACATAAATGAGACACATCCGTCCATATAGCCCACTGATTAAGTTTCTCTACCACTTGTATGCCAAATGCTGATAAACCTGCTCCTCTTTTCTCTAAAACTCCATCTGCTGCAGCATTGGCATAGTTCCAAGTTAATCCAACGGAACGAACTCCAAGATGATATAAAGTACTTAATTTTAATACATCTTCTTCAATCGCTTCACAGCCTTCAAGTGTTAACACGACGCCAATGTCTTCTTCGGCTAAATGTAGAATATCTTCCCTCGATTTGACTATTTTTATATCAGGATGAGGCTTAACAATTGTCTCATAAAATAAATCCACTTGCTCTAATGCTGCCCGAAATCGTTCAGACGGCTTTAATGCAGGAGAGAGGAAAATAGCAAAACATTGAACTTTGCTTCTTGCTTTCTTTAACTGCTCATATGTAATATGTAATTCCCAATTTCGTTGAAAACTTAGTCCTTTTTCATTCTGAAGCCGATAAAGAACATCACAGTGAGCATCAAAAATCATTTTCCTCCCCCTTTAATGTTGATTATTTAAATAGGATTAATAAGTTTAATATATGTCATTTAACATAAAATTGCAAATATTTTTATTTAAATAACCTGATGCAAATAACTCCTTTTCACTTAACTAATTAAATAAGTAAAAAATCAACACGGCATTTTAACTAAGCTTAAATAAAAGGTCAGCCTCCTACACAGCGCAAGCGAAAACTGCCTTCATTTCCCCTGTGTTTGAGTCTGACCTTTTCATCTCTCTATCGTGGTTCGACAATCAATTTGATGGCTGTTCGTTCTTCTCCATCGATCAAGATGTCGGTAAAAGCAGGAATACAAATTAAGTCTACCCCACTAGGAGCAACAAATCCTCTCGCAATGGCGACTGCTTTTACCGCCTGATTAAGCGCTCCAGCCCCAATTGCTTGGATTTCAGCGGCACCTCTCTCGCGCAGAACACCGGCAAGTGCACCAGCTACAGAATTAGGATTGGATTTTGCCGAAACTTTTAATACTTCCATTTCATGGCCCCCTTTATTAAACTATACCGAATGCTCATTCCATAGAACACGGTTCATCGCTCGCCTTCCATTGTTACTATATTCGCGGAATAGCCCGTGTATTACTTGTCTCTTTAACAAAAGGGGCAACAAGAGATCACTCTGCAATAAATGGGTGATCGTCATTGATAAGAATCGGGTCAATCTTTTTCGCTAAACCTGTTTTCCGATCCAATTCAATAAGACAGCCGCTCAGTTGCGTACGTCCGCTCTTTGGCACTTCAAATCTAACAGGCAAACTGGTTAGAAATTTTTTCAGCACCGCCTCTTTCTCCATCCCTAAAATACTGTCATACGGCCCTGTCATACCCACGTCTGATAAATAGGCTGTTCCTTTTGGCAACACCCGATGATCCGCTGTCTGAACATGAGTATGCGTACCTATAACCGCAGAGACTTTTCCATCCAAAAACCAGCCCATTGCCTGCTTTTCACTAGTGGCCTCCGCATGGATATCGACAAAGATAAATGGAGTCCGCTGTTTCGCCTCTTCTACCAGTCTCTCTACCGCTGTAAAGGGACATTCTAATGGAGGCATAAATGTACGCCCTTGAACGTTAATTACCGCAACCTCTACGCCCGCTTGTTTCACAAAGATTACCCCTTTACCAGGTGTACCTTCTGGAAAGTTTGCTGGTCGTACAAGCTGCTTCGCTTGATCGATAAATGCAAATATTTCTTTATTGTCCCAAGCGTGATTACCTAATGTGACGGCATCCGCTCCATCCTGTAAAAATTGACGGTAAATTTTTTCTGTAATCCCGCGTCCTGCAGCGGCATTTTCACCGTTTACAATCGTACATTCAGGGCGATATTTCTTTTTGAGCATCGGTAAATATTCACTGACCATTTCTCTTCCTGGTGAACCGACCACATCGCCTACAAATAGTATTTTCATTTTTCTGTCCTTCCTATCATTCGTTTCCTTAAAAAGGGAAAGCGGTGTGAAGGATTCACACCGCTTTATTTCGCATATTCCACAGCTCGTGTTTCTCTTATCACTGTCACTTTAATATGGCCTGGATAATCCAGTTCCCCTTCAATGCGTTTTCTAATATCGCGCGCTAGGCGATGAGCATGAAGATCATCAATTTGATCTGGCTTCACCATAATACGCACTTCACGTCCCGCCTGAATAGCAAAGGATTTCTCTACTCCTTCATAGGATTCAGAAATTTCTTCAAGCTTTTCAAGACGTCGTATATAATTTTCAAGTGTTTCACTGCGAGCACCTGGTCTAGCAGCCGATAGAGCATCGGCAGCTGCCACAAGAACAGCAATAATGGATGTTGGTTCTGTATCTCCATGATGCGACGCGATACTATTGATGACAACTGGATGTTCTTTATACTTCGTCGCAAGTTCCACACCAATCTCCACATGGCTTCCTTCTACTTCATGGTCTACCGCTTTTCCGATATCATGGAGCAACCCTGCACGGCGAGCAAGAATTTCATCTTCACCAAGTTCAGCAGCCATAAGCCCTGTAAGAAAGGCAACTTCCATGGAGTGTTTTAACACATTCTGGCCGTAACTCGTACGGAACTTCAAACGTCCTAATATCTTAATTAAATCAGGGTGAAGTCCATGAATACCCACTTCAAATGTAGTTTGTTCCCCCATTTCGCGGATGTATTCATCCACTTCTCTTCTAGCTTTATCCACCATTTCCTCAATACGCGCCGGATGGATTCGCCCATCTTGAACAAGCTTCTCAAGCGCGATTCGAGCGGTTTCCCGACGAATTGGGTCAAAGCCTGAAAGAATCACCGCTTCTGGCGTATCATCAATAATTAAATCAATGCCTGTCAGTGTTTCAAGCGTTCGAATATTTCGTCCTTCACGACCAATGATCCGACCTTTCATTTCATCATTCGGCAAGTTCACAACGGAAACTGTTGTTTCTGCCACATGGTCTGCTGCACAGCGCTGAATAGCCAGAGAAAGAATATTTTTTGCCTTTTTATCGGCCTCTTCTTTCGCGCGATTCTCTTGCTCTTTTGTCATCACAGCGATATCATGTGCAAGTTCTTGTTCGACGCGTTCTAAAATGATCGCACGAGCTTCATCACGAGTGAGACTTGAGATTCGTTCCAGTTCAGCTTTCTGTACTTTCACCATCTCTTCCACTTTGCTGTCCATCTCTTCAATATGTTGTTGTCTCTCAGTCAGAGCTTCCTCTTTCTTTTCAAGCTGAGCTTCACGTTTATCTAACTGCTCATCTTTACGATCAAGGTACTCTTCTTTCTGTAACAAACGATTCTCTTGTTTTTGCAATTCGTTTCTTCGTTCACGAAGCTCTAATTCAGTATCTGTACGAAGTTTATGAATTTCATCCTTTGCTTCAAGCAGGGCTTCTTTTTTCAATGCTTCCGCTTCTCGGTTAGCATCATCAATAATTTGTTCTGCCGCACCCTTTGCTCCTGCAATTTTAGACTCTGCAATGGATTTCCTAACAAAATAGCCAACAACGACACCGACGATTAGGCCAAGCAAAATGGAGATGATTGTAATAGCATCCATGATTTCACCTCCCCTTGCTATGATCTTTTGTCATGTTTTTAACATGTCGGCTGATACATTGTTTCAACATTTCAATATACAGCTTCAATTCTTCCACTTTTAAGAGAAAAAAATGTAAAATATACATATTAATTTTATAGGTGCGGAAATTCGTTGTCAAGCGTTTCATCCTGTACACAGTATTAATTCTTTGAAATGTACGAAAAGAGCAGCATCATCAAACGCTGCTCTTAAAAGTTTTATTCATCCAAAAGGCTGAACTCTTCCTTCGCCCCATCTTCTGTCGGTTCGATCACATCTTCATCTAATCCGTATTGCTTTCGGATCTTCAGCATAATCTCATGAGAAATCTCTGGATTCTCTTTTAAAAATTGCTTGGCATTTTCACGGCCTTGTCCTAGGCGCTCTTCGTTATAAGAATACCATGCACCGCTCTTTTGAATAATATCTTCATCTGAGCCTAGATCAATGATTTCTCCTTCTTTCGAGATACCTTCTCCGTACATAATGTCAACTTCTGCAACACGGAAAGGAGGAGCGACTTTATTTTTCACTACTTTTATTTTTGTTTTATTACCAACCATTTCATTTCCTTGCTTTAGCGTCTCAGCACGGCGAACTTCTAAACGCACAGAACTATAGAATTTAAGCGCACGTCCGCCTGGTGTTGTTTCAGGATTCCCGAACATAACCCCCACTTTTTCACGAATTTGGTTAATGAAGATCGCGATCGTCTTTGATTTGTTAATAGCACCCGAGAGCTTGCGTAGCGCCTGAGACATCAGACGAGCTTGCAATCCAACATGCGAGTCGCCCATCTCTCCTTCGATCTCTGCTTTTGGCACTAAAGCTGCTACTGAGTCAATAACAAGAATATCGACGGCGCCGCTTCTGACTAGTGCTTCAGCAATCTCCAATGCTTGTTCCCCTGTATCCGGCTGTGATAACAAAAGTTCGTCAATGTTTACTCCTAGCTTTTGAGCGTACACTGGGTCTAGTGCATGCTCGGCATCAATAAACGCTGCCTGACCGCCAGTTGCTTGTACTTCAGCAATCGCATGAAGAGCCACCGTTGTCTTACCTGAACTCTCTGGTCCGTATATTTCAATAATGCGTCCGCGCGGATAACCACCTACTCCAAGCGCAGCATCCAAAGCAAGAGAGCCGCTTGGCACAGTCGAGATTTTACGGTCGGTTTGCTCCCCTAATTTCATAATCGATCCTTTACCAAATTGTTTTTCAATTTGTTTTAACGCCATATCTAAAGCTGCTTGACGATCGTTCATTGATATTCCTCCTTAAAATGATACATCTATTAAAAAATTAACTTATGGATTTTCTGTTTCAAAATCTATTATTACTATACCTTTTTTATGAGACAATTTCAAGAGAAAAGCGAACATTTATTCGTATTTTTTATTTTTTTATTTATTGGAGAAAAGAATGAAGCAGTCTAAAGAAGTAAATTTTTTAGAAGAAAATGAAAAGAAAAGCTAGTAAATATCCGCATATTTATATTAACATACTCTTTAGAAAGAGCGTTATTTTTATGACTTTTTAATAAGGTATTTAACCATTAAAATCGTGTGAACAACAAAAAAGGGCGATCACCAAAATGTGCCGTCTACATGATTAGCAGGAAAACTGCTCCATATAGATACACATTTCGGTGTTGCCCTCTCATATTATTTTTATACTTCAACAGTTACCCCTGTTGCTTTTTCAATTGCTTGATTTAAGTCAGCAATCAAATCCTTTGTAGATTCTAATCCGATCGATAGACGAATTAGCTCTTCTTTCACGCCGGACTTAACCAGCTCTTCATCATTTAACTGTTGGTGCGTTGTCGTAGCCGGGTGAATAATGAGTGACTTTCCATCTCCAACGTTAGCTACGTGAGACCATAGTTGAACGTTATCAATCACTGTTTTTCCTGCTTCACGACCACCTTTAATACCAAATACAACAATTGAGCCGTTGCTGTGTTTCAAATATTTTTGCGCTAAATCATAAGATGGGTGTTCCGGTAAACTCGGATGAGAGACCCACTCTACACCAGGGTGGTTATTCAAATAGTTCACGATTTCTAATGTATTTTGGTGATGGCGCTGAATTCGCAAGTGCAGCGTTTCTAAACCTTGAAGTAATAAGAAAGCGCTATTAGCACTTAAAGCCGGGCCAAAGTCTCTTAATAATTGAACCCGAAGCTTCACAGCAAATGCTGGGCCTTCAATATCAGCATACTTTAACCCATGATAAGATTCATCCGGTTCTGTAAAGCCAGGGAATTTTTCACTATCCCAATTAAATTTCCCTCCATCTACTACTACACCGCCAATCACTGTACCATGACCGCTAATCCATTTTGTTGCCGAATGAACAACAATATCTGCTCCCCAAGTAAGCGGTTTGCAAACATAAGGTGAAGCAAATGTACTATCGACAATAAGCGGAATGCCATGATCACGAGCAATTTCTGCTACTTTTTCCACATCAAGGACATTTAGAGACGGGTTACCGATGATTTCCCCAAACAAAGCTTTCGTTTTTGGTGTAATCGCTTTGCGGTAGTTTTCTGGGTCTGTCGAATCAACAAATTTCACTGTGATACCGTATTTGGGAAGTGTATTAGCAAATAAATTATATGTACCTCCATATAAATTACTCGCTGCGACGATCTCATCTCCCGCATGTGCTAAGTTCAAAATTGAAAAGGCAATTGCCGCCATTCCTGAAGAGAGTGCCACCGCAGCTGCTCCTTCTTCAAGTAAAGCCACTCGTTTTTCAAACACATCAACTGTCGGATTCGTAATACGCGTATAAATATTCCCCGGCTTTTGAAGAGCAAATAATGCATTCGCATGGTCTGTATCTTCAAATACATAAGATGTTGTTTCATAAATCGGTACTGCACGCGCTCCTGTTACTGGATCCGGTACTTGGCCTCCGTGTAATAATAACGTCTCTTGATCCCAATTTTCTTTCGTCATGTGTAAACCCTCCTAATTCGTTTCATTATTCTTTCAGAGGAAGATAAAAACCCTCTTCTTATCAAAAAAGAAGAGGGTTTGATTATTAGGTCCTCCTCTTATCTTCCAGACAAAAAGTCTGTAGGAATTAGCACCGTTTCAGGCGGTCATCGCCTGAAGGTTGCTGGGCTTCATAGGGCCTAATCCCTCCGCCGCTCGCAATAAGAGTATCAATGTTTAATTGAACTATTAAATAAGCTATTGAAAAGATTATATAATAATCAAATCGGAATAGTCAATAATATTTCGAATATTTTTTTATTTGCGCTGGTGAATCGCATGTAGTAAATAATGACAGCCATATTTCACAGAACGCTTCCGGATACCCGTTCGGCTTCCAGCCAAATTAAGCTGATAAGCTTTCGTCTCTTGAGAACGTTCAGCCAGTCCAATCCAAACCGTTCCCGGCGCTTGCCCTTCCATTTCATCGGGACCGGCTACTCCAGTAAAGCTAATAGCAAAGTCACTATCAAAAATAGCTCTCGTATTTTCAGCCAGTTCTAGGGCACATTGTTCGCTGACTGCTCCATATGTGTCAATCGTTTCTTTTTTGACATGTACGAGCTGCTTCTTTGTCTCATTGGAATAGCAAACAATTCCGCCTTTAAAAATAGCGCTAACGCCTTTCACCGCTGTTAACTCACTTTGAAAAAGACCTCCGGTTAAGCTCTCCGCCACTGCAACCGATAAATTCCTTTCCTTTAATAACTCTGCCAGCTCTTCCATAATGGTCGTTTGATCGTATCCGTAAAAATATTGACCGACGCGACGAAGAATCTCATCTTCTACTTCTTGGATCATTTGCAGGGCTACTTCTTCAGACTCATGCTTCGCTGTAATCCGGAGCGTGACCTCTCCGTCTCCTGCTAATGGAGCGATCGTCGGATTTTGCTGATTCAATAATAAATCCTCAACTTCTACTTCAAGAGCCGATTCACCGATACCAAAAAAGCGCAACACGCGCGATTCAATCCGTTCAACTTTCTCTAGCAATTGAATTAATTCGTTCTTTCCATACGCTAAAAACATCGGCTGCATTTCTTTTGGCGGTCCAGGCAATAGCATATAGTGTTTATTGTTTGCCTTTAATAACATTCCTGGAGCCATCCCATGATCATTTGGCAACACTTTACTTCCGCTCATGACTAACGCTTGTTTTTTGTTGTTTTCTGTCATCTTTCGGTTCACTTTAGCAAAATAGGCCTCTATGCTTCTTAAAGCAGCTTCATTATATTCAAGCTCAAGTCCAATATGTGTAGCGATGGCTTCCTTCGTCAAATCATCCTTTGTTGGCCCAAGCCCACCTGTAAAAATTAATAGGTCGGCACGTTTCTCTGCTTCTTTCACCACATCAATCAATCGTTTCGAATTATCTCCTACAACGGTATGGTAATACACATTGATGCCAATTTCAGCTAAATGGTGAGAAAGAAACTGAGCATTCGTATTGGTAATTTGACCTAATAATAATTCTGATCCTACAGCAATAATTTCAGCATTCATACTAACACCTCTACCCTTATTTACAGACTATATTAAAAAAGAGGCCGACAAAATGCAGAACAGCCAACCTTAATGTCCGTATAGGGTGTACTGCAAAAACTATACGACAGTAAGAGCGCCGAATTCTCCGTTTTAATCAGCCTCCGATCTCTATTATTTTGAATGTTTAAACACATGGCGATTAAGATAAAAATAATCCCACCCAGACCAAATCGTAAAGAATGTAGCCACCCACAAAGCAATATCAGCAAATGGAATGGACAAGCTCTCGAATGGAGCATTATGAAGCAATAAGGCAGAAATCGCAATAATTTGTGTCCACGTTTTAATTTTACCGAGCATGTTAGCAGCAACTACCTCTCCTTCACCAGCAAGAATAAGACGAAGACCTGTCACTGCAAATTCACGGCTAATAATGATAATCACAATCCAAGAAGCAGCAGCACCAAGCTCCACCAACACAATGAGAGCCGCAGAAACTAATAATTTATCCGCTAATGGATCTAAAAACTTCCCTAAGTTCGTTACTAGGTTATACTTTCTGGCAAAATGCCCATCCACCCAATCCGTTGTCGCCGCGATAATAAAGATGAGCGCACCCACAAAATGAGTCATTGGCATCGTCGTGCCTAAAAATTCGATCTCTCCCCAATTAAAATCAGCTACCATAATGATTAGAAAAATAGGGATCATCAAAATTCTTGATACGGTAATCTTATTTGGTAAATTCACAATCGTCCCTCCACTTATCACAGTGGAATGCTTCTAAACAGCATTCCACCATCAAAACCAGTCCTTACGTAAGAAGCTTACTTCTTTTGAATAATAATATTTTGTGTTACTTGGCTCGCCGCAGGAATTTGATATGTAACAACTTCACCGTTTACTTTCACTTCCGTATCAGGAGCATTCCCCACTCTAATCCTGACCTCCGTTTGACCAGTTAAATCAAATGTTTGTGTTTGGCCACTTTGAACCATATCACCGAAATAACTTTTCCCGCTTCCATCTTTTACACCAACCCAAGTACTTCCTTTCGATGAAATCGATACTTCAAACTTTTCAGCTTCTTTCAACTCATAAGTGGAGTCACTTCCGCTTGTTCCAACAGCTGTTAATACTTGCTTCGCAGTTTTTTCTGCTTTAGGTTTCTTTTCTTTTTTCTCATCCTCTTTCACAGGCGCTTCTGCTTTGTCATCCTCTTTGCTATTTTGCTCAGCAGATTCCTTAACAACGGGCTTTTCGACCACTTGTTTCTCGTCTGCACCATTTTTAGGCATTAACGCCCATACTAGGAAAAGAGCTCCAATGATAAAAGCCGTCAACAATATTTTCGGCAAGTGCTCTAACAACTTAGAAGGCTCCGCAGGTACGTTTGTTGTCACTTGCTCTACCTTTGTTGCCCGTTGCGGAATTTCATCCTCATGAGAAGACGGCACTTCACTTTTAAATTCCTCAAACAGCTCCTCTGCATTTAAACCAACCGCTTCGGCATATTGCTTAATAAATGCCCGAACATAAAACTTCCCTGGCATCATATCATAGTTTCCTTCTTCAATGCCCGTTAAATATCTTTTTTGAATCTTCGTCATTTCCTGTACATCAGCCAATGACAATCCTTTTGCTTTTCGCGCTTCTCTTAAGCGATTTCCTAGTTCAGTCACCAATAACACCTTCCATAATTAAAAATCAAAACCACCGAAATTCGAATCTTGGAAAAAACCATTCCTTTCCACTGGTTCGTATGTAATTTCTTCGTCAGGGTGATTTCGAAGTTCAATAATATAATCAAAATCCTCTATTTTATACTCACTATTTCGGACAAAAATATCCGGATGTTCTATTACTTTAACAGCAGGGAGACGCATAATTTCCCGAACGAGCTGCCAATGCTTTTCACTCGCTCTCTTTGTTGATACTACACCATCCATAATAAAAATATTGTTCGCATTGTACTCATCGCGAATTAACTGATCACGAACGGTTTGTTTAATCATCGTCGAAGACACAAACAGCCATCTTTTATTAGCACAAACGCTCGCAGCAACGATCGATTCCGTCTTCCCTACACGAGGCATCCCCCGTATGCCGATTAATTTATGCCCTTCCATTTTATACAATTCTGCCATAAAGTCAACGAGAAGTCCAAGCTCATCACGAACAAACCGAAAAGTTTTCTTATCATCAGCATCCCGCTCAATGTATCGTCCATGCCTCACCGCCATGCGATCACGTAATTTCGGTTCTCTTAATTTAATGATTTGAATGGTATCAATTGTTTCAAGAATCGATTCCAGCCTTCTAATTTGATCTTCACTTTGGGCGCGCATTAATAATCCGCGACTGCCATCATCAACTCCATTAATCGTAATGATGTTAATGGAAAGCATCCCCAGCAAGGAAGAAATGTCCCCCAACAGTCCAGGTCGGTTTTTAACAATTTTATATTCTAAGTACCAAACTTTCTTGGACATATAAACACCCCTTGTGACTTGACCTTGATCATGTCCATAAATATATAACATCTAACTTCTATCATAAATGATTTGTGCACTTTTTAAAAGAAAAAAGAGAGGAAATTCCTCCCTCTCTTTTATCGAGACCCATTATTTTGAACTAACTTCACCATTACGCTGGCAATTGCATGCTGTTCTTCCTCAGAAGCAACAGACCATAAATCAGATAATACACGTTCTTGTTCATTTTTCGGGTCGACTTTTTTCGCTAAGTAATCACCCACTTGATAAGCGATATTGTTGATTGTTTCATTGTTCATGCCTTGGTCTTGGGCCTGATTCAACTTTGTTCCTAAAAAGTTTTTCCACTCGTGCCAATTTTCAAGTACTGACATCTTATTGTCCCTCCCTTTATTGAGTTACAATATTAGTTTGTGTCGGTTTCAAGAAATTATTCAACAAGTTTACGTATACCATCCGCCGTTGACAGCCAATACTTGTCCCGTCATATAGGAAGAGGCACGCGAACAAAGAAAGCCAACTACAGCGCTAATTTCTGCTGGCTCTGCCAGTCTCCCCATCGGAATATCTTCAGCTATTTCGTTTACTTCTTCGCTAGAAAAATGCGACATCATCTTCGTATTCACCGCTCCCGGCGCGACCGCATTCACTTTAATATGAGAAGGTGCGAACTCTTTCGCCAGTGATTTGACTAGCGCAATTTGCGCACCCTTCACTGTAGAATAGACCACTTCACAAGCGGCTCCTGTTTGCCCCCATATCGATGAAATAAAAACAATCGAAGGCGCTTTTCCTTTTTGTAACTTAGATACTAGCCGTTGAATGATCATCATCGGGCTTTTGACGTGAAGAGCCCAAAGCAGATCCATTTCTTCTTCCTTTACCTCTTGAAACAAGCCGTATTGAGCCGTTCCATGCGCAAAAACAACCGCTTCCACCGAAAAAAGATGCTGAAGAAGCTTCTCCACCCCAACAGATGACGATAAATCTGCCTGCACCGAAAAACTCTCTACTCCGGTTGCCTCTATTTGTTTTTGTAATGCTTTTATTTGATTTTCCCCACTCGAATATTGAAGATATAAGTTCCAGCCGTCATGAGCCAATTGCCGAGCAATCTCCTGGCCAATCCCACCACTGGCACCCGTAACTAAAGCAAATCGTTTCATTTTAGTTGTTCCCCTCTTGCTCATCTTGCCTTTAAAAAGCCGGACTCCCAAAGCAATCTAGAGCCGGCTTTTCTTTCTGTTTTCACTGTTTTGGTACGATATGAAAAGCGGTTAAACGTTCCTTTGCTATCATATGGTCGGCAGCAGATTGAACATCCGCAAACGTAATGGTTTCAAGCATCGGCACCACGTCAAATAAATCCATTTCATTAAACGTATAGCGAGTAAATTGATTCGCGATGTATTCAGGAGAATTGACCGCTCGTAAAAAAGCACCGATTTTCTTTTTAACCGATCTCTTTAGCGCTTCCTGCGTTAAATGCTTCCCTTCCTTCGCTTCTAAGAGTATCTTTTGTACTCTTTCTTCGAGCTCATCTGGATGAGCTGTGTCTCCTCCAATCATCGCGAAACCGAAGCCCTTTTCTTGGGTAAAGTCATAGCCAAACGTATCATCAATCAATCCTTCGCGATACATTTGATAATATAATTCTGAGCTTTTTCCAAAGAGCATATCGAGCAAAATATTCATCGTTAATTCTCTTTTCAACAATTCCTTGCCTTGTAAATCCGTATCGATCGCTTTCAACCCAACTTCACATTTCGATGATTGCACATTCATCGGAAGCACTCTCTTCTTCTCTTTCACGGTTTCCGGTTCCTGTTCAAAGCGGCGCTCAATCGCAGGCTGTTCCTTAAATGGCTTTTTGGATTGATTGTTGCGGACGAGCTCGATCGTTTCTTCTGGGTTAATCGAGCCAACAACAAATAAGAGCATATTGCTTGGATGATAAAAAGTATGATAGCACTCATACAGATGATCCTTCGTAATATCTGCAATCGATTCGACGGTTCCAGCAATATCAATTTTGACGGGATGAGTATGGTACATATTTTGAATCACCCCAAAGTACACTTGCCAATCCGGATTATCATCATACATACGAATTTCTTGTCCGATAATCCCCTTCTCCTTTTCGACTGTTTTTTCTGTGAAATAAGGATCTTGCACAAAGTCAATCAATGTCTCGAGATTTTGTTTGACATTCGCTGTACTGGAAAATAAATAAGCTGTTCTCGTAAAGGAAGTAAAGGCATTGGCGGAAGCTCCTTGACGACTAAAATGCTGAAATACATCACCATCTTCTTTTTCAAACATTTTATGCTCTAAAAAATGGGCAATGCCGTCCGGTACTCGAATGAACTCTTTTTGATCTTTCGGGATAAATTGATTATCAATCGACCCATATTTTGTAGTAAAAGTAGCAAATGTTTTATTAAAGCCTTTTTTCGGAAGCACATAAACATCTAAGCCATTATCCATTTTTTCATAATATAGTTCTTCCTGTAGTTGATCAAAGACAATTTTCTTCATGAAACTCCCTCCGTTCCCGACAAAAAGTAGATCGTGTCCAACTCTACCTTAGCAGCGACGGCTGTCACTTCTTCAATCGTAGTCCGTTCCACTGCTTCTAGCCAATCATCTATTGTAATATTTTGTTTGGCGATGACATTATGATATAAGATCTCGATTAACCCTCGCTGCGTATCAATCGTTTCAAGCAATTGATTGCGAATGACTGCGCGCGTTTGCAAAATTTCATTTTTAGAAATGTCGCCTTGTTTCATCGCTTGTAATTGCTCATTAATAATTTTCACCGCTTGATCGTAATGGTTGCTGTCGATACCTGAAAGCACCATTAAAAAGCCTTTATGACTCTCTAAACGACTGGCCGCATAATAGGCCAAACTCGCTTTCTCCCGCACATTGGTAAACAATTTAGAATGGGAAAAGCCACCGAATATTCCGTTAAATACTTGCATCGCAAAATAATCCGGATCGCCAAAAGTCACATTCGTTTGATACCCCATATGAAGTTTGCCTTGATTGATTTCTTGTTTTTCTTTGACTGTTTTCGGTGCATCTGGACGAATAGAAAGCCCTTGTGACTGGATCGCCATTGGCTGACGATCGCTCATGACAAACAAAGAATCCACCATTTGCTCTACTTGCTGCTCATCTACATCGCCTACGATATATAAGTCAATCTCATCTTCTGCAAATGCTTTCTCATAGTAACTGTATAAATCAGCTGCTTCAATACCATCGACCTGATCGAGCTGTCCGTTTGGCTGTAAGGCATAGCGATCCTCTTTATACATTTCTTCTAACAGCCGCATGCTGGCATAACGCATTTTATCGTCGTATACAGATTGGATTCGCTGTTTTAAATTACGCTTTTCGCTTTCCACAATTTCTTGGTTGAATGCTCCATTTGACACAAGGGGATTTTTCAACACATCATTAAGAAATTGCAACGCTTGCTGCAATAAAGAATCCTCTGCTTGCAAATAGTTCTCATTGGCTATTTCAAGTGAAAAGCTTATCGTATGATAGTCGCCTTTTTTCGCCAAATCCACAAAAAAACTAGCACCATATAGATCATCTAAATGAGAACGTAAAGCAGTAGAAGTAGGAAATGTAGCGGATCCATTTTGAAGAACATAAGGAAGTAAGGCCCTCATCGTTACCGTCTGCTTTTCAAGCGGCGCTTTCATTTTCCATACAATCGTGTTCGTTTTGTATTTATCTGTTTTTATAATATGAAGATTATACCCTTTTTTCCTTTTTATGATCTCATTTACTAATGTCACTGAAACATCCTCCTTTTCCGTTGGCTATGTCTATATTTTTATCCGAATATAGCGCTCTTCATGCTTTTATTTTAAAACTTACTTTAACTATACACGAGCAGGAAGAGATTGAAAAATGAAATGCTAGTTTTTTGATATCAACAGAAACGCGAAAAAACTGCCCACCGAGATGGACAGTTTTTTATGCTTATCTTGTTCCCTTTACATATGGTGTGCCTAGTGCCTTCGGAGCATCGGCACGGCCGATAAATCCAGCAAGCGCTAAAATCGTCAATGCGTAAGGAGCCACCAGTAAATAGACAGCTGGTACATTTTCTAAAAACGGAATGCTTGAACCGACAACACTTAAGCTTTGAGCAAATCCGAAGAAAATCGCCGCTCCCATCGCACCTAGCGGATGCCACTTTCCAAAGATCATCGCCGCTAAGGCCATGAATCCTTGACCAGTAATCGTCGCATGACTGAAATCTAGCGAAATAGACTGAGCGTATACAGCGCCGCCTAGACCGCCTAGCACACCGGATAAACAAACAGCCATGTAACGCATTTTTGTTACATTGATCCCCATTGTATCAGCAGCCATTGGATGCTCACCTACTGCACGCAAGCGTAAGCCAAAAGGTGTTTTATACAATACATACCAAATGACAAACGCTAGAGCAATAGCGATAATCGCTGGGTAAGAAATATTGGAAAACAACAACTTTCCTAAAACAGGAATATCACTTAACACGGGCAAATCAACTTTTTTAAAGCTTTCTTTCACCATATCTGTCTGCCCTTTATCATAAAGCAATTTCACAAGGAATAAAGAAGCACCTAAGGCCAAGAAGTTAATCGCCACACCACTTACTACTTGGTCCGCTCGAAATGTAATCGAAGCTAATGCATGTAATAAGGCAAATAATCCGCCAACAGCCATAGCCGCTACAAGCGCTACCCAAGGCGTAGCCGCTCCCAATGAGGAAGCGAATGTTAAGTTAAAGACAATCGACGTAAACGCCCCTACAATCATTAAGCCTTCTAAGCCAATATTGACGACTCCTGAACGCTCTGAAAACACACCGCCTAATGCTGTGAAAATAAGTGGGGCAGCGGCAAATAAAGATGACGAAATGATAATAGATAAAACCGTCAAAATATCCACTTATTTCACCTCCTTTTTAAATCGGCTGATCAGCCATTTAATCATATAGCTTGAGGCAACGAAAAAGATGATTAAGGCAATTACAATTTCCACCAACTCATTCGGTACACCTGATTCAATTGGCATATTCAATGCCCCTACTTTTAAGGAACCAAATAAAAGGGCTGCCAATACGACACCGATCGCTGTATTGCCTCCTAACAGCGCTACCGCAATTCCATCAAATCCGACACCTGAAAATCCTGCATGTAAAAAGGCATTGCCGAATGTTCCAAGCCCTTCCATGGCGCCGCCAAGTCCGGCAAAAGCACCAGAAATGACCATGGATAATACAATATTACGATTGACGTTCATTCCTGCATATTGTGAAGCATGCTGGTTAAATCCAACGGAACGCAACTCATATCCAACTGTTGTTTTTTCTAACATAAACCACATAATAACTGCTGCTACAAAGGCTAAAAAGATTCCATTATGCAAAGTAGAGAAATCAGTTAATGATTCGAACCATGGTGATTTTAAACTAGCGGATTCGCGAACAGGATCTGTGGAATCTGCTTGATCACTAAGAACATTACGAATAAAATGATTCGTCACATGAAGAGCGATATAATTCATCATAATTGTCACAATTACTTCATGAACACGAAGCTTAGCTTTTAAAATCCCTGGGATCAGTCCCCACAGTGCTCCTGCAACAGCTGCTGCTAAAACAGCAAGTGGCAAATGAATGACTTTCGGTAAATCAAATGCGAGACCTACCCAAACAGAGGCTACCCAGCCAACTAAAAGCTGTCCTTCAACCCCGATATTAAATAACCCTGTACGAAAAGCGAACGCTACCGCTAAACCAGCAAAGATATAAGGAGTCATTTGTCGAAGCGTTTCCCCTAAATAAAAGGAATCTCCAAATGCTCCGTGCCAGAGAGCGGCATAACCAGCTATCGGATTATAGCCAGTGATCAGCATAATAATCGCTCCAACCAATAAGCCTAAAAGAACAGATATAATTGGTACCGCTAAACCCGAAAAACGTTTAGACATGGATCTCACCTGCTTCCTTACGTTTTGAACCTGCCATCAACAATCCTAATTCTTGTTCTGTTGTCTCTTTTGGATTGACAATGGCAACGATTTCCCCTTCATAAATAACAGCAATTCGATCACTCACATTAATGATTTCATCGAGTTCAAATGAAATAAGCAACACGGCTTTGCCATGATCACGCTGCTCAATTAATCGTTTATGAATGAATTCGATTGCTCCAACATCTAGTCCGCGAGTCGGCTGAGCCGCAATTAGTAAATCTGGATCACGATCGACTTCACGGCCAATAATCGCCTTTTGTTGATTTCCGCCTGATAACGCACGAGCTGGTGTATATTCATTTGGCGTTCTTACGTCAAATTCTTTAATTAAATGGTTCGCTTTTTTATAAATCTCTTTATAATTTAACACACCGCCTTTTGAAAAAGGCTTTTGGTAATACGTCTGAAGCACCATGTTTTCCCCAATTGGAAAATCTAATACAAGGCCATGTTTATGACGGTCTTGCGGAATATGAGCCACACCTGTTTCTGTAATTTTTCGCGGTTTAAAGTTCGTGATATCTTTCCCATTTAACTTAACCGATCCACTATCTACCTTTCTTAATCCGGTAATGGCTTCGATTAATTCCGTTTGTCCATTTCCATCGACTCCGCAAATCCCAACAATTTCACCCGCTTGGACTGTTAAATTTAACCCTCGCACGGCTTCAATGCCACGTGAATCCTTCACAGACAAATTATTTACTTCTAGCACACTACCTTCTGGCTTTGCTTCAGTTTTGTCAATTTTAAAAGTGACTTCCCTACCGACCATTAGGCTCGCTAAATGATTAGGGTCTGTCTCCGATACATTCACCGTCCCGATTCCTTTTCCTTTTCGGATGACAGTGACACGATCACAAACTTCCATAATTTCCTTTAGCTTATGCGTAATCAAAATAATAGACTTACCTTCTTGAATAAGAGTTTTCATGATTTGCATCAGCTCTTTAATCTCTTGAGGTGTCAGCACCGCCGTTGGCTCATCAAAAATTAGCATTTCTGCTCCACGATATAGCGTTTTCAAAATCTCAACTCTTTGCTGCATCCCAACCGAAATATCGGCAATTTTCGCCGTGGGGTCAACAGCCAGCCCATATTTTTCCGAGAGTTCACGCACTTCCCTCTCCGCCTGTTTAATATCAATTTTGCCCCCTGATTTTGGTTCTCTACCTAAAATGATATTTTCCGTTACCGTAAATGTATCTACTAACATAAAGTGCTGATGCACCATACCAATACCGAGATCATTGGCCACATTCGGATCAGTAATTTTCACCGGCTTGCCATGAACACGAATTTCTCCCTGCTCCGGCTGATACAGCCCAAACAATACATTCATAAGTGTCGATTTGCCCGCTCCATTCTCACCTAGCAAGGCATGAATTTCTCCTTTTCGAAGCTGAAGCGTGATATCGTCATTGGCGACAAACCCATTGAATTCTTTACGAATACCGAGCATTTCAATAACATATTCCACTGTATTTCACTCCTTGTGTAGGGTCTTTTCCTTCCAATTAGAAAACACTAACTATGATTTCACTATGCAAGTAGGATGTCTGACCTTCATAAGCTAGGATTTTCATCAATTACTTGTCCGCTCACATTTCTTTCTCTCATTTGTGCGGACTCGCTTTTAAAAATCCTAATAGAGAGACAATGTTCGCTTGTATCTCTATGACGATTTTTAAAAACGGGGAACGGTTCACGAATCCGCTCCCCTTCATACATCAATTGCTTATTTTCCTTCTGGCTTAACTGGCACTTTTACTTCGCCATTTTTAATTTTCGTTGTCCATTCTTCTACAGCTTTCTTCACATCATCTGATAAGTTATCTTGAGTTGGTGCAATGCTCACTGCTCCATCTTCAAGTCCATACTCAATCACTTCTCCACCAGGGAACTTGCCGTCTTTTGCTTTTGTTGCTAAATCTTTTACTGCGATGTCTACGCGTTTAACCATAGACGTTAATGTAACATTCATTTCTTTGCCTTTAACGTTCACTTTACCTTCTTCTGCCTGGTCACGGTCTACACCGATTACCCAATAATCTTTGTTTGGATCTTTTTGTTTCAAACCTTTTGCTTCTGTGAATACACCGTTACCTGTTGCACCTGCCGCATGGTAAATAACATCAATGCCTGAAGAGTACATAGCGGATGCCATTTGCTGACCTTTATCCGCTTTATCAAACGCACCAGCGAATTCAATTTTCACACTTGCTTTTGGATTAACCGCCTTCACACCTGCTTCAAAACCAGCCGCAAATTTGTTAATTAAAACACTGTCTGTTCCGCCGATGAAACCGACTTTATTCGATTTCGTTGTTAAACCAGCCGCTACACCAACTAAGAAAGAACCTTCATGCTCTTTAAAAGTTACGCTTGCCACGTTGTCAACACCTTCAATTTGGTCGTCAACGATAACAAAATGACTGTCTTTACGTTGTTTAGCTACTTCCTCAATTGCCGGTTTTAATTTGTAACCGATTCCGTAAATTAAATCAAATTTATTGCGAACAGCCGTGTTTAAGTTTGTTTTGTAATCGGTATCACTTTTTGATTGAATGTAGTCATAACCGTTTGTACCTTTTTCCATGCCGTTGTCTTTCCCAAACGCTTGAAGACCTTCCCACGCAGATTGGTTAAATGATTTATCATCTACCCCACCTACATCAGTTACCATCGCAACGGTAAACTGATCTTCTTTTTTACCGCCTTTTTCTTCTGTGCTTTTTTCCTTGTCTCCGCCGCCGCATGCGCCTAGCATTGTGCCCGCAGCAAGAACAAGTGACATCGCAAGACCAAATTTACGCTTTTTCATTAAAATACCTCCTCAATAATGATTTAAATGTAGTAGAAATGTTACACAATGTTAAATCCTCTTTCTTAAGACATGAAAGCTGAACTTATCCGCTTTAAAATAGTTCATTGAGTATAAAATAGGCTCGTCCAGCTCATCATAGTGAAGCTGTTTTAACAAAAGTAAAGCGGTTTCAGGATCACACTCAAGAATAGGGGATACCTTTTCATGATACCCAAATGGTTCGATTTGAGCCACCGCATGAGAAATTTTTCGCTTCCCTATCCGATCAAGCACCGAAAATAACGATTCATCTTGATAATTATAATCCTCTGGAAAAAAACGAGCGGGAATTTTGTCGAGACAGTAAACAACGGGTTCACCATTCGCTGTTCTTACACGCTCAACGACCACAATTTCTTCGTCTGGACGACAATGAAATCGCCGCTGATCTTCTTCTGTCGGACTTTGAGTGCCTGAACTTAAGAAAATAGTACCTGGTTCCATCTCCGCTTGAATAATCATATTGGTCACGCTTGTTAACTGTTCAATTCCTGATGTAAAAAGAGGCTTGGAATTAACAAAGGTTCCTACTCCATGTCTGCGGATAATGACATTTTCTTCTTCTAAAATTCGCAATGCTTCTCTTAACGTTGCTCGACTCACACCTAATTGTTTCGCCAATTCAAATTCAGAAGGAAGTTTTTCTTTTTCTTTGTAAATACCTACTTCAATATCACGTTTTAAATGATCAATGACTTGCAGGTATAGATGTCTGCTATCCGATTTAATCGTCATTCAACAACCACCCTCTCCCTGAAGACATCAGACCTCTGATGTATAACATTTCTACTAATTTCTTTTAAGATAGCACTTTTTATCATTCTTGAAAAGATGTATTCGCTTATTATCGCAAATTGTTTAAAATTATTTATTTTTTACATTTCACGTCTTGACAAAACTGAAATCCCTTTCAAAAAACAACGTCCTTCTCTCTTACTATTTACCCATTTATCTAAGAAAAAAACGCCTAAACATGTCCATTTAGGCGTTTTTACATTATTCCTCTGGTTTTGGAACTAACACATTTCGCGGCTTGCTACCTTCATAAGGACCTACTACTCCCCTCAGCTCCATTTCATCAATGAGCCTAGCAGCTCGGCTATAACCGATGCGAAAGCGACGTTGTAACATCGAAACTGAGGCTGTCTGCATTTCAGCAACAAGCTGAACAGCCTCTTCGTATAATTGATCTGCCACTTGAGAGGTTTGTTCAGGAACATCTTCCGGAATCATATCTTCTTGATATTGCGCTTTTTGTTGAGAAATCACATAGTCAACAACAACTTCTACTTCCTCATCTGATAAAAAAGCTCCTTGCACGCGAATGGGTTTAGAAGCACCGACAGGGAAAAATAGCATATCTCCTCTCCCTAATAGCTTTTCTGCTCCCCCCATATCTAAAATCGTTCTGGAGTCGGTCATGGAAGAAACAGCGAAAGCGATTCTAGATGGAATATTCGCTTTGATGACTCCTGTAATGACATCAACCGATGGACGTTGCGTTGCGATAATTAAATGAATTCCAGCGGCCCTTGCCATTTGAGCCAACCGAGTAATCGAGTCTTCCACATCGCTCGAAGCGACCATCATTAAATCCGCTAACTCATCAACAATAACAACAATATACGGAAGATACGGCTGCTTCTCTCCTGTTTCTTGATTCTCTCGTCTAATATGTTCATTATAACCTTCAATATTTCTTGTCCCGCTATGCGAGAATAAATCATAGCGCCGCTCCATTTCGCCGACAACTTTTTTTAATGCTTGGGAGGCCTTTTTAGCATCTGTCACAACCGGAGCAAGCAAATGTGGAATGCCGTTATATACATTCAGCTCAACCATTTTCGGATCAATCATCATCAGCTTGACTTCATGCGGTTTCGCTCTCATTAAAATGCTCGTAATGATGCCGTTAATACAAACACTTTTTCCACTGCCTGTTGCTCCGGCTACGAGTAAATGTGGCATTTTATTCAATTCTGCAGACACTGCTTCACCAGTGATATCCCGGCCAAAAGCAATCATCAGTTTAGAATTAGGCTTTTCATTCGCATTCGCTTCTAATACCTCACGCAAAGATACCATCGCCACTTCCGAGTTTGGCACTTCAATACCAATCGCTGATTTACCTGGGATCGGCGCTTCCATTCGAATATCTTTCGCTGCCAAAGCTAAGGCTAAATCATCGCTTAAACTAACGATTTTACTTACTTTGACTCCTACATCTGGATGCACTTCGTATTTCGTCACTGCTGGACCTAAATGAACTTGCGTTACTTTTGCTTTGACCCCAAAGCTTTGAAACGTTCGTTCTAGTTTCGCCGCATTGGCATGAATCAGCTGATATTCCCTGCTTTGATCTGTTTGCTTCGGCCTTTTTAATAGTTTCAGAGGCGGAAGTGTATAGTCTTTATTTTCCACTTCGGTAAAGGTAATGGCCGGAACACTTTCCTCTGCAATATCCTTTTTCTGTTTCTCTGTTGGAATGACATCCTCTGGAGGATCTTCTGAATAAGCACGTTCCGCAAAACTCGAAATAATCGGTTCATCGGCCAATGGATCGTCTTCATTCGCTTCTTCTACTACTTGCTGATGATCCTTTATTTTGACTGGAGCGTCCAGTTCGTGATCTTTTTTCTTCGCTTTTCTTTCACGTGTCCACTCTTTCATATCTTGCAGAAAAGCTGCCCATTGCTGGCTTAAAAATGTTCTGCCAACAACAAAGAATCGGCCAAATAATTCACTGAAAGATTTGCCAGTAATTAAGATCATTCCAATTAAAATAAGAACAAAGCTACAAATTCTAGTACCTAGTGTATCAAACAAAAAGTACGTAACGGAAAATAATAAAGCTCCAACTATTCCGCCGCCGAGATCACTCGATGCACCTGTTCCTTCTTTCACTTCCATCCAAAATAAGTTCCACGTATTAATTAACACACTCGGTTGTTCAAACGAACGACCGTTTCCGAGCAATTCAAATAACTTAACATGGCTAAGGAGTAGCATACTAATCAAGATTGTATATAATCCTACTAATCTTCTTTGAAAGAGAAATGGTTTTTCTCTTTTAAACATCATATAACTCGCATAAGCCATCACACTAATAAAACCAACCATAAACCACTGCCCAAAGAAAAAACGGAAAAAGTAGATAAACGCTTTTCCTACTGCTCCAAGCTGAATAATTCCGATTAAACTTAAGGCAATCATGACAATCCCAATCAATTCTAATTTGATCGTTTCTTTTATTTGTGGTGCTTTTTTAGTCTGCCGGGACGATCTCTTTTTTTTTCTAGCCATAGCAACCACCCACTCTATAGATTTCACAAAAACAAGAAAGCAGCCGCGCTGGCTGCTCATTATATTATAGCATATTTGTTCGTATTCATCTAATATGTTGAAAGAGAAATCATGCTACCTGGAGTGATTTTTTCATTTAAAAAGTCATTAGGATTGGTGCTCGCTACACGAATGACCCGATAATAATTTTCCGCTTTTTGAACATATAAGGGAACGCCTTGCCAATCAATTAGTTCAACCTCATCTCCAGTCTCAGAATGAGGAAAAATGGACTCCACTGGCATCATTGTGTATAAAATCATTGAACCATCTTTCCATTCTGTTCATTCTCTTTAATCAGTTCATTTAATTTTTTCATGGCCTGACCAATTCCCCCAACCTCATTAATCAATCCGCAAGAAACCGCGTCCTCTCCAACAACATTTGTTCCAATATCTCTCGTTAAATTCCCTTTGGCAAACATGAGATCTTTAAATGTCTCTTCTTGAATAGACGAATGCTTTGTTACAAATTTAATGACTCGCTCCTGCATCTTATCTAAGTATTCAAAGCTTTGTGGAACACCAATTACAAGTCCTGTTAAGCGAATCGGGTGAATGGTCATCGTTGCTGTCTGTGCAATAAAACTATAATCACAAGAAACCGCAATCGGAACGCCGATCGAATGCCCTCCACCAAGTACAATCGATACAGTGGGCTTCGATAAAGAAGCGAGCATTTCAGAAATTGCAAGCCCTGCTTCCACATCTCCTCCAACCGTATTTAATACAATGAGGAGGCCTTTAATCTCTGGGTTTTGTTCAATCGCGACAATTTGCGGAATGATATGTTCATATTTTGTCGTCTTATTTTGCGGAGGAAGCTGTATATGCCCCTCAATTTGACCAACAATCGTTAAACAATGAATAGATGTGTCCTTAGGAAGCTGCGGCACATTTGTCTGTCCTAATTGTTGAATTGTTTCAACTAAAGAGGACTCCGTCTTTGTTTGCTCTTCTTCCATCGGCCCTGTTTCTTCTCCAATTAGCCTCTTATCAGCACTCATACCCCTTTTCTCCTTTCTAAGAACGAATATAATTATTTTTTTCTTTTTTCTTGAAATAATACAAAGCAGAATATGGTATCAATGCAAAAAAAAAATGAACCATAGAGATTCATTTTTTATCGTTAAGCTGCTTCTTTATACTTCCATGATAATAGGTAAAATCATCGGGCGGCGTTTTGTTTTTTCAAATAGAAAAGCGTTCAGCTGATCTCTTACATCTTGTTTAATGCTTGACCATTCAAATGATTCCCCGGCCATATTTTTTTCAACAATATCTGTAATCAATTTAGTCGATTGTTCCATTAATTTCTCTGATTCTCTCACGTAGACGAACCCGCGTGAAATAATTTCAGGACCGGAAACGATCCGCTTTTCTTTTTTGCTTAATGTAATCACAACAATGAAGATCCCATCTTGAGAAAGGAGCTTCCGGTCGCGTAACACGATGTTTCCGACATCTCCTACTCCAATTCCGTCAATGAGCACATTTCCGGCAGGGACTTTGGAAGCTACGCGGAGCTTGTCATTTTTATACTCAATGACGTCACCTTTATCCGGTATCACGATATTCTCTTCAGGCACACCCACTTGCACAGCTAGCTTCGCATGCGCTTTTAACATGCGATATTCCCCTTGAATTGGAAGAAAATATTTTGGCTTCATCAAATTCAGCATAAATTTCAAATCTTCTTGGAAACCATGTCCTGATACATGTGCTTTTTTCTTACCTGTCAGTACATTGGCACCTGCGCGATACAGTAAATCAACCGTTTTCACAAGCAATAATTCTAGCCCTGGTGAAGGTGTAGCTGTAATTAACACTGAATCGCCTTTTTTGATTTTAACTAATTTATTTGTGCCTTTTGCCATTTTTTGCAGTGCTTCAATCGGCTCTCCTTGTACCCCCGTCGTTAATATCACAATTTGATGATCTGGGTATTCGGAAATTTCTTGCAAGCTGATCAGGACATCTTCCTGTACCTTTAAATAGCCAAGTTTAATTGCAATATCATTGACACGTTGCATGCTTTTCCCACTAACAGCCACTTTGCGGCCATTTCGATAAGCAGCATCAAATACTTGTTGAATACGAACAAGATTGGATGCAAAAGACGCAACAATAATGCGGCCTTTTGCCGAATGAAAAGCATCAGACAGCTGATTGGCAATCACCGCTTCTGAAGTCGTATGCCCTGGTCTTTCTGCCTCTGTGGAATCAGATAATAGCATAAACACTCCGTTTTGACCAAGTTGAGCCATCTTCCCAATATCCGGTTCATACAATCCTTTAGCTGCTTGATCAAACTTAAATTCACCAGTGTGGACAATTGCTCCTTCTGATGTATGAATCGCCACTCCTAGTGAATCCGGGATGCTGTGAGTTGTTCTAAAGAACGTGACCTCTACTCCGTTAAAACGCAAACGGGAATCCGAATGAACAGTATAGTATTTAACCTCTTCTTTTACATTTTCTTCACGAAGGCGCATTTTTGCCAAAGCGATCGTTAGCTTGCTTCCGTACACCGGCGCTTTAATTTTCTTCAAAACATATCCTAAAGAACCAATCGCATCTTCATGACCATGCGTAAGGAAAATCCCCTTCACCCGCTCTTTGTTTTCTACTAAATAAGTAATGTCTGGAATGACGATATCGATTCCAAGCATTTCATTTTCAGGAAACATCAAGCCAGTATCTACTACAAAAATTTCTTGGTCTACTTCAATGACCGTCATGTTTTTTCCAATTTCGCCAACTCCACCAAGTGGAATGACTTTAATTACTTCATTTTTTCTCTTACCCAATATACTCTTCCTCCTATATAAAGACCAGCCCGTCCTATACCATTGTTCTTATTATAATAGATGAAGGAAAGTAAAGCCAATACTATCTTTCCTTCATTTCAAGATCACTACTCTTTTAAAGAAAAAAACCCATATGATCAACGGTTAAAAGGTGCCGCATTCATCATATTTTCAATGAAAGCTTTATGAAACGCGAGTCAAAAAATGATTAAAATCAATGACATTGTTTCATATAGCCAAAATAAAAAAAGCGCCCAGCTAAACTCAACTTAGCCGGACACTTTTTTATTTCGGATCAGTCCTATTGTTTATAATAGCTTCATTAAATCTGCTCTCTCAGTTTCTGATAGAGGAACAAGCGGTAAACGCACACTTCCCATATCCATTCCCTTTAATTGTAAAGCGGTTTTAACAGGAACAGGACTTGGTGCGGCAAATAGCCCTCTAATTAAAGGCAATAGCTGCTGATGAATCTTTGCAGCTTCTTGATAATTTCCTGCTAAAAATGCGGAAACCATTTGTTGCATTTCATTGCCAACCACATGAGAAGCAACGGAAACAACCCCATCTCCTCCCACTGATAATACAGGAAGAGTCAGCCCATCATCTCCACTGTACACAAGAAAATCATCTGCTGTTCCAGCAATAATTTCCGTCACAGCATCAATATTTCCACTCGCTTCTTTCACAGCTACAATATTAGCTATGTTTGATAGTTTAATCGTTGTTTCTGGAGCTATATTCACACTGGCACGACCAGGAATGTTGTAGATCATCACCGGTAATGAAGTCGATTCAGCAATCGTTTTAAAGTGCTGATAAAGTCCTTCTTGATTTGGCTTATTGTAATATGGAGCCACCAGCATAATCGCATCGACGCCTGCTTCTTCTGCTTTCTTCGTTAACTCAATGGACTGCTTCGTATTGTTGCTTCCCGTTCCCGCAATCACCGGAACTCTTCCTGCTGCTGCTTCAACTGTATGGCGAAACAGTGCCACTTTTTCTTCTCCAGTCAAAGTAGGTGATTCTCCTGTCGTTCCAGCAACAACAAGAGAATCAGTGCCATTGTTAATCAAATGATTCACAAGCTGGGTTATCTTTTCAAAATCGATATTTCCTTTTGAATCAAAAGGTGTCACCATAGCAGTGGACACCCGTCCGAATGAAATCATACTGATTCCTCCTCCGTCAAGCTTACTTCTTTATTTCATATTCACTGTGGTCTTCATGTAATTCAAAAGCATCGTGCAGCGCATTGACCGCTGTAACTAATTGTTCATTCTTCACAAGCACCCAGATCGTTGTATGACTGTCAGCAGACTGTAAAATCCTCACATTCTTTTCAGAGAGAGCATGAACAATTTTTGATGTTACCCCTGGAACTCCTGTCATTCCAGCGCCGACAACAGAGACTTTGGCACAGTCTCGCTCAATATCAGGTTCATATCCCATCTCTTTTAATACTTGTTCTGCCCGATCAGCCATATTACCTGTAACCGTATAAACAACACCAGTTGGAGAAATATTAATAAAATCTACACTGATTTTCTCGTTAGCCATCGCTTTAAATACTTCAGCCTGTAAATTGTATTGATCTTTTTTCGCCTGTACTTTAATCTGAGAAACATCGGATACATGAGCAATTCCCGTCACTAAACGCTCTCTAATGTCAGATCCTTGATTTTGCTTTGATAAAGAAGTAACAAGTGTTCCTAAACCGTCAGAATTAGTTGACCGTATACGCACAGGCACCTTCGCCTGCATCGCGATTTCTATTGCGCGTGGATGAATGACTTTCGCGCCTTGGTAAGCCATATTGCAAACCTCATTATATGTGACAACAGATAGAGGTCTCGCTTTATCAGCTACCCGAGGATCTGCGGTCATAATGCCTTCTACATCAGTAAAAATATCAATCCAATCGGCCCCAAGAGCAGATCCTAAAGCAGCTGCAGATGTATCGCTGCCTCCACGTCCAAGCGTTGTCACATCACCTTCTGCATTCGCTCCTTGAAAACCAGCAACAACGACAACCTCGTGCGCCTCTAATTCTTTGCGAACACGGGAGCATTTCATTTCTAAAATCTTTGCATTTGTATGCTCACTATTTGTGACGAATCCAGCCTGTGCCCCATTTAATGCGCAAGCGGAAATGCCGCTGTCAAGCAGCATATTAGTAAATACAAGGCTTGAGATAATTTCGCCGCAAGAAAGAAGCATATCTTGCTCTCTTGCTGATAGCTTCATATCTTGCCCATTCACTAAGGTTAGAAGAGTATCGGTGGCATACGGTTCTCCTTTTCGTCCCATAGCAGATACCACTACGACTACCTTGTACCCTTCTTTCAGCGCTTTTTCAATATGACGTTTCGCATTTTGACGGCTTTTTTCATCGCGTACGGATGTACCGCCAAACTTCTGAATAATAATCTTCACTTTTTACACCTCTGCATTTCCTCGGTGAGAATTGGTCTACCAGTTATTTTGCTTCAACTAGACCCATTTCAACTAAAGTTTCAGCAATTTGGACAGAGTTCCAAGCAGCACCCTTTAATAAGTTATCAGATACAACCCACATATGGAAGCCTGTATCTTCATCTAAGTCTTTTCTGATTCGTCCAACAAATACATCAATTTTGCCGACGCAATGAGCTGGCATTGGATACACTTGCTCAGAAGGATTGTCTTCTAATACGATCCCTGGAGCATCCTTTAATTTGGCTTGGATATCTTCTGCTGTTACACCGCTTGCCTCTACTTCAAAGTATAATGACTCAGAATGTCCTGTGGCAATCGGAAGGCGCACACAAGTGGCTGCCACCTTTAATTCTGGCATATGCATAATTTTTTTTGTTTCATTAATCATTTTCATTTCTTCAAATGTAAAGCCATTTTCCTCGAACTTATCAATTTGAGGAATTGCATTGAAAGCAATTTGATAATGCTTCTTATCGCTACCTACAGGAAGAATTTCCGGTTGAAATTCTTTTCCTTCGATAATGGCTTTTGTTTGTTCGTTTAATTCTTGAACCGCTTTGGCACCCGCTCCTGATACAGCTTGGTACGTAGACACTAGTACCTTTTTCAAACCATACGCTTGACGAAGCGGTTCAAGAGCTGCGACCATTTGAATCGTCGAACAGTTCGGATTAGCAATGATGCCTTTATGTTGTCGTAAATCCTCTTTATTGACTTCCGGAACAACAAGTGGCACTTCAGGATCCATTCTGAACGCGCTTGTATTGTCAATAACAATCGCACCGCGTTTAGCTGCTTCTGGAGCTAACTCTTTAGAGATGCTTCCACCCGCGCTGAAAAGAGCGATATCGACACCTTCAAAACTTTCAGGCTTCGCTTCTTGTACGATCACTTCTTCACCTTTAAATACAATTACTTTCCCAGCTGAACGCGCAGATGATAGCAATGTAAGCTCACGAATCGGAAAATCTCTGTTCGCTAATGTGTCTAACATTTGTTGTCCTACTGCTCCTGTTGCACCTACTACAGCTACATGAAATCCTTGATTACTCATTTTTCTTCCCCTTTCCCTAGACCAAAATACTCGTGTATATGTAACACGTTTTTTCATAATAAAAAATAGTAGAAAAAATGTAACAACATTTTTTAATAGCTATTATTTTAACACATTAAAGTTTGAAAAGCAGAAGAAAATATTCAGTTATTAAAAAAAGAGAAAAAAGGGAAGGTTAATTCCCATCCCTAAACCGTTCAATAATGACAGGTTGAACTTGTTTTCCAAGTAACGCTGCCTCAATCGTTTCAATTAAGCTATCCATGCGCGCCACCATGGAATTAGGCTTTCTTACGGGGTCATCTTGACCAAATGGAATAAAATAAATATGTTTAGTAGGCATTAGCCTCATAATATTTATGCCATTTAATCCTAGAGCATCATTCGTAGATATGCCAAGGACAACTGGTCTATGATTACGAAGCGTTGCTTTTGCGGCCATTAAAACGGGAGAATCTGTCATGGCATTCGCTAATTTACTGAGAGAGTTTCCAGTAATAGGAGCTATTACCATACAATCAAGAGGGGATTTAGGTCCTAAGGGTTCTGCTTCAACAATAGAATCGATGACTGTCGTATTGGTTAATTTTTCAATTTTCTCAACCCATTCTCCTGCCTCTCCAAAGCGAGTTCCTGTCCCTTTGACGGTCCCTGTCACAACTGGAACAACTTCGGCTCCAAGCTGAACTAGCTGTTCAATTTGCGGGAAAATTTCACTGTACGTGCAATGCGATCCAGTGATGCCAAAGCCAATTCGTTTTCCTTTTAACGTCATATCCCTGCTCTCCTTTCATTTTGCTACATCATTCTTTAATAGTTCCGCCAACACGTTGGCTAATATTTGTCCGGCTGTTTTAGGAGCAACAAGACCTGGAAGCCCAAGGGCTAAAATCGCTTTTATGCCTCTTTTCTCCGCGTATCGAAAATCTGTCCCTCCAGGCTTGGAGGCCAGATCAATGATCAGTGTATGAGGTCTCATCTTAGCAATGGCAGACGCCGTTACCACTAAAGAAGGAACGGTGTTAATAATGATATCTGCTTTTTCTGCCACCGCTGATAATTCGTTCATTTTAAATGGCGTTACCCCCATTTCAATCGCCCGAGCCAAGTGCTCGCTCTTCCTGGCACCTACGAGAACATGCGCACCTAGATTGTTAAATGTTCTAGCCACACTCATTCCTACACGTCCCATCCCAATTACAACGACTGTTGATCCATGAATGGTGAAGTCGGTATGCTGAATTGCCATAAGAACAGCCCCTTCAGCAGTAGGGATCGAGTTATAAATGGCGACATCATCACGGTCAAACAAACGAACGATTTTTCTTCCTGCTTTTTCCGCCATATTCGTTAACAAGGGAGGGCTAATCCCTGTAAAAATGACACAATGGTCAGGTGTTTTCTCAAAAATATCTTTTGATAATCGTAAATGACTGTTTGAAAAGACAGTTTCTACTTCACCATTCGCTTGTAAACCAGCAACGGGCAGAACAATCGCGTCCATTTCTTCAAAAGGAATGTCTTCCATGCTTTCCTTTACTGCTCCAGTGAAACTTTGCTCTAATTGATCAAATCCAGCTAAATAAATTTTTGCATCCAGCTCTGTTAATTTCCGAATAATTTCAAGTTGGCGAGCATCTCCGCCTAATACAGCAACTTGAAGTCCCGTCAGCATCATTTTCACCATCCTTTTTATCTGTAGCACCGATTCACTTTTATATTGTATGAAAAAATTTTTTAAGGGTGAAATAAAATATCGTTTTCTAAAACAAAAGAATCCATCCTTCATCAGGACAGATCCTTGTTGCCAATCTATTAACTAACGTTTTTGATCCTCGCGCTGAAAACGTCCAACGATCCACATCGCCAGTAATTTTATATAGAAGCCGGCAGTTTTCCATCCGGACTAATAAGCGCGGCAGAATAATCTTCAGTAAAGATGATTTCAGCCATACGATTCACGGATTCAAGTGTTACCCCATCGATCAAACTAACCGTTTCATCTAACGAACGATGCTTTCTTAAAATAAGTTCATTTTTCCCGTTTCGGCTCATTCGACTATTAGTACTTTCTAGGCTAAGCATTAAACTTCCTTTTAACTGCTCTTTACTGTTATGCAATTCTTTTGCTGTAATGCCTTCTTTTTTCAAGGAAGTAAGTGTTCCTTGAATCGTTTCAAATAATTGATCTAACTGTTTGGCACCTGTTCCTCCATATATCGTTACAAGACCGCTATCTTGAAAAGAAGAGTGGTAAGAAAAGACGGAATAAGCCAGTCCCCTTTGCTCACGAACTTCTTGGAATAAACGGGACGACATACTGCCTCCAACAATGTTGTTCAATATAATTAAGCTATAAATATCTTCATTGCCTAAAGGCAGCCCTTGAAACCCTAAACATAAATGAGCTTGCTCTGTTTCTTTTCTTCTCGACAGTTGGTTGCAATAAAACTGCGGGACTGATTGATTCACCGTCCGGCTGCCACCTTCATAGCTTCCAAACAGCGACTCCGCTTGTTTGACTAATTCTTCACTCACGTTGCCAGCAATAGAGATAACTACGCGATCTGGCGTATACATATCATACATGTATTGTTTTAATGTATCTTGCGTAAAGCTGGATAACGTCTCTTCCGTCCCAAGAATCGGATAGCCCAGTGAATGATTCTCATATACCGCTTGGCTTAAGAGATCATGAACGATATCATCCGGTGTGTCCTCATACATTTTAATTTCTTCCGCCACCACATTCTTCTCTTTATTCATCTCTTCTTGGTCAAAGGAAGAATGAAAAAACATATCCGCAAGAGTAGATAGCGCATAAGATGCATGATTATCTAACACTTTCGCATAATAACAAGTGTATTCTTTCGATGTAAATGCATTCACTTGTCCACCGATGCTATCAAAGCTTTCAGCAATTTCCTTCGCTGACTTCGTTTCCGTCCCTTTAAAAAACATGTGCTCAAGAAAATGTGAAATTCCATTATTCTCCGGAACTTCATCTCTTGAACCTGTAGCGATCCAAATTCCGATCGCTGCCGATCTAACGGTTGGAATTTCTTCTAACACGATTATAACTCCATTGTCGCAAGTAAATTTCTTTATCAATGTAATCCTCCTGTTCTAGCTGTAACAAAAATCAAGCTCTGCCCTATCTCTATTTCAATATCCGTGTCTCACTTAATAGGTTGGATACCGTACCTATTTTAAAATCCTTTGCTTCAATTTCTTGAATGAGGGTGTTTAAGGAAGCAGATGAAGACTTTGTTGGATGCATTAAAATAATTGCCCCTGGATGCACTTTATCCATCACTCGTTCAATTAACGCATTGGGGGTCGGCTTTCTCCAATCAATTGTATCGACCGTCCATAATGTTGTCAGCATGCCAAGCTTATGCGCCTCTTGTATCGTTTGCTCGTTAAAGCTTCCGCTAGGCGGAGCAAATAATTTAGGTGTATGGCCCGTGATCGCTTCGATCACTTCATTCGTCTTAACCATCTCTTCCTTTGTTTTATTTGCGCTTAATACGGCCATATCTGGATGTGAATAAGAATGATTTCCCGCTTCATGTCCCGCCTTAACAATCATCTTCGCAAGATCAGGGTGTTTTTTGACCCATTTCCCTTCAAAAAAAAAGGTGGCATGAATTTGATGCTTTTTTAACGTTGCAAGCATGTCAGGTAAATACTCTTCTCCCCACGCAACATTGATGCCAAAGGCAATCATCGGCTTATCTGGATGCCCTCGATAAATCGGGGCTGGCGGTAAATCTTTTAAATGTTTTTTCGGGGGTATCTGCCTGTATATTAAATGTTTTTCAACAAATATTCCATCTTTTTTCATGTTTTTTAACGACTTCTCAACATCGACTTTCACTCCATTATACCCGGGGGTTGTTTTCCATACACGATCAATTGTAGCATCTTGAGGTTCTTGTTGCCGTTTTTTTGCCTCATCTCTTATTCTTCCCTCTAAGGATTGAAGCGACTTTTGTACAGTGATCGTATCATATTTCAAGCTATTTATATAGGTGTTAATTGATGTATAACTCATAATGGTAAAGGCGATGATCGCAATAACGATGAGACTTGCCACTTTTTTTGCTGTCGACATGCCTATTCCTCCCTTCGTTCATTTAACACTATGAATGAACAAATGGAAGTAGAACTCGGTCAATTGTACAAACAGCCAAATGTGTATATCCATGAAAAAAGGGCTTGCCCTCATGATTCAATACCTACAACCTATCATCGATAGCTTTTTGAGGTATGGTAACGTTCATGAAAGGCAGACCCGTTATAAAAGATCTTGCTATTAAGATTCTTGCTGCTGCTTTTCAGCGGCTTCCTTCTGCTCTTTTAATACTGCTTTACGAGAAATGTTTACTCGCCCTTGATCATCAATATTGATTACTTTCACTAGCAATTGATCTCCAAGAGACACAACATCTTCCACTTTGCGAACACGCTCTTCCGCTAATTCAGAAATATGCACTAAGCCGTCTTTACCTGGAAACAGTTCAACAAAAGCCCCAAACTTCTCAATGCGCTTAACTGTTCCTAAATACATTTGGCCAACTTCCACTTCACGAACGATGTCTTCAATGATTTTCTTCGCTTCGTTATTTTTAGCAGCATCTGTAGAGGAAATGAAAATCGTTCCATCTTGCTCGATATCAATCTTAACTCCGGTCTCATCAATAATTTTATTGATTTGTTTACCGCTTGGTCCAATAACATCACGGATCTTATCCGGATTAATGTTCATCGTTAAAATCTTCGGTGCATACGCAGATAATTCTTCTCGCGGTTCAGAAATAGTAGCCATCATATGTTCTAAAATCTGCATCCGACCTTTTTTCGCTTGTTGCAATGCTTCTTCTAAAATTTCTCGGCTAAGCCCTTCAATTTTAATATCCATTTGAAGCGCTGTTACCCCATTAGATGTACCTGCCACTTTGAAATCCATATCACCTAAATGATCTTCTAATCCTTGAATATCTGTTAACACCGTATAATTTTCGCCAGATTTCACTAGCCCCATCGCGATCCCTGCTACCGGTGCTTTAATTGGTACACCAGCATCCATCATCGCCATCGTGCTTGCACAAATACTAGCTTGAGAAGAAGAACCATTCGATTCTAGTACTTCTGACACAAGACGAATCGTGTATGGGAAATCCTTTTCACTAGGAACAATTGGCTCAAGCGCTCTTTCTCCTAGCGCCCCATGTCCAATTTCACGGCGACCTGGCGCACGAAGAGGACGAGTTTCACCAACACTGAAGGAAGGGAAATTGTAATGATGCATAAAGCGTTTTGATTCTTCCACACCTAATCCATCTAAAATTTGCACATCGCCTAGAGCGCCGAGCGTACAGATGCTTAGCACTTGCGTTTGTCCACGCGTAAACATTCCCGAACCGTGCGTGCGCGGCAAAATACCGATCGTAGAAGCAAGTGGACGAATCTCATCGATTTGACGTCCGTCTGGGCGAACTTTTTCCACCGTAATTAAACGACGAACCTCTTCCTTCACAAGCTTATCAAGCATTTGCCCTACTTGTTTCATCGTTTCGTCATCAGCTTCTTCTTCAATGAATTTCTCTTTCACTGTATTTTTCACTGCTGTGATGGCTTCTTCACGAGCGTGCTTTTCTTGCACTTGAATCGCTTGAATCATATCTTGTTCACAAAGAGCACGAACTTTTTGCTCAATATCTGCGTCAATCTCATATAGTTCAACTTCGATTTTTTCTTTTCCAACTGCCTGGACAATTTCCTCTTGGAAAGCAATCATCCGTTTAATTTCTTCATGCCCGAACATGATCGCTTCAAGCATTACTTCTTCAGGTACTTCATCCGCACCAGCTTCAACCATGTTGATGGCATCTTTCGTACCAGCAACCGTTAAGTTCATATCGCTTTTTTCCATTTGCTCAACAGATGGATTAATAATGAACTCGCCGTCAACACGACCTACAACAACACCGGCAATAGGACCTTCAAATGGGATATCAGAAAGGCTTAGCGCTAAAGAAGAACCAAACATCGCGGCCATTTCAGATGAACAGTCTTGATCTACGCTCATGACGATACTGATAACTTGCACTTCATTACGGAATCCATCAGCAAATAACGGACGAATCGGGCGATCAATTAAGCGGCTTGCTAACGTCGCTTTTTCACTTGGACGACCTTCCCGTTTAATAAATCCGCCAGGGATTTTTCCTACTGCATATAAACGTTCTTCATAATTGACTGTCAATGGGAAAAAGTCTACTGCTTTTGCTTCTTTTGATGCTGTTGCTGTGCTTAACACAACCGTATCTCCATAGCGGATTAATGCCGCTCCATTTGCTTGTTTAGCGACCTCGCCGATTTCTACAGTCAGCGTTCGGCCTGCCCATTCTATGGAAAATGTTTGTTTCCCTTGCTCCATAAATGAACCCCTCTCTATATCAATAAAAATGATGAATAATTTGCCATTCTACATAATAGCATAACATTCGTTGCATGCTATGCAAAGGTATAACCTTTAAATTACCTATCTTATGTATTATTTACTGAAAACTTATTGATTAAGCACTTATTTTTATCATTTGATGTAAAGAAACACCAAATGTTTTAAACGTAATAAAAAAGCGGGAAAAATCCCGCTTCTCGCATTGCTTATCGACGTAAGCCAAGTTTTTGAATTAGTTCACGGTAACGTTGAACGTCTTTGTTACGAAGGTATGTTAACAAGTTACGACGACGTCCTACCATTTTCAAAAGACCACGACGTGAATGATGATCTTTTTTGTGAGTACGTAAATGCTCATTTAGAGTGTTGATTTGCTCAGTAAGTACAGCAATTTGTACTTCTGGAGATCCAGTGTCACTCTCATGTGTTTTGAATTGGCTGATGATTTCGTTTTTGCGTTCTTGAGTTAATGCCATTTGTAATTCCTCCTTAAATTTTCAAATCCCCTGTTACTGAGCATACGTCGGAGTGGCGCGATGCCAAGCAAAGGTTCGATTTATGCGATCTTAATTGTATCGAATCTTCGATCAAAATGCAAGCTTTTTATAATGGCTTAGCCAAGTAATCAATCGCCATTTGTTTATCTCTTTCAATTTGGCGAACAAGCTCTTCAATACCATTAAATTTCTGCTCTCCTCGGATGTGAATAAACCACTGAATAGCGACTTCTTCCCCATAAATTGAGTGTTCAAAATCAAAAATATGTACCTCAATTGATAATGATGGTGCATCCGGATTTTTAAAGGTTGGTCGATAGCCGATGTTACAAACTCCGTTATACCAATGATCCTTTACTCTGATTTTCACAGCATAAACCCCTGTTTTCGGAACAATAAAATCAGCACTCACTTCAATATTCGCCGTTGGAAAGCCGATTTTTCTTCCTCGCTTATCTCCATGAATAACGGTGCCTCTCACCTCGTATGGTCGACCAATCAATTGATGAACGATATCCATTTGTCCATTTTCAAGCAGCGCTCGTATTCTTGTTGAACTCACCTTTTCTGCTTCATACTCCAGTTTATCCACCGTTGTAAAATCAAATTGGCCTCTAGAATGAAAATGAATGGTTTCCATCGTTCCTTTCCCTAACTTGCCATACGTATAATCAAAACCAGCTACTACATGCAAAACATGTAAACCAATAATATATTGGTCGATGAACTGCTGAGGCTCTAAAGCAGCAAAATCAGAAGTAAATCGAACAACAAATAAATAATCCGCCCCAAGCGAGTCAATCACTTGTTTTTTTTCTTGTAGCGGAGTAATATGTTTTACTTGTTTATGCTTTCGACCGAGTACAACAGAGGGATGCGGATCAAAAGTCATCACCGCACTTTTAATGCCTAGCTCTCGCGCTTTATTTACAGCTGTTTGAATCACTTGCTGATGCCCTTTATGCACACCATCAAAAAACCCAAGAGCCATCACAAGGGGCGGCAAGTCTTCTCTATGTAATTGATGAGGATGGCGCAATAAGATCATTTCCATTTTTCTTCACCCTTCTTCCTGGTCAATCACCTAATACTTTTACGGGCTTTATTTTCCCTGGTTTGGTCGGATGTAAACGATAAATGGCCAGTAAATGCCCTTGAAAGATCACAGCAGCTTCTGCTTCGTTTGCTGGCCAATGAGCTGGTTGATCAAGCACAGCTCCATTTTTCACTTTCTCTGCTAATGTATCACTTATCTCCCATTTCGGCAAATGAGAAATGCCTTTCTCAAGCGGATGTAACGTTGATGCAACTTCATTGTTTTCCTGCTTCCCCTCTAACTCCTTGAGAGTCAAACAGTCTGCTTGAGTAAACCCACCTGAGGCAGTTCTCACTAAATGAGACATGTGAGCAGGATACCCTAATCTTTCACCGATCATAACAGCAAGAGTACGGATATATGTTCCTTTGCCACAAACAACTCGAACGGAAAAACGAATCGATTCTCCAGAAAAGACATCTTGATCATCAAGAAGTTGTATGTCTTCAATCATTACTTTCCTCGAAGGACGATCTACTTCGATTCCTTGACGAGCATATTCATATAGACGTTTTCCATTTACTTTCACAGCGGAATACATCGGCGGCGTTTGAACAATTTCTCCTGTTAAAGACTGTAATATGTTCAAAAGATCCCCTCTTGAAACCTCTTCGGTCAATGCTCTTTTTTCTACTATCTCTCCGGAAGCGTCTTCTGTCGTTGTCGAATACCCTACCGTTACTTCAGCTACATACGTTTTCCCTGAATTCATAATATAGTCCGACAGCTTGGTCGCTCGACCGATGCAGATCGGCAATACTCCTTCTACATCGGGATCAAGCGTACCTGTATGGCCCACTTTTTTCGTGCGAAGAATTTTTCTAACACGAAAAACACAATCATGGGAGGTCATCCCTTTCTCTTTCCAAAGTGGTAATATCCCGTTCATCCTCATTTTCTCCTTTTCAGATTATTTGACAAAATTCCGTAAAAAAAAGAGGTCTTACGCCTCTTTATGAATGAAGTATAGAAAAAGTCTATATGCATTCAAATGAGAAACGAAAGACCTTTCACATTTAAGACTGATCGCTGTCAATTTGACGCAACAACGCATCAATCCGATTTCCATAATCGATGGATTCGTCAAATTCAAACAATAACTCTGGTGTTTTGCGTAGACGAATTCTCTGTCCCACTTCAGAACGAATGAATCCTTTCGCTTTGGCAAGAGCTTTTAACGTTTCTTCTCGTTTATGCTCATCGCCAAGGACTGTAATATACACCTTCGCTTGTTGAAGGTCGCCCGTAACCTCTACATCTGTAACAGTAATAAAACCAATGCGAGGATCCTTCACTTTACGGTTTAAAATATCCGTTAGCTCTTTTTTCATTTGTTCTCCGACACGATTCGAACGAAGAGTCATCTTTATTCACCTCTCTATAGCCATTCATAGGATGTCATCAGACGCTCCCATTCAGGAAACGAGTCTAGAAAATTCAATGCGTTTTCTAGTTCCCTCTCAGTTGCTTGTTTAGAGGAAGCGACGGTGACAATAGTAAGCTGTGTCCGCTGCCAAACGTCCTGATAATTCGTTTCGGCAACAGACACATTTAATTTTTGTTTTAAACGAGTGATAGTACGTTGAAGCACGGCCCTTTTTTCTTTTAATGAATGGGACGCGTGAATGATATATTCTACTTCAACGCAACCGATCATTTACGCTCAATTTCCTCTTCAATAAAGGCTTCAATAATGTCGCCTTCTTTCACATCATTGAAGTTTTTAATCGTGATTCCGCACTCATAACCTTGAGCGACTTCTTTCGCATCATCTTTGAAGCGTTTCAATGCATCAACTTCCCCTTCAAAAATTACGATACCATCACGAATTAAACGAACACCGCTATCGCGAGTGATTTTTCCATCCGTCACATAAGATCCGGCAATGGTACCGACTTTCGATACTTTAAATGTTTGACGGACTTCTGCTTGACCGATGATTTTTTCTTGGAATTCTGGATCAAGCATTCCTTTCATTGCCGCTTCAATTTCTTCGATGACTTTATAAATAATGCGGTGAAGACGCACATCGACTTCTTCCGTTTCGGCTGCACGTTTCGCGTTCACATCTGGACGTACATTAAAGCCGATCACAATCGCATTAGAAGCTGATGCTAAAATAACATCCGATTCCGTAATAGCCCCTACGCCCGTGTGAATGATTTTCACATTTACACCTTCTACTTCAAGTTTTTGCAAAGCAGCAGCAACCGCTTCAAGCGAGCCTTGAACGTCCGCCTTTAACACGATGTTTAAATCTTTCATTTCTCCTTGCTTCATATGTTCAAACAAGTTATCTAGGCTGACACGAGATTTCTCGCTACGTTGCGCCTGCAATGCTTCTTGTGCACGCGCTTCACCAATTTGGCGAGCTGTTTTCTCATCTTCAAAAACAACGAAACGGTCTCCAGCTAATGGCACATCATTTAATCCAGTGATTTCCACTGGTGTAGAAGGTCCTGCTACTTTCACGCGGCGCCCTAGATCATTAACCATGGCACGCACACGCCCGAATGTATTACCGACAACGATGGGATCTCCTACATTTAACGTACCATTTTGAACGAGCAATGTCGCCACAGAACCGCGGCCTTTATCAAGCTCAGCTTCGATCACTGTTCCAATGGCACGACGGTTAGGGTTCGCTTTTAACTCTTCTACTTCAGCCACTAAAAGAATCATTTCAAGCAATGTGTCAATTCCCTCACCGTGTTTCGCTGATAGAGGAACGAAAATCGTTTCGCCGCCCCAAGCTTCTGGTAAAAGACCATGCTCAGTCAATTCTTGCATCACGCGATCTGGATTCGCTGTTGGCTTATCAATTTTGTTAACAGCAACAATAATTGGTACTTCCGCCGCCTTCGCATGATTGATCGCTTCGATTGTTTGTGGCATCACGCCGTCATCCGCTGCCACAACAAGGATGGTGATATCTGTAATTTTCGCTCCGCGAGCACGCATCGTTGTAAACGCCGCATGTCCAGGGGTATCCAGGAACGTAATTTTTTTGCCTTGCTCCTCAATTTGATAAGCACCGATATGCTGAGTAATTCCGCCAGCTTCTCCTTCGGTTACTTTCGTGTTTCGGATAGAGTCAAGAAGAGTTGTTTTACCATGGTCAACATGCCCCATAATAGTTACTACAGCTGGTCGTTCAATTGTTGCCTCTTCTTCATCGACTCCAAAATAGACTTCTAAGTCCGCTTTATCAATCAAGACTTCTTCTTCTACTTCCACGCCGTATTCACCAGCGATTAACTCAATCGCATCGCTGTCTAATTCTTGGTTAATTGTCGCCATAATCCCTAGCATAAACAGCTTCTTAATAATTTCAGATGGCTCACGATTTAATTTCTTTGCTAATTCAGTTACTGTTAATGAGCCGGTAAACGTAATTTTTTCTGGCAGTTCTTTTACTTTAGGCGGAGTAGGTGCAGCTGGTTTTACATTTTTATTTTTATTTCCTTGCTGCTTATTGCGCCCTTGAACTTTATTATTCCCTCTTTGTTGAGGATTTCTCTTGGAATCTTGAGATTTAACCCCTTGTTTAGGTTTTGATGATGCGCCTTTAGCTGCGCTTTGTTTATTATTTGTTTTTGATTGATTTAGTGATTTATCCAATTTTTGCATAGCCCCCTCGTCAATAACAGTCATATGGTTAGAGACTTTTACGTTCAACTCTTTTAATTTATCAATGACTACTTTACTTGACACATTTTTTTCTTTCGCATATTCATACACTCTTTTTTGGTTCACTATATGTTCACCCCCGCATATTATCATCGAGAAGGGTGGCAAGCTTGTTTGCAAAACCTGAGTCTAACACAGCTAAAACAACCCTAGCCTCTTTGCCAATCGCCTGGCCTAGAACATACCGATCATCTACCCACCTTACGGGTACCTTATAAAAGCTTGCTTTATCTTGAATTTTTTTCTTTGTATTAGACGAAGCATCCATCGACAGCACAACGAGCTTCGCTTGGCCTCTTTGAATTTCTTTTACTGTCAGTTCTTCGCCGGAAATAATTTTTCTTGCACGGTTAGCTAATCCGATTAATCCTACCCATTGAGGCTGTTTCATGAATTAACGATTCTCCTTTTCTACAAGAGACAGCAATTCTTCAAAAACAGCATCCGGGATCTCTGCGCTTAAATGCCGAGATAAGATTCCTCTTTTTTTCGCTAATTCTATCGCTTCTTTATTTTTTGATAAATAAGCTCCGCGCCCAGATTTTTTGCCGGTTAAATCCACAGATACGTCTCCTTCTTTCGAACGGACGATTCTTACCATTTCTTTTTTCGACTTCATTTCTCCTGTAGCTACACATTTTCTTAATGGAACTTTTTTAGGATTAGCCATTGTTCTTCACCTCTTATTCAATTTCTTCGGAGGAAAAGTCATAAGCTTCTTCATCTACAGTGTTGATCGCTGCATCTTCTCGCGGATAAACACCCGCTGCACGAGCATCAGATTCGCTTTTAATATCAATTTTCCAGTTCGTTAACTTAGCTGCTAAGCGAGCATTTTGCCCTCTTTTACCGATAGCAAGTGAAAGTTGGTAATCAGGTACAATCACCGTTGTTGCTTTATTCTCTTCATCTACTTGCACATCGATGACTTTTGATGGACTTAATGCATTAGCAACAAATACTACCGGATCGTCGGACCATTTCACGATATCAATTTTTTCACCTTTTAATTCATTGACAATCGCCTGGACACGGCTTCCTTTTGGACCAACGCATGCACCGACAGGATCAATTTCCGGATTTTCTGCATAAACAGAGATTTTCGAACGATCTCCCGCTTCACGCGATACAGAACGAATCTCAACCGTACCATCAAAGATTTCCGGCACTTCAATTTCAAACAGGCGCTTTAATAGGCCTGGATGTGTTCTTGAAACAAAGATTTGCGGCCCTTTTGTCGTTCTCTCTACTTTTGTGATAAACACTTTAATGCGGTCATGCGGCTTATAGCTTTCATTAGGCATTTGTTCAGCTAACGGCAATAAAGCTTCAACCTTCCCAAGACTGACATAAATAAAACGGGAATCTTGACGCTGAACAATCCCAGTCATAATGTCTTCTTCGCGATCGATAAATTCAGAATAAATAATTCCTCTTTCTGCTTCACGTACACGTTGAGTGACGACTTGCTTCGCCGTTTGAGCCGCAATGCGTCCAAAATCTTTTGGTGTTACTTCTAATTCGACAATATCGCCAATCTCGTATGCCGGATTGATTTCTCTCGCAGCTGCCTCTGAAATTTCTAAACGGCTGTCAAATACTTCATCTACCACTTCTTTACGTGCAAACACACGCATTGTGCCTGTTGCTAAATTGAGATCTACGCGAACATTTTGCGCTTGATTAAAATTACGCTTATAGGCAGAAACAAGTGCCGCTTCAATCGCCTCAATGATCACATCTCTCTCAATTCCTTTTTCTGTCTCCAAATACACAAGAGCATCATATAATTCAGTGCTCATCGAACGTTCCGCCCCCTTAAATTAATTCAAACGATCCTTCACAAAAAGCTGTACAAAAACAAATTCCCTTTCACTATCGGATGGGAACTGTAAAGTCCTATATGTTTCCTCCTTTATGTATTAAGAAAAGGAAACTGCAAGGCGTGCTTTTGCCACTTTCTCCATTGGGATTTCCACTTGTTTTTTTCTTGTTTTGACCATATATTCAACGGTCAATGATTCTTGGTCGTAAGATAATAATGTGCCTTCAAAAGCTTTTTCACCATCGATTGCCTCATACGTTTTTACATGTACTCTTTTTCCGACAGCTCTTTCAAAGTCTTTTGTTTTCTTTAATGGCCTCTCCGCTCCCGGCGAAGAAACTTCAAGGAAATAGTTATATGGAATAGGATCTTTAGCATCTAGTTGCTCGCTTAAACGCTCGCTGACGAGACCACATTCTTCAATATCCACTCCTGTTTCTTTGTCAACACAAACGCGCAAAAACCAATTTTTACCTTCTTTTACGTATTCAATATCAACTAATTCCAAGTTTAAATCTTCTGTAATTGGTGCAACGAGTTCTTCTACAATTTCAATTACTTTACTCATATAATACCTCCTGGTTGACTAGCCTTCCGGACCAAGAAATGAAACTCTATACAAACACGAAAGAGTGGGTATGCCCCACTCTTTCAAAGAGAGTTATCAATTAGTATTTCCATTAAAAATATACCACATCCATCACATAGATGCAACTAAGGCGTGTCAAGCCTAAAATAATGACAATTGATTTTGATCCGGTAATGAAGCGAGACACCCATGATTATCCAAGTACTCAATAATCGTCTTAGATACCTTTCCCCGCTGTTGTAAATCTTCTTTTGATAAAAATTCCCCTTCTTCACGTGCTTTGACAATATTATAAGCAGCGTTCGTTCCTAAACCAGGAATCGCATTAAACGGCGGAATAAGCGATTGTCCATCGATCACAAATTGATCGGCACTCGAGCGATATAAGTCTACTTTTTGGAAAGAGAATCCTCGTTCACTCATTTCAAGCGCTAACTCTAAAACGGTTAACAGATTTTTTTCTTTCGGCGAAGCATCAAGTCCTTTCGCGTTAATCTCTTCTAGTTTAGATTTAATAGCGGCTGAGCCTCTAACCATTGCTTCAATATCAAAATCCTCGGCACGCACAGTGAAATATGCAGCATAATAAAGTAGCGGCAAGTGCACTTTAAAATAAGCAATCCGAACCGCCATTAATACATATGCAGCGGCGTGAGCCTTTGGAAACATGTATTTAATTTTTTTACATGAATCAATGTACCATTCCGGAACTTTTTTATTGCGCATTTCTTCTTCCATTTCCTCTGTTAACCCTTTTCCTTTACGAACAGATTCCATAATTTTAAAGGCGAAAGCCGGATCAAGATCTTGGTAAATTAAATACACCATAATATCATCACGACAGCCGATCACATCGCTTAATTCGCAAATTCCATTATGAATCAGCTCTTGCGCATTCCCTAACCATACATCTGTTCCGTGAGACAATCCTGAAATCTGTACAAGTTCAGAAAATGTTGTCGGTTTTGTATCCTCAAGCATTTGACGAACGAATCTTGTTCCAAACTCAGGAATGCCAAGCGTTCCTGTTTTACACATGATTTGTTCTTCCGTTACACCAAGCGATTCTGTTCCACTAAAAATTTTCATCACTTCTGGATCATCAGTAGGAATGGTTTTAGGATCAATACCTGATAAATCTTGTAGCATCCGAATGACTGTCGGATCATCGTGACCGAGAATATCGAGCTTTAATAAATTATCATGGATGGAATGGAAATCAAAATGCGTTGTTTTCCATTCTGATTTATCACTATCCGCCGGGTATTGAATCGGTGTGAAATCATAAATGTCCATATAATCCGGCACAACAATGATTCCCCCTGGATGCTGTCCTGTCGTCCGCTTTACTCCTGTACAACCTTTCGCTAAGCGATCGACTTCCGCTCCACGAATTTGCAAATTATTATCAGCGGCGTATCCCTTCACATACCCAAAGGCCGTTTTATCAGCCACAGTACCGATCGTTCCTGCTCGATACACATTATCTTCACCAAATAGTACTTTTGTATAATTATGAGCCCTCGGTTGATACTCACCGGAAAAATTCAAATCTATATCCGGAACTTTATCCCCTTTAAATCCAAGAAACGTTTCAAACGGAATATCATGACCATCTTTTGTGTAGCTTATGCCGCAATCTGGGCAGTCTTTATCCGGCAGGTCAAATCCGGAGCCGACAGATCCATCATTAAAAAACTCTGATGTGCGGCATTTCGGACAGACATAATGTGGAGGCAGCGGATTCACCTCAGTAATTTCTGTCATCGTAGCCACAAAGGATGAGCCAACGGAACCGCGTGACCCAACTAGATAGCCATCATCCAATGATTTTTTTACCAACTTGTGGGAAATCAAGTAAATGACTGCAAATCCATGTCCGATGATACTTTTCAATTCTTTTTCTAATCGGGCTTCCACAATTTCTGGTAAGTCCTCTCCGTAGATGCTTCTCGCCCGTTCATAACTCATATTTCTTATTTCTTCATCGGCACCTTCAATTTTTGGAGTATAGAGATCATCTTTAATCGGCTTAATTTCTTCTAGAAGATCAGCAACCTTATTCGGATTGACGACCACTACTTCTTTTGCCTTGTCTTTCTCTAAAAAGCTGAAAGCATCGAGCATCTCATTCGTTGTTCGAAAATGAACATCCGGTAGCTGATGACGATTGAGCGGATTCGCCCCCCCTTGGGAATTGACCAAAATTTTACGGTGAATTTTATCTGTCGGATTTAAGTAATGAACATTGCCTGTAGCGCAAACAGGCAACTTCAACTTATCGCCAATCTCAACAATTTTTGAAATAATGTCTTCAAGCGCATGATCATCACGAACTAACTCTAGCTCCAATAAGTGAGCATACACTTCTTTCGGATGAATTTCTAGGTAATCATAAAAAGCTGCTTTTTTCTCCGCTTCTTCACTACCTTTTTGCATCATACTCTCAAATACTTCCCCTTTATCACAACCCGAACCGATAATCAAACCTTCTCGATGTTTTTGTAATACCGACCTTGGGATGCGCGGCACACGATAAAAATAATTAATATGAGAAATGGAAACTAATTTAAACAAGTTTTTTAAGCCGACTTCATTTCGAGCAAGGATCGTACAGTGATAAGGACGAGCTCGCTTGTAAGCATCTCCTTCACCCATATGTTCGTTAAATTGATCATGATAAGTAATACCTTTTTCAGCCGCATCCTGAAGCATTTTTAACATTAAATACCCAGTCGCTTCTGCATCGTAAATCGCCCGGTGATGCTGAGTTAGCTCCACATCAAATTTCTTCGCTAACGTATTTAAACGATGATTTTTCATGCTCGGATATAAAAATCTCGCTAGCTCTAACGTATCAATGACTGGATTCGTTGCTTTTTCGATATTGTAGCGTTCATAACCCGCTTGTAAAAAGCCCATATCAAAAGAAGCATTATGGGCAACTAAAATAGCATCGGCTGTCCATTCTTTAAACTTTTGTAATACCTCTTCTACTTCTGGAGCATTTTCTACTAAATCATCTGTAATGCCTGTTAAATTGATCGTAGTGGCTGATAACGGATGATGCGGATTGGCAAAGGACTCAAACCGGTCGATAATCTCCCCATTCTTAATCTTGACGCCAGCTAATTCAATAATCGTATCATACACAGCTGATAACCCTGTTGTCTCGACGTCAAATACGACATAAGTTTCATCTGGCAAAAATCGATGAGCGTCATGATAAGCAATTGGCACGCCATCATCGACTAAGTTCGCTTCTAGTCCGTATAATACTTTAATACCGTGTTTCTTTCCGGCGCTATACGCTTCAGGGAATGATTGGGTAACGGCATGGTCTGTAACAGCAATCGCTTTATGCCCCCATTTACTCGCTTGAGCAACGAGGTCACTCACTGGTGTCACAGCATCCATTTGACTCATTGGCGTATGCAGATGAAGCTCGACTCGCTTCTCCTCTTCCGGAGCTGTATCTTGTCGGGTAACCGGCGAAATTTCGTTGATATCATTAGCAATCATCACTAAGTCTCGAACAAACGTATCATTTTGAACCGTTCCGCGAGCGCGAACCCACATTCCTTTTTTCATTCGAGTTAACAGAGCCGCATCTTCTTTATCGCGAGAGAACATTTTCACTAAAAGAGAGTCCGTATAATCAGTGATTTTAAAAGTGAGCAATGTGCGGCCGCTGCGAAGTTCTTTTGTTTCTGCATCGAATACATAACCTTCGATCGCAATGCGCCGTTCCTCATCTTGAATTTCTTCTAGCTTTTTGAATTCAGCATCATCTTTGATTTTCAACCCGATCATTAACGGACCGTCAAATTCCGATTCTTCTTCTTTCGCACTTGCTTCACGTTTCTGCATATCAACAACGGCCTGCATCGCTCGTTCCGCATCTTCTTTTTGCTTCGCCTCTAAAAATTGTTGGAAGGCCTCATCTTTTTCTGATTCAATAATTTCGACATCAAACGCCAAAGCCGGAAAGCCATAGTGTTGATAAGTACGGACGACCCATTCGCCATACTTATTTTTCAATGCCATTCCTTCCGCTTCATTATTGACTCCCACCACAAGCTTGTTTCCTTTGACAGTAGGCGGTTGTTTCGTTAGTAAAGCAAGCATAGGCGGCGAGATGCCTTCTAGTTGCTTCACACATAAATTCCAGTATTGTCCGATTAATACATCTGAGACCTCTGGATTTTTCGCTTTTATTGAAAATGTGACAGTGGCAATCTCTTTAAATGTGTGTACCAGTTTATTCGCAAAAAGCTCCAGCACTTGACAAGGAACAATACGTTCTACCAAAAACGAAAAATGCCATCTTTGCTGTTGTCGTTCTACCGTCAACTTAGAAATTTCCGCTCCCTCAAAGTGCTTTACGAAGACGTCATCAATCAGATTTAACTGCTGTAATAGTAATTGAAACCTTTGCCGCTTCCCTTGGGATTCTTGACTCATTTTTTCGCCTCCCAATTTTTTTATAATCGGAAGAAAAAGGCGCCTACGGCAGGCACCTTTTTCTCTCTTTCGCTAAACAACTTCTGATCCCTGTCTAGAAGTTTGCTAGCCATGTTCATCTTATCTATCCATTAAGCGATTGTTTGAAACAAATCATCCAATGTTGCCGCTAATTGTTCTTTAGACACTTCAATGGTTTCTCCCGTTGATCGCACCTTCACTTCTACGATGCCTTCAGATGCTTTTTTACCTACTGTAATTCGCACAGGTAAACCGATTAAATCACTGTCAGCAAATTTAACACCAGGCCGCTCCGCACGATCATCCAGCAACACATCGAAACGTTTCTCACGTAGCAAATCATACAGTTCTTCCGCTAATTCACGTTGATGATCATCTTTCATATTAATTGGAACGAGATGCACATCATATGGAGTTAACGCTTTTGGCCAAATGAAGCCTTTCTCATCATTAAATTGTTCAGCAACGGCAGCTAGTGTACGTGAGACACCGATGCCGTAGCATCCCATAATCATCGGTTGCGTGCGTCCATTGTCATCTAAATAAGTGGCATTCATCGCTTCGCTATAGCGAGTGCCTAATTTAAAGACATGCCCCACTTCAATTCCTTTGGCAAATTTGATTGTACCTTGTCCATCAGGAGAAACATCGCCCTCTTGAATAAAACGAAGATCCGCATATTGATCAACTGTGAAATCTCTTTCTGCATTGACATTCACATAATGGAATCCTTCTTCGTTTGCACCACACACCATATTTGTAATGGCTTGTACAGCGTGGTCCGCTATGACTTTTACGTCACCCTTCACACCTACAGGACCAAGGGAGCCGATGGAGCAACCTAAAACATCACTCACCATTTCAGGAAGAGCTAACTCGACTTGATCTGCTTGCAGCAAGTTTTTCAACTTAATATCATTCACTTCATGATCGCCCCTAGCGAGAACAAGCACGTACTCTTCATCTACTTTAAATAAAAGCGATTTAATGCATTTTTCTGGTGCTACATTTAACAAAGCAGAAACCTCTTCAATTGTTTTCGCATTTGGAGTAGCCACTTTTTCTTTTTCTTTTTCCGGCTCATCGCTTTTTTCATAAGCTGTCACAACAGGAGCCATTTCAATATTGGCCGCATAATCAGACTGATCGGAATAAGCAATCGTATCTTCTCCAATATCCGATAACACCATAAACTCATGCGTATCTTTTCCGCCCATCGCTCCAGAATCGGCAATGACTGCTCGGAAATTTAAACCGCAGCGGCGGAATACATTCGAATAAGCCGTAAATAAACGGTCATATACTTCATCTAAACTTTCCTGAGACGTATGGAAAGAGTAAGCATCTTTCATCACAAACTCTCTTCCGCGAAGCAAGCCGAAACGCGGGCGCTTTTCGTCACGGAATTTCGTTTGAATTTGGTATAACGTCAATGGTAAACGCTTATATGATTTGATTTCATCGCGAACTAAGCTAGTGATTACCTCTTCATGAGTTGCCCCTAAGGCAAATTCACGATCATGACGGTCTTTTAAACGCATTAGTTCAGGACCATACGTATACCAGCGACCTGACTCTTGCCACAGCTCTGCTTGCTGTAAAGCAGGCATTAATAGTTCGACTGCTCCAGCAGCATCCATTTCTTCGCGAACAATATCTTCCACTTTCCGCAAAACTTTCTTTCCAAGCGGCAAGTAGCTATAGACGCCGCTTGCGTTTTGTCTAATAAACCCCGCCTTTAATAAAAGCTGATGATTTTTCACCTCCGCATCTGCAGGAGTTTCTCTTAATGTAGGAATTAACGTTTGGCTTTGTTTCATGACATGCACCTCAAACTATATTATTGTAGAAAGAATCGTTGAATATCATTCCAAGTTACAACGATCATTAACAGCATTAATAAGGCAAATCCAACAAAATGGACCATCCCTTCTTTATGACGATCAATCGGTTTGCCCCGAACAGCTTCAACTAAGAAAAATATCAATCTTCCGCCATCAAGTGCCGGGAGCGGCAGTAAATTCATAATCCCCAGATTGATGCTTAATACACCTGCCCATCTCATTAAATTCATTATACCAGATTGAGCAACGGTCTCTGTAGAAACATAAATTCCAACTGGTCCAGAGAGCATATCAATGGAAAATTGGCCTGTTACTAGCTTGCCAACCATTTGGAAGATTTGTACGGTCCATAAATAAGTTTCTTTTGCCCCGTAGACAATAGAGCCGAAGAAGTCTTTTTCGACTGGACTGTATACACCAATCACACCAATCTCTTTTCCTTCGATTTCACGCGAATCTGGGGTTACAGGGATCTGCAATGTCTTTCCATCTCTCTCTATTGTGAAGTCCATTTCTGATTCCGGATGTTTCTGAATCAATTTCACAATCTCTTTCCAGTTTGAAACCCCTTCACCGTTGATGCTAATGATTTTATCTCCCTGAGCTAAGCCCGCTTCTTGTGCAGCACCATCTGCTGTTAATTCGCCTAACTTCGCCTCATTTGTTGGAATACCTTGAATCCAAGCAATAATGATAAACACGAAGAAAGCTAAAATAAAGTTAAACAGTGGTCCAGCGAAGATAGCCATAGCTCGTTGACCAAGTGTTTTTGACGCAAATTGCCGATCCCATGGAGAAATTTGTGTTTCAATTCCATCCTCAACAATGACAGCTTCCCGATGAATAGAGAAAGATTTGAGCTCTTCTTCTCCATCTTCATAGCCTCTGATCATTAACTGATGTTCAAGATCGGCTTGCTCTACTTCAATCACTCGAGCTTTCGGATAACGGTCTTTTCCGTTGATGATAATTTTGACAATTTCATCTTGTTCATTACACACGATACCAATTCGATGACCCGCTTTGAGATCAACCATTTCAGGATCTTCGCCGGCCATGCGAACGTAACCACCTAATGGCAATAGACGCAGTGTATAGACGGTTTCTCCTTTTTTATGAGCAAATATTTTCGGGCCAAATCCAATAGCAAACTCACGACAAAGGATGCCTGCTCGTTTGGCGAAAATAAAGTGCCCTAATTCATGAAAAAAAACAAGCGCTCCAAATATAACAATAAACGCTATCACTGTGTTCAAATAGATAACCACCTTTTTTATAAAAGTGAGTGGACGAAAATTCTTGTTTCTCGATCAGTTTGCTGAATTGTTTCTAAATCCGGATGCAATATTTGCCGATGCTGCTCTAAAGAACGTTCAACTAATTCATCAATTTGTAAAAATGAAATTTTGCCTTCAAGAAAAGCGGCAACTGCGGCTTCATTCGCTGCATTTAATACAGTCGGCATCGTACCGCCAGCCTTGCCCGCCTCGTAAGCTAATGCTAGCATTCGGAAGCGTTCAAGATCCATCTTCTCAAAATGAAGCTTCCCGACTTCCACTAAATTTAAGCGTTTAGAACCGGCTTGTACGAAGCGATCTGGATACGTTAAGGCATATTGAATCGGCACCCGCATATCCGGTGTCCCCAATTGAGCAATCACTGAACTGTCATGAAATTCGACCATTGAATGAATAATACTTTCACGATGTAAAATAACATCTATTTGCTCATATGGCAAATGAAAAAGCCAATGTGCCTCAATCACTTCTAAACCTTTATTCATCATGGTTGCCGAATCAATCGTTATTTTTGCTCCCATTGACCAGTTCGGATGATTGAGAGCCTCTTGGACAGTGACACCCTTCAATTCCTCGCGAGACCGATCGCGAAAACTTCCTCCAGATGCCGTCAAAATTAAACGCTCAATATTTTTTGTTTGTTCTCCTTGTAAACATTGAAAAATAGCGGAGTGTTCACTATCTACAGGCAGTAAGCTGACATTGTGCTTTCGCGCCGCTGCCATGACTAAATGTCCAGCTGTTACTAATGTTTCTTTATTCGCGATGGCAATCGTCTTACCTGCTTCAATCGCTTGCATTGTCGGAAACAAACCAACGCTTCCAAGCACAGCATTTACTAATAAATGAGCCTCAGGATAGACGGCTACTTCCACAAGCCCTTCTTCCCCATGCTTAATATTTAAAAAAGGGAATTCTGCTTGCAAACGAAGAGCATCTTCCTTTTCTTGAACAGACACAAGTTCTGGTCGAAACTTATGAATAATTTTTCTTGTCTCCTCTATGTTTCTTCCAGCCGAAAAAGCAACAAGGGTAAAGTCTTCACTATGATGCTCAATCACATCCAGTGTTTGCTGCCCAATCGAGCCGGTAGCTCCTAGTAGACTAATCTTCTTCAAACTCTTTCATCTCCTCAACCGATCTCTAATTAATAATCTGCAAAATATGGATGAGCGGGAATACAAACAGCCAGCTATCTACACGGTCTAAAATCCCTCCATGTCCTGGTAGGATCGTTCCGGAGTCCTTCACGCCATAGTGACGCTTTAAAGCTGATTCCGCCAAATCCCCCATTTGACCAAACGCTGAAAGCACGACTGTTCCCAATAATAACGGCACTAATGCGACATTCATGTCGGCGAAGAAATAAAACAATAAGGCAACGATAATAGCTGAAAGAATTCCTCCTAAAGAACCTTCAACCGTTTTTTTCGGACTAATTTCCGGCCACAGTTTGTTTTTGCCAAACGAGCGTCCAATGAAATACGCACCGGAATCAGTTGCCCATGTGATAAATAAAGCGAAGAAGACGAATACGACTCCGGCTTCTCTCGTCTCCATAAAATAATAAAATCCACAGCCGATATATAAGACGGATAGTACACAAAAGCCTACATCTTCAAATGTAAAGCGATTTTTCGACATGACCATGTACACTAATAACAGCAAGACAACTAGCAGTATCAGCTGCAGTTTATCATAACCTGCCCGCTCAATCATGCCGCTCATTTTATTAGGAATTAATAAAACGGCCAACATAATGATCGATAGAATTCCTGGTGCAGAAGCTAGTGAAATTTTTTTCATTCGAAGCGCTTCTCCCAGCCCGATAACAGCCATTAAAAAAGCAAGCAGTAAAAAGGGCCAATTACCATAAAGTACAATGGGTAAAAAAACGGCTGCAGCAATGACAGCTGTTATAATACGTTGTTTCATTTTATAAACTCCTAACCTTCACGAAATTCGAATTTATGACTGCAAGCCGCCAAAGCGACGAGATCGTCCCTGATATGCTTCAATGGCTTCTAACAAGTGATGTTCATCAAAGTCAGGCCAGAGCACATCCGAAAACCAAAATTCTGTGTACGCTAGCTGCCAAAGCATAAAGTTACTTAAGCGTATTTCTCCGCTAGTTCTAATTAATAAGTCTGGATCACTTAAATGCTTCGTCATTAAATAACGCGAAAACACTTCTTCATTCAAGTCCACTTCTTTTAGTATACCATTTTTTGCATCATGCATTATATTTTTCACGGCATCTAATATCTCTGCTCTACTTCCATAGTTCAAAGCAAAGTTTAAAATGAGTCCATCATTCTTCTCGGTTTCTTTTCTCGCTTTGTCGACCGCACGTAATGTGTGTGAAGGAATTTGTTCCCGGTCTCCCATCATTTCTACTCGAACATTTTCTTCAATTAATTCCGGCAAAAATGTACCGAGAAACTCTTCTGGAAGTTTCATTAAAAAATCTACCTCCAGCTTAGGTCGTTTCCAATTTTCTGTAGAGAAAGCGTATAAAGTTAATGTTTTAACCCCTAGACGATTAGCTAGTCTGGTTACTTTCCTAACTGTTTTCATCCCTTCATGATGACCAGCGACTCTAGGAAGAGCTCGTTTCTTTGCCCATCTTCCATTCCCGTCCATAATAATAGCAATATGTTCAGGCACCGAAGCTTGTTTGATTTGTTCAATCCTATCTTCAGTCGTATGGTGGACTGCATTTCTTCCCCACAGCTTCTTTTTGTTGATCATAAAATATCCTCCAAAATGTAACCTCATCAATGTAATTAAAAAACACTACCTATTATAATACCAAAATCTCTCGATGATTACTTTGTAGAATTTTATGTATTTCATTTTTCTTCTTAAAAACAAGAAAACCCTCTTACAAAGAAGAGGGTTATGAGCATTAAACTTCCATGATTTCTTTTTCTTTGTCTTTGGCGATTTCATCAATTTTTGCAATAAATTGATCCGTTTGCTTTTGAACATCTTCTGTGTAGCCACGCAAAGCATCCTCAGTAATTTCGCCCGCTTTTTCAAGCTTTTTAAAATCCTCATTCGCATCGCGACGAATATTGCGAATAGCCACTTTTGCATCTTCCGCTTCTTTTTTCACTAATTTCGCTAGTTCTTTACGACGCTCTTCTGTTAAAGCAGGAAAAGCAAGGCGGATCACAGAACCGTCATTAGATGGCGTTAAACCTAAATCTGATTTTAAAATCGCTTTTTCAATATCACCTAAAGCTGTTTTATCATACGGCTGGATGACTAAAAGTCTGGCTTCTGGCACGGAAACAGAAGCTAGTTGATTAATTGGTGTTGGCGCTCCGTAGTATTCTACTGTTATGCGATCTAATAATTGAGCGCTTGCACGTCCTGCACGAATGGATGCTAACTCTCTTGTTAAAGCTTGAATTGCTTTTGTCATTTTGTCATTTAATTGTTCCATTACTTTAGTTGGCATTATTCTTTCCCCCTAACAATTGTTCCAATATTTTCTCCCATGACAACACGCTTAATGTTCCCGCTCTCCATGACAGAGAACACAATTAATGGAATATCATTATCCATACATAAGGAAGAAGCGGTAGAATCCATAACAGCTAGTCCCTCTTTTAATACATCTAGATAAGAAAGCTCGCTATATTTCACTGCATCTTTCTCAATACGCGGATCGGCAGAATAGACGCCGTCTACATTATTCTTCGCCATTAAAATAACTTCTGCTTCAATTTCAGCTGCTCGTAATGCAGCTGTTGTATCTGTAGAGAAGTAAGGGTTTCCTGTACCTGCTGCAAAAATAACGACCCGTTTCTTTTCTAAATGACGAATCGCACGGCGGCGAATATAAGGTTCAGCTACTTGACGCATTTCAATGGATGTTTGAACACGCGTTTCAATACCTAGTTGTTCTAAACTATCTTGTAAAGCCATTGAGTTCATAACCGTTGCCAACATGCCCATATAGTCAGCTGTCGCACGATCCATCCCCATTTCACTGCCAATTTTCCCTCTCCAAATGTTTCCACCGCCAACAACAACTGCTACTTCCACATTTAATTCTGCAATTTCTTTTACTTGTTCGGCAATCGACTTAATGACTTTCGGGTTAATACCGAACCCAGCATCACCTGCCAATGCCTCTCCGCTAAGCTTTAATACAACACGTTTATACTTTGGAACGCTCATGTAAACCTCCATATGTAATGGTTTTAATTACCGATTTTGTCCAAGCTTCTATATGAAATCCCTCACCAACAAACGGTAAGGGATTTCCAATTTTCCATACATTCTTTCTGATGAAACAATAGTAAGGAAATTATTTTTTTACTTGGCTCATTACTTCTTCAGCAAAGTTATCTTGACGTTTCTCGATTCCTTCACCAACAGCATAACGAACAAGCGCTTTTACTGTTCCACCTTTAGAGGCTACAAATTGACCAACTTTTTGGTCAGGGTTTTTAACAAACGCTTGGTCTACTAGGCAAATATCTTCAAAGTATTTGCTTAGGCGACCTTCAACCATTTTCGCAACAATGTTTTCTGGTTTGCCTTCATTTAATGCTTGTTGCGTTAATACTTCACGCTCACGCTCTACTTCTTCTTGAGATACCTCATCGCGTGAAATGTATTTTGGATTTAAAGCAGCTGCATGCATCGCTACATCTTTCGCTGCTTCGCTATCTGTTGTACCTTCTAAAACAGCTAATACGCCAATGCGTCCGCCCATATGAAGATAAGCGCCAAATGCATCATTATCGCCTTTTGTTAACACTTCAAAACGGCGTAAAGTGATTTTCTCACCAATTTTAGCTACTGCTTCATTGATGCGCTCTGCTAATGTTTGACCATTGCTCATTGCTTGGTCATGCGCTTCTTCTACAGAAGCTGGTTTGCTTGCTAATAAATGATCAGCTAATTCTTTTACAAGCTGTTGGAAGCCTTCATTTTTTGCAACGAAATCTGTTTCAGAGTTTACTTCTAAGATCACAGCTTCGTTACCTTCAGCTTTAATGAAAGTCGTACCTTCAGCAGCGATACGGTCTGCTTTTTTAGCTGCTTTCGCCATTCCTTTTTCACGAAGGAAGTCAATAGCTTTCTCCATATCCCCGTTTGTTTCTGTTAAAGCTTTTTTACAGTCCATCATACCTGCGCCAGTTTTTTCGCGAAGTTCTTTTACCATTTGTGCAGTAATTGCCATAAGTATTCTTCCTCCTTTAATTGATATGTAGCCATTAAATATATGATTAGCCCAAGAAAAATGAGTATTCATCTTCTTTGGCATTTTCCCTTTAAAAAAAGGTGATAAGGGACTCTCGTCTTATCACCTTTTTATCAAGACTATTACTCAGCTGCTGCTACTTCTTCCGTCTCAGCTACTTCTACTGTTTCTTCGCCTTGTTTTGCTTCTAAAATCGCATCTGCCATTTTTCCAGTTAAAAGTTTGACTGCGCGAATCGCATCATCGTTTGCTGGAATTACATAATCGATTTCATCCGGATCACAGTTAGTATCAACAATACCAACGATTGGGATGTGTAATTTACGTGCTTCAGCAACCGCAATACGTTCTTTACGCGGGTCGATGATGAACAATGCATCTGGAAGACCTTTCATATCTCTAATTCCGCCTAAGAATTTCACTAAGCGTTCATGTTCTTTTTTCAATTGAACTACTTCTTTTTTAGGAAGAACGTCGAAAGTTCCATCTTCTTCCATTTTTTCGATATCTTTCAGACGTTGTACACGCTTTTGAATTGTTGAAAAGTTTGTTAATGTACCACCTAACCAACGTTGGTTAACATAGTACATGCCAGAACGTTCCGCTTCTTCTTTCACAGATTCTTGCGCTTGTTTTTTCGTACCAACGAAAAGAACTTTTCCGCCATCTTCTGCTAATTCTTTTACGAATTTATAAGCTTCCTCGACTTTACGAACTGTCTTTTGAAGATCGATGATATAAATTCCGTTACGCTCTTGGAAAATGTATTTTTTCATTTTTGGGTTCCAACGGCGTGTTTGGTGTCCAAAGTGCACACCAGCTTCAAGCAATTGTTTCATTGAAATAACTGACATTTTTTGTTCCTCCTAATGGTTTTGATTGTCCTCCGCTTGCCTCATTTTCGCACAGAAACTGTTTGAAACAGCACCATCTATACAAATCCGCAAACGTGTGTATTAACACCGTTAGTAAATATAACATATCCTTCTAAAGCAATCAACTATTTTTCCCGATGTTTGAAAATTTTAAGGCCAATTCCACTTCTGTCTTACCTTTATTTAGCTTCCTTGCGATTTCTTCTACTGAATAGCCTTGTTCATAAAGGACCGTTACTTCATCTTTAGGCGTGTTTTCCTTCGGCGCAATAACCGTTTCATTTGTGGCATTAGTTGTTTTGTATCCTTTCACCGCTCTCGCCCGCTGTAAATTGGGAATCAATATCTCCTGCTCTTTTACAAGAGGAGATTCTTTCTCTAGCGGTGTCGAGTTTTTGGAAAGTTGTTCAATAAACTTCTCATTTTCTTCTTTCATTTCCAGCAAATAAGCATCCATCATTTCTTCCATTTCCTGAGAAATTCTTTGCTGTTGTTGTTTTAATTCAAACAAGCGGTTTTGCCTCAAAAATAAAAGGATAATGGCAAATAGAGCGACCGCATTTAATATAAACGAAATCAATATGAAAAGTGTTGTCATGTTTCTTTCTTATCCTTTAAAATCAATTTGTTTTTCTTAATGAAAGCGCCGGTCCATTCACCTTTATTAACTGATTCTTTAATTTAAAAATAGCTTTTGAATGAATTTGCGAAATTCTTGATGTCGATAAGCTCATTACTTCACCTATTTCAGTCAAAGTTAGTTCTTCATGATAAAATAAACTTAACACCATTTGTTCCTTCGCCGTTAATTTAGAGATTTCTTGTACAAGTTCTTGAATGAGTTCACCTTTCAACACTTCTTCTTCCGGTGAAATTGTTTTCTCATCCTTTAGTATAAAGCCTTTAGCCTCTGAATGATCCGAATCTTGTACATGTTCATCCATAGAAAGCACATTTGCAAATAAATGTTCCGTCATCGTTTGATGAATTTCCTCTTCGCTCAAATTCAACTGTTCCGCTACTTCAATAGCTGTGACACGACGTAAATATTTTTGTTCCATTTCCTCTATTTTCGCTTCGATCTTTTTGGCTTTTTCTCTCGTCCCGCGAGGAAGCCAATCTTCTTTTCTTAGCCCATCCAATATCGCCCCGCGGATTCGAAAGGAGGCATATGTGTCAAACTTTAAATCCCTAGACGGATCAAATTTCGTTAATGCGTCTAATAGCCCCATTAAAGCTAAGCTCTTAATATCTTCCTTATTGACGCTCCGTGGCAAATTCGCTGAAATCCGCTGCGAATGAAAAGAAACAAGAGGCATATACTTTTCTACAAGTACATTTCCAGCATGACTATCACGATTCTTTAACCAAGCATCCCATAGCTTTTCTTCTTCATTAACGTTCATCCTAGGCATTTTTTATCTCTCCTCCTCGGGTTCATCTCGTCGAGAAGTTTATTTCTAACTGATTTCTTTTAGCTCATAAAGCTCTTATACTATAGTATAAGAAATTAACCACAAATGTCCGTTGTTAATTTTTGTTAATTATCTTTTTTTAACCATTATCCTTTTCATCCGTTCATCATTTCACGAATGGCTGCAGCCGCTTTCTCGCTATCTATCATTTCTGATTGTTTGGCCGCAGCTTCTTTATCAGCTTCGACAGTGATCTCCTCTTCTGACGTTTCTTGTGAAGCGAGCCGTTCCTTCTCTACATGCTCCGCGGTTAAATGCTCAGGAGGAAAAGCGACAAACAGCATAAAGCGAATAATAAACATTAATACAAAAAACACAGCAGACGCAGCAAATGAACCTAAAATAACAGGTAGCGGCTCTCCATTAGGAAATGAAAGTAGAAAATAAAGCGAAAACCCTGCGATCATCATCCAAATATTCCATAAAATTGAGCCTCTCATTATATTTCCCGAACTCCTTTATTAACGGTCCGAATCATTAAACGGCATGTCTCCGGGTTAAATTCAATCGTTCGGCCGCTATTGCCGCCCACATCCTCAGCGGCAATCCGAATATTTTCCTCTCTCAATTTACGTTTCACCGCCTCGACATTCCTTGGTCCGATTCTCATCGAATCACTTTGAGGGCTAAATTGAAACATTTGAGCACCGCCTGCCAGTTTTGCTTTTAACCTGTACATTTGAGCGCCTTCTCTTTTTAACATGTTAAGCAACTCGATAATTCCTGTATCTGCAAATTTGGCTTTATTAATATTATCAGTTTTAGCGAGAGCTGAGTCAGGCAGCATAACGTGAACCATTCCAGCAAGAGCCTGCTGTTCATCATAAATGACTACTCCAACACACGATCCTAAACCTGATGTCCGAATCGTATCTGGAGAACGAACGATATTTAGCTCAGCAATCCCTACTTTCACAATTTGCTTGATTCTATTCATTCATCTCGACTCCCAAGGCACGAAATATTGTTGGGAAGGAGGGGGGAGAAGGGAGTAGAAAGAAATGCCCTTTCACTTCCTCTTCTTCACCTGTCTCCTCTTCTTTCAGAACCGTGTCAATAACAATGGCATAATCCCCATATTGAGAGGCTTCTAATAAACCAAAACTAATAATAGCGCCAAACATATCAATGGCTAATTCAGGGACAGACGGATACAGCTGCAGCTGTGTAAAGTCGCTTAAAGCGGACAAATAGGACCCGGACAAAATATTCCCTAATTCTTGCATAGCCGAATATCCAATGGCTTCTCCATTTATCTCTTGAAAAGAAAATTGTTTATCTCCTGTCATATTGCGGATATAATTTTCGGCTTGTTCCAGTGACAAGATGAAAAACATGTTTCCGCTCGCTTCGCCTTCGATCCGTAAGCTTACACTAACAATTTCCTGGTCCGCTCCACCCGCCATTTCCATCATCTCATTAAAGCTAGCAATTCTCACACTAGGTACTTTCATATCTACTTTTTTATTTAAAAGTGTAGAGAGAGCAGTCGCTGCATGCCCCGCTCCAATGTTTCCTATTTCCTTCAATATGTCTAAGTGAAGAGTGTGAATTTGATCGATATAGTTCATGAACTTACCCCTTTACTTAAACACTTTTTCTAAACTTAATAAAATTAAAAGCCTTTTCTCTAATTTAGCTACTCCAACAATATATTCCGCTTCTAGAGAACCAACAACATCTGGCTGTGGCTCAATAATGTCACTCGGAATATCAAGCACATCATTCGCTCCATCAACAACTAATCCTACTTCCATCTCGTCGAAAGAGGCGATGATAATTCTAGTATTGTCGTTATATGGTTCGGCCGGAAGATTAAATCGATTGCGCAAATCAATAATCGGTGTAACGACCCCACGCAAGTTAATGACACCTTTAATAAAAGGAACTGTCCCCGGAACCCGAGTAATATGCATTAACTTCTCTATTGAATGGACTTGATGGACTGGGAAAGCATACTCTTTATCCATTAATTGAAAAGCAATTACTTTTATTGTAGACGGAGCACTCGTATTACTCATCATTTTCCTTCCTTCCATCAATTATTTTATTAAAGCATTACAATCTACGATTAAAGCAACCTGGCCATCTCCTAAAATCGTAGCTCCTGAAATAGCAAAAACATTTGTTAAATAGTTTCCAAGGGATTTCAATACCACTTCTTGTTGACCGATAAAGGAATCCACAACAAGTCCGGCCATTTTATCCCCTTTTCGAACAATAACGATTGAGTAGTATTCATCTTTTTCGTCAACAGTTGGCACTTCAAAGATTTGTTCTAGGAAAACAAGTGGAACGACTTTCCCACGAAAATCAATTACTTGTTGCGTATGTGCTTTTAAAATGTCCGTTTTCTTGACAATCGCTGTTTCAATAATAGAAGACAACGGAATCGCATATTTCTCTTTTTCCACTTCCACTAACATAACTGAAATGATCGATAACGTGAGCGGTAGCTGAATGGAAAAGATCGAACCTTTTCCTTCATAGGCATCAATGCTAATTGACCCTCCAAGGGACTCAATCGTTGTTTTCACAACATCCAGCCCGACGCCGCGCCCTGAAATATCGGACACTTGTTCAGCCGTTGAGAAACCAGAAGCTAAAATAAGCTCATAAATTTGTTTATCAGAAAGTGTCAGCGCCTGTTCTTCTGTAACAACTCCTTTTGCAAGAGCTTTGCTTAACACTTTTTCTTTATTAATTCCCGCACCATCATCTTCTATTTCGATAAATACGTGATTTCCGCTATGGTAGGCTTTCAGCTTAACTGTTCCTTCAGCAGGTTTGCCTTTCGCTTTGCGCTCTTCTGGCTTTTCGATGCCGTGATCAATTGCGTTACGGATTAAGTGAACGAGAGGATCACCAATTTCATCAATTACGGTACGATCAAGCTCCGTATCTGCACCGATAATTTCTAAGTTAATTTGCTTGTTCAATTCTCGGGCAAGCTGACGAACCATTCGAGGAAAACGATTAAATACAGTTTCAACAGGAACCATTCGCATGTTTAGGATGATATTTTGTAAATCGCCAGAAATTCTTGACATCCGCTCCACTGTTTCATTGAGCTCTGGATGATTCAGATCCCCAGAGATTTGTTCTAGCCTGCCGCGGTCAATAACAAGCTCTTCGAACAAATTCATCAAAATATCTAAACGTTCAATGTTTACACGAATTGTTTTATTGGCAACAGCTTGCTGTTTATTTTGTTTGGCTTCCTTTGTTTCTTTTTTCGCTTCTTTTTTTGTTTCTGTCACTTCTTTATTTTCAGCGGGCTTGCTAACCTCTTGTTGTGGTGCTGCATTCACTTTTAAAGGTTCAAACTCTACATTCGTAATCGTGACATTCACTACTTCTGATACTTTTTTAACTTTGCTTTCAATCTCTTGAGCAGGGTCTTTCGTAATGAGAGTGACGATGAATTTTTCATCAAATTTTTCCTCTTCTAATTGTTCTGTTGAAGGGGTTGTTTTAATCACTTCTCCACATTTCTCAAGCACTTCAAACACCATGAACACTCTGGCTGCTTTCAGAACACAATCGCTTCTTAAGTTAACTTCAATTTCTAGACAAGAGAAGCCTTGCTCTTTAGATTGTGTAATCACTGTGCGTTCAAATTCATCGTATTCAGCAGAATAAGATGTTTGAGGCGATATTTCCGATACTGCTACAGCTACTTCTTCAGAAGCAGTGACAGGGCTCTCCCCATTTTCAATTTTCAGCAGTTTCTCCACAATGGTTGTAACATCTCTTTTTCCCTCTCCACCAGAGGCAATATCATTGACCATTGCTTCCAAGTCATCAATGGAAGCAAAAACAACATCTAATATTTCCGCGGTAACATGGATTTTATGATTTCGAATCGCGTCTAAAACATTCTCCATTTTATGAGTTAAATTGGCTAAATCTTCGTATCCCATCGTTGCGGACATTCCTTTTAACGTATGGGCTGAACGAAAGATTTCATTAACAATTGAGATGTCTTCTGGATTTTTCTCTAAAACTAAAAGATTTTCATTTACTGCTTGCAAATGTTCCTTGCTTTCTTCAATGAAAATTTCTAAATATTGATTCACTTCCATTAGCCGCTCATCCCTCTCTAAGGTATATACTTAACAATTGTTTCTGCAATTTGATCCACCGGCACTACTTCATCTACTACATGCGTGGCGATAGCTGCTCTTGGCATGCCAAACACTACACAAGTCTCTTTCGACTCAGCAATGGCTGCTACCGTTCCTTTTCCCATCTCTTTCAATTTAAACAGGCCGTTAGCGCCATCCGCTCCCATGCCTGTCATAACGACAGCGACCTTGTTGTAATCGGATAGATCACTGACAGATTCAAATAGCACGTCAACAGAAGGTCGGTGACCATTCACTGCAGGGGTTTGATCTAAATGGACAGCTAAAGAAGCGCCCACTTTTTTCACTTTTAAGTGATAACTTCCCGGTGCAATATACGCCGTATTATTTCTTAAGATTTCCCCATCTTCCGCTTCTTTAACAGAAATGGCCGAGAGTGAATCTAATCTTTGAGCAAGTGAATGAGTAAAACCTGCTGGCATATGCTGAACAATTAATATAGGTGCATTCAAAGTTGCTGGCAACCTCGTTAATACGGTTTGAAGGGCACGGGGGCCACCCGTTGATGTCCCAATCACAATTAATGTTTTTCCATTTGTTTTTAAACGTTCTAGCCTATTGATTGGCAAAGAAGGTGTTGTATTAGCACTAAGGTTACTGTTCATTTTCGGTTTATTAAACGCAGAAATCGGACGAACGTTAGCTCGACTAGCCGCTAATACTTTTTCGATTAACTCATCTTTAATTTTGTATAAATCGACTGAGATGGTTCCAGAAGGCTTAGCGATAAAATCAACCGCGCCTTTTTCCATAGCTAACATCGTTGTTTCCGTGCCTTTTTTCGTTAAACTGGACAGCATAACGACAGGTGTTGGCTTGCGCTCCATAATGTAGCTTAGCGCATCAAGCCCATCCATCTCAGGCATTTCCACATCCATCGTCATAACATCCGGCTTATATTTTTCAAATTTCACAATGGCATCCTTGCCATTGCGCGCCGTTGCTACTACATCGAGCTCAGGATGATGATTTAAAATATCGGTGATGAGCTTTCTCATAAAAGCTGAATCATCGACCACAAGTACTTTTTTACTTTTCATGTTCGCTCCTGCCTTTCATAAAAAAGTGACGAAGCTTTTGAACAAAGCTAGATGCCCCCGCATTAAATGATAGTTCTTTTGAACCAGTCAAATAATTATTCGTCATCGTCTTACATGCCGTAGAAATAGGAGCATACGGAAAAGCGAGTGAAAAAGGCATTTGTTTGATAACTGCTTGCTTCACATGCTGATCCTCTGGCAATATCCCTAACTCTATAAGTTCTCTTTGCAAAAAACGGTCGACTACGTTTTGTAACCGTTTAATCACTTCCTTGCCTTCTACAAGACTTTCTGCCCGATTACAAACTAGATAAAACGTATTCGCCCCTCCTCGAAGGTGAATAAATTTGATCATCGAATAAGCATCCGTGATCGATGTAGGCTCAGGTGTAGTTACAACAAAAATATCGTCAACTGACATCAGTATATCTAAAGACTCTTTTGTCACTCCTGCTCCCATATCAAAAATTAAATAATCATATTGGTATTGCAACTCCTCAACTGCGGATAACCAACGTTCTAAATGATAGTCATTCCATTCCACTAACTGACTTAAACCGGAGCCTCCTAGTATATAAGACACACCTTCCGTTCCATTCATAATCAATTCTTCAAGGCTGCATCCCTTTTCAAAAAATTCAACAATGGAACGTTCTCCTGTTATACCTGATAGCACATGGATATTTCCCATACCTATATCCATATCAAATATTAGCACTTTTTGCCCACTACGTGTTAAATTTAAGCCAAAATTCATAGAAATATTGGATTTTCCAACGCCGCCTTTTCCACTAACTACCGCGACTGTTTTCGCTAGTTTTCCCGTCAATCGATTGATCTTCTGCCGCAACCCTGAAGCTTGATCATATGTCATACATCTTCACCAAAAATAATCCGCACAATGGTTTGCGTATCGACTTCCACTACATCATCTGGGACATTTTGCCCATTCGTCACAAAAGCGACTCCTTTTTGAAAGTGACACATCAAATTAAGAAGGGTACCATGAGTTTTCGTCTCATCCATTTTAGTAAAAATAAATTTTTCGATCGGAATGAGAGAAAATTTATCAATGATCTCTTTTAAGTCGTTTTCTTTCGATGTAAGAGACATCACTAAATAGCTTTCTACTTCTTCTTCAAAGGAAATCATACTTTTTAATTCTTGTACATATCTTTCATCCCGGTAATTTCGTCCTGCTGTATCAATATAGACGACATCATAATCCTCTAAGTGTTCTAAGATTTCTGTAAAGTCTTCCGCTTTATAGGCGACATGTATCGGTACTTTCAGCAGATCAGCATACGTTTTTAATTGATTAATCGCAGCAATTCTGTACGTATCAGTGGAAATAAAGGCGACTTTTTTCCCTTTTTCTAATACGCTGTCAGCCGCCAACTTCGCTAATGTCGTCGTTTTGCCCACACCAGTTGGTCCGACTATATTGATATATTTTTTCTTCTGGGCTGCTTGTTCTTGTAAAGGGCCAATTTTGCGGACTAACCATTGTTTCGCCCATTCAAACGCCTCTTGTTCATCTACATGTCCCTTTGAATTCTTCCATTTTAATAATAAATCTTGTTGCAACTCAGTGATTAAAACGTCTGATACTTCCTGCTCTTTTAATCTTACTAATGGAGGCTTCAATTCTTCTGGCAACCCATCAAAAGCTATCGCATGCTCACGGGGATACTGCGCTAATATTTTCTTTAATTCGTTCACTTCTTTAGCAAGCAAGTCTGCCTGATGGATGGATTGCATAGTAGGCTGGCTCTTTTCAACAATTGAACCAGCCCGAGGCTTCTCTTTTATTTCAGGGCGTGCATTAGGGTCGACGGCGGCTACCACTTCAATCGTTTTCTTTTTAAAAAAACCTAAAAATCCACCACTATAGACAGTTTTTGATTGAAGAATGACGGCTTGCTTTCCTAAATCAGCTCGAATTTTCTTCATTGCTTCCTGCATCGAAGAAGCTTGATATTTTTTCACTTTCAATCAATATTCACCACCCCAACACTTTGAACTTCAACGCTTGGCTCAAGCTCGTTATAAGAGAGAATCGGCAGTTGCGGAAAATACCTTTCAGATAATTGTTTTACATACATGCGAATGGCTGGTGAGCAAAGGATGATTGGTGTTTGTTGCATAAACGTCACTTGTTCGATTTGCGCAGCCATCGCTTCTAAAATCCTTTGCGAATCGATTGGATCTAAAGATAAGAAGTTTCCGTGTTCTGTTTGTTGAACACTATCCGCTATTAGCTTTTCAATACTTCCAGACAAGGTAATCACCTTTAAGGAGTCTGCCCCTTCTAAATATTGCCTTGTAATTTGTCTTGCAAGCGCCTGGCGAACATATTCAGTTAATAAATCCGTATCGGATGACATTTTTCCAAAATCGGCAAGCGTTTCGAAAATGATTGGTAAATTTCTGATGGACACATTTTCTTTCAATAACTTAGCCAATACTTTTTGCACTTCTCCTACAGAAAGCGGATTCGGTGTCACTTCGTCTACTAAAATTGGATAGGCTTCTTTCAAATGTTCGATTAATTGCTGCGTTTCTTGACGACCAAGCAATTCATGTGCGTTTGCCTTAATGATTTCTGTCAAATGTGTTGATACAACACTCGGAGGGTCCACAACGGTATAACCTAATATTTCGGCTTGTTCTTTCATCTCTTCTGTAATCCATTTAGCCGGTAAACCAAAAGACGGTTCAATGGTATCAATTCCCTCAATCGACTCATCATCCTCACCAGGACTCATCGCTAAATAATGATCTAATAATAGATTGCCTTGCGCCATGACACTGCCTTTAATTTTAATTTGATATTCGTTTGGCTGAAGTTGAATATTGTCGCGAATACGGACAACAGGAATCACTAAGCCTAGCTCAATGGCAAGCTGACGACGAATCATCACGACCCGATCCAATAAATCGCCACCTTGTGCAGCATCTGCTAGCGGAATTAACCCGTAGCCAAATTCAAATTCGATCGGATCAATATTTAATAAATTAACGACACTTTCCGGACTCTTCAGCTCGGCTGTTTCCACTTCTTCTTCCGCCTCAATTAAATCGAGCTCGTCTTTCTCTGGTGTTCTTTGAAGCATAAAGGCTCCTCCTGCTAGCATGCCCGCAATCGGAATCGTTAATAAATCATTAATAGGCGTCGCAATTCCTAATAAAAAAATCGTTCCGGCTGCAACGTATAGCATCATCGGATAAGCGAGTAGCTGGGACATAATGTCCTCACCTAAATTTCCTTTAGAAGCAGCCCTTGTCACTACAATCCCTGTTGCAGTCGAAATTAACAAGGCGGGAACTTGTGAGACAATCCCATCTCCCACTGTTAATAAAGAATATCTTGTAGCAGCTTCTGCTAACGGCAACCCTTGTTGAACACTTCCGATAATAATCCCAAAAATCAAGTTAATGATGACGATAATAATCCCTGCAATCGCATCACCTTTTACAAACTTCGTTGCACCGTCCATCGCTCCGTAAAAGTCTGCTTCGCGACCAACCTTCTCCCGGCGCTCTCTCGCTTCTTGTTCCGTGATCATCCCAGCATTTAAATCGGCATCAATACTCATTTGCTTCCCTGGCATCGCATCAAGAGTGAAGCGGGCAGCTACCTCTGACACACGCTCAGATCCTTTTGTAATAACAACAAACTGAATAATGATTAAGATTAAAAAGACAACCATCCCAACGACTACATTTCCACCGACAACAAATGTTCCAAATGTCTCAACAACACCACCTGCTTCACCGTTACTTAAAATCGAACGAGTAGTGGATACGTTGAGCCCTAAACGAAATAATGTTAATAACAACAAAAGTGATGGAAAGATGGAAAATTCTAATGCCTCTCGCATATTCATCGAAATGAGCAAAACTAAAAGTGCAAGAGAAATATTCATAATGATTAATACACTCAATAGCCATGATGGCAATGGAATAATTAACATGGCCACTATTAAAATGACACTCAATAACACGGAGATATCTCTTGCTTGCATTTCTCTCTCTCCTAACAACAAAACTTACAATTTATTTTTCACTCGATATACATAAGCTAATATTTCCGCTACTGCTTTAAAAAATTCTTCAGGTATCGGATCCCCAATGTCTGCTTGATCGTATAAAGCTCTTGCCAACGGCCTGTTCTCCACCATTGTCACTTCATTTTCACTGGCGACAAATTTGATCTTTTGAGCTAAATAATCCACTCCCTTAGCAACCACATATGGAGCGTCTAGCTTGTCTTCATCATATTTTAACGCGATCGCATAGTGAGTAGGATTGGTAATAACGACATCGGCTTGTGGAACCTCTTGCATCATTCGTCTCATCGCCATTTCCCGTTGTCTTTGCTTAATCTGTGATTTAATCAACGGATCTCCTTCAGCATTTTTATGCTCATCCTTTATATCTTGTTTGGACATGCGGATACTTTTCTCAAAATCATACTTTTGATAAAGGTAATCCAGAAGAGCAAGAAATAACAACGCCGCCGATGCAACTAGCCCCATTTTTACTGTTAAAATCCCCACTGTTTGCAGCGCATCTGAAACTGACTTAAAAGACAGCTTTAATACTTCTTGAATATTGGACCAGAGCACAATAAATGTAGCTGTTCCAACAAATGAAATTTTCAAAATGGACTTCAACAGCTCTACCAGTGCTCTTAACGCAAAAATACGCTTAAATCCTTTAATAGGGTCAATTTTTTCCAACTTGGGCTGGAGCGGTTCGCCAGTAAATAAAAAACCAACTTGCAAATAATTGGCAGCCACTCCCGCCACTAGCGCCACTAGCATCACTGGACCAAGAATATACATAAGCTGCTGCATAATTTCTAACACAATAACCTTTAAATTGGCCTCCGTCACAGGCATTAATATATAGCTTTGCAGCGAGTGACGAAAGAAGAAAAAAATATGTTTTCCTATAAATGATGCACCGACAAATAAAAAACCGAAAACGGCAAGCAAACTTATCGCTGTATTGACATCTTGACTCTTGGCTACTTGTCCTTTTTTTCGAGAGTCTTGACGCTTTTTAGGAGTGGCTTTTTCAGTCTTTTCCCCGGAAAAAAACTGAAGGTCTAACCGTAACCTTTTCAAGCTAACTCCCCCCTAACAATGTCATTACATCGCGCATTGTATGCAGCATAATTTCAAACAATTGCTGAACCACTGTAAACATAACGCTCATCACGACGATTAAAACAATAAACGCAACAGCAATTTTGATGGGAAAGCCAACAACAAAAATGTTTAGTTGCGGGACCGTTCTAGCCACAATTCCAAGTGCGACATCCACTAAGAATAAGGAAGCTACTACGGGCATCGCCATTTGAAAAGCAATGACAAACATAGAATTAAACGCACGAGTCACGTATTGAGCTAATTGTCCCTCCCCAAAAGGAAAGCCTAATTGATCAATCGGAATAAACTGATAGCTATAAAAAATTCCATCCAAAATTAAATGATGTCCATTGACTGCTAACAATAATAGTAAAGAAAACATATACAAATATTGGCCGATAAGTGGACTTTGCACACCGGTTTGTGGATCAATGACATTGGCGATCGCAAACCCCATTTGAAAATCAATAAATCCTCCAGCAATTTGAACGGCTGCTAAGATCATGTAAGCAATAAATCCTATGATCAAGCCGACTAATGCTTCTTTCATAATTAAAAGAAAATACTCACCATTGATGTCTAGTGCAGGAACCTCAAGCGCATAATACATCATCCATGACAGCACAACCGCAAATCCTATTCGATGCATCGCCGGTATTGTTCGATAAGAAAACAATGGCATCGTGACAAAGAAGGCGGATACTCGTACAACTATTAATAAAAACACAGATAGCTTCGGCAGTAATTCATCCATACTTCTACCCTACAAACTTCGTTAAATTTGTAAATATGTCTAATGTGTAAGACAAAATACGGCTAAGCATCCAAGGACCAAAAAAAATCAGTCCTACTAGCACAGCAACAATCTTAGGAATAAACGCTAATGTTTGCTCTTGTATTTGGGTGGTTGCCTGAAAAATACTGACAACGAGTCCCACCACAAGCGCCAAAATTAGCAAGGGAGCGCATACAATTATCGTTGTATAAACCCCTTTTTCTGCTAAGGAAAGGACCATTTCTGAATTCATTGTTTGCACCTACTTAAAAGCTTTGCAGCAAAGATTGAATAACTAAATACCACCCATCTACTAACACAAATAACAAAATCTTAAATGGCAAGGAAATCATTACCGGCGGCAACATCATCATCCCCATTGACATTAAAACACTAGCAACGATCATATCAATCACAAGAAATGGGATAAAGATCATAAACCCAATTTGAAAAGCTGTTTTAATCTCACTAAGGGCAAATGCCGGTACTAAGGAAGTTAGTGGAATATCTTCAATCGTTTTCGGTTGTTCTGCCTGAGCATAATCTAAAAATAACTGTAAATCTTTCTGTCTCGTATGTTCGCTCATAAATTCCTTTAAAGGTAAGCTAGCCTTGTCGTATGCTTGCTCCAGTTTAATCTCATCATTAAATAACGGAGTGAGTGCCTCATCGTTAATTTCTTGAAACACTGGAGCCATAATGAAAAATGTTAAGAAAAGAGAAAGTCCAATTAACACTTGAGTAGGCGGCATTTGCTGAGTAGCAAGCGCCGATCTGACAAAGGACAAAACGATGACAATTCGTGTAAAGCAAGTCATCAATATTAAAATGCTAGGTGCTAAAGACAAGACAGTTAACAATAACAATAACTTCACAGAAGTTGTTACTTGATCAGGTGAACTATCGTTAAAAAACTGGATAAACTCATTCATTTTGTTCCTTCTCCTTGCTGTTCATTTTCCTGATCGCTTTCTCTCTTGAAAGCTTCATATGACTAAGCTTGTCTTCAAATACCTTTTTAAATTTCTCTTGATCTTCATTCGTGTTTTTTCGATCAGATGTCCATTTATTTATAACATTGGACACCATGTCTTTTGGCTGTAACATTTGATCCATTTGATCATTGTACTGTTGAAGAAAACGATCATATTCTTCTTGATCACTAATTTCTTTCAGCAATTGGATATCCTCACCTACTCCGAGTACGAGCAGACGATCCCCAACCTTCACAATTTGAACGGAACGATTGCCCCCAAGAGGTGTCCCACCAATATGTTGTATCAGCTTTGTCTTTTGATAAGACCGGCTTTTTTGATTGACAAATCGCAACAGTACATAAATGAGCCCTACAACAAAAGCTAACGCACCGATCATTTTGACAAAATCCCAAATCGATAATCCTACAGCTTGACTATTTTCATCTTCTTTATATGATTGTTTTTGCTCTTTTTTATCAATGTCTTGCTTACATTTTTCTGGATGTTCTATACAATCTTTAACGTTATTGTTAAATGGCTCTGCCCAGGCAACGGAATCATTGCCTGTGAACAGAGCCACACTGAATAGTATAAGAACTATAAATTTCATTACTTGTTTCATCAAAGGATGCACCTTCTTAAGCTCAAGCTAAAGTTTTTGAAATGGCCTCAATCACTCGATCAGCTTGGAACGGTTTGACAATAAAGTCTTTTGCTCCCGCTTGAATCGCATCAATAACCATCGCTTGTTGCCCCATCGCTGAGCACATAATAATTTTTGCATTTGGATCGATCGCCTTAATTTCTTTTAATGCAGTAATCCCATCTTTTTCAGGCATTGTAATATCCATTGTCACTAAATCTGGTTGAAGCTCTTTGAACTTTTCAACTGCTTGAGCACCATCTGCTGCCTCTCCTACTACCTCAAATCCGTTTTTTGTCAAAATATCCTTAATCATCATTCTCATAAATGCTGCATCATCTACTACTAAAATACGCTTTCCCATTATCATGTCTCCCTTATTTCAAGTTATTCAAACGGTCGCTCTGACTCAAAATATCTGTGATTCGAACGCCGAAATTTTCTTCTATAACAACGACTTCTCCTTTAGCAATCAATCGATTATTCACTAAAATGTCGACTGGTTCACCCGCTAATTTGTCCAACTCAATAATCGACCCGGCTGTTAAATCGAGAACATCCTTTACGGATCGAGTGGTTCTGCCTAGCTCAACCGTCACTTGCAACGGAATATCAAGTAACATATTTAAATTACGAGCTTCATGCTGCTGTAATGCCGGCTGTTCAAAAGTAGCAAACGAAGCGGGTTGAACATTTACATTTGGCTGCTTCGGCTTCTCTTGTATATGAATCGAGACCGGCTCTTGCGTTTGTTGAACAGGTATACTTTCCTGCATAGTTGGTGTCGCTTCCGGTTGTTTCGTTTCTTCGCTGTTTGCCGGCGTTACTGGAGGCACCTCTGTTGCTGGTGCGGCAGATGCGGCTTCTGCAGAAGGATTGATCAATTCATTAACTAAGCTTTTAGCAAAATTCAGCGGCACAAGCTGCATAATATTAGAGTCAATTAACTCTCCAATCGTGAGACGGAAAGAGATTTTCACAAGCAAGTCGAGCTCAGGTATCGTATTCTCGCCTTCTCCTTGTTGTAAATCCATCAAAGCAATCGCTGGAGGTGAAATATCTACTTTTTTGCTAAAGATCGTAGACATCGAAGTTGCTGCTGAACCCATCATTTGATTCATGGCTTCTTGTACAGCACTTAATTGAATCTCTCCTAAATCTGAGTTGGGAGAAAGACCATCCCCTCCCAGCATTAAATCAGCAATAATTGCTGCATCGGTTTGTTTGATGACCAACAAGTTAGCACCTGAAAATCCTTCTGTATACTCCACCTCAATGGCTACATATGGATGCGGAAATTCATCTTTTAATTTTTTTCTTTCGATAATTGAAACAGTCGGTGTCGTAATATCCACCTTTTGATTCAATAAACTAGAGAGAGCCGTAGCTGAACTGCCAAATGATATATTCCCTATCTCACCTAGCGTATCTTGTTCAAACGAATCCAAGTAATCTTCCACGTTAGTTAACGATGCACTTGAAGCTTCGTTTTCTGTATGGTCTCCTCCAGTTCCTTTCAACAAAGCATCAATTTCTTCTTGAGATAGCATATCATCACTCATCATCGTCTTCTCCCCCCTTTATATGATCAAGAATTTGTACAGCCAATTGTTTGTTCACTTTACCCGGCTGTGCCGTAAACTTTGGTTTTTCACCAACTTTGACAGACAGAGGTTCATCAATACGCTGTTTCAATTCAATAACATCTCCTATCGCCAAAGTCAAGAAGTCCTCTACCGAAATGGTTGAATGTCCAAGCTCTGCAACGACAGAAACATTGGCTTTTTTAATGCGCTTCTCCAGCTTTTCCAGTTCGCCTGGCGCTCTTTCTTTTTTATCTGGATTTTGCATCCAATAATGAACAGATAATTTAGGAATGATCGGCTCTAACACAACATGGGGAATGCAAATATTAATCATTCCTGTCGTTTCACCAATTGTCGTATTTAATGATATCACAACTACTGTTTCATTAGGCGATACCATCTGCAAAAATTGCGAGTTTACTTCAAATTCAGTCATTAAAGGATCAATATCGACAAGATTCACCCAAGCTTCTCGGTAATTTTCGAAAGCTCTCTCGAACATATTCGACATAATTTTCGTTTCTATTTCCGTTAAATTGTCGACTTTATTGACGCTCGCCCCTCTTCCTCCTAATAAGCGATCTAACATGGCATATGCCACATTTGGGTTCACTTCCATTAAAATTCTTCCCTCAAGCGGAGGAACCTCAAAAACATTTAGAATCGTTTGATTAGGAATTGAACGAATAAATTCTTCATAAGGGATTTGATCAGCTGACACAACAGAAATTTGGACATATGTTCGCAACTGAGCTGAAAAGAAAGTCGTCAAAATCCGGGCAAAGTTATCATGCATTCTCGTTAAACTTCTAATTTGATCTTTCGAAAAGCGCAACGCCCGTTTAAAATCATATACTTTGACTTTTTTCTCAGCTTCTTCTTTCTTTAACTCATCCGCATCCATTTCTCCAGTAGATAAAGCTGACAATAAAGCATCAATCTCATTTTGAGATAATATTTCTCCGGACATGTTCTCACCTCCGTCAAATGAATTCATTATTGGATGATATAAGAGGTGATATACACTTCAAGAACTTTTCCATCCTGCATAATGTCGTTTAATTCCATTTTTAATTGTTCCGTTAACTGTTCTTTTCCTTTACTTCCTTTCAATTCTTCTGCCTTCATCTCAGACAGTTGCTTAATAATAATATTTTTTGCTTGGAAATCGCGCTTTGTCATTTCCTCCATCGCATCTTTACTATCCGTTTGGATTTTAAAAGAAATGCGAATATAATCATCAGAGGCTAAATTCGTTGTCAATTCAGGTATATCCACCGATGATTCAATGACTTCATCAATCGTTGGTTCTTTTGCACTGCCTTCATTTGAAGATTTTAAAATAATAATAACGGCAACTGTACCTACTAATAAAATAACCGTTAAGAGAACAAGCATTATCGTTAAAAGCTTATTTTTGCTTTTTACTTCTTGTGTTTCAGTCTCCATCCCGATCCTCTCCTATATCTAATTTTCCTAAAAGATGAACGCGACGATAAAACTCCTCCATCCGTTTTCTCACTTCATCCTCCGACTCACGAACGAGAAATTTCTTTCCGTTAGAAAGCGTAATCGTCGTATCAGGAAAGCTTTCCACCGTCTCAATATAAAGGGCATTTAACAAAAACGACTTGCCGTTTAATCTCGTCACATTAATCAATATGTTTCAGGGCTGAAGCGACACTCCAACCCTGGCCCCTCCCCTATGTGTAAAAATGATCCATTATCGTTTTAAGTTAACCAATTCTTGCAAAATCTCATCAGACGTCGTAATAATACGAGTATTTGCCTGGAATCCACGCTGCGCCACGATCATTTCTGTGAACTCTTCAGAAAGATCGACGTTGGACATTTCTAGTGTACCGGCAACGATTGTGCCAGCACCGCCTGTTCCAGGTATTGTAGCTGTTGCAGCACCTGAGTTTGGCGTTTCTTCAAACAAATTGCCCCCAACCTTCATTAAACCATCCGGATTTGGAAATTTAGCTAGTTGAATCGTTCCAGCTGTCTGTAAAGTTCCAGCAGCATCTGTATAAGTCACTTTACCATCAGCCCCGATGCTCAAATCTTTAACTGTATCAGGATTTGGTATCACAATATTCCCAACAGTTGTTGTTGTTCCAGTCGTCCCTTGAACAAAAAGTCCATCACTAGTTACTAAATTCCCTGATTTATCCAGATAGAAATTTCCTGCTCTTGTGTATAATGTGTTAGTTCCATCTTTTACTTGGAAAAATCCGTCACCAGAAATAGCTAAATCTAGTGTACGATACGTTGTTTGCGTACTTCCTTGCGTTTGCATTGTATCAATCGCCGCTAATTGTGAACCAAGCCCAACTTGACGTGGATTCGTTCCTCCTCGTGTTGTACCTAAAGGCGCACTAGCTCCTGATATTTGCTGACTGACCATATCTTTAAAAACAACACGACCTTTTTTAAACCCAAACGTGTTAACATTGGCAATATTATTCCCGATGACATCTAATTTCGTTTGAAAACCTTTCATTCCACTGATTCCTGAGTACATGGAGCGTAGCATAATTGAATTTCCCCTTTCGATTTTCGAACTGTTTTTTTAACATTTGTTATTATTCAATTTTAGTTAACGCCGATGAAGCAATTTTTTGGCCATTGCTTAAATGGAGCCAAGTAGTGCCATCTTTCAGTGATACGGATTGAACGGTCGCTGTTTGTTCCGCTCCGTCTTTCTCCCATGTGACCTTATGACCGATGAGTTGGCTTGCTTCAACGAGCGAATTGCCACTTGCGCTTGTTCCGCCTTTAATCTCAGAGATATTGCCCGGTTCTAGCTTCGTGCCATCTGCCAGCGTAAACTCGACTCCACCATCTTTGAACTGAACAGAGACAATTTTACCTGTGCCTTCTGTGACAACTGGCTTCTCCTCAGGATTGTCCTTATTAGGCTCAATTTTATGCCAAGTGACCTCTTTGCCAACAAATGAATTGTAGCTAATCATTTGTGATGCCTGTTGCATTTGCACCAGTTCCTTTATGGCTGATGTCATATTCACTTGCTGTTCAAGTGAGGAGAAGGTAGCCATTTGTGCAATAAAGTCTTTATCTTCCATTGGACTTAATGGATCTTGGTTTTGCAGCTGTACCATTAAGATTTTTAAAAACTCATCTTTTCCAAGACTGCTATTTCCTGTCTTTCTTTCATTTGGCTTATTCGGTAAATATAGACTTGGGTCGATTTTAGACATGCCATCACCTAAACTTCCATATTTTCTAGTACATCTTTAAATTCTTCTATCGGTTGGTCTTCGGTTTCTGTTTGTTGTTGCGGCTGTGGCTGCTCACGCTTCGTTTGTTGTTCTTGCTGAGAGGAACGATCAAACTTTTGCGGATCCGCTTGACTATGGGCCAATTCAATTTTGTCCACCGTGATATTTTGTTGATTAAAAGCATGCTTTAAGCTATGAACATGTTGCTCAAATAAATCTTTCACCATAGAAGTCGAAGAAAGGATCTTTGCTGTCATGACACCATTTTGCTGTAACAACTCAATTCTTAAACTACCAAGTTGCTCTGGATAAAGCTTAATCAGTAACCGATTGCCATTTGGCGTTTTCATTAAGTTAGAATTGCCAAGGATTTGCGAAAATTTTTCGATAAACTGTTCCATATTCATAGGCTTCGGATTCGTTGATACCATCATTGTTAAAGTTTCTATTTTGGAAACTGGATGAAAAACAGATGGAACGATTATGCCTTCTTTAGGCATAGTTTGATTTGTTTTCATCACGGCAGGTGATGATTGCTCCTCACTGACAGATTGATAGTTTTTAAAAGCCTGCTGCAACACACCCTCTAATTTACCAGCAAGTTCTTTCAACATACCTTTTAATACTTGCTGTTGCTCTTTCGTAACGGCCATGCTATCTGCCTTTTCACCAAAAAACCCCCAAATTTTTGCTGCTTGTAACAATGTTTGGACTAATTTCCCTTCACCTTTAGGCCAATCATTAGGCGAAGTAACCGTTAGTAATTGGATTGCATTGAGCAATTGACTCATATCTATTTCATCTGTTTCTTTTGAGTCATTTCCGTTAATCGGTGCTTCTTTTACTATTGTCACATTTTCCATTCTTATATTTGTCAGCTGTTTCATCAGCTTCTCAACCATACTTGTTAACTCCGTCGCATTCATTCCAAGAAACAAAGCAACTTCTTCAAAAGAAGGCATCTGACCATCAGACATCCATTCCTCCGCTACTGCCTTGCTCCCTGAAGCCAGCCCCGGCAATTCGTCAATACTTTTTGCAGTAAGAATTTGTTTCATTGCTTCCAATAGCTGTCCTAGATCACTTGGCATAGCTACACTTGTTTCAGCACTTAACATCGATTGAAATGTAGCCCCAAGCCCTGCTTGCTTAGGTGATGCGACTTGGTTCGTCTGTAAACCACCCAAAAATATATTTCCTACACCTATCATCTATTGGTCACCTCGATGTCTTCTTTCTCATTGAGCCAGCATTTTCGTATACTTTGCAGCTTTTTCTGGCGGGAGTTTCTCTAAGATCTTGGCTTGCTTATCTGTACTCATCGCTGAAATGATATTTACTGCTTCAGCATCAGATAAATTGACGATAATATTCGCGACGTTCTTCGGTGCCATTGATTCATATGTATCAATCAACGGGTTACCGTCTTTATCGTTTGATTTGCTTTTATCGCCTGGCTGGCCATCTCTACTGCCTTCTTGTTGTTTTTGCTGTTGTTCCAATTCAACCTCTAATCGATCTTTTTCAGTTAACAATTTCTCTATTTCCTTATCAGAAGCATCCAACTTTTTTTGTAATTTTTCAATTTCTGCTTTTTGTTCTTCCACTTCTGCCTGTAAGGAAACGAGACGACTTTTAGCTACTTTGCTGTCTTTGGACGATTCACTATCAATCATGGAAGAGACGCCTGGAACACTTCCCCCAAGCTCCTTGGCCTTATCAAAAATATTCACGCCGGCGACCGTCATAACAATTAGTGAAACGGTTACTGCGAAAAGGAGAGGAATCACAATTGCAAAAAGAAGCCATTGAAATTTACTCGTCTTGCTCTCGGTTTCTTGTTCTGCCTTTTCTTTTTTCTTTTTTCTTGCCATAATCGCTCTCACCTAATTTCTTTGGTTCATGAATTGGATCGTTGAAATTTCATCCATTTGGTGCTGCTCCGCCATAAGCAAACTTGCATTAAACTTCTTAAAATCTTTCTCTTTCATTTTTTCATATTTTTTCACTTCAATATTTCTTTCCTGCAATTGCTGTTCACACCATTGCATTTGATTGCGCGCTCGAATTACAATTTGTTGTTGAAAAGCAATCGTTTTCTCAAGATTGGAGACAAATTGTTGATAATGCTGAACCTCATAGATGGAAAAGCCGCTGCCCATTTTCTTTTCTTGATAATCAATGAGCTCTTCTTTTTTCTTTAAAAGCTTATAGAGCTTTTCAGCGGCTTCCTCAAATTTCTTCACCGATTCCATATAGCTATTTTGCATTTCTTCTTTTTCTTGTTCTCTTATTTGTAAAATCTTTTCAAATTTATAGCGATAAGTTACCATTACCATTCTCCTTTTTCAGCTAGCTGAATGAGAGATTGAATGCTTTCCTCTAATGTTACTTTTTCATCTGTTTGCTGCTTTAAAAAGGAGATAATCTTCGGGTAATAATCAATCGCCCGATCAATTTCAGCCGATGATCCCTTTTTATAGGCACCAATATTGATTAAATCTTCAGAGTTCAAGTATGTGCTCATCAATTCTCTTATCATGATGGCAGCTTGTTTATGATCCTTAGAAGCTAAATGGCTCATTAATCGACTGACGCTTTTTAATACATTAATCGCCGGATATTGGCCTTTATTCGCAAGCTCTCGATCTAGCACAATATGTCCGTCAAGAATTCCGCGAACGGCATCAGCAATTGGTTCATTCATATCATCTCCATCAACTAATACCGTATAAAAGGCGGTAATGGTTCCATGGTGATTAGTGCCTGTCCGTTCAAGCAATTTCGGCATAATCGCAAACACAGAAGGAGTATACCCTTTTGTAGCAGGCGGTTCACCTACAGCTAAGCCTACTTCCCGCTGTGCCATAGCCACGCGGGTCACAGAATCCATCATTAACATGACGTTTAAGCCTTTGTCTCGAAAATACTCAGCAATTGCGGTAGCGGTAAACGCGCCTTTAATTCTCATTAATGCCGGTTGATCAGAAGTAGCTGCCACAATAATCGAGCGGGCTCGTCCCTCAGGACCCAGGTCTCTTTCTACAAATTCGCGAACCTCTCTTCCACGCTCACCGATTAAAGCGATCACATTAATATCGGCAGTCGTGTTTCTAGCAATCATTCCGAGCAAGGTACTCTTTCCGACACCGCTACCTGCAAAGATCCCAATTCGTTGCCCTTTTCCCACTGTTAATAAACTATCGATCGCTCTTACTCCCACTTCTAACTTCTCGTTAATGGGCGGTCTGCTTAATGGGTTAGGCGGCTTCTTTTCTGTCCCTACCGTTGTCAATGACTTCGGTAAGGAAGTGCCATCTAAAGGTTCTCCCATAGAGTCAATAACTTTCCCTATTAAAGCTGGGCCTACTTTCACTTCAAGCGACTGACCTGAGTTCTCAACTAAACTCCCGGGAGAAATATCATTAATGTCCCCATAAGGCATTAAAACGACCATTTCTTCTTTAAATCCGATCACTTCTGCAGGAATGCAATTTTTCGGTTGTTCCTCTTTATTCGGATAAATATAACAAACATCACCAATTGAAGCTTTCGGTCCTTGAGATTCTATCATAAGTCCTATTACTCGTTTAATTCGACCATATCTTTTATACGTGTCTAGCTGTTCTATTTTGGAGGACAATGTCGTTATATTCACTGCTTTTCACCTTCAAGAAGTTCGAATAGTTGTGTTCTTAACTGCCATAGCTGACTATCAATTCCAACATCAATTCTTCCTTGTTTCGTATCAATGTAACAGCCGTTTTCTTGAAGCTCCTCATTCGGATAAATGTAAACAAGCGTATCGACAGGAAACATCGCTTCAAGTTCTGCTTTTTGTTCAACAACAAGCGGGTAATGAATAGGGTGAACATGAATTTGAATTTCTCTTTGGTCATATACTTCCTTTAACGCTTGTTGGACAACAGGAAGGAATGTGTTTGGTTGCTCCTTTACTACCTGTCGCAACACTTTCTCAGCGACTTGCATAGCTAAATGTACAATCGTCTTTTCTGCTTGCTGTACATTATTTTGATATTCTTGCTGCGAACTAGCTACCGTTTGTTTCGCTGCTTTAATTAGTTGTTCGTATTCACTGTAGCCCAATTGCTGGCCTTCTTGAATGCCGACTGTTACACCTTCCTCATGAGCTTCCGCTATTAATCGTTTTTTTTCTTCATCCCAGGCTTGCTTTTCTTCATTCACTTGCGTTCGAATTTTTTCACTTTCTTCTCTGGCTTGTTGGATCATTGAATTGGCCTCTATATAGGCTTCATCTAATTTTTTCTGCTTTTCTGCTTCTAACCAAGCCGTTTGCTGACTTTCTGCTTTCTGTTGTTCTGTGTCCAATTCTTTCTCTGACTGAATGACTTTTATTTCAATTATTTTTTCGGATTCTATTTGTATTTCTGTTCGCTGAGATTTAATTAGCCTAGACAATAATATCATCCCCTCCGCCACGCGCGATGATAATTTCACCAGCTTCTTCTAGTCTACGAATAGTAGCTACAATGCGGGATTGAGATTCTTCTACATCACGGAGACGAACAGGCCCCATATACTCCATCTCTTCTTTAAAGGTATCAACCATCCGTTTAGACATATTGCGGAATACGACATCTTTCACTTCTTCGCTAGATACTTTTAGAGAAAGCAATAAATCTTCGTTTTCACAATCGCGAATAACACGCTGAATAGATCGGTTATCCAACGTAACAATATCTTCAAAGACAAACATACGTTTCTTAATTTCTTCTGCTAATTCTGGATCTTGAATTTCAAGCGCATCCAAAATCGTTTTCTCCGTTGAACGATCTACCCCATTCAATACTTCGACAACCGCTTCTACTCCGCCCGTCTGTGTATAGTCTTGAGTCACCGTTGCACTTAACTTTCTCTCAAGAATCGCTTCCACTTCATTAATAATTTCAGGAGATGTGCTATCCATAATAGCAATCCGTTTAGCAATATCCGCTTGCATGTCTTGAGGCAGCTCAGATAAAATCTGGCCTGCTTGTTGCGGATCTAAATAAGATAAAATTAAAGCGATTGTTTGCGGATGTTCATTTTGAATAAAGTTCAATATTTGGCTAGCATCCGCTTTCCTTGCAAAATCAAAAGGTCTGACTTGCAAGGAAGACGTTAGCCGATTAATAATCATTTGCGCTTGGTCTTTCCCAAGAGCTTTCTCTAAAACGGTTTTGGCATAACCAATTCCACCTTGACTAATATAGTCTTGGGCCAGCGCAATGTTATGAAACTCTTCAAATACTTCTTCTTTTACTTCCGATTCAACCTTCTTAACCCCAGAAATCTCTAAAGTTAAACGTTCGATCTCCTCTTCAGACAAATGCTTATATACTGACGCAGAGACGTCAGGACCAAGAGAAATAAGAAGAATGGCTGCTTTTTGTTTACCTGTTAATTTTTTGTCTCTCACGACCACATCCAACCCCTCCTAATCCTCTGATAACCATGATCGTAGTAATTTAGCGAATTCTTCCGGTTTATCTTTTGCCATTTTCTCCAATTGTTTTCTTTTCACAGATCCTTCATCTGTTATTTGTTCAATGTCAGCAATCGTCTCTGGAAGTTCTAACCTGTCTTCCAACTCTTCCTCGTCATCCTCTTCATTTCTACGCGAGCGAATCATTAGGAAAATTAACAAACCAATCACAGCTAATAAAATTCCACCAATAACATAAGCCCACCAAGGTAGTAAAGGCTGAGCTTCCTCTTTAAAATCAACCTTTCCTTTAAATGGCTGAACAGAAACAGAAATTTTATCCTCTACGTCTTGATCAGTAAGTGCTTCTCCATACCCTTTGTCAATAGATGTGCGAACGATCGTTCCAAGCATTTGTTCAATATCATCTACCCGCTCTTGCGGAAGTGAGTCAGGATCGTTTGATTTAGGCGGTTCCACCATCACTTGAATACCTAAATCTCTAATTTTATAAGGGCTTTCGGTAATCACTTTACGAATGCGATTCACTTCATTATTAATGGTCTCTTCTGTTCGTTCGTAATCTCCTGATTCTCCGGCCCCTTGCATGTAAGTAGAGCCGAGTGCATCAGCAGGATCTTCTCCTTGCGGAACACCACCAGCAGGCGTCCCATTACCGGTAAACGTTTCTGTAATCCGTTGAGCACTGATTTGAATGCCTTCCATGTTGTCTTCATCTACAGGAGTAACAAGATTCTCTTCTCTTTTTTCTTGTGTAAAGTCAATATCGGCCGTAACGGATGCGACCACTTTCCCTTGTCCCATTAACGTGCCGAGCATATTTTGAACTTGACGCTGGATATCGCGTTCAATTTGCCTTTTCACATCCATTTGCTGAACAAGGCTATTTCCAGATAATGAATCCCCATTTTGAATATCAAAGTATTCGAAGTTTTGGTTCATAATCACGATATTTTCTGTCGGTAAATTCGGTACGCTTTTAGACACTAAATGATACAAGGACTTAATTTGCTTTTCATCAAACTGATATCCTGGTTCGGTATTTAATACGACTGACGCAGAGGCTTTTTCTCCATTCTCCTTAATAAATACATCTTTTTCAGGGAGAGTGATCATTACTTTTGCATCTCGTACCCCTTCAATTCCTGTCATGAGCTGAGCTAATTCAGTCTGCATAGCATCAATCTTCATGATGTTAAACTCGTTATCTGTCATCCCAAAACCGGCATTTTCACTAAAGAAACTATAATCAATATTTCCTGATTTCGGGAGTCCTTCAGCCGCCAGATCCACTTTTAAGGTGTCTACTGCTTCTTGCGGAACAAGAATTCCTGTTCCACCTTCCGTGATCTCATATTTAACTCCTCGCCCATCTAGATTTTCCTTAATTGCTCCAATCTCAGTCGGGGAAAGATCACTATATAGTGGAACCATATTCTTTTTCGTTGCAAGAAGGACTGTTACAGTAATAGCTGTGACAAACAGTAAAAAAGCGCTTATACCTATGATTTTTTGCTTTTTCGTTCGGCTATTCCAGTATTCTTTCACTCGATTTACTTGCTGACTAAATTTATCATTCATCACAATCCCCCGGTTAATTCACTGCTAATTGCAAATTTTTTATATTCTATTACATTTGCATTCTCATGATCTCTTGATAAGCTTCAACTACTTTATTTCTTACTTCCATTGTCAGTTGCATAGAAATACTTGCTTTTTGACTTGCGATGAGTACTTGATGAAGATCAACATTTTCTCCACGAATTAATTTATCCGTCATTTGTGTTGATTTTGTCTCTGATTTATTCAATTCATTAATTGAGTTCTTAAGCACACTAGCAAAACTCTCTTGTGCTTCACTGGGTGAAACTTTTTTACTACTGTCTATCGCATTTGTTTTTATAAAAGGGGACACTCCCTGAATCGATTCGATAGCCATTCATTTAACCTCCATTATTTCCCGATTTCTAACGCTTTCATCATCATCGACTTAGATGAATTGAATACTGTTACATTAGCCTCATACGACCTTGTCGCAGACATCAAATCTACCATTTCTCTTAATGGATCTACATTAGGCATTTGTACATACCCTTCCTCATTCGCATCCGGATGGCTTGGATCATAAATCATTTTATAAGGAGTGACGTTATCATCAATAATTTTAGTCACTTTCACTCCATCGCCTACACCATTTATTTGCTTGCCCATCGCTTTATGCAAAAAATTAGCAAACTGCCCTTGTTTTGGCTGTAACACAACAGACTTCCGTTGATATGGCTGCCATTTCCCATCTACTAATTTTGCACGAGTAGACTCCATATTAGCCATATTAGAAGAAACGACATCCATTCTTAATCTTTGAGCTGTTAAAGCTGATGAAGTAATGTTCATGCTTTGGAACATGGACATGTTACTTTCCTCCTTTAATTACATTTGTAAGAGAAGTAAACTTCCCAGCCATTCGATCAGCAAGCGCATTAAAATAGATTTGATTGGTCGCTAAATCCGACATTTCTTTATCCACATCTACACTATTGCCATTTTGGTTGTAAGACACATTTTGTTTCGTCACAATAGCAGGATGCTGACCGCTTGATTGAAATTCAAAATGACGAAAATCTGTGCGATTAGCTGTTATTTGCTCACTGATCGTCTCAGCAAACACTTTTTTAAAACTCACATCTTTTGCTTTATAGTTAGGTGTATCCGCATTAGCAATATTATTTGCCAACGTTTTTTGCTTCAGTGCTGAATAATTCAATCCTTTCTCTAAGGATACGAAAGACCCACCAAATAAATTCACTTACCATCACTCCAACTTTATGATTTTATGATATAAATTCGACGTATTTACGTATATTTAGACAATTACATTTAAAAATTATGTCAATAAATATACTACAAATATGATGTTTTCACATTATAATTCACAAAAATTATTATTTTTTTTTTAAAAACAATATACGAGAACTTAGATTTAGGACATTAGGTATAATAAACCCATTTTTTTGGAATCATATATCCTTATTTAATCACAAATTCCTATAAACAACAAATGATAAAAAGCACAAATTTAGTAAAATCCAATAAAAAACCACCTGTTTTTTACAGGTGGTTTTTTATTCTATTTATTATATTAGTTTGATTTTAATTTTTCGAGCTCCATTAAAAACTTGTCGTTTAGCACTTTAATATATGTTCCCTTCATACCTAATGAGCGAGATTCGATCACACCAGCACTTTCTAATTTACGAAGCGCATTCACAATCACTGAACGTGTAATACCTACCCGGTCAGCAATTTTAGATGCCACTAGCAAACCTTCTTTCCCATCTAATTCTTCAAAAATGTGCTCAATCGCTTCTAATTCACTATAAGATAATGAACTAATAGCCATCTGAACAACTGCTTTGCTTCTTGCTTCCTCTTCAATCTCTTCTGCTTTCTCGCGAAGAATTTCCATTCCTACTACCGTTGCACCATATTCTGCTAAAATCAGATCATCTTCATGGAATTGTTCTTCAAGACGGGCAAGAACTAAAGTTCCTAAACGTTCTCCAGCACCGCTGATTGGAACAATAGTCGTATAGCCATTTTTAAATAGTTCTTTATTTTCGATAGGAAATGCCGTATACTCACTGTTTACATCTAAATTTGAAGAAGTTTCTTGAATATTAAAAAGGTTTTTTGTGTACTCTTCAGGGAATTGACGCTCAGCTAACATTTTCTTCATGCGCTCATTCTCGATTTGTTGATTCACACCAAACCCTAACAATTTACCACGACGGCTAACAACGAAAATGTTTGCTTCAATAACTTCAGATAAAGACTCTGCCATTTCTTTGAAATTCACTGACTTCCCAGCAGCATTTTGCAGCATTTTATTAATCTTTCTTGTTTTATCTAATAAATTCATAATTAAATCCTCCTACAAGTGACTGAATACTGTACAGTCGATCCTAGTACTTCATTTTTTACATACAGTTCATATTACCCTTATTATGAGTATTTTGAAACATCATAATATAAATTGACTTAAGTCTTTATTACGTGAAATTACCTCTAGCTTCTCATTAACATACTGAGAGGTAATGGTGATCTTCTCCAATGTAATATCAGGAGCTTCGAAGGATAAATCTTCAAGCAACTTTTCCATAATCGTATGAAGTCTGCGAGCACCGATATTATCCGTGTTTTGATTGACTTCAAAGGCAATCTCAGCAATTCTACGAATAGCATCGTCAGAAAATTCAATTTCTATACCTTCTGTTTCCAATAATGCATGATATTGCTTTAATAATGCATGATCCGGTTCGATAAGTATTCGAACAAAATCTTCAACAGCTAGTTTTTGTAATTCGACACGAATAGGAAAACGCCCTTGGAGCTCAGGAATTAAATCGGATGGTTTTGACATATGAAAAGCTCCTGCTGCAATAAACAGAATAAAGTCCGTTTTGATGGAGCCATATTTAGTAACAACTGTTGATCCTTCAACAATTGGTAAAATGTCTCTTTGCACTCCTTCTCTTGAGACACTTCCCGATGATGAGGCCGCACCTTTAGCAGCTACTTTATCGATTTCATCAATAAAAATGATCCCTGTTTGTTCCGCACGATTCACGGCTTCCTGCGTTACATCATCCATATCAATAAGCTTTTGTGCTTCTTCCATCGTTAATACTTTGCGCGCTTCTTTCACCGTCAATTTTCTTTTCTTTTTCTTTTTAGGCATTAAACTGCCAAGTGCATCTTGCATATTCATTCCCATTTGTTCCATACCTGAGCCTTGGAACATATCAAACATCGAAGGAGGCTGTTCTTCCACTTCAATGGTTACCATTTCCTCTTCCATCTCACCACGTGCTAGTCGATCAGCCAGTGTTCTTCGCTGTTCCCGAATAGTGACTTCTTCTGAAGAATCATCCGGATTCGCATCTACTTGATTCCCATTTCCGCCAAACAGCATTTCAAAGGGGTTTTTCACCGTAGCGGTTTTCTTTTTTGAGGGCACTAATAACTCAACTAACCGTTTATTAGCTGCGACTTTTGCAGGTTCCTGCACAGCTTGGATCCGCTCCTCTTTGACCACTCTAACAGCGGTTTCCACTAAGTCACGAACCATGGATTCGACATCGCGCCCAACATAGCCAACTTCTGTGAACTTTGTCGCTTCTACCTTTACAAAAGGAGCTCCAGATAATTTAGCCATTCGACGAGCAATTTCTGTTTTACCTACTCCTGTTGGGCCGATCATTAATATATTTTTAGGAATGACTTCATCACGTATTTTTTCATGCAATAAGCTGCGGCGATAACGATTTCGCAACGCAACCGCTACCGCTTTTTTTGCCTCTTTTTGCCCAACAATATACTGATCCAAACGTTCGACAATTTGTCTAGGTGTCAGTTGTAATGATTTATTGTCCATGTTTATTCACTCCTCAGTCGAGTTCTTCCACAATGATTTTATCATTCGTATACACACATATTTCACCAGCAATTTCAAGTGCGGCTTTAGCGATTTCTTTAGCTGTTAAATGCTCACCGGAAAATTTCTTCAATGCTCTCCCAGCAGATAAAGCATAATTACCGCCAGAACCAATCGCTAATATCCCATCATCTGGCTCAATCACTTCTCCTGTGCCAGAAATCAAGAGCAGATTGGATTGATCCATCACGATCAACATCGCTTCTAACCTGCGCAGTACCTTATCTGATCTCCACTCTTTCGCAAGTTCCACAGCTGCACGCTGCAAGTTTCCGTTGTACTCTTGAAGTCGATTTTCAAATAACTCAAAAAGAGTAAAAGCATCGGCCACTGAACCAGCAAAGCCAGCAAGCACTTTTCCATTAAATAATTTACGTACTTTTCTAGCGGTATGTTTCATGACTACAGCATTTCCAAATGTCACCTGACCATCTCCGGACATGGCACACTTTCCTTTATGCTGCACCGCAAATATTGTCGTTGCATGAAATTGTTCCATCGCTTTAGACCTCCTTTAGGCACGCGGATGATGTGATACGTATGTTTTCCGTAAATGTTCTTTCGTGATATGTGTATAAATTTGAGTGGAAGATAAGTGAGCATGGCCAAGCAATTCCTGTACCGTCCTCATATCCGCTCCATTATTTAATAAATGAGTAGCAAAGGTATGCCGCAACATATGCGGATGAATCTTACCTGTTAACGAAGCCTTGCTCATAAGCTTTGTTAATATATAGCGAATTCCTCTCGATGTCAATGGAGCTCCTCGATGATTAACGAATAAATAATCGTGCTTTTCGACAGATTTCATTAACCCTTCTCTCTGTTCACATATGTATCTTTCGAGTGCTTGGTGAGCAAAGCTGCCAAAAGGTACATAACGCTGCTTCTGACCTTTCCCATGAACAAGCATGACAGACATCTCCAAATCAATATCCTTTAACTCGATTGCTGCACATTCACTCACGCGTATCCCCGTTGCATAAAGCAATTCTAACAATGCCTTATTACGTACTTGCAACGGGCTGTCTCCTTCGCATGCTACAAAAAGTTCTTCCACTTCTTCTTCGTAAAAAAAAGAAGGTAGCTTTTCCCCTTTTTTTGCCTGTTGAACAAGAGTAAAAGGATTTTCCTTCACCACTTTTTCCCGAACTAAATAACGAAAAAAGCTTCGCAGGCTGGAGACTTTTCTGGCAATAGATGACCTGGCCATCCGTTTTTCATAAAGTTTCGTCAAATACACACGCACGTTAAAATACTCAACCTGATCTAATGTCACTATTCCTTGTTCATTCATGAACAAAAAGAATTCATTAATATCTCGAGTGTAGCCGTCTATTGTATAAGCAGAGTAATTTTTCTCGATCCGTAAATATTCAATAAAATCCTTTAAATAATGATTGAAAAGTGTAGACATGAACACACCCCACAAAGGCTACTACATAGTATCACACTACTTTAACCCACGCAACAAAGTTTACAAACTTTTCACAAAAGTTTGAATTTTTTCTAATGCTCGAGTAGCATGAGCTTCATAGCGCTCTTTTTTATTCCTAATCTTAACAGGAAGTTCAGGAAATAAGCCAAAGTTCGCATTCATTGGTTGGAAGTTTTTTTCATTCGCTGTTGTAATATAACGAGCCATGCTGCCAATCGCTGTTTCAGGAGGAGCAATTAATGGTTCTTCTCCTTTTGCTAATTGCGCCGCATTGATTCCCGCAATTAAACCGCTAGCAGCCGATTCAACGTAGCCCTCAACTCCGGTCATCTGACCAGCAAAAAATAAACGATCTTGTTCTTTTAATTGATAAGTCGGCTGTAATACTTTTGGAGAATTAATGAATGTATTTCTGTGCATTACTCCATAACGAACAATTTCTGCTTCCTCAAGACCTGGAATTAGTCTCAATACTTCTTTTTGCGGACCCCATTTTAAGTGCGTTTGAAACCCAACTATATTATACAAAGTCCCTGCTGCATCGTCTTGTCTTAACTGCACAACAGCATAAGGTCTTTTTCCTGTCTTCGGGTCTTCCAAGCCGACAGGTTTCATCGGACCAAACAGCATTGTTTTCTTGCCGCGCTTAGCCAACACTTCAATTGGCATACAACCTTCAAAAAATATTTCCTTTTCAAACTCTTTTAAAGGAACGGTTTCAGCTGAAATTAATGCCTCATAAAAACGATCGAACTCTTCCTCCGTCATCGGACAGTTTAAATAAGCTGCTTCCCCTTTATCGTAACGAGATTTCAAATATACCTTATTCATATCTATGCTGTCTTTTTCAAGAATAGGTGCTGCTGCATCATAAAAATACAAATAATCTTCGCCTGTCAATTCCTTTAATTTTTGAGACAACGCTGGACTAGTCAACGGTCCAGTAGCAATAACAGTAATCCCCTCTGGAATTTCTGTCACTTCTTCATGAAACACAGTCACATTCGGATGATTCTTTACCCGTTCTGTTACTTTCGCGGCAAACTCATGCCGATCGACAGCTAACGCTCCTCCTGCCGGCACGGCACAATCATCCGCGGCAGAAATAATGACAGAGTTTAAATGTCTCATTTCTTCTTTCAATACACCAACAGCGTTTGTTAGTCCATTTGCACGCAATGAATTACTACATACTAGTTCCGCAAACTTGTCCGTATGGTGAGCAGGAGTTTGCTTCACTGGACGCATTTCATATAGATGCACCTTGATCCCTCTCTCTGCTATTTGAAACGCAGCCTCACTTCCTGCTAAACCAGCACCTATGACGTTAACTGTTTGCTCCATCTTTACATAACCTCCTGAATAATTAGTGGTACGTACAATTATATCCCTACAGCATTGTACAACAGACGTTCCCATAAAAAAAGCATTATATACTAAAAAAACAGAAAAAAGCGGGTTCTCCCCGCTTTTATGTCTGTGGTTCCTCTTTATAATCACAATTGGTACATTGAATCTGTACGCCTTTTTTCAATTTCTTTTCGATCAGCAATTGCTCGCATTTTGGACATTTTCTTTCAATCGGCTTATCCCATGATAGAAAATCACATTCTGGAAAGTGATCGCAACCGTAAAAAATTCGTCGTTTTTTACTTTTTCTTTCTATTATATTACCTTCTTTACATTTCGGACATTTCACACCGATCTCTTTCACAATAGCTTTTGTATTTCGGCAATCAGGAAAATTAGAGCAAGCCATAAATTTCCCATATCTCCCCATTTTGAAGACCATCGGATGACCACAAACTTCACAATCTTCACCTGCTGGTTCATCTTTAATCTCGACTTGCTCCATCTCGGCTTCTGCCTTAACTAAGTGCTGCTCAAACCCTTGATAAAATTCATCAATCACCTGAACCCATTCAACTTGTCCCTCTTCCACTCCATCGAGATCTCTTTCCATTTTCGCAGTAAACTCTACGTCAATAATGTCAGAGAAAAATTCAACCATTAATTCATGAACAATTTCACCTAACTCTGTCGGAACAAAGCGTTTGTTGTCTAATGCAACATAGCCGCGTTTTTGAATCGTATCTAGCGTCGGTGCAAAAGTTGATGGTCGGCCAATACCAAGTTCTTCAAGTGTTTTCACAAGACGGGCTTCCGTGTATCTTGGTGGAGGCTGAGTGAAATGCTGTTTCGGATCAATTTCTTCCGACGTCACCTTGTCCCCCACTTCTAAGTTGGGCAATTGCTTTTCTTTTTCTTCTTGTCCATCATCCGATCCTTCAACGTATACCTTCATAAATCCAGGGAATTTAATTTTGGAACCGGTTGCACGAAATGTTATTTCCCCATTGACTACATCAGCACTCACCGTGTCCATCACGGCTGGGGCCATTTGACTAGCAAGGAATCGCTCCCAAATCAATTTGTATAAGCGAAGTTGATCTCTCGATAAAAAGTTTTTCAGGCTGCTTGGCTCTTTTAAAATACTCGTAGGACGAATCGCTTCATGTGCATCTTGAGCATTCGATTGTTTTTTTTCTTTTTTAGGCGCTGCTTTTGTTGTGAACTCTTCCCCATGGGTCCCTTTCACATAATCGTATGCTTCTTTTTGCGCTATTTCAGAAATCCTAGTGGAGTCCGTTCTCATATACGTAATTAAACCAACTGTTCCTTCTTTCCCGAGATCGATCCCTTCATACAGTTGCTGAGCAAGCATCATCGTTTTCTTCGCTCTAAAATTCAGTTTACGTGCTGCTTCCTGCTGTAAAGATGATGTCGTAAATGGTGGAGCCGGATTTCTTTTTCGCTCTTTCTTTGTCACACTTGCCAGCTGAAATTCATTGCCTTGAATGGCTGAAAGGATGGCTTTCACGTCTTCCTCTGATTGCAGAGCTACTTTCTTCCCAGCTTTCCCGTAAAACGTCGCTTGGAATGTATCTTGTCCCTTCAAAAACTTCGCATCAATCGTCCAATATTCTTCTGGTTGAAAATGTTGAATTTCTTTTTCGCGGTCAATAATTAGTCGTAACGCCACCGACTGCACTCTTCCTGCACTAAGACCTTTTTTGACTTTCTTCCAAAGAAGAGGGCTGATGTTATAGCCCACAAGCCGATCTAATATTCTCCGTGCTTGTTGAGCATCAACAAGATCCATGTTAATCGGTCTTGGATGTTTAAAAGACTCTTTAATAGCATCTTTTGTAATTTCATTAAAAACAACACGGCAGTCCGAAGAAATATCCAAATTCAAGCTGTGCGCTAAATGCCAAGCAATGGCTTCCCCTTCTCTGTCCGGGTCAGCTGCAAGATAAATTTTCTTTGCTTTTTTGGCTGCTGTTTTTAATTCTTTTAAAACGGGACCTTTTCCGCGAATCGTTATATATTTCGGTTCATATTGATGATTTATATCTACACCCATCTGACTTTTGGGTAGATCGCGCACATGTCCCATGGATGCTTTCACTTTATATTTCTTCCCCAAATAACGTTCAATCGTTTTTGCTTTTGCAGGGGATTCCACTATTACTAAATAATCTGACATACAAAAACCTCCCCTAGAGGTGAAAATAAATAGATGTAACAAACATTATTATCTGCCGGAATAAATATTGTCAATGAATTTACGTTTATTTTTTCTATTTCGTTTTCACTGTATAATTATTTCATCTTCTCTATAATTAAAAATCATGATTCTTTTGCAAAATTTAATACAGATTACAAAGAATTGCAACCTTTTTTTTAAAAACTTTCCAAAAAGAATCACAAAAAGAGACGGTTATACCGAGTTTCTTCATTATATTTTCATCAAATTTTAATAATTTCGTCTAAAATATCTTCACTCGTTCTTACTAGTTTCGCTCCATCATTGATTAAATCATTCGTTCCTTCCGATAAAGGATCCGTGATGTTTCCTGGAATACAAAATACTTCTCTTCCTTGTTCTAAAGCACAATAGGCAGTAATTAACGAGCCGCTCCTTTTTCTAGCCTGTACAACCAATGTCCCAAGTGAAAGACCGCTTATAATTCGATTTCTAGCTGGAAATTGCCATTTTGCCGGGCGGACAGTAGGAGGATATTCTGATAGGATGAGTTGAGATTTCGCCATTTGACGAGCAAGCTCAATGTTTTCTGCTGGATACAAGTGATTAAATCCGCCGGCGATCACCGCTATAGTACGGCCAGATAGTTTCATTGCTTCTTTATGAGCCATTGTATCTATCCCTTTTGCTAAACCACTAACGATGACACAATGATGTTCTACTAGTTTAGGCATAAGCAATTGGATGGACCGCAAGCCATACTCACTTGCTTTTCTAGCTCCAACGATCGCCAACTTTCGTTCAGCTGAAAGCAAAGAGAGATCCCCTAACGCGTACAATCCCCAAGGAGGCTGTGGCAGATTCAATAAAAGTTCGGGGTACTTTTCACTAGAAAGAGGAATAAAGGAGATATTTTTTGATTTGTATAGTTTAAGAGTGGGTTCAATAGGTTGTTGTAAGTGTTTAATAATCTGAGAGGATTGAGAATTTGGGATGTTTAATAAGGAAGAATAATAGGAAGTTGAATAATTATACAACCCTTCTAAAGACGGATCTTGTTTTAATAATAAATAGATGGATTTCCAACCTATTGATGGACAATGCTGTAAGTGAATAAGCTTTTTTGTGAACAGGTCCACAGGACAAACTCCCCCTTTTTTAATGATGCCGCTTTTGACTTATTTATAAGCCAAAATAGTCATCCGACACATCAAGAATCAACATGATGACTTATAAGAGAAACAGCCCCATGTCTTACGATATGAGGCTGCTATCACCTATATTAGGCACAAATTAATGAGTTTTGCACTCGTCATAAATACCTTTTTCTTTAATGACTTCGATTAACGTTTCACCCATTACTGATGGTGTTTCAGCTACTTTAATGCCGCACTCGTTCATGACGCGGATTTTTTCATCAGCTGTCCCTTTTCCGCCAGAAATAATCGCACCAGCGTGGCCCATACGTTTTCCTGGAGGTGCTGTACGTCCGCCGATAAAGCCAACAACTGGCTTCGTCATGTTTTCTTTCACCCATAATGCAGCTTCTTCTTCAGCTGTTCCACCAATTTCACCGATCATGATGACAGCTTTTGTTTCTGGATCTTCATTGAATGCTTTTAAGACATCAATGAAATCCGTTCCGTTTACAGGGTCGCCGCCAATTCCAACAGCTGTTGATTGACCGATACCAGCTTGTGATAATTGATGAACCGCTTCGTACGTTAATGTACCAGAGCGGGAAACAACGCCCACATGACCTTTTGTATGAATGTAGCCAGGCATGATACCAATTTTACATTCGCCAGGTGTAATCACACCAGGACAGTTTGGTCCAACTAAGCGAGTTTTCTTATCTTGCATATAGCGTTTTACTTTCACCATATCCAGAACTGGGATATGCTCTGTAATACAAATCACTAAGTCAAGTTCAGCGTCTACCGCTTCCACAATCGCATCTGCAGCAAATGGAGCTGGAACGTAAATGACAGAAGCGTTTGCTCCAGTAGCTTTCACAGCGTCTTCCACTGTATTGAATACAGGAACTCCTTCTACTTCTGTTCCGCCTTTACCCGGTGTTACTCCACCAACGATTTTCGTACCGTACTCAAGCATTTGCTTTGTATGGAAAAGAGCAGTAGAACCAGTAATACCTTGAACGATTACTTTCGTATCTTTATTAATAAATACACTCATGCCTATACCTGCCTTTCGATTGTCAACTCTCTGAAATTATTTGCTAACAAGCTCAACGATTTTTTGCGCGCCATCAGCCATAGACTCAGCAGCTACAATGTTGATATCAGATTCACTTAAAATTTGCTTTCCTAAGTCAACGTTTGTTCCTTCTAGACGTACCACTAATGGCACAGAAAGACCTACTTGTTTAGCCGCTTCAACAACGCCCGTCGCGATTACGTCACACTTCATAATTCCGCCGAAAATGTTAACGAAAATTCCTTTCACATTTTGGTCAGAAAGAATGATTTTGAATGCTTCTGTTACCTTTTCAGCTGTCGCGCCGCCACCAACATCAAGGAAGTTAGCTGGGTCTCCGCCATAATGTTTAATGATGTCCATCGTTGCCATTGCAAGACCTGCACCATTAACCATACAACCGATGTTACCATCAAGAGAGATATAGCTTAAGTCGTATTTAGATGCTTCAATTTCTTTTGGATCTTCTTCTGCTAAATCACGATATTCTAAAATATCTTTATGACGGTATAATGCATTGGAATCAAAGTTCCATTTCGCATCTAACGCCATCACATTACCGTCGCCAGTAACTACTAATGGGTTAATTTCAGCGATTGAAGCGTCTTTTTCAACAAATGCCGTATAAAGACCCATCATAAATTTCACTGCTTTATTTACAAGGTGCGCCGGAATGTTAATATTGAACGCAATACGACGCGCTTGGTATGGCATTAACCCTGTTACTGGATCAATGACTTCTTTGAAAATTTTCTCAGGAGTAGCCGCTGCTACTTCTTCAATTTCTGTTCCACCTTCTTCAGAAGCCATTAACACAACTTTTGAAGTCGCACGATCAAGAACAAGACCGATGTAATATTCTTTTTGAATACCACAGCCTTCTTCAATTAGTAAGCGTTTTACTTCTGTTCCGTCTGGAGCATTTTGATGTGTGATAAGCGTTTTACCGAGAATTTCTTCTGCATATGTACGCACTTCGTCGATATTTTTTGCTACTTTTACTCCGCCTGCTTTCCCGCGGCCACCTGCATGAATCTGCGCTTTAACTACACAAACTTCTGTCCCTAATTCTTTCGCTGCTTCTACTGCTTCTTCAACAGAGAATGCAACTTTACCGTTTGGAACGGCTACCCCGTAACTTCTGAGGATTTCTTTACCTTGATACTCATGGATATTCATACTGATCCTCCTATCAATCTCAAAAAAAGTAGACTGCGCTTTCATTGTATATAAAGTCGTTATTTATGTCTACAATTTGGACATATTTTTGTTTGTTGTTCCAATTTTTTATTTTTTCTTAATTGTTTCATTGCTTTTGAACTTTATTAAAGCATCAACCGTGAGTAACGCAGCCTTTTTTATGTTGTCCCAGATTAAAAAATTTACACCTGTTTTTTTATTTTTTCCTCTGCTGATCAAGCCGATAAACAAAAGCGAATACTTCTGCTACCGCTTGATATAACTCCTCAGGAATCGACTCATTGATTTCGAGTTTACCTAAAAGCTCCACAAGGTTCGGATCTTCCTGAATTGGAATCTTATGCTCCTTCGCTTTCTCAATAATACTTTCAGCGATTTTTCCTTTTCCTTTCGCTAATAGCGTCGGAGCATGTTGCCCCGGCTGATAAGATAAGGCGGCTGCTTGCATTCTTTTTTCTGCTTGTTTCATATTCGAATATCCACCCCTGCATATGTCTGTTCATTCATGGCTTGGACAAAAGGCGATACGCTCTTTTGTTGTGATTGTTTAAATTGCACAGTTGACAACTGATAACCTTTTGACTCTATGGCCGCTTTTAAAGCCGGTACCATCGGAGTAGCCATCGTTTGAATGCCCGGAGTATCATTAAAAATTTGCAAACTAATGATTCGGTTTTGTACTTGCATATCAATGACCATCTCTTGTAGATGTTCAAGATTTAAGTAAAAAAGCACTCGACAATAGTTAGGATCAAGCTGACCATTTTCATTTTTTCTTCCCGACCATTGCAACGTTAAATCTGTTTGAAATCCGAATAAATTGAGGGGTATCTGCATAATTAATTGTTGAAGCGGGCCATTTTCCGCTGACAAAATATGTTGAGCATTCATGCGGCCGATCATTTTTTCAGCGAGGTCTCTTGTTGCTGGCGGAATTTCCTCTCCTAACAACGTTAATAGCTGCGTCTTCATCATTTGTTCTACATTCGTCTCTCCTGCACTTTTTGACCCAAGTATGGCCTCTAAATCGATCCCTAACGCAGTAAAAGCTTCCTTCATTAAAACGTAGGCCTCTTTTCCTACCATTTGAAATCTGGCTTGATCGTCGATGGATGCATACAATTGTTGAAACAGCGCTTCCTCGGGAGTCAATGACGCTTGTGGCTTCATTAAAATTGCAGCTGCTTCTTGTCGAAAATTTTGCATAATAGTCTCAGGTTCTTGATTGAAAAGAAGCGCTAGCACCCTCCCGGATTCTAACTGATTCTCATGAAAGCTGACCAGCTTTGCTGCTAGTTTAAACATGGTCGGGAGCTGGTCTTGTGGCCGATTGTTTCCCTTTAAATTGGCTATAAACAAATCGATTTCATCCAAGGTTTCTTGCGGGACGGAAGACTGCTGAGACAGATTTAGCAAAGCTTGTCTCACTCTTTCAACGGTTTGACTATTCGGTTCTGTCAGCAGTTGAGTCACAGCAGTCTGCAACTCATTGACCGCTGCATGAATCGGCAACTTCTGGGTATTTCCGCTCAACTCTCCTCTCATAGTATTCGGTATCTTCCATTGTTGAATAACTGTTTCTAAAGCCCCATCAATCGTCGCAGCTGAACTCGGAACAAGTCCGACGGATTTTAATAGCTGAAGAGCTGCATTCTTTTCGCTGCTGGGTCGATCAGATTGAGCAGCAATTTCTATTAGGGACGTCAACGCCTGTTGAATCGTACGTGCGTTAATTGGCTGTCGCCATTCTTGAATCGTTTTTAATAACTGGACAGCGGACTCGGGAGGATTAGTGAAATTTTGCAAGTTTGTGGCTAACTGTTCTGTTAACTTGCCGAAACTAACTGGAGATTGCGCGCTGACTAGTGCCTGAAAGATATCCTTTGTAAATGGAAGTGAACGATCAATCATCACTTTCATTGCTTGGATGCCTTCGTTGATACCGGACTTGGTCAACCATTCTCCTGTCTTTATCACTAGATCCTTTGTTAGCGGTAATCCTTCCTTCATCATGAATTGCACAAAGGCTTTATTTTCTTTCGTGAGAGGTAGCGTTAGCTGTTTTAAAATAGACTCAGTCATTTGCTGAATGTTATCTTTCAACGAACTAGGAGTGGACATTACCTTTAATTCAAGTCCATTTTCAACAGAGGTAACATGAAACAAGTAGCGTTCGCCTGCTTGCAGTGGTGCTTCTAGTTTAGCAATTATTTTATTAGAGCCAACCATAATCTCTGCCATATCATGTGAAAGAATTTTGACCACTTTTCCAGAAAACATTTGCCCCTCGCTTAATTGCAAAGGCTTTTCCTTGCCGACTAAACTTTTATTCATTGAAGTTAGCTCAATATTCAAGGTTTCTCCCTCCTTATTATTTCTCCGCCTAAAGCATCTCTTTCACAGGTGCAAAGGTTTTGCGATGAATATCACTTGGCCCAAATGTTTGCAATCCTTGTAAATGTTCTTTCGTACCGTATCCCATATTCTTTTCAAACCCATAGTGCGGATAAACAGCGGCATATTCCTTCATCAGTCGATCTCTCGTGACTTTCGCTGCTACTGAAGCCGCAGCAATCGAAACACTGTGTGCATCCCCTTTAATAATCGATGTTTGACTAATCGGTACATCCAGTTTCATGGCGTCAATCAGCAAATGCTCGGGCAAGGTTTTAAGAGCAGAAATAGCTCTTTTCATCGCGTGCTTAGTTGCTTCATAAATATTGATCTGATCAATCTCTTCGGAAGAGACAATCCCAATACCCACATCTGCTTGTTCGATAATCACATCATAAAATTGCTGTCTTTTCGTTTCACTTAGTTTCTTTGAATCATTTAATCCTGGTAAATAAAAGTTTATAGGTAAGATGACAGCAGCAGCAACAACCGGACCGGCAAGCGGGCCTCGTCCCACTTCATCGACCCCGGCTATATAAGTCATTCCTTGATCGATTAATCGTTGCTCGTATTTCAACATTTCCTGATACTCCAGGCGCTCTTGTTCCAATTTCTCCTGCGCTCTATACCATTGTCGCAAAGCTTGCTGAACGCCTTTACGGGAATCATCCAATAACGGTTTAAAACGCGGATCTTCTTGCGATTGAATTTCTTTGAGTAATGCTTTCACTTCAGATACAGATTGTGCCATGTTATTGTCCTTTCTTACATCATTGCCTTCAATACGCTTTCTCTTTATATCGGATGCTCAGAAATGAAATAAAGGCCCTTTTTAAGGACCTTTACTTTTCGTTATTGAGGAAGGAAAAGGTAGTCAGGATCATCAAAAGTCAACCTACCGAGTTTTTCTCCGCGAATATCACGAATAATCACCTCAGCTGTTTTATCATAGTCGACTTCATATTTGCTGATTAAACAACCTCTTAATTTTCCGATATGGTTAAAGACATCGACCACTTCATCAAATAACACTTCCATCTCATACCGCTCTTTTAATCTTTCAGGATAATTTCTTTCTAAAAAGCGGAGAGCAAATACCGCAACATCCTGCAAATTTAAAATCGCATCCTTGATTGCACCGGTTAATGCCAGTTTATACCCTGTTTCAGGATCTTCAAACTTCGGCCAAAGAATTCCTGGTGTATCTAACAGCTCCATCTCTTTGCCGGCTTTAATCCATTGCTGAGCCTTTGTAACACCTGGCATATTTCCTGTTTTTGCGATATTTTTTTTAGCTAATCGGTTAATCAATGTGGATTTTCCGACGTTTGGTATTCCGACGATCATCGCCCGAATCGCTCTCGGTCTAATTCCACGGGACTTCATGCGCTCAAGTTTTTCTTTTAATACTTCTTTAGCCGCTTTGCTAATCATTTGCAACCCACTACCCGCTTGAGAGTTGATCGGCAATGCTTTAATTCCTTCTTTTTCAAAATAAGCTAACCATTTAGTTGTCATTGCCGGATCAGCTAAATCGGCCTTATTAAGCAGAACTAGTCGAGGCTTTTGCTGAATAATCTCATCAATCATTGGGTTTCTAGATGAGATGGGAAGCCTAGCATCTACTAGCTCAAATATAATATCAACCAGTTTTAATTTCTCTGTTACTTCTCTTCTTGCTTTGGCCATATGGCCGGGAAACCATTGAATTGTCAAAAGCTCTACCTCCGCTCTATGATGTAGGTCTCGTTAATCGACTAAGCGCATGCTGCCTAGAGGCCAGAAAACAACATTTGTACTTCCGACTACTTCATCCATACTGACTGTCCCGATGTGGCGTCCATCTTTGCTATAAAGGCGATTATCACCAAGAACAAAAATCTCTCCTTCAGGCACTGTTTTCCGTCCCGTTATTTCCTCTAAAGTAAAATCTGGCGTGAGCGGACCAGGCTCTTTCGCCTTATATTCATCTAAATATGGTTCCTCATAGTATTTACCATTAATGTACAATTTATCGTTTTTATACTCAACCGTATCTCCAGGAAGCCCTATCACCCGTTTAATATAATCTTTATTTTCTGGGGCATGGAAGACAACGATATCAAATCGCTCTGGACCACCGATTTTATTGACAATCATCCAATCTCCATTGTGCAAAGTCGGCATCATGGACTCCCCGTCTACAACGATCGGTGCAATGATAAAATATCGAATGATAGCTGCAAGTCCAATTGCAATTAAAAAAGCTTTTGTCCATTCCCAAAATTCGTTTTTCTCCTTCGCCAAAATAACCACCACCTATTTTTTATATTACAATCATATCATGTAAAAACGTTTCAAGAAAAGTAAATGAGATTGAAAAAGGAGCTTGTTTCCAAGCTCCTTTCGCAAATGTTACATCATTATCGAATTTCTTTAATACGAGCAGCTTTACCACGAAGGTTACGTAAGTAGTAAAGTTTCGCACGACGAACTTTACCGCGGCGAATCACTTCAATTTGAGCGATTTTTGGTGTATGAAGCGGGAATGTACGTTCCACACCTACACCATAAGAAATTTTGCGAACAGTAAATGTCTCGCTAATTCCGCCACCACGACGTTTGATAACTACCCCTTCAAATACCTGAATACGCTCACGAGTACCCTCGATAACTTTTACGTGTACGCGAACTGTATCTCCAGGACGGAAAGATGGTAGATCTGAACGAAGTTGTTCTTGAGTAAGTTCTTGAATTAATTTTTGCATTATATTCCTCTCCTTCTAACAGATGCTCTTATCGGCTATCATTCGCCCCAGCGGAACACCGTTTTAACGGCTGCAGCTTTTGCTACAAACCACTTGTAAATTCTATCAAAACCGGATGAATAAATCAAGTTCTTTTTTGTTGATTCCACTGATGGATCCAAGTCAATTGTCGCTCAGTTAATGGATATTTGTCTAATAAATCCGGTCTACGTTCCCATGTGCGTCTTAATGACTGTTGATCACGCCATTCATCAATTAATCGGTGATTTCCTGAAAGAAGAACATCCGGCACTTTCCACCCTCGGAAATCAGCTGGTCTTGTATACTGCGGGTGCTCGAGCAAACCAGATGAGAAAGAGTCCAGCACAGGGGAAGCTTCATTTCCTAACACATCCGGCAGCAAACGAACCACACTATCCGCCACAACCATTGCTCCAAGCTCTCCGCCTGTTAACACATAATCACCTATCGAAATTTCATCGGTAACAAGATGCTCTCTAATTCTTTCATCATATCCTTCATAGTGGCCACAAATAAAAATTAAATGCTCTTCCTTAGCTAGCTCTTCGGCTTTTTTTTGTGTATATCGCTCTCCTTGAGGACACATTAATATAATTCGAGGCTGCGAGGAGGAAGCTTTCTCTTTTAAATGAGCGACTGCATCAAATACAGGCTGAGGCTTTAACACCATTCCAGCTCCTCCGCCGTAAGGATAATCATCCACCGTATGATGCTTCCCTTCAGCAAATTCACGGAAATTAACGACGTTGTATTGGACTTTCCCCTTATCGGCTGCTTTTTTTAGCATAGAAGAATGAAAGACACCTTGAAACATTTCCGGAAACAGCGATAAAACGTCGATATTCATCATGATAGAAGCCCTTCCATCGGTTCAATAATAATCACTTTCTCCTTTATATCTACCTTTTTGACAACTTGCTCAATATAAGGGATATAATGTTCTTTTCCTTTTTCACCTTTCACCACCCACACATCATTGGCGCCAGGTGTTAAGATTTCCTTTACTTTCCCGATTTCTTCGCCATCGAGCGTTTGTACAGCGCATCCGATGATTTCATGAAAATAATATTCCCCTTCTGGCAATTCACCAAGCTGGCTTTCTTTAATTTTTAATAAAGCCCCTTTTAAAGGTTCAACTTGATTGATGTTGTCGTACCCTTCTAACGTCAGCAAATCAAAGTTTTTATGCTGACGGTGAGAAGCCACAATAACAGGCTTCCCTTCTGTTTCCTCTTGCGTAAACAAGTACAGCACATTGCCTACCTTATATCTTTCATCTGGAAAGTCCGTTCGTGAAATCACTCTTATTTCCCCACGAATACCGTGAGTGTTGACAATTTTTCCAACATTAAACCACTTTTCCATCTTGTGTTTCACCTCTATCGAATGTCAATGATGATGCCATCTTTAATGACGATCGTTTTCTCGTTTTCAATATCGCTCCAGCGGTCACCGACATTCACTTCTGTCATCGTCTGAAGCTCTTTTTCTTTCAGTTCCCTTCCTAGCGGTAATAGGCTTAACTGATTGACTTGAAATTCGATGTTTTGGATTTTATCTAAACGCTTTTGCATTTCTCTTTCATATAGCTGAACACTCTCTTTTTGGCTATTTTTGTACTTCTTCTCCGCTTTCTTTTGCTCAAAACGAAGCTGTTCGTATTCTCTTTGGAGCTGGCTCTTTTGCTCCTCATATGAAAGGAGTAGCTGACGCTTCATTTTTTCAGTTAATACCTGTTTCACGATGACTGTTTGCAAAATGTACATGGCTAGAACCTCCCATTCATTTTAGGGAAGAAATGATAATTATATACACAAAAAGGGAGGTTTTCTCCTCCCTAATTGATTGCTACTTATTATTTGCCTAATTTAGCGTTATGGAATTTCTCCATGATGCCTTCGTTAGAGAATAGGTTACGAACTGTATCAGATGGTTTCGCACCATTTTGAAGCCATTTAAGAGCAAGCTCTTCGTTGATTTTCACTTCAGCTGGTTGAACAACTGGGTTGTATGTTCCAATTGTTTCGATTTGACGTCCATCACGAGGAGAACGAGAATCTGCTACTACGATACGATAGAATGGGGATTTTTTTGCACCCATGCGTTTTAAACGAATTTTTACTGCCATTTTTAAAGCACCTCCGAATAGTTTTACACAAGATAGTATAATAGCAAATAACACTATTGTTTGTAAAGGTTTTTTTCTTTACATTTTGTCTAGCTCTGCCGAGTCTAACCGGCTGTTTCCGCTTTTCCTTACATAAAAGGAAATTTGAATGGCATGCCTTTTTTCTTTCCTTTTTGCTGCATACCAGACATTTGTTTCATCATTTTTTTCATTTCCTCGAATTGCTTAAGTAGACGGTTCACCTCTTGGATGGATGTACCGCTCCCCTTAGCAATTCGCTTTTTGCGACCCGCGCTAATGATTTCAGGATGTTGCTTTTCTTCCTTTGTCATCGAGCGAATGATCGCTTCAATATGGCCAATTTGTTTATCATCGACTTGAATATTATTTAAGCCTTTAATTTTATTCGCTCCTGGAAGCATTTTAATGATTTCATCTAAAGGTCCCATTGAACGAACTTGACCTAATTGATCGAGGAAGTCATCAAATGTGAACGACATTGTTCTCATTTTCTGTTCTAGCTCTTTGGCTTTCTCTTCATCAACATTGGATTGTGCTTTCTCAATTAAGGTGAGCACATCCCCCATGCCAAGAATTCGCGAAGCCATCCGTTCCGGGTGAAAAGGTTCTAGCGCATCTAGCTTTTCTCCCATTCCGGCAAACTTAATCGGTTTGTCAGTGACTGCACGAATGGACAAAGCAGCCCCTCCGCGTGTATCACCATCAAGTTTGGTTAACACAACGCCCGTTACGCCAAGTTGATCATTAAAGCTTTGAGCGACATTGACAGCATCTTGACCTGTCATTGCATCAACAACAAGGAAGATTTCATCAGGGTTTGTCAGCTCTTTAATTTGCTTTAGTTCGTCCATTAACGCTTCATCGACGTGCAGACGCCCCGCTGTATCAATCAAAACATAATCATGATGATCAGCTTTCGCTTTTTCAATTGCTTGTTTAGCAATTTCCACAGGACTCACTTGATCGCCTAACGAAAACACAGGCATATTTAATTGCTTTCCGAGAGTCTCCAACTGCTTAATGGCAGCGGGTCGATAAATATCGGCAGCAACTAATAACGGTTTGCGATTATAGCGCTTACGAAGCAAATTCGCCAGTTTTCCTGTCGTTGTCGTTTTACCAGCACCTTGCAAACCAACCATCATAATGACCGTTGGCGGTCGCTTAGCCACAGCAATTTGACTTTGCTCTCCCCCCATCAACGCTGTCAATTCTTCCTTAACTACTTTAATGACCTGCTGACCGGGAGTTAAGCTTTTCATGACCTCTTGACCGACGGAGCGCTCACTGACTTTTTTTACAAAATCTTTGACAACTTTAAAGTTAACATCCGCTTCTAAAAGGGCGAGACGCACTTCACGCATCATTTCCTTTACATCTGCTTCGGTTACTTTTCCTTTGCCTCGGATTTTTTGCATCGTATTTTGCAGTCGGTCGGCTAATCCTTCAAATGCCATCTGTGCCGCCTCCTAATCTAATTTCTCCAGCGCTTCGAGAATAGGCCATTCCTTGTCAGAAGTCACTTTTTTCAACTTCTGCAATAGCTTCGTGCGCTCTTGAAATTTTTTGAATAAAAACAACTTACTTTCATATTCCTCCAACATAGATTCCGTGCGTTTAATATTGTCATAAACCGCTTGACGGCTCACTCCATACTCCTCCGCAATTTCACCAAGAGAGAAATCATCCAAATAATAAAGGGACATATAACTTCGCTGCTTTTCAGTTAACAACGATTGATAAAAATCATATAAGTAATTCATTCTCGTCGTCTTTTCAAGCACCCAAAGCCCCCCTTTGTTAAGTTAAAAACCTTTACACTCGAATATTGTACTCACAAACAAAACCAATGTCAAGAAAAAAACTTTACATAATCGAAAAGCGGAAGGCGCTGTTTAGCGACGTATGGACTGTAGCGAGCCGTATGAGATAAAGGAAACACCGACTTATTCTTCTTTCTCCTCCATTTGTAAACCAGAGAATAAACCGTATACATATTTTTCGGCATCGAATGGCTGAAGGTCGTCCATTTTCTCTCCTAATCCAACGAACTTCACTGGAATATCCAGTTCTTTTCGGATGGCAAGAACAATGCCACCCTTTGCCGTTCCATCTAACTTGGTTAACACGATGCCGGATACATCCGTTGCTTCTTTAAATGTTTTCGCTTGAACCATAGCATTTTGTCCTGTTGTCGCATCAAGAACGATCAACACCTCATGCGGAGCCCCTGGAATCTCACGCTCAATGACTCGTTTTACTTTTTCTAACTCATTCATTAAGTTGACTTTATTTTGCAGTCTTCCAGCCGTGTCACAAAGCAAAATATCTACATTTCTGGATTTAGCGGCACGAACAGCATCATACATGACCGCCGCCGGATCCGAGCCTTCTCCTTGCTTAATAACGTCAACACCTGTTCGTTCTCCCCATACTTCTAATTGATCAATCGCTCCAGCACGGAATGTATCTCCGGCAGCAAGCAGCACTTTTTTCCCTTCAGATTTATACTTATGAGCGAGCTTACCAATGGTTGTTGTCTTGCCGACACCATTGACACCAACGAACAAAATGACTGTTAAATCATTCTCTTGAATGTTTATTTCATTTGGCGTACCTTCACCGGCTTGATAAATCTCTACTAATTTCTCTGTAATAATATCTTGCACTTCTGCCGGATCCTTTGTATTGCGGCGTTTCACTTCAAATTTAAGCTGCTCTACTAACTCCATTACGATCTCAAAGCCCACATCAGCTCCGATTAAAATCTCTTCTAATTCCTCAAAAAAGTCCTCATCAATTTTGCGATAGCGAGCGACAAGATCATTCACTTTATTAGAAAAATTATCTCGCGTTTTCGTCAAACCGGATTTGAACTTTTCGGTTGCTTGATCAGTTGTGGCTGTAAACTTCTCTTTTAACTTTTTAAAAAAACTCATTTCACCATTTCCTCCTTCAATTGCGGTGTTTCTTCCATCCGAACAGACACTAATCGAGAGACACCCGATTCCTCCATCGTCACTCCATATAACACATCCGCTTCCTCCATTGTGCCCTTGCGGTGAGTAATAACAATGAATTGCGTCTCCTCACTGAATTGTTTTAAATACTTACTAAAACGATAAACATTTGCCTCGTCCAATGCCGCTTCGACCTCATCGAGCACACAAAACGGAACAGGGCGCACTTTCAAAATCGAGAACAATAAGGCAATCGCCGTCAATGCTCGTTCTCCGCCAGATAAAAGGCTTAAGTTTTGCAACTTTTTCCCTGGAGGCTGTGCAACAATGTCTACACCTGTATGAAGCAAATCATTCGGCTCCGTCAATTTCAATTCCGCTCTTCCTCCGCCAAACAGCGCTTGAAAGACCGGCAAAAAGTGAGAGCTGATCGCTTGGAATGTTTCCTTAAATCTCTTCGTCATTTCAACATCCATTTCTTCAATCACTTGCATCAGTGTATCTTTCGCCTCTTGCAAATCTACTCGCTGTTCTTCAAGAAACGTATACCGTTCATATACACGCTCATATTCATCAATGGCTCCGATGTTGACAGTGCCAAGCTCCTCAATCGACAACTTAATCAATTTCACTTTTTTGCGCACTTCGTCTATCGGAAACGGCAAAGGATAGGTGTCTTTTGCATATTCATAAGACATGGCATAATCTTTGCGTAATTGCTCTAGGCGATTTTCTATTTCCACATCGAGACGATTGATTTTCACTTCTTCATCTTGAACTGCCTCACTCATTGCTTTATGAAGCCGCCTTAACTCTTTTAGTTCTAGCTCTTCCCCTTCTAGCTTTTGCTGTTTCTCTAAACGTTCTTTCCTGCGCAAAGAAATGAGTGTAACCGTCTGCTCTTTATCAATTTGCTTCATGCGTGCCGCTTGCTCAAGCTCTTCTTCCCCCTGATGGCTAGAAGACATTTCTGATTTGAGCCAGTGCAATTCTTCTTCCCATTGCAGCTGTTTCTTTTTAGTCTCAGCTAATTCTTTTTGCACTTGTTCTAGTCGAGTTTGACCAGTGAATAATTGTTCTTTCTTAACAGCAAGCATCGATTTCGTGTCGCTCATCGACTGCAGTAAAGATTCTTTTAATGAGCTTTCCTGCTTCCTTTTTTCAGTTAAATTCTTAATTTCAGCATCTAGTGCCTTTATTTCTTCTTGTTGATGAGCCAATCGTTGTTCAACAGATTGATAGCGGTGAACAAGTCTTTCTTTTTCCTCTTGGAATTCTTTTTTCTCCCTATCATACAACGATAAACGTTCGTTGATCGTTTGATAAGAAAACTGCCACTCAAGCAGTTCATTTTTCCATTGCTGCTCTGATGCTCTCAATTGTTCGCCTTTAGTGCGCATACCTTCAAGCAAGATTTCATTTTTAGCAATCGTTTCTTTCAGCTTCTTGACTTCACGCTCAACCGTGGCTGTTTTCTCTTCCATAGAAGCCAGTTTTGTCTTTAAATCCTCCAGCTCATTTTTACGGGTTAATAAGGAGCTGGCTTTTTGTTTCATTGCCCCTCCTGTCATCGAACCTCCTGGATTGACGACATCTCCGTCTAATGTAACGATTCGATAGCGGTAACCGAGCATTTTCGCTAATTCATTTGCTCCTGTTAAGTCCTTTGCAATGACAACAAGACCTAAAATGCTCCTAATTGCCTGTTTATATCGTTCATCATATCGAATCAAATTCGAAGCAATTCCAATAAAACGGGCATCATTTTCGAGCTGAGAAAGAACGACTGCCGGGAATACTTTCTCTTTCATAGCTGTTAAAGGTAGGAAAGTGGCACGACCATAACGATTCGTTTTCAAATAAGCAATTGCTGCTCGAGCGGACGCTTCATCTTGAGTAATAATATGCTGCATACTGCTGCCGAGGGCGATTTCAATCGCTGTTTCATACTCTTTAGGCACATCAATCACTTCAGCTACTGCACCTTCAATGCCTGAAAGTGTATGATCTCTCGCTTTTAATATTTCTTTTACACCTTGAAAGAAGCCAGAATAATCCTCTTCTAAAGACTCTAGCATCTCTTTTCTTGACTTAGCGTCTTGCAAAATTTTGTAGGCTTGATATAAATTTGATTCTTGTTTTGTATACTTAGCTTTCAGCGCCTCTAACGTTTGTTGCCCGCTTCGAAACGCTTCAACATGCAAAGTCAGCTCATGTTGGGCCGTAGTTAATTTTTCCTCAATTTCTTTTTTACTGATCTCAATTTGCTGTCTTTCAGCTACTTGTTTTTCGTTTTCGCCATCAATTCTTTCTCTGCGACGAGTCAACTGTTCCATTTGTTGAGATAAATTATGAAGCTCGTTTTTCGCTGAAGCCTGTTCATTGAGCCCTTCAATATAATCAGCCTTTAATGACTCAATTTTCGCCTCTAAATCTTGCGATAACGTTTGCATTTCCTTTTGCTTTTCACTGAGCTGATGACGCAATTGTTCCTCTTCTAGCCGATCTGCCTGCACCTTTTGCTCAAGCGCTTGTGCTTGTTGCGAAAGCTCCGCTATTTTCTCTTTCGTTTCTTTCATATAATCAGCTAACTGACCTTCATTTTGAACAGCATTTTTTTTACGCTCTTTTAATACTTGCTTGCGGCCTTCTAATTTTTCTAGTTCCTCACTAGCTGCTAATAAAACAGTTTGCAAATCGTTAACAGATTCATCAAGTGCTGTTATTTGGTCCCTTAACGCTGCTGTTGAGGCTTCTTTACTTTGCAAATTAGCAGACAGCTGCATTTCTTTTTGCTGATGCAAAGTAAAGCTTTCCTTTAACCTTTCCCATTCGGCATGGAGCTGATCGATGTCATGAACGATAGAGGCGATATCATATGTTTTCAGCTCCTCTTTCTTCTCAAGGTAGTCTTTTGCCATGGAAGCCTGAATTCGCAGCGGCTCTACTTGACTTTCAAGCTCGTATAAAATGTCTTGAACACGATTTAAGTTTTCCTGTGTTTCAGTCAGTTTTTGTTCCGCTTTTCGCTTACGCACTTTGTATTTAAGAACACCAGCTGCTTCTTCAAAAATTGCGCGCCGATCTTCAGGTTTGCTGTTTAATATTTCTTCTACTTTCCCTTGGCCAATAATCGAAAAGGCCTCTTTTCCAAGACCGGAGTCCATAAACAGTTCGACAATATCCTTTAACCGGCACGATTGTTTATTGATGAAATACTCACTATCTCCTGATCGGTAGACCCTTCTTGTGACATTGACTTCATTGTATTCAATCGGCAGAACCTGCTTTTCATTATTTAAAGTTAACGTGACTTCAGCAAAATTGAGGGCTCTTCGAGTATCACTTCCTGCAAAAATCACATCTTCCATTTTTCCACCGCGTAAACTTTTAGCTGACTGTTCTCCTAATACCCAGCGAATGGCATCAGTAATATTGCTTTTTCCGGATCCATTCGGACCAACCACCGCTGTAACTCCATCGACAAAATCGACAGAAATGCGCTCTGCAAAAGACTTAAAACCTAAGATTTCCAATCTCTTCAGGAACATATGTCTTTCCCACTTTCTATTCTTTATGTTGCAACGCTGCTAAAGCCATTTGAGCAGCATATTGTTCCGCTTCCTTTTTTGATTTCCCCTGACCGCTTCCAAGCACTTCATCATTAAGCGAAACTTGAGCAACGAATTCTTTGCTGTGGGCAGGTCCTTTTTCATCAAGAATTCGATATTCAAGCTGTCCTTTCGTTTGTCGCTGCACTAGTTCCTGCAGCTGACTTTTGTAATCCATCATATGAGAAAAAGCACCGGAATTAATTTTCGGAAAAACCACATCTTCTAAAAAGGAAATGACCGTCTCCATCCCTTGATCTAAATACAGCGCACCAACAAACGCTTCGAATACATCAGCCAAAAGAGCCGGTCTCATACGGCCGCCTGTCATTTCCTCTCCTTTCCCAAGCAACACCACTTCACCAAATTGGAGTTCATTGGCAAACGTCACAAGAGAAGGCTCACAAACGATCGCCGCTCTTAATTTGGTTAAATCACCTTCTGATAATAGCGAATATTTTTTAAACAAAAATTGTGAAACAGTCAGCTCTAAGACGGCATCTCCTAAAAACTCTAACCGTTCATTGTCTTCATATGGTTTTTTCCGATGCTCATTCACATAGGATGAATGCGTAAATGCTTGTTTTAATAGTCGTTCATCATGAAATTGAATGCCTAATTTTTGCTGTAATTGCTTAAAGGATTCATCTTTTCTATGCGATGGTTTTCGATATTCTTTATTTGCTTTCCTCATGGGACTTCCTCCACTACATAACAAATTTACACTCAAAGACAGTTTAGTCGAAAATGAAAAAAATCGCAAAAGAAGAAAGCTCCGTTTAGATAACGGAGCCTGCATCTTTCAACGACTTAGTTTTTGCTGTTTATATAATTCACAGCGTCACCCACTGTCGCAATTTTCTCTGCATCATCATCAGAAATTTCCATATCGAACTCATCTTCTAATTCCATTACAAGTTCAACTACATCTAAAGAATCCGCTCCTAGATCTTCCTTGAAAGAAGCTTCTAATGTTACTTGAGATTCTTCTACTCCAAGACGATCTACGATGATTTTCGTTACACGTTCTAATACGTCTGCCATATTCGTTCACCTCCCCTCAAGTCATTATAGACGAATTCCCGTCAAGATTAAATAAATTTTCTATTACATGACCATGCCGCCATCAATGTGCAATGTTTGACCTGTCATATACTTTGAATCTTCCGACGCTAAAAACACAACTGTTTTTGCAATATCTGCCGGTTCACCAAAGCGAGCAAGCGGAATTTGACCCAGCATTGCTTGTTTCGCTTCTTCTGGCAATACATCAGTCATGTCAGTTGTAATAAAACCTGGCGCGATCGCATTGACTGTGATCCCTCTTGAAGCGAGCTCTTTCGCCGTTGTTTTCGTTAAGCCAATCACACCTGCTTTAGCAGCGACATAGTTTGCTTGTCCCGGATTACCGCTTACACCTACGATTGAAGCAATATTAACAATACGGCCACTTCTCTGTTTCATCATTGGACGAGTGACTGCCTTTGTACAAAGAAACACACCTTTAAGATTCGTATTAATCACATCATCCCACTCTTGCTCTTTCATACGCATCAGCAAGTTGTCTCTTGTGATACCTGCATTATTAATTAAAATATCTATTTTTCCAAACGTATTCACCGTTTGATTGACCATTTCTTGCACAGATTCACTGTTTGACACATTGCATTGAATAGCAATCGCTTGACGGCCAAGCGCTTTAATTTCTTCCACCACTTCATTCGCTTTCGCTTCACTACCTGAATAGTTAACAGCTACATCCGCTCCTTGACGGGCAAGCTCGAGAGCAATTTCTCGGCCAATGCCGCGTGAAGCGCCTGTTACTAAAGCTGATTTCCCTAATAATTTCATTGAGATGCCTCCTTTAATTGTGCTACTGCTGCCTGAATGGATTCTTCGTCTTGAATCGCAAACGTTCGAACTTGACGATTAATCTTTTTAATCAAGCCGGAAAGCACTTTACCTGGACCAATTTCAATAAAGGTATCCACACCCTCTGCAATCAGTGCTCCCACACTGTCTTCCCACAATACAGGAGAATACAATTGTTGCAATAGTTTTCGCTTAATTTCATCTGCCTGTTGAACAACTTTTGCATCTACATTGGCCATAACAGGTACGCGGCTATCATGAAGTTCAATTTCATTCAATACAGCTTCTAGCTGTTCCGTTGCTGGCTTCATCAAAGAAGAATGGAACGGACCGCTCACATTTAACGGAAGCACTCGTTTAGCCCCTTTTTCTTTCGCTAGTTCAGAAGCTTGTTCTACTCCTGCTTTTGTACCGGATATAACAATTTGACCCGGACAGTTTAAATTTGCAAGACCAACCGCATTTCCATTAGCGGTTACTTCATCCACTACTTGCTGTAACACGCTTCTTTCCATTCCTAATACAGCAGCCATCGTTCCTTCTCCTGCCGGCACAGCCTCTTCCATAAATTGACCGCGCTTATGAACAGCATAAACGGCATCCTCAAATGATAAAGCACCGGCTGCTGTTAAAGCGGTATATTCTCCTAAGCTATGACCCGCCACGTAATCAGGAACGATCCCTTCTGTAGAAAAGCGCTGCAACACCGCCATGCTAGTTGCTAATAAAGCAGGCTGCGCATTCATTGTTAACGTCAGTGTTTCTTGTGGACCATTAAAGATAATATCGCTTAAAGAGAAACCTAGTCTCTCATCTGCCCTCATAAATAATTGATGAATATCTTTATGCTGGTCGGCTAGCGATTGTCCCATACCGACTGCTTGTGAACCTTGACCCGGAAATACAAAGGCTATTTTCCCCATCAGTTTCGCCCCCTTAGTTTTTATTTTCTACTAACAAATTTGCTGCATCTTGAATGGTTGCTGGCACGTTCGCTTGCGCCATTGTATAGGCCTGTTTTAATGCATTATAAAACGCATTGGCATTAGATGAACCATGAGCCTTGATAACAGGGGCTTTTAAACCGAATAAGCCCGCACCGCCATATTCTGTATAGTCCATTTTATTTTTCAGTCCGTATAATTCAGATTTCAGTAAGCCTGCACCGATTTTTGCCTTTAGTGAAGAGGTTAAAGAAGACTTTAACATCGAGAAAATTGAAAGAGCTGTGCCTTCTAATGTCTTTAGAACCATGTTGCCAGTAAAGCCGTCCGTGACAACTACATCAGCAACACCATTGAGCAAATCTCTTGATTCAACATTTCCGATAAAATGAATGTTTGTTTGCTGCTTCAGCAGTACAAACGCTTCTTTCGTTAATTCATTTCCTTTTTTCTCTTCGGTACCGATGTTTAAAAGACCAACTTTAGGCTTTTCAATCCCTCTCACTTTTTCAGCATAGATCGAACCCATTAACGCATATTGCACTAAATGTTCCGGTTTCGCATCTGAGTTTGCACCGAGATCTAACATCACAAAGCCGCGACCGTCAATCGTTGGTAACGTAGGGGCTAAAGCGGGGCGCTGAATACCATCAATTCGACCGACGATAAATAAACCAGCCGCCATCAACGCTCCTGTGTTCCCTGCTGAGACACAGGCAGCAGCTTCTCCATCGGCCACAGCTTGAGCCATCATGACCATCGACGCTTTCTTTTTACGACGCACGGCACGAACAGGCTCATCTGCTCCTGAAATGATTTCCTCGGAATGAATAATAGTAGCACGACTCGTTGGAGTTAAAAGTGGCTTCATTTTCTCTTCGTCACCAAAAATTAGTACTTCGAGATCCGGAATTTCCTCTAAAGCTCGATTCGTTCCTAAAATAATCTCCTTTGGCGCATGATCTCCGCCCATCGCATCTACTGCTATTTTCATTTTATTTCATCCTTTGCTTCTATATTGGAACGATACATTGTGAAATCGCCTTGAAACACTAATTCATGACCAACATAACTATGTACTTCAACGATCGTTCTTTCATTTTCTTTATTGACATCGACCACTTTCGCTTTTGCCACTACTCGCTCACCTTCACGCACGGAGCGCTTAAAATGAATGTTCGCCTTTGCTGTCAAGGCTAATTCATCGTTAATGACAGCTACAGCGAGAGAATTGGCTTGAGCAAACAAGTGATGCCCTCGTGCAATGCCATTTCTCGTAAAGACATGCTCTTTCTGGACATCGAAAATGGAGATCGCACTTTTATCTAATTCAATATCAATCACATCGCCAATTACTTCTTCAATTGGCAATGAGCGAACTTCATCCGCTAATTTCTTTTCAGCCACATGCTTGATTCTTTCACGCAGTTCCGGTATGGAGAGCTCCATGCGGTCTAGACGAATCGTCTGCACGCTCACTCCGAAGCGGTCCGCCAACTCTTCATCCGTTACAAATGGATTATCTTTAATCGTTTCTTGCAACTGGGATTGTCTCTCTTTTTTTGAACGTCTCATCAATATTACACCATCCGATATTAGGACTAGGTACTAACAGTAGTATAAAAGCAAAAAAAACAGAATGCAAGGAAAATCTTGCATTCCCAATTAATCTAGTTTTTCTCCTGAAAGAACACCGGATTGCTGGAGGGACTCACGAAGCATCGAAAACTCTTCCTCCTGCCAAAACTCTTCCGATTCAATTAACCTTTTAGCATCTTCTCTAGCAATTTCTAATGTGCGATAATCATGCACCATATCAGCCACTTTAAATTCCGGTAAACCACTCTGCTTTCTTCCGAAGAAATCTCCCGGTCCGCGCAGTTCCAAATCTTTTTCACTTAATACAAACCCATCATTTGTTTCCGTCATAATTTTCATGCGTTCTTGACCGACTTCTGTTTTCGGATTAGCTAGTAAAATACAATATGATTGTTCACTCCCCCGACCAACACGGCCACGAAGCTGATGTAGCTGCGAGAGACCAAACCGCTCTGCATCGTAAATGACCATCATCGTAGCATTAGGCACATTGACTCCAACTTCTACTACGGTGGTCGAAACAAGCACTTGAATATGATTGTCCGCAAAAGCTTTCATGACCTGATCTTTTTCTTCAGCAGAAAGCCGGCCGTGCATCAAGCCCACTTGAAAGCGGCCATGAAAATAATGCACGAGCTGCGAATGGACATCTAAAGCGTTTTGCAGATCCATTTTCTCTGACTCTTCTATTAACGGGCAAATGACATAAGCTTGACGACCTTTCACTAATTCTTTTTCCATAAAGCCAAGGACGCGCTGGAGCATCTCTTCTCTCGCCCAATACGTTTCAATGGCTTTTCGCCCTGCAGGCATTTCATCAATGATAGAAACGTCCATTTCACCAAAAACCGTGATCGCCAGCGTTCGCGGAATCGGAGTAGCTGTCATGAACAGCACATCCGGACTCTCTCCCTTTTCCCTCAATATTCTTCTTTGATTGACCCCGAAACGATGCTGTTCATCGGTAATAACAAGCCCCAGACGGCGAAAATGAACATCCTCTTGAATTAATGCATGAGTACCAACCACGACATCAATTTCTCCAGCTTCCAGCCGCGAGAGAAGCTCTTTTCTGCGCTTCCCTTTCACTGAACTCGTTAAAAGGGCTAAAGAAATCCCCATTGGCTCAAACAGTTCAGTTAAAGAATCCGCATGTTGTTCAGCTAAGATCTCTGTCGGCACCATTAAAGCCCCTTGATTTCCTGCTGTTACACTGGCATATAGGGCAACAGCCGCAACAGCCGTTTTTCCGCTACCTACATCCCCTTGCAACAGCCGATTCATCCGATAAGGAGATTTTAAATCCGCACAAATCTCATTAACGACTCGCTTTTGGGCATTTGTCATTGTAAAAGGCAACGAATCAATAAAGAGCTTTAACTGCTGCACCTCATAATTTTGCTTCATACCTTGGGAGTGTTCCCGCTCAAATTTTCGCAAAGCTTGCATTTTCAATTGAAAAGTCAAAAATTCTTCATAGACAAATCTTCGCCTAGCTTGCTTCATGTCTTCTCCATTCGCCGGAAAATGGAGCGCACGAAGCGCATCACGGCAAGTTAACAACTTATATTGCCGCAAAAACTGAGCAGGTAATGTTTCTTCGATCCACTCTCCATATTGTGATAGTGCTAGCCCCACATATTTACGAAATAATTTTGGGGATACAATCCCTTTCAATGAATAAACAGCCTCAAAATCACCCTGCCTTTGATGAGGGCCAAGATTCATCTGCTGCGCCGTAATCGTTTGGCGACTTCTATCCCATTTCCCAGTGAGCGTGACCGTGTCATTAATATTAATTTTATTTTTTAAATATGGCTGATTAAAAAAAACAACACTGACTAAGTAACGGCCTACTAGTAACTTAAATGTTAAGCGTGACTTTTTCTTAGAATAAAACATTAGCGACGGAACGCTATGAACTTTTCCTTCCACTGTCACCCGTTCATCATGAGCCACTTCCGCTAAATCCTTTAAACGATAATCTTCATAACGATAAGGAAAGTAGTACAACAAATCATGAATGGTTTCTATACCAAGCTCTTTTAAAGAAGCGGCTGTTTCTTTGCCGACCCCTTTTAAACAGCTCGTTTCTTGTAACAGAGGGGAATCATTGACTTGCATTTCGGGTTGTTGATCCATAAATTTGTTCCTCCAACTTACGCCCGGTTGGTGTTGCAGCTAATCCTCCGCCGGCTGTTTCTCTTAATGCAGTCGGCATCGTTTGACCAATTTTATACATGGCCTCAATCACTTCATCACACGGAATTCGACTTGTTATGCCAGCGAGAGCCATATCAGCTGCGACAAGCGCATTGGCTGCTCCCATCGCATTTCTCTTCACACAAGGAACTTCCACTAAACCAGCCACAGGGTCACAGACAAGTCCGAGCATATTTTTTAAAGTAATCGCCATCGCTTCCGCACTTTGAGCAGGGGTTCCACCTGCCATTTCGACAATGGCAGCCGCAGCCATTCCAGATGCGGAACCGACCTCCGCTTGACAACCGCCTGCCGCACCGGAAATGGAAGCATTATTAGCAACAATAAACCCGAAAGCTCCCGCTGTAAACAAAAAACGAACCTTGTCTTCTTTGGAAGGTTTCAGCTTTTCTTGAATGGCAAATAAAGTGCCAGGGACCACCCCTGCGCTACCAGCTGTGGGAGTCGCACAGATGGTTCCCATAGCAGCATTTACTTCGTTAGTCGCAACCGCTTTACTCACAGCATCCAATAATAATGGTCCTGATAACGTTTGACCTTTAGCAATATAATCTTGCAACAAAACCGCATCTCCACCCGTTAATCCGGATAGGGATTTCACTCCACTTAATCCCCTTTTCACCGCTTGCTCCATGACATCTAAATTTCTCTCCATGAAAGACATCACTTCATCTAATGTTTTTCCAGTAACGGTCATTTCTTGTTCAATCATGATATCTGAAATCTTTTTCTGCTGCTCATTAGCCATGTTGACGAGTTCTGCTGCTGTTTTAAACATCTTGTTCACTCCTATTCTCATGGTGATGATCTAAATGACTTCTTTTTTCTAGGAAACTAATCTGCAATTCGCGCGACTTGAATGACATTAGGTAAATTCTCAATTGCTTTCAACACCTCATCATCAATTGGCTGGTCTACCTCTATGATCATTAAAGCCATTTCACCTTTCGCTTTTCGAGAAACCTCCATATGACCAATATTGATCTCATGTTTAGCTAGTTCATTTGAAACTGTTGCAATTGCTCCAAAACGATCATTATGAACAACCAAGATCGCTGGATGCTGACCAGAGAGTTTCAACTCAAACCCATTCAACTCGGTCACTTCAATTTTACCGCCGCCAATAGAGATTCCAACTAGCTCCATTTCTCCCCCATCATCACCAATGCGAACTCTTGCTGTATTCGGATGAGTAGGAACAGCCATTTCTTCGATGAATTGAATCTTCATACCTCGGCTCTTGGCAATCTTTATGGCATCAATAATACGTTCATCAAATGTATCAAAATCAAGGAGCCCACCAATGATGGCGACATCCGTTGCATGACCTTTATACGTTTGGGCAAAAGAACCGTAAAATGAGATAATTGCCCATTTTGGTTCTCTTCCAAATAAGCTTCTAGCTAAACGACCAATTTTCGCTGCACCCGCTGTATGCGAGCTTGAAGGGCCAATCATAATTGGTCCAATAATATCAAACACACTTTTATACTTCATGCTGTCGCCTCCTTGTATCATTAGGTTACTCTAAATAGGTCAATATCTATATTTTATTATACGCAACTTAAAAATGCACAAATAAAAAAAGAAGAGGAAGCTCCCCTTCTTTTTTATTCGACTGAGAAAATAAATGAATATAGCGGCTGTTTCCCATTATGGACTTCTACTTCCACTTCTTCATACTTCTCTTCTATAAATGAAGATATCTCCTGCACGTCATCAAGCTCGATATCTTCTCCATAAATAATCGTCACAATTTCAGATTCTTCATCAATTAAATGATTAAGTAACTCTTTCGCTGCTTCAATTTTATTTGGATTCGTTAACACGATTTTGCCATCCGCTAATCCCATGAAGTCATCTTTAGAAATTTCAACTCCATCGATATTCGTATCACGGACAGCAAATGTGATTTGACCCGTTTTCACATGAGAAAGAGCCTCTGTCATCGCCGATTGGTTTTCTTCTAATGTGGCTTCAGGATTGAAAGCAAGTAACGCCGCCATTCCTTGAGGAACTGTTTTAGATGGGACAACAACTGCGTCGATCTCAACGACTTCAGCTGCCTGTTCAGCTGCCATCACAATGTTCTTATTATTAGGCAAAATAATCACTTTTTTAGCATGCGCTTCTTCAATAGCCTTCACAATATCTTCTGTGCTAGGATTCATCGTTTGGCCGCCTTCAATCACCGCAGAAGCGCCAATACTTTGAAGCAACTCAGAAATCCCTTCGCCCATAGCGACTGTGACTACGGCATACTCTCGCTGTACTTCCGGCTTCTTAATTGCTGGCTTTTGCGACTTATCGCCACCAACAATATTGCTGTGCTGCTCTCGCATATTCTCGATTTTCATACTAATTAAGCTACCATATTTTTGCCCATAGGATAAAACTTCCCCAGGTTGTTCTGAGTGAATGTGAACTTTAGCAATTTCATCATCAGAAATAACAAGAAGCGAATCTCCATACACGCTTAAATCCGCTCGGAACTGCTCTTCTGAAAATGGATGTTTAGCTACCTTATCCGCTTCAAAGCGAACCATAAACTCTGTACAGTAGCCAAATTCAATATCGGCTGTGTTCATGAACCCTTGAACACTTTGATGATGCTGAGCGCTCACAAGTTCTTCCATATCAGGAGCAAGACCTGGACTGTCCGGTAACGTTTCTCCTTTTAAAGCTGCAAGAAATCCTTCGTAAACAAGCAAAAGTCCCTGACCTCCACTGTCTACTACACCTACTTCTTTCAATACAGGGAGAAATTCAGGGGTACGTGCTAATGAAGCTCGTCCTTCTTCCACTAAAGCTTCCATCATGACAACGATATCTTTTTGTTTTTTAGCTGTAGCCACTGCTTTTTTAGCCGCATCTTTCGCCACTGTTAAAATCGTTCCTTCTACAGGCTTCATCACTGCTTTATAAGCCGTTTGCACACCAGATTCAAAGGCATTCGCCAATTGTTTGCTATCCACTACCGATTGTTGTTCAATCGCTTTTGCAAACCCTCTGAACAATTGCGACAAAATAACACCAGAGTTGCCTCGTGCTCCCATCAGTAACCCTTTAGAAAGAGACGCAGCTGTTTGTCCAAAATGCTCGCTTGACTGTTGCTGAACTTCCTTTGCACCAGAAGTCATCGATAAATTCATATTTGTTCCCGTATCACCATCAGGAACAGGGAAAACATTGAGTGCATCTACCATATCAGCATTAGCTGAAAGATGATTAGCTCCCATCTTTACCATTTCGGCAAATTTTTTCCCATCTAACGAAGTAATTGACACAAATCTTTCCTCCTCACACTACGAGTTCGTCACTCGAACTCCTTGCACAAAAATATTAACTGAATCAACAGCTAGTCCAACTGTTTGATCGAGCGTATACTTTACTTTTGACTGAACATTGTTTGCCACTTCAGAAATTTTCGTTCCGTAGCTTACAATAATATACATATCGATATGCACTTGATCCTCTTCTTGACGAACGATCACGCCACGCGTGAAATTTTCACGGCGCAATATATCAGTAATTCCATCTTTAATTTGATTTTTTGATGCCATTCCAACAATTCCGTAGCAATCTACCGCAGCTCCGCCAGCAATCATGGCAATGACATCATTCGAGATGTCAATTTGCCCGTACTTTGTTTTAAGCTCAATAGCCAATGAGAGTCCCCCCTTATGAATGTTGCTAAGCTAATGACATTTTACTATACTTACCGCTTTTTTGAAAGCAATGTAATCACCAGTCTATATCATTTCAAAAGATAGGATATGATGTCAAGGTTTTTTTCTTGAAAGACTTATGAAGAACTATTGCATTCAAAAAAGTTGTGTGGTAAATTATTAAAGTATCTTTTAGAATATAACGAAGTGTTGAAACAAATTTTTTCAGCTTCAATGGTGAGGAGTGAATAATATGCCAAAAAAATGTGTTGTTTCTGGTCGTAAAGCTCGTTCCGGCAACGCTCGTTCCCACGCTATGAACGCTAACAAGCGTACTTGGGGTGCTAACCTTCAAAAAGTTCGCATTCTAGTAGATGGAAAACCTAAACGTGTTTGGGTTTCTGCAAGAGCATTAAAATCCGGAAAAGTTGAGCGTGTATAATACTTTTCAATGGAAAAAGCCAGCTAAATTCAGCTGGCTTTTTCTGTTCTTCCGTTTTATCTATTCTTAGCGTTGGACGACTTCATTTTTTGAATGTCCCAAGCATGGCACGAACAATTCCACCTAGAAATTTAGGCAATTTAATAGTATAAAATTTCATGATTGCCACCCCTCCAATATAGAACTCACCCATCAGAGCTTCTTATCATCATTAGTATGCCGGAAGAAAAAGAAAAAGTACCACTTTCTTGGCCTAGCTCATTGCTGACGTACAAAGTCGAACCGGGCTTCACCGTATGATCACTGAGCGGATACTTAAATCCCTTTAAGGTAAAATGAGTCACCTGACTTGTAATCGCAAAAAAAGAAAAGTATTTTTTTCCGGGATCCTCAAACACAGTATATGTACCTGGCCCATAAAGCGATACAACATTTTGTTTATCCATGATTTCTATTTTTGTTGCAGATGATATGATTTCCTTATTCATCAGCAAACTAATTGTCCCGAAGAAATGGTCTAGCCTCCCACCTGTCGCACCCAAAATAATGATTGTCTCCGGCTGTTGCTTTATCGCCCATAAAATCGCTAGTTCGAGGTCTGTTTCATCTTTTTCAGCAGGAAAACGATGAATATGATCGCTTCCCACTCCACTTTCAATCTTTTGCCACTCCGCCTCTGTAACTGAATCAAAATCACCAATCGCTACTTTTGGTGTAATACCTCTTTCTAATAAATACATCGTGCCCCGATCGACACCTACAAAGATCGTATCTTCTGTATGATAAGTTTGTAAATCAACCAATTCTGTTTCTGGCCCACTTGCAACCACGGCAATCCTCATTATAAAACCTCCTCCATATGAAAAAAGGAACCGAATGGAACGGTTCCTCTTCTTTCTAAACAACTGCTTTGATCATTCAGCAGCTGCTCTAATTTCCTCAATTGCTTGCTTGCGGTCTTCTTTATTATACACTGCAGAGCCAGCCACTAAAATGTCCGCGCCTGCTTCTGTGCAGAGCTTCGCTGTTTCAACATTGACACCGCCATCGATTTCAATTTCAACGTCTAAGCCTTTTTCGATAATCATTTGTTTCACTTGACGGATTTTAGGGACAACGGAATGAATAAAAGACTGTCCTCCAAAACCAGGATTAACGGTCATCAATAAGACCATATCAATATCTTCTAAAATATGTTCAATCATATGAACAGGTGTCGCTGGATTGAGCACGACTCCCGCTTTGACTCCATGCGAACGAATCAATTGAATCGTTCGGTGAAGGTGAGGACAAGCTTCGACATGAACAGTAATATAGTCAGCGCCTGCTTTTGCAAAAGCTTCAATATATTTGTCAGGATTCTCAATCATTAAGTGCACATCTAGCGGCAACTTTGTAATCGGGCGAATTGCATCGACAATCAGCGGCCCAATCGTAATATTGGGAACAAAGTGGCCATCCATGACATCCACATGAATGATATCAGCTCCTCCCATTTCTACATCCTTTATCTCTTCTCCCAATCGAGCAAAATCAGCAGATAAAATCGACGGTGCTATTTTAACCATGCTTAATACCTCGGCTTTCTCTCTTTTATTTCATCCATAAATTGCAAGTAATGTTCATAGCGATAAGACGGAAGATCTCCATTTTCAACAGCCTGTTTGACAGCGCATTTGGGTTCATTCACATGTAAACATCCTCGAAACTTACATTCATGGCTAAGTTCAACCATTTCAGGAAAGCAAAATGGCAGGTCCTCTACGTCTATGTCTGTAAATTCCAACGAACTAAAGCCCGGAGTGTCCGCAACAAGACCATTATCTACATGAATGAGCTCTACATGCCTTGTCGTATGCTTCCCGCGGCCAAGAGAGTCGGATATTTCATTTGTTTTCAACTTAAGCTCTGGACGAAGAGCATTAAGCAAGGAAGATTTCCCCACTCCAGACTGTCCAGCAAACACGGACGTCTTTCCCTGTAAGAAAGAACGGACGTCTTCTAAATTCATCTCTTCTTCTGAAGATGTTAAGACGACATGATAGCCAAAAGCCTTATACTGTTCAGCAAATTGCTGAATCGCTTCTGTTTGCTGATCCATCAGCAAATCCATTTTCGTTATGCAAATAACCGGTTCAATTTGCTTTGACTCAATTAACACTAAAAAACGATCTAATAGGGCGGTACTAAAATCTGGACGAACAGCCGAAAAAACGAGAATGGCTTGATCCACATTAGCAATAGGAGGGCGAATCAATTCATTTTTTCTTTCTTGAACAGCTAGAATATACCCTTCTTGGTCATTATCTGCTTGATATTCCACATAGTCTCCGACAAGTGGCGAAATCTTCTTTTTGCGAAAATTCCCCCGCCCTCGGCATTGAACAATCCGCTCCCCATCTAGGACATAATAAAAACCGCTCAGAGCTTTAATAATCTTTCCTTCTGGCATTACATTCCTCCTTGATCCTCTCCCTCATTTTCTGAGTACGGAATCGTTTCATCAAAAATCACTCGTTGATCACGAATTACTTTATACCCTGCTTTACTCCCTTTAGAAACGATAAATTCCAATGTTTTCTTCGTCTCTTCCTGAATCATAAATACTTCATAGGGCTCCGTCATACTATGATTCATATCTTCAATATATATTTGTACTTCTTGAGGCGTACCAAACTGGTCCGGTTCATATGGAATCGTAATTTCTTTTGTGACAGTGACTGGCGGAATCTCCTTTGGCCCTTTAGAAAGAATGACTTCCACTTTGTCTCCTTCTTCTAATCTCGTACCTTGCTGTGGAGTTTGCGATAAAACTAAGCCTTTTTCTATTTTATCGGAATATTCTTCCCCAGCAATAACAATATTTAAACCTGTCGACTTAGCATAATCTTTCAAACTTTTTTCATTATATTCCGTCAAGTCAATTAACGAAATCTTCTCAGGGCCTAAACTAACAGTGAATACTAACTCTGTCTCTTCTGGAATCACTTCATCGGCTGCTTCTGGAGTTTGATCAATGATCGTTCCCGCTTCACTTTCATCATGAACGCTTTCCTTACGAATCATTTTAAACCCTTGTTTTTTGAGCGTTTCATACACTTCATCGTATGGTTTGCCTTCATAATCCTCAAGGGTAAACGTTTCTTTCCCGCTGCTTATATAAATATTAACGTTTGATCCTTCGTGCACGATTCTTCCCGCACTCGGACTTGTTTTAATGACTTGTCCTTCAGGGACTTCATCACTAAATTGCTCATATGTTTCCTTTACAACAAAACCACTTGTGACTAGTTCTGATACCGCTTCATCTAATTTTTTGCCTTTGACATCTGGAATTTCTACCTCTTTAGGTCCTAGCAGACTAGGTATTAACACAGCTGCTAATCCCCCTAAAACAATAAGAAAAGAAAGAATCAACAAGATGATCGGCCACTTATTTTTCTTTTTCTTCGTGACAGGTTGCCCTGAGTCTGCCACTTGTTTCCCGTCCATCGGCGACCGAATCATCGTCGTTTGCGTATCTTCTGTCTGATTCATCTGTTTAATCACCGGTAGTGCTTTTGTTTCATCCTGATCGACAGACACGATAAATTTCGGCTCGTTTATCCGTTTAGGGTCGAGCGCCGTTGATAAATCCTGTTCCATCTCTTCTAATGTATGATAACGGTGAAATGGATCTTTCGCTGTCGCCTTCAATACAATATTTTCAACACTTTGAGGAATAGACGGATTCCACCTCTTCATGGAAGGTGTTTCCGTTTGTAAATGCTTCAGTGCAATGGATACAGCCGACTCACCCGAAAAAGGCAGCTGACCTGTTAATAATTCAAACATAACGATACCCAGAGCGTAAATATCTGATTTTTTCGTAGCCATCCCGCCGCGGGCTTGCTCTGGCGATATGTAGTGAACAGAGCCTAATACAGCGTTTGTTTGCGTAATCGAGGTGGCACTTAATGCCATCGCAATTCCAAAGTCAGTAATTTTCACATTCCCTTCGGCATCTATTAATATATTTTGAGGTTTAATATCCCGATGAATAATCGAGTTATGATGAGCAAAAGCCATCGCTGAAGAGAGCTGTTTCATAATATCAATAGCTTTTTCTACAGGAATGGGTGAAAATTGCTGAATGTATTGCTTTAAAGTCATGCCCTCAACGTATTCCATGACGATATAATTAATCCCTTCTTCTTCACCCACATCGTATATGCTAACGATGTTAGGATGAACAAGACTTGTTGCTGATTGCGCCTCTCGCTGAAAACGTCGAAGAAATTCTTCTTCATTAGCAAAATCTAAACGCAACACTTTAATGGCTACTTCTCTCTCTAGAATAACATCCTGAGCTAAATAGACATTAGCCATTCCGCCGCCGCCGACCATTTTCATAATTTTATAACGGCCGCTTAGTCGCTTCCCTATCAGCATCTTCTTACTCACCCGCTTTCAAGGCCAGCAGAATGTTTGAGAATCACAAGTGTAATATTATCTTCCCCGCCTTTTTCATTTGCTAATTGCACAAATGAATCCGCTTTTTCTAATAAGGAAAGGTCATTTTGCAAAATTTCTTGCATTTCTTGCTGCGCCAGTTTGTTAGATAAGCCATCCGAGCAAAGAAGCATATAATCTCCTTGCTCGAAGGTAATTGTGTGATAATCCGCTGTGACATGGGCATTCGTTCCGAGAGCACGTGTCAGCACATTCTTTCTCGGATGATGCTCCGCCTCTTCTCTTGTAATTTCGCCGGACTTAACTAGTTCATTCACAAGCGAATGATCATCTGTCACTTGTTTAAAACCATTATCATTCAATAAATAACAACGGCTGTCTCCAATATTAGCGATCGTACAAAAGTTCGGCGTACATACAGCTGCGACAAGTGTTGTGCCCATTCCAGTGCATTCTGTATGGTTAGTAGCATGAGACAATATCTTCTCATTAATTTGATGAATCGTCGATTTCAACCATTGCTCGGCTTGATTAGCGTTCTCAATTTTCTCCGTTTGCTGCCACATCGATTTCATTGACTCAATGGTAAGCTGGCTGGCAATATCCCCCGCATTATGACCACCCATGCCATCTGCTACGATGGCCAGGTAATCATTAGTTGTATTGGTAAATACACCACCATTATCTTCATTATGAGCTCGAATTCGGCCTTTATCTGTCCGAAAGACTGAATCCATCTTTACTCACCTCGTTTCTTCTTTCCGCTCTTTGGCACGCAACTGACCGCAGGCTGCATCAATATCATGGCCATGTTCACGACGGATCGTGACATTCACCCCATGCTTTTTCAATGTCTTTTCAAACCTAAAAATTTGATTTCTTGGTGTTCGAACGTAATCACGCTCAGGGACATAGTTAACTGGAATTAAGTTCACATGACATTTGATACCCTTGATTAATCGAGCTAACTCTTCCGCATGCTCCACAGAATCATTCTCTCCGCCAAATAGCCCGTACTCAAAGCTAACTCTTCGCCCTGTTTTATTCACGTAGTAGCGAACAGCTTCCATCAAATCAGCAAGCTTGTACGCTTTATTGATCGGCATCAATTTTGTTCTTAACTCATTGTTAGCGGCATGTAAAGAGATGGCAAAATTAATTTGCATATCTTCATCAGCGAATTTGTAGATTTTCGGAATGATTCCACTAGTCGAAACCGTAATATGGCGCGCACCAATATTTAACCCTTTATCATGGTTAATAATTTTTAAGAAAGCAAGCATTTGATCATAGTTATCAAACGGCTCCCCAATGCCCATAATAACGACCGAGCTTACGCGTTCTTCCCTTTCATCCAGCGCTTGTTGCACTTTAACTACTTGTGCTACGATTTCCCCGGCTTCTAAGTGACGTTTAAGTCCTCCGAGTGTAGAAGCACAAAATGTACAGCCAATCCGGCAGCCGACTTGGGTAGTTACACATACAGAATTACCATATTCATGGCGCATTAAAACCGTTTCAATCGAGTAACCATCATGAAGTTCAAATAAAAATTTGATCGTTCCATCTGCTGATTCTTGCTGAACAAGCGTTTTTAACGTAGTGATGGTGAAATGAGCAGCCAGTTTCTCTCTTAATGATAAAGAAAGATTGGACATGTCCTCAAAGCTAGTAGCCCTTTTTTTATATAACCAGTCAAAAACTTGCTCCGCTCGGAAGGGTTGTTCCTTTTGTTCCTTTAACCAGTCCTTTAAATCCTGCAGTTGCAAAGAATAAATGGATGGAAGCTGCGGCTCATTCGCTGATGAATCTTTTTGTAATTTTGTTTGCTCCATTATTGTACCTTCTTTCTAAATTTGCTGATAAAGAACCCATCTCCACCAAAATCTTGTGGAAATACTTGTAGCATATGATCCGTTGTTAACGCTTGAATGTAAGGAGGTAAATGATCTAATGCTGCTGGTTCAAACTCAGAGTGAGAAGCTAGAAATTTTGCTACTGTGCCTTCGTTTTCTTCGCGATCGACCGTACATGTGCTGTACACAAGCACTCCGCCTTTTTTTAACAGAGGTGTGACTGCCTGTAAAATCGCTAGTTGCACATTTTGTAAAGCCAAAAGATCTTCTTCCTTCTTAGCATATTTAATATCCGGCTTTCTGCGAAGAACACCAAGTCCGGAGCAAGGAGCATCGACTAAGATCCGATCAAAGCTTTCCTTTGGAAATACCTCACCTGCTTTTCGGCTATCAAGCGCTTTCGCTTCCACGTTTTCTAACCCTAGCCTTTCAGTATTTTCTTTAATTAATTTAATTTTATGTTCGTGTAAATCAAGGGCGATGACCTTCCCTGTCTGCTGTAGTTTTTCTGCAATATGCGTTGTTTTTCCTCCAGGAGCGGCGCAAGCATCAAGAATGAATTCATCTTGTTGAATATCGAGGGCATAAGCCACGATCATCGAGCTTTCATCTTGAATGGTAGCAAGACCTTTTGCAAACACTTCCGAACGAGCGATATTTCCCTTCAAAATTCGAATCGCTTCTGGTATAAACGGACTAGGTTCTACTTGAAACCCCTCTTCTTGTAACTTTTGAAGCACTTCATCCCGATTAGCTTTCGTCACATTCACCCGAATCGTTTGCGTCGGTGCGAGTAAGTTCAATTCACACATCGCTTCCGTTTTTTGGGCTCCGAATTGATCGATCCATCTTTGAATGAGCCAAAGAGGGTGACTAGTGGCAATCGATATGCGTTCTGCTTCATCTTTCATTTGATCAATATCTCGTAATCCTTCTCGTTGAACAGAACGGAGCACTCCATTCACTAAACCACTAATTCCTTTATGACCTCTTGCTTTAGCAATCTCTACCGCCTCATGAATGACCGCTCGCTCCGGTACTTTATCGAGATAGACCATTTGATAGACCGACATACGCAATAGCTGTCTGACCCACGGTTCAATCTTCTTTTTCAAAAACGGAGCTAAATAGAAATCTAATGTCATTTTCCGCTGAATGGTTCCGTAAGTCATCTCTGTCAGCAAAGCTGCATCCCTGCCAGAAAGGTGATGCTTTTCAATGGCTGAATGCAGCAACAAATTGCTGTATGACTGATGCTTTTCTACTGATTCAAGCAGATCGAGAGCAATCTCTCGCACTTGTTTCTTCTTTTGTTTCATGCTATTCTCCTAACCGCTTGCCGATTGATAAACCTGCACCGGCTCCTCTTAAATACTGTTGAGCAGACATTCTCTTTTTCCCAGAAGGCTGTAAATCTGTCACTTTAATCGCTGTTTTATTTCCTGTCGCCACAACAAAACCATCCTCTTCAACAGAAAGAACCGTACCAGCTAACGCTTCTTGATTGGTAGTAACTTTTTCCCCCCACCAAATCTTCAACACTTTTCCTTCTAGCTGTGTGTAGGCAACGGGCCAAGGGTGAAGTCCACGAATATGGTTATAGATGTCTTCGCCATTTCTTGACCAATCAATCTGTTCTTGCTCTCTTTTAATATTAGAAGCGAATGTGGCTTTCTGCTCATCTTGTTGAATCGGCTGAATCTCGCCAGCCAATAGCTTAGGAAGCGTGTCTGCTAAAAGCTTTGAACCGACGGCGCTTAGCTTATCATGCAAACTGCCGACATGGTCCGTCTCTTCTATTATTACCTCTGCCTGACTAATGATATCCCCAGCATCTAACTTTTCAGCCATATACATGATCGTGATACCTGTTTTTTCTTTTCCTTGCAAGATCGAATAGTGAATAGGAGCTCCACCGCGCAACTCTGGAAGAAGCGAAGCATGAACATTAATACAACCATGTGCTGGAGCTTCTAGCAGCTCTTTAGGGAGCAATTGCCCATAAGCCGCTGTCACAATCACATCAGGTTGCAAATCAATGATTTGCTGAAGTTCCTCTGATGAGCGAAGTTTCTCCGGCTGCAATACAGGAATATGATGCTTTAACGCTTCTACTTTTACCGGTGGGGGAGTCAGCACTCGCTTTCTTCCTACTGGACGATCAGGCTGTGTCACAACGGCTTGAATATGATAGCCATTTTGAATTAATGTTTGTAATACAGGAACAGAAAAATCAGGTGTGCCCATAAAAACGATATTCGTCATTCTGCTCCCTCCTTTTCTAATTGTTCTTCTGAAATGTATTTTTCTACTTTTGAAGTGAATAATACCCCATGCAAATGATCAATTTCATGCAAGATCGCCCTTGCTAAAAAATCGCGCGCCTCAATTAAAAAGTAGCGCCCTTTCAAATCTTGAGCCTTTACCTTCACATAAGAAGGGCGCGTCACATATCCATATAATCCAGGAAAGCTAAGGCAGCCTTCTACATCAGTTTGCTTGCCTTTTTCTTCTAACACCACCGGGTTAATTAATGTAATTAATCCGTTCTCATCTTCTATATCTACTACGGCTACTTGCAGATCCACACCAACTTGGGGAGCCGCAAGCCCCACTCCATCTGCTTCAATCATCGTTTCGTGCATATCACTTACTAACTTTTTTAATTTTTTATTAAACTCCGTCACACGCGCGCATTCTTTTTCAAGAATATCCGCCGGAGCTTTTACGATCGGTAAATACGCCAAACAATATCCTCCTCAATCTTTCTTTGCAACATTTCACTTTACATCATGATAAATGGATTGACATCTATCGCTACTTGTAAATGCTTATCTTTATGTTGTTTTGTGTAATGCTCCAATATGGTTTTTAATCCTTCATTTAGTTTCGGTTCCCGTTTGTATTTTATCAAACATTGATAGCGATATCTATCATTGATCCGCGGAATGGGCGAGGCGACTGGACCAAGAATGATCGCTGATTGCGACAACTGGGATCTTAAGTAATCCGTAATTTTTTCTGTAATCGATGCAGCCGTCATTATATCATAATGACTAACTGTCACTAATGCTAAAAAATAAAAAGGGGGGTAATGTCCGATCTTTCGAATCATCATTTCCTGTTGATAAAACTGATCGTAATCCTGCTTCCCAGCGAGCTGAATACTGTAATGCTCCGGCGTATACGTTTGAATGACCACTTCCCCTTTAAGCTCATGACGCCCTGCTCGTCCACTTACTTGCGTCAACAATTGGAATGTCTTTTCCGATGAGCGAAAATCAGGAATATGAAGCATCGTATCCGCTGTAAGAACACCTACAAGCGTAATATTAGGAAAATCCAATCCTTTTGCAATCATTTGCGTTCCTAATAAAATATCGGCTTTTCCCTCTTCAAATTGACGAAGAAGCTGTTCATGAGCTCCTTTTTTGCTCGTTGTATCAACATCCATTCTAATTACTCTTGCGTGGGGTAATAACTTCCCTAGTTCTTCTTCCACTTTTTGCGTCCCCGTTCCAAAATAGCGTATATGTTCACTGTTACATTCCGGACATGTATGAGGGACTGGCTCCTCATACCCGCAATAATGGCATTTCATTTGGTGGCTATAACGATGGTAAGTGAGCGAAATGTCACAATGAGGACAACCAGATACGTGCCCACAATCTCGGCACATAATAAAGGAGGAGTGGCCACGTCTATTTAAAAATAGTACTGTTTGTTCACCTTTTCTCAGCCGATCCTCTAGTTTTTCAAATAAAGAACGAGAAAACATCGAGCGATTCCCTTCTCTTAGTTCCTCCCGCATATCAACAATATCAACTTCCGGCAATGCTTGATCATTCATACGCTTCGATAATGTAAGCAGTTTGTATACGCCCTTTTGCGCGCGGGCAAAACTTTCTAACGCAGGAGTCGCACTACCTAAAATAACTGGGCAATTGTAGTATTGTGCTCTCTTGATGGCTGTTTCCCTTGCATGGTAACGCGGATTTTCCTCTTGCTTATAACTCGTTTCATGCTCTTCATCAATAATAATAATGCCTAGGTTTTCGAAAGGAGCAAAAATAGCCGAACGCGCACCGACAACGACTTTCACTTCCTTGCGCTGAATTTTTCTCCATTCATCATATTTCTCTCCGGTTGATAATCCACTGTGCAAAACAGCTACATCATCACCAAATCTCCCTTTAAAACGATGAACCATTTGCGGAGTGAGCGAGATTTCGGGAACCAATACAATAGCTTCCTTCCCTTTTTCTAATACTTTTTGAATCGATTGCAAATAAATTTCGGTTTTTCCGCTGCCAGTAACTCCATATAATAAAAAGGTGTCGTGCTGCTCTTGCTCAATCGATTGCAAAATCGGCGCAATCGCTTTCTCTTGTAACTCCGTTAATGGCAAAGATTCTGTTTTTTGAAACTCGCGATGCTCATAAGGATCTCGATACATTTCCTGCTTTGTTTCTAGTAAGATCCCTTTTTCAATTAAACTCTTTAAGGTTGCACTCGACGCATCGCTTGCTTCCATGACCTCTTTAGCTGGAATCCACTTCGGCGTCTGACTCAATAAATATTGCAAGACATTTTTTTGTTTCAGCGCATTAGCTGGCAATTCTTCAATATATTTTTTCGTTTCATCAGCAAGCAGAGCACATCCAACCATGCGGATCATTTTTTTGTTTCCTTTACTTGTCACTTTGTACACTAGCTCGATTAGGCCCGCCTTTACTTCTTCACGAAAAATAGGAAGCATCGCTGCAGCAGCAGCCTCTTCCCATGAAACCTCGGCTCGATGTTGAAACAGTTCCGCTACTTCCTCAACTGATGGTGTTTTTCCTTCAATCAAACGAAACACTTTTTCATATTTCACCTTCATCGCCGTAGGTAGCATCGCTTGATAAGCGGATATTTTAAAACACAATGTCGTTTCAGTTAACCAATCAGCAAGCTCTAGTAATTCTGTATTTAAAACAGGCACTAAATCCATCGGTTCGATCAACGGTTTTAACTTTTTCACTTCCGACCGGCTCTTTACTTCTATCACAAAGCCTTGAATGTTTCTCGGCCCAAAAGGAACAACGACGCGCATCCCCGGCGCGATCAGACCAGACCATTTATCTGGAATTAAATAATCAAACGGGCGATCCGTTTGCATAGCTGCTACGTCAACGATAACGCTCGCTACTTGCATGCGATCTCACCCTTTGTTAACTCAGCCACCGCCTCTGTCAAAATCTCATAAGCTGCCTCTTTCTTTGTCATTAAATCAAAGGCTTTTTTAGAGCCGTCTTTTTTGTAAATCGTAATGATATTTGTTTCGCCGCCAAAGCCGGCTCCTGCCGTTTTCACATTATTCGCCACGATCATATCGGCGTTTTTCGTTTCCAATTTCCGTTTCGCGTATTCTTCTACTCGATCTGTTTCAGCAGCAAACCCAATCAATAATTGATGCGTTTTCTCTTGTCCTAACGTTTTTAAGATATCCTTTGTTCTCTCCATCTCAAGGATTAGATTACCTTCTTTTTTCTTCATTTTGTCAGAGTGAACAACTTTCGGACGGTAATCAGCAACAGCAGCTGTTTTAATCACAATATCTGCCTCTCGGAATTTCTTCATCACCGCTTGATACATCTCTTCCGCGCTTTGAACTTGAGTGATTTGAACCCCTGTTGGTGTTGAGAGTGACACTGGACCGGATATTAATTCTACATTCGCCCCTAATTCTTTAGCTGCTTCCGCTAGGGCATAGCCCATTTTCCCAGAGGAATGATTCGTTAAAAAACGAACGGGATCAATCGCTTCTCTTGTCGGACCAGCTGTAATCACTACTGTCTTTCCTTTTAACGGCTGATGTTTCTTGCGGAAAAATTCATTCATTAATGTAATGATTTTCTCTGGTTCTTCTAAGCGTCCTTTCCCTACATAACCACAAGCAAGATAGCCTTCGCTCGGCTCTACAAATTGATAACCAAAGCTAGCGAGTGTCTCAATATTGCGTTTCACAGCAGGATGGTCATACATATGAACATTCATGGCTGGAGCAATCCAAATAGGGGCGGTGGAAGCAATAATGGTTGTGGAAATCATTTCATCCGCCAAGCCGTTTGCTAGTTTCCCAATTATATTAGCTGTGGCCGGTGCCACTAAAATTAAATCTGCCCAGTCAGCTAAATCAATGTGTGCAATGACTTTCGGATGCTTTTCATCAAAAGTATCTGTATAGACATCATGGCGAGACAATGCTTGAAAAGTCAAAGGTGTCACAAATTTTTGTGCAGAAGAAGACATTATGACCTTCACCAAAGCTCCCGCCTGAGTCAACTTACTTGTTAAAGCGACTGCTTTATAAACAGCGATGCCGCCAGTTACACATAATAGTACTTTTTTTCCATTTAACATAGAAAAACCTCCCGTTCTCGAAAAGATCAATTGCTTACATGAAAAGCTCTATAAATATCATTATTTTACAGGACCTAATGAAAAAATAAGGTGTCCCAAAAGTAAAGAGCCAGGCATCTCCACCGCCATATATAGTTAATCAAACACTATATGCGCAGCTAAAAATTGGAGACGCCAGGCACTTAAGGGACACCCTCTTCATTCTGTTTATATTTAAACTTCGTCAGAGTATGTTTCGTTTACATCCTTTTCTTTCATTGACAATTTATCAGCATAAATTTCTTCCAGCGCTCTCCCCACAAACTTGTGAGAAACGTAAGAGTCGAGCATTTGCGTAGAACTATTGTCTTGTAAGCTGCGAGCACGTTTTGCCGCGACACTGACTAATGAGTATTTTGAATCAATTTTAGTTAAAAGATTATCGATTGATGGGTATAACATATTATTCACTCTCCAACATTTTTTTATAGCGGTGCTGCACTCGCTCAAGTCGGCAATGTTCAGCAACAATGATTGATTGAATGCGGCTACAAGCTTTTTCAACTTCATCATTTTCAACGACATAATCATAAAGCTCCATCATTTCAATTTCCTTCCGAGCTTTCTCCATCCGTCCTTTAATCACTTCTTCGCTTTCCGTCCCCCGGTTTGTAATCCGGTTATGAAGGACGGAAAGGCTTGGCGGTGCTAAGAAAATAAACAGACCCTCCGGAAATTTTTCTCGAACTTGCTGAGCTCCCTGCACTTCGATTTCTAAGAAAATGTCCTTGCCGGCATCTAAAGTCTCACGCACATAATCCACTGGTGTTCCATAATAGTTGCCAACAAACTCCGCATATTCAAGCAATTTGCCTTCAGAGATTAATTGTTCAAATTCCTCTCTCGTTTTAAAGAAATAATCCACTCCATCTACTTCGCCTTCGCGGGGAGCTCGAGTGGTCATAGAAATAGAATATTCAAAGTCTAAATTAGACTGTGAAAAAATTTCTTTTCTAACTGTTCCTTTCCCCACACCTGAAGGTCCTGATAACACAATCAGCAACCCTTTTTCTTTCATGACGTTCCCTACCCTTCTTCTGTCTCTTCCTCTTTGGAAACGATGCGCTGAGCCACCGTTTCTGGCTGAACAGCGGATAAAATGACATGATCGCTATCCATTATAATCACTGCTCTCGTTCTTCTTCCATATGTAGCATCTATTAATGTACCGCTGTCTCTTGCATCTTGTACAAGCCGTTTAATTGGCGCAGATTCTGGACTGACAATAGAAATAATTCGGTTAGCAGAAACAATGTTTCCAAAACCAATATTGATCAATCGAATGGACATAAATTCCCCCCAAACTGCAGCTGAACAATCGCTCTAACGCTATTCGATATTTTGAACTTGTTCTCTCATTTTTTCAAGAGTAGTTTTCAGTTCAACAACAACCGAACTAATTGTCGAATCATTAGCTTTTGAACCGATCGTATTGACTTCTCGATTCATCTCTTGAATCATGAAATCAAGTTTTCGGCCAATAGGCTCTGTCAATTCAAGCGTCTGAAAAAACTGCTGAATATGACTATGAAGCCGAATACATTCCTCATGAACATCGGATTTTTCTGCAAAAACAGCCATTTCTGTTAGGATCCGATCCTGATCAAACGGAGCTGCCGTTAATTCTGTTAGCCTTCTCTCAAGCCGCTGACGATAAGATTGCACTACTAAAGGAGCAAGTTGTTTGACTTCATTAAGTCTTTGTTCAAAGTAAGTCAACAACCGAATTAAATCCTTTTTCAATTCTGCTCCTTCCACTTCTCTCATCTCATAAAGATGTTCAGCAGCTTGCTTAACAGCTTCAAGAACTAGTTGTTCCACCACAATGTTCTCTTCTTCATTCTCCTCGATTGTAATGAAATCTGGACGTTGTAGCAAATCTTTTAATTCGGGCTGGCCGGGAAGTTGATACTTCGTTGAGATTTCCTCCATCGATTGAATATACTCTTCTATCAACTTCCAATCAACATGCAGCTTCCGATGAATAAATCCTTCTCCGTCAATGCTAATGAACAGCTCTACTCGGCCTCTATGTATATATTGCGCCAATTTTTTCTTTATTTTATCTTCAATTTTCAGTAATTGTCGGGGCATTCGTATTTGGAATTCACTGAAACGGTGATTGACCGACTTCATCTCGACTGTTATCACATGATCGGCTGATTTGAGTTTACTTCTACCAAAGCCTGTCATACTGTTAACCATCAGCCACTCACTTCCTATCAAAAAATAAAAGGCAATAGAGAACACTCTACTACCTTTTCCATTATACCATATTTTATCGGCTTTTTCTTGCAAAAAATGAACCGGCTAATAAAAATGTCGGGATGGCTGACATTCCTACGACCAGTAACCATTCTCTCAGTTCTAACGGTACCGTATGGAAAACAGGCTGTAAGCTTGGCACGTAAATAACAGCGATCATTAATAAAAATGACGAAAGAACAGCGGCGATTAAATGTAAATTTCCAAATGGATTTCTAGCTAACACGGAATGTTCACTTCGACAATCAAATACGTGTATCAGCTGCGCCGTCACCAACGTAGCAAAGGCGACCGTTTGGGCATAAGCTAAATGATCGGGGTGCGCTTTTAACGTGATCATAAACGCGATTAATGTCACCGCACCTATTAAAAAGCCGCGGGAAATAATCTTCCAACCTAACCCTCTAGCAAACACCCCCTCTTTCGGATGCCTCGGCGGCCGCTTCATCACATTTTCTTCCGGGCGGTCAAGTCCTAGCGCTAACGCTGGCAAACCATCTGTTACTAAGTTGACCCATAAAATTTGAATCGGTACTAAAGGCAGCGGAAGGGCTAAAATCATCGCAAAGAGCATCACTAATATTTCCCCTACATTCGAAGCGAGCAAATAACGAATAAATTTGCGAATGTTTTCATAAATATTTCTTCCTTCCTCGACCGCTGCTTTAATCGTGGCGAAGTGATCATCTGCTAACACTAAAGAAGAGGCTTCTTTTGCCACATCCGTTCCTGTGATCCCCATCGCTATACCGATATCAGCCGCTTTAATAGCGGGCGCGTCATTGACCCCATCTCCTGTCATTGCCACAATATGTCCATTTTTCTGAAGGGCTTTTACTATTTTCAGTTTATCTTCTGGTGAAACCCTTGCATATACCGTCGTCTTTTCAGCAGCACTCGCCAGTTCGACATCAGTCATTTGACTTAATGCCTGTCCGTCTAATATTTTCGAGGCATCCCTAGCAATTCCTAAATCGTAGGCAATCGCAGCCGCTGTTTGAACGTGATCTCCTGTAATCATGACCGTCTTAATTCCCGCCTGCTTACATGCCGCAATCGCTTGCTTCACTTCTTTGCGCGGAGGGTCAATCATTCCTTGCAGCCCAATAAACGTCAGGCCATCTTCTACCGTTTTTCCTTTGCTATTTGGCGAAGAAAGCGGTTTATAGGCAATCGCAATCATGCGAAGAGCCCGAGAAGCTAATGACACCATCATCGCTTCTGTCTGATCGCGATAATCTTTTGTAAATAACTGCTTTTGTTCATTCCACAAAACATAATGACTGCGGCGCAATAACACATCCGGTGCACCCTTCGTGACGGCAAACCGCTGCCCTTTTGTATCCCTGACAATCACCGTCATCATTTTTCTTGTGGAATCAAATGGAATCTCTTCTTCAATCACGAACTGCGACAGGAGGTTCTCTCGGTGTAACCCCGCTTTTAAAGCAGCTGTGACTAATGCTCCTTCCGTTGGATCCCCTTGAACGATATACTCTTTTTCCTTCTCTTTTATTTCTGCGTGATTACACAAAAGCCCAAATGTCAGCAGCTGATACAAACTTTTCTCAGAAGATGGCTGCACTTCCCGCTGATCTTCAAAAAACTTCCCTTGAGGCTCATAGCCCTTTCCACTGACAAGCCAATGCTTACCACCGCTCCATACATCGGTTACTGTCATTTGATTTTGCGTCATCGTCCCTGTTTTATCTGAACAAATAATCGTTGTACACCCTAGCGTCTCTACGGCAGATAGCTTTCTGACGATTGCTTTTTGTTTAATCATTCGCTGGACACCTAAAGATAAAGCAACTGTTACAATCGCAGGAAGTCCTTCAGGAATGGCCGCTACTGCTAAAGACACACCCGCAAGCAACATCGTATACAATTCATGGCCTTGAAAGACACCAAGTATGACAACAAGTACAGTTAATAAAAGAGCGGCGATAATTAAATACTTGCCAAGCTGTTCTAATCGGCGCTGCAGTGGTGTTTCTGTTTTACCAGCTTCCTGTAACATCGTAGCAATATTCCCCATCGCTGTTTTCATGCCAATAGCTGTGACGACACCGATCCCATTCCCGCGAGTGACAAGCGTCCCCATAAACGCCATGTTTTTCAGATCAGCGAGCGCAACCGTGTCTCCTTTCATCGGAGAGGCATGCTTCTCAACAGGGACGGATTCTCCTGTCATCGAGGATTCTTCAATTTCTAAATTCACCGCTTCAAGCAGTCTAACATCCGCTCCCATCCGATCACCAGCTGAAAATTTCAATATATCACCAGGAACAATTTCTTTGGAAGGAATTTTCCTCCACTCATTATCTCTCAAGACAAGCGCTTGTGGAGCAGATAACTCCTTCAGTGCTCGCAGTGATCTTTCCGCTTTTCTTTCCTGCAAAAAGCCCAATATGCCATTAATAAAAATAATCGCCAAAATCGCGATCGAATCAATATATTCACCCATTACTGCTGATATCACAGTCGCCGCCACTAACACAAACACCATGAAATCATTGAATTGTTGGAAGAAAACAAGCCAAGCAGAAGGAAGCTTGGCCTCTTGCAATTCATTAGATCCCGACTGTTTCCTCCTTTTTGCTGCCTCCTCTTCGGTTAATCCGCGCTGAACGCTAGTTTGAAGCCGACTTTCAACCTCCTCATGTTTCAGCTGATGAAAATTCATCTACTCACTCCCTTTAGCGAACAAACTTGTCCTTCTCATAGCAAGATTATTCAGTGAAACGCAAAAACATGATATGATTTGAGTAAGTTTTTAAAAGACGGAAATTTATATGAAGAAAAGGAAGACAGCCTATGTCATTTGATGGTTTATTTACAAGAGCGATAACGAAAGAATTATTGGAACAGTTGCAAGGCGGCCGCGTCAATAAAATTCATCAGCCATATAAAAATGAAACTGTACTAGTGATTCGTGCAAAAGGTAGCAACCATAAACTATTATTATCTGCCCATCCTAGTTATGCACGCGTTCAACTGACAAACGAAGCGTATGAAAACCCACAAGAGCCCCCGCTTTTTTGTATGATGATGAGAAAGCATTTAGAGGGAGCTGTATTAGAAGATATTCAACAAGTTGGGTTGGATCGATTGCTCATTTTTGAGTTCAAAGGCAAAAATGAGATTGGGGATGTTTCATACAAACAGCTCTTTGTCGAAATTATGGGAAGACACAGCAATATTGTACTAGTAGACAAGCAAAAAGGGACGATTATCGATAGCATTAAACATATATCAGCAGCGGTCAATAGCTATCGTTCGATTTTACCTGGCTATGAGTATATCGCCCCTCCCGCGCAACACAAAGCCAACCCATTAGAAGCAGATATAGAAGAAGTATTGCGAAAAATTGACTTTAATAGTGGTCGTCTTGACCGACAGCTCGTCTCTAACTTTGCCGGACTTTCTCCTCTTGTGGCGAAAGAAATTATTGCGACATGCGGAATGGCGAATCGCGACACGCTTCCGAGCGCGTTTGTGAATGAAATGAGCACGATCAAACAGCATCAATATACTCCAACGTTCATTGAACAGGAGCAAAAGTCATTTTTTTATATGAAAGATTTGAGTCATTTAGAAGGAGAAAGAAAAGCATTCGCTACCTTGAGTGAATTGCTCGACCGCTATTATGTCGGCAAAGCGGCACGCGATCGAGTGAAACAGCAAGCAAATGATCTCGAACGATTCATTAAAAATGAAAAAGAGAAAAATGAAACAAAATTAGTCAAGCTGAAACATACTCTTCAGGAAGCGGAAAATGCCGATCAGTTTCAACTGACGGGAGAGCTACTGACCGCTCATTTATATATGGTAGAAAAGGGAATGACAGAAATCGAAGTCAACAACTATTATGATGAAGCAGGCGGAACAATAACGATTTCACTTGACCCGAGAAAAAACCCTTCTGAAAATGCTCAAAAATATTTCTCTAAATATCAAAAAGCGAAAAATGCGATCTTAGTCGTCAACGAGCAAATCGACAAAACGAACGAGGAAATCCTTTATTTTGATAACTTGCTCCAACAACTTGAATCCGCTTCACCAAAAGACATTGAAGAAATACGAGAAGAACTAGCTGAAGAAGGATATATTAAATTAAAAGCGACAAAAAAGAAAAGGCCCGCCAATAAAAAACCTGACATTGAAACGTTTACTGCCAGTGACGGTACCCTGTTATTTGTCGGCAAAAATAATAAACAAAATGATTATTTAACGAATAAATTCGCTCGCCGCGATGAAATTTGGCTACACACGAAAGACATCCCTGGCTCCCATGTCGTCATCCGTAGTGAAGAACCATCTGAACAAACAATTTTAGAAGCGGCAAATCTCGCTGCCTATTTTAGTAAAGCAAAAGCTTCTAGCTCCGTCCCAGTCGACTTCACAAAAGTGAGACATGTCAAAAAGCCGAACGGCGCTAAACCAGGCTTTGTTATTTATGATAATCAGCAAACCGTCTACGTCACACCGAATGAAGACTTAGTATTGAAGATGAAGGAAACGAAGTAAAATGGATCTTTCGGGGCGCCGATATTTCTTTGTGAAAGCCAATAAAAAAGCGTTCTTCCTTTAGGAAGAACGCTTTTTTATCCACCATATTAACTCCAGCTGCTAGGGCTTTCCTGCCATTTACGCAATGTTTCTAAGTCGCTTTCTTGTACATACTTTTTCTCTGCCGCTACTTTGATTAAAGTAGAGTATTCACTTAAACTGTGAGAAGAGATATTAGCTGCTGCTAATTTTTCTTTGCCAGCTTCTAATTCATATGTAAAGATCGATACAATTCCAAGTACTTCACAGCCTGCTTCACGCAAAGCTTCAACAGCCGTTACTGCACTTCCACCAGTAGAGATTAAGTCTTCAACTACGACGACTTTCGTTCCTGGCTCTGCTTTCCCTTCAATTTGATTGCCTTTTCCGTGCCCCTTTGCTTTTGAACGTACATAGCACATTGGCAGATCCATTAAATCGCTCACCCAAGCAGCATGAGGAATTCCTGCAGTCGCCGTTCCTGCGATCAACTCCGCTTCTGGATAATGTTCTTTAATTAATGAAACAAGCCCCTTTGCAATTGTCTTTCTTACTTCCGGATAAGACAGAGTTAAGCGATTATCACAGTAAATGGGAGATTGAATACCTGAAGACCATGTAAAAGGCTCGTTGGGCTGCAAAAATACCGCCTTAATTTCTAATAATTGTTCTGCAATTTGTTTATTTAACATGTTCCATTCCTCCCCAGAGCTGTTTTACTTTTTGATAGGCTTCAAGCGGTTGATCTGCCTTCGTAATCGAGCGACCAACAACGATCATCGATGAACCTAACATTCTCGCCATTTGTGGATCTGCCACTCGCTTTTGATCATTCGCGTCATCATCCTTCATGCGAATACCTGGTGTCACTTTTAAAAATTCCGTCCCGCACACTTCACTAATTTTTGCCGCTTCATGAACAGAGCAAACCACTCCGTCACAGCCAGCGGCTTTCGTCAATTTGGCATAATGAAGCACCGATTCTTCTAAAGAAACCGGTATGAGTTGTTCTGTTTGCATTTGTTCTTCTGACGTTGACGTCAATTGAGTCACTGCAAGTAAAATTGGACGTTGACCATTCGTTCCTTGTTCTAAGCCTTCACGAGCCGCTGCCATCATTTTTTGACCGCCTGCTGCATGAACATTAATCATGTCCACTCCCAGACTAGCTAACCCCTTCATGGCTTGCTGAACAGTGTTCGGAATATCATGCAGTTTCAAGTCTAAAAAGATACGATGATTCATCTTTTTTAAATGCTCAACGATCAAAGGGCCGTTTTGTAAATAAAGCTCCATTCCTACTTTAATAAATAACGATTCTCCTTCAAACGGTTGTAAAAAGGTTTCAGTTTCTTGCCAAGTTGGAAAATCAAGAGCAATAATAGGTTCTTTTTCCACTTTCACTCCAGCTCCTTCCCGTTAATTCACTAATGTGATCAATACCGTTCTGTTGTAAAAATTGATCTACCTCTGCAATTAAAGTTGGACAAATAAGCGGATCCACAAAATTAGCTGTTCCGACCGCTACGGCATCGGCACCTGCATAGAAAAATTCGATGATGTCTTCCACCGTCGAAATTCCACCCATTCCGATGATTGGGAGATTTGTCTGTTGGCTTACTTCGTAGACCATTCGAATCGCTACCGGCTTAATCGCAGGACCTGATAAACCACCTGTTCGGTTGGCGATAATCGGTTTGCCTGTTTTAATATCAATTCGCATACCGATCAATGTGTTAATCATTGTTAATCCATCGGCGCCGCCGTCTTCCACTGCTTTTGCCATTTCAACAATATTTGTTACATTAGGAGAAAGCTTCACATAGACAGGCACTTCTGATACTTCTTTTACTTTCTTCGTTAATTCTTTCGCTGTTTCAGGGATCGTTCCAAAGGCTATTCCTCCCGTTTTTACATTCGGGCAAGAAATATTAAGCTCTAATGCATGCACATTGTCCACTTTGGAGATATTTTTCGCTACTTCGACGTAGTCATCTACTTGAGAGCCGGCTACATTCGCAATAATGGGCACATCGTATTGAGACAACCAGGCAAGTTCATTCTCAATCACCTTTTCTAATCCTGGATTTTGCAAACCAATTGCATTAAGCATCCCAGCTGGTGTTTCAGCCACTCTTGGCATCGGATTTCCAAAGCGCGGCTCCTCTGTCGTCGCTTTAATCATGATCGCTCCTAGCTCACTTAAATCATAAAGCTGGCTGTATTCACGACCAAAGCCGAAGCATCCTGAGGCTGGCATGACTGGATTTTTTAACGTTAATCCTGGAAGTTCTATATTCAATCTACTCATAAAGCCACCTCCCCAATAGGAAATACTGGACCATCACTGCACACTTTACGATATTCGGCACCTGTTGGATCGTTTTGCGGATGACATACGCACGCAAAGCAAGCGCCAATGCCGCAGCCCATCCGTTCCTCTAATGAGATAAATCCTTTTTCCGTTAGCCGCATGGCTTCTAATGCTTTTAACATCGGAATCGGACCGCAAGAGTATAAAATATCTGCCTTCAAGTTATATTCTTTAATCACATCGGTAACGAAACCTTTTGTACCAAGTGAACCGTCGACTGTTGCCGCATACGTGTCGCCGAGTTGAGAAAACTTGTCCATATAAAAAGCCGTGTCTTTATCTTGAAAACCAAGCACATGAATCGTTTTGACTCCTCGAGCATTTAATCGCTTAGAGAGTTCGTAAAGCGGTGGAACTCCAATACCGCCACCGACTAAAATAGCCGTTTCACCTGATGCAGCTTCCTCTACAGGAAATCCATGTCCTAGTGGACCAAGCACATCCACGGTGTCTCCTGCTTTTTTTTCTGCTAATAATTTTGTTCCTTCTCCTTCTGCTCGATAAATCATCGTAAACTGTTGTTTTTCTTGATCGATGTTTGCGATGGAGATCGGACGTCTTAACAGCGGCATCATTTGGTTGCTTACTTTAAGATGAACGAACCGGCCAGGTTCGTTCATCTCCTTCACAAGCTCACCTTGAAGAGTGAGCTCATATATATGTTTCGCAATCTGTTGTTGGGCAATAACAGTCATCCATTCCTTCTTGATCATGAAAGCACCGCCTCAGTCTCAGAAGAAAGTTCTGATTTAGGCATTGCCTCCGCTGAGAAAATCATCGACTCAAGTACAAGCAAGATCGCTTCCGCCGTATCTAATGACGTTAAGCAAGGAATTCCATTTTCTACTGTTTCACGGCGAATGCGGAATCCGTCACGAGCTGGCTGCTTTCCTTTTGTTAATGTATTGATGACAAATTGGGCTTGACCGGAGCGGATAATGTCTAGCATATCTGGTCCTTTTGCACCGATTTTTGATACAACTTCAACAGGAATGTTTGCTTCATTTAATGATTGTGCTGTTCCTTGTGTAGCTAATAGGCGATAACCGATGTTATGGAATCTCTTTGCCAACGCCAATGCTTCTTCTTTGTCCTTGTCAGCTACTGTCATTAAGACAGCTCCTTTTGTTGGTATTTTAATACCCGAAGCAACTAATCCTTTATAAAGCGCTTTTGCTAAAGTCGCATCTTTCCCCATCACTTCACCCGTTGATTTCATTTCAGGGCCGAGTGTCGTATCAACACGACGCAGCTTCGCGAATGAGAAGACAGGTACTTTTACGAATACTCCTTTTTCTTCCTTCACTAATCCGGTAGCGTAACCCATTTCTTTCAATGAGTGGCCAAGGATTGCTTTTGTTGCTAAATTCGCCATTGGCACATTCGTAATTTTACTCAAGAATGGCACTGTACGGCTCGAGCGCGGATTTACTTCAAGGACGAACACGTCGCCGTTTGACACAACATATTGGATATTTAACAATCCAACAATGTTTAATCCTTTAGCTAGTTTAATCGTATAATCAATGATCTTATCCTTTTGATCTCGCGTTAATTGCTGTGGAGGATAGACAGCGATTGAGTCACCTGAGTGGACTCCTGCGCGTTCAATGTGCTCCATAATTCCTGGAATCACGACATCTGTTCCATCAGAAATCGCATCTACTTCGATTTCTTTCCCTGTTAAGTAACGGTCAATTAGTACTGGATGATCTGGATTTATTTTTACGGCATTTTCCATATATTGCAACAATTCTGCTTCTTTATACACGATTTCCATCGCGCGTCCGCCTAACACATAAGATGGACGAACAAGCACTGGATAGCCGATTTCATCAGCAATCTTCACAGCTGTTTCTACCGAAAAGGCTGTTTTTCCAAGCGGTTGTGGAATGCCAAGTGTTTGCAACGTTTGCTCAAACTTATCACGGTTTTCCGCACGATCTAAGTCTTCAAGGCTTGTGCCTAAAATTTTCACCCCGTGCTCCACTAGTTTTTCTGCAAGGTTGATGGCCGTTTGACCACCAAACTGCACCACTACACCCTCTGGTTGTTCCAAATCGATAATGTGCATGACATCTTCAACTGTTAACGGCTCAAAGTATAACTTGTCAGAAATACTGAAGTCTGTAGAAACCGTTTCTGGGTTGTTATTGATAATAATGGCTTCATAGCCTGCTTCTTTAATCGCCCAGACAGAGTGTACTGTCGCATAATCAAACTCTACCCCTTGACCGATACGAATTGGTCCCGATCCTAAAACGACAACACTTTTACGATCAGTGACAATTGATTCATTTTCTTCTTCATACGTACCGTAATAATATGGTGTAGCAGATTCGAATTCTGCCGCACAAGTGTCAACCATTTTGAAGACTGGTACGATGCCATTTTGTTTGCGCCAATCATACACTTCTTTCTCGCTGATTCCCCACAGTTTTGCAATCGTACAATCCGCAAAGCCCATTTCCTTTGCTGTCTTTGCTATTTCCGCATTAAATGGCTGAGCTTGCACATCTTTTTCAAACTCTACAATATTAGCAAATTTCTTTAAGAAGAACAGATCAATTTGGCTCCATTCATGGATCGTTTCGATCGTCATGCCGCGGCGCAAAGCTTCGCCGATATAGAATAGACGCTCGTCACCAGCTTTTCTAATGCGTTTTTCGATCATCGCATCATCCATTTCTTTCACTTCATCAAGCTCAAGATGATACACGCCGCTTTCTAGAGAACGGACAGCTTTTAGTAAAGATTCTTCGAGCGTACGACCAATCGCCATCACTTCTCCAGTTGCTTTCATTTGCGTACCGAGTGTACGATTAGCTGATTCAAATTTATCAAATGGCCATCTTGGAATTTTCGATACAATATAGTCAAGCGCTGGCTCAAAACAAGCATAAGTTTTTCCAGTCACTGGGTTTTTCATTTCATCTAGAGTTAAACCGACGGCGATCTTAGCCGCAAGCTTAGCGATCGGGTAACCTGTTGCTTTTGATGCTAAAGCAGATGAACGGCTCACACGTGGGTTTACTTCGATAATGTAATATTGGAAGCTATGTGGATCAAGCGCAAGCTGAACATTACATCCACCTTCGATACCAAGGGCACGAATAATTTTCAAAGAACAATTCCGAAGCATTTGGTATTCGCGATCACTTAACGTTTGGCTTGGAGCTACTACAATCGAGTCTCCTGTATGGATACCAACTGGATCGATGTTTTCCATGTTACAAACGACGATCGCATTATCGTTCGAGTCGCGCATTACTTCATATTCGATTTCTTTATAGCCAGCAATACTTTTTTCGAGCAAGCATTGCGTCACTGGACTGTACTTCAATCCGCTTGTAACGATTTCAATCAGCTCTTCTTCGTTCGTACAAATACCTCCGCCTGTTCCTCCAAGCGTATAAGCTGGACGAACAATGACCGGATAACCGATTTTTTCAACAAACCCATAAGCTTCTTCAAGCGTATGAATAATTTCACTTTCTGGAACGGGTTCGTTTAATTCATTCATTAACTGACGGAATAAATCGCGATCCTCTGCTTGCTCAATCGCTGATAGTTTCGTTCCTAAAATCTGCACGCCATACTCTTCAAGCACACCTGCGTTGGCCAGTTCCACCGCCATATTTAGTCCTGTTTGTCCGCCTAATGTCGGCAAAAGCGCATCCGGGCGTTCTTTTTGAATAATGCGGCTTACAAATTCAAGAGTAATCGGCTCGATATAAACAGCGTCGGCAATTTCCGTATCTGTCATGATCGTTGCTGGATTAGAGTTCACTAAAATAACTCGGTAACCTTCCTCTTTAAGAGCAAGACACGCTTGTGTACCGGCATAATCAAATTCGGCTGCTTGGCCGATGACAATCGGACCAGATCCAATAACTAAAATACTTTTAATATCTGTACGTTTAGGCATTTTGAAGCTCCTTTCCTGCGTTTGCTTTCATCATGTTGATAAATCGATCAAATAGTTGGTTATCATCTTCTGGCCCTGGGGAGGCTTCTGGATGATACTGAACAGAGAAGGCTGGGAATGTTTTGTGAGCAAGTCCTTCAATCGTTCCATCATTTAATGCCACATGAGTGATTTTTAGCTCGGTTTGAGCGATTGACTCTTCACTTACCGCATAACCATGATTTTGAGAAGTTAAAGCGGTTTTTCCTATTTCTAAATCTTTTACTGGATGGTTCGATCCGCGATGACCGAACTTTAGTTTAAACGTATCTGCACCTGACGCTAAAGCGAATAGCTGATGACCTAAACAAATTCCGAAGATTGGTACTTTTCCGATTAATTCTTTAATCGTTTCAATCGCATACGGCACGCTTTTAGGGTCTCCAGGTCCATTGGAGAGCATGATTCCATCTGGATTAAATTGAAGAATTTCCTCTGCTGTTGTATCGTGTGGCACAACGATAACATCGCAATCGCGCTTGTTGAGCTCACGTAAAATCCCGTGCTTCATTCCGAAATCCAGCAATACTACTCGATAGCCGCGTCCCGGACTAGGATAAGCTGATTTTGTAGACACTTGCGCGACTTGATTCGTTGGAAATACTGTTGCCTGCAGGCGATGAATGATTTCTTGTGCATCTTCCTCCGCAGAAACAATCGCACCTTTTAATGTGCCGTGTTGGCGGATAATTCTTGTCAGTTTTCTTGTATCAATGCCAGCAATCGCTGGGATGTTTTTCATTTTTAAATACTCATCTAATGTCATTTCGCTGCGGAAATTAGATGGATGATCCGCGGCTTCTTTCACAATTAATCCTTTGACTGCCGGATGAATCGTTTCAAAGTCATCACGGTTAATTCCGTAATTACCAACTAACGGGTAAGTGAATGTGACAATTTGTCCACAGTAGGAAGGGTCTGAAAGAACTTCTTGATAACCTGTCATCCCTGTTGTAAAGACAATCTCTCCCGTTGTATCTTTATCGCTTCCGAAACCTTTTCCGATAAAAATTGTTCCATCTTCTAAAATTAGTTGTTTTTTCATGCTTGCACCTTTCCTTCCTGCCAAACCATTTTTCCTTCTACAAATGTCGCTGTTGGCCAACCTTTGCATGTCCAGCCAGCAAATGGTGTATTTTTACCTTTTGATGCAAATTCATCAGGATTAACTTCTTTTTCAGTCGTTAAATCGATGATAGCTAAGTCAGCGATCGCTCCAACTTCTAGTTTTCCGTATGGAAGGTCAAACGCTTCCGCCGGCTTAATCGTCATCCAATCCACTAACTGCTTTAATGTGATGATTTCTTTTTTGACTAAGTTTGTATATAGCAGCGGGAAAGCTGTTTCTAAACCAACAATTCCGAATGGAGCGGATTGAATATTGGCTGCTTTTTCTTCCTCTGTATGAGGAGCGTGATCCGTGGCGATAAAATCAATCGTGCCATCAAATAGTCCTTCTAATAAAGCTTGTTGATCTGCTTTTCCTCTAAGAGGCGGATTCATTTTATAATTCGTATCGATTTCAGGAATGTCTTCATCGCAAAGCAATAGATGGTGCGGTGTGACTTCCGCTGTCACTTTAATTCCTGCCTTCTTCGCATCTCTCACCGTTCTTACAGATTCCTTTGTACTAATATGGCAGACGTGATAATGACAATTGGCTGCTTCTGCAAGTAAAACATCTCTTGCAATATGTACCGATTCACAAATTGATGGGATACCAGGGATGTTATGCTTTGCTGCAAATGTCCCCTCATGAACGGCTCCGCCGTAGATCAGGGAATTATCTTCACAATGAGCAACAACCGCCTTGTCAATAGCTGCTGCTTGCTTCATCGCTTCATACATCATGCCCGCCTCTTGAACGCCAACGCCATCGTCTGTAAAAGCGAAGGCACCAGCTTCTTTTAAACTGTTAAAATCAGTTAATTCCTTTCCAGCTTCTCTAATCGTAATCGATGCATACGGAAGAACTCGAACATGTGCCGTTTCTTCGATTTTTTTATTTAAAGCCGTTAAATGTTCCACTGTATCCGGTACAGGACGAGTATTTGGCATTGGCGCAATCGTTGTAAATCCGCCTTTCGCTGCTGCTAGAGTACCCGTTTCAATCGTTTCTTTATGTTCGCCGCCAGGTTCACGCAAATGAACATGCAAATCGATTAATCCTGGGACAATTAGTTGGCCGTCAGCTTCAAAGACATTCTCACTGTTTGCTGAGAGCTGATCCCCCACCTCTACAATTCTTCCCTCTTGAATACGAATATCTTGTTGAATCATTTCTCCATTATCAGCAAGAATACTTCCATGTTTGATTAGCCAGTTCATTTGACATTCTCCCTTCCAACGCTTGTTTTAATACAGCCATTCTGACATACACACCATTTTCCATTTGTTTAAAAATTCTAGAACGTTCACATTCTACTAGACAATCTGCAATTTCTACATCGCGATTAACCGGTGCTGGGTGCATAATAATGCTTCCTTGTTTCATTCTTCGCTCCCGTTCAACCGTTAATCCATACGCTTGATGATATTGCTCTTTTGTCATCACCGTTTCGCTGCCATGACGCTCATGCTGGATTCTTAGAAGCATAAGAACGTCCACTTCTTCCACAAGCTGATCGAGCTCTGTAAATTGACCTGCCTCTAAATATTCTTCTTCAAACCATTCTAATGGACCTGAGAATCGGACTTCTGCACCTAGCCTTCTTAAAGCCTCTGCATTGGATCGAGCGACTCGGCTATGACGAATGTCTCCAACAATTCCTACTTTCAATCCTTCAAAGCGACGAAATTCTTGTTGAATCGTAAACAAATCTAGCAAACATTGAGTCGGATGTTGCCCGCAGCCATCACCAGCATTGATCACCGGGATATTCACCTTATTTATTAATTGCTGATAGTACGCCTCTTCTTCGTGGCGGATTACTACCGCATTGACACCGATTGATTCAAGTGTGCGAACTGTATCGTATAAAGTTTCCCCTTTTAGCACACTTGAGCTTCCTGCTTCAAAAGGGATCACTTCAAGACCAAGTTTTCTTTCTGCTACTTCAAAGCTTGTTTTTGTTCGCGTACTTGCTTCGAAAAACAAGTTAGCGATAAAAGTCTGCTCTCCAGGATGCCAACTTTCTCCTTGAGCAAATTTTTGCGCCTGCATTAATATTAACAAAATCTCATCTTTATGCATACCCTTAATTGAAACTAAATTTTGCATCATTATCAATCGGCCTCCATTTTCATGAAAAAAACACCCTTTTTCAAGGGTGTTTTGCATAAAAACAAAAGTTTACACAGTTCTATGCTCACTTCTGCTTTTCTACCCTTGAATGCCTCTCTGGACATTATTAAAAGGTCGTTATTCATTTTTTTGTATATTTATATTCACAAACAAGATATTTCGATCATTCGTTCCTCTTTGTCAGTCTCTCTGGACAGCCATTAAAGAGTTCACTTATTCATGAATGGCTACTTTATCTGTATCGTCTACTTCTTCTAATGTCACAACAATTCTTTCACTGCTAGCAGAAGGTATATTCTTGCCTATGAAGTCGGCCCGAATTGGCAGTTCGCGATGTCCTCGATCAACGAGCACCGCCATTTGAATATGCGACGGACGGCCAATGTCCATAATCGCATCTAAAGCTGCCCTCACCGTTCTGCCTGTATAAAGCACATCATCTACTAAGATCACTATTTTATTCGTTATATCGACCGGAATATCAGACCCTTTGACCTCTGGATCTTTACTCTCTGTTTTAATGGATAAATCATCTCTATAAAGAGTGATATCTAAGTCACCAACCGGGATTTCTTCCCCTTCTATTTGCTTAATCCGCTCAGCTAAACGCTTCGCTAAAAAGATTCCTCTCGTTCGGATACCAACAAGAACACAGTCTTCAATCCCTTTATTTTTTTCCAAAATTTCATGAGCTATTCTAGTTAAAGCACGACGAATGGCTTGCTGATCCATCACTACTGCTTTTTCCATTTCTTTTCACCTCTCAAGCATTTCCTGGCAAAAAAAGCCTCTCACCACGTGGGTGAGAGGTCAAATTTTGCATAAGAAGAACACAGAACACTCCATGCCTATTCTCATGATCCGATACCTTCTCAGCCTCACGGGACTGTTGTTTAAAGGTCATATTCAACTGTTAACAAGCTTACCGTTTCTTTTTAAATTTGTCAATTATTTTTAGATAAAAACTCAAGAAGATTCTCAAACTCTTGAGGTAATGGCGCTTCAAATTGTAAGTATTCATCTGTTCGCGGATGAACAAAGCCGAGAATGCCTGCATGAAGAGCTTGCCCTTCAATATCCAATGTTTTTTTCGGTCCGTATTTCGGATCTCCGGCTAATGGGTAGCCGATGTATTTCATATGCACACGAATTTGATGTGTGCGGCCAGTTTCTAGCTCACATTCCACGAATGTATAATCTTTAAAACGTTCTAACACTTGAAAATGAGTCACTGCATGCTTGCCGCCATCAATCACCGCCATGCTTTGCCGGTCTTTTTGATCACGACCAATTGGCGCATCAATCGTTCCATGATCATGAGGAATCACTCCATGCACAATCGCTTTATATTTTCGTGTCACCGATTTATCAACGAGCTGCTGCACAAGCTTTTCATGCGCTAAATCATTTTTAGCAACCATTAATAACCCAGACGTATCTTTATCAATTCGATGCACAATCCCTGGTCGCATAACCCCGTTGATGCCGGATAAATCTTTACAATGCGCCATCAAGCCATTGACTAACGTGCCTGATACATGTCCTGGAGCAGGATGTACAACCATTCCTCGAGGCTTGTTCACGACAAGAACGTCCGCATCCTCATAATAAATATCTAAATTCATTTCTTCCGCCTCAATATCAAGCGGTTCAGGCGCAGGAATTTCAATAGTCAACTGATCGCCAGGAACACATTTATAATTGGCTTTCACCGATTTCTGATTCACTTGAACAAGACCAGCTTTAATCCAGTCTTGCACTTGTGTACGCGACCACTCTTCATTCAGACTAGCCACCACTTTATCTATCCTTGCATTTTTTTCTTCTTCAAGAACGATGTGCTCCATTTTTTCCATTTGAAAGCTCCTTTTCTTTCCGGTCTTCAATCAGCATCGCAATCATTAATAAAATAACACCAATCGTTAACGCTGCATCCGCAATATTGAAAATCGGAAAATCATAACTGAAAATATACGTATTAATAAAATCGACCACTTCTTTGCGAAAAATACGATCAATAAAATTGCCGATGGCTCCTCCTAATAAAAAAGCAAGCGCTCCTTGCATCAGCGGTTTATTTTTTGCTTCCGTTTGCATATAGTAAATGATTCCGACGACAACGACAACCGTTATAATGTAAAACAGCCACATTTGACCTTCAAGCATGCCCCATGCTGCACCGCGGTTTCGATGAGAAGTAATATAAAGAAAATCCTTTACTACCTCTACACTCTCTCCAATGCTCATTCCCTTTACGATTAGCCATTTCGTCCATTGATCTAAAAGAATGACAAACAGCGCTAATAAATAATACAAGAGAGTTCCTCCATTCATCAAGGTGAATCGTTGAAAGATCCTTTTAAGATATTGTTACAGCATTGCCTTGTCAACAAAAAAGCTGTCCTGCAGTGAGGTCTGCTTCCGATGATTATTCCAAACTGGTCTAATGTATCAGAAAACAAACGCGAGCAGGACAACCTTTTTCAAGCGCCCATTTCAAGCAAGCTCATGAAATTAAGCCTGAGAATAGTTCTCTTCTACTACATTCGCACAGCGCGGGCATAGCGTCGAATGAGCATCGTTTTGACCAACTGTCGGTGTAACCACCCAACAGCGTTCACATGTTTCGCCTTCTGCTTTTTCTACAACAACCGCCCCATGTTCAAGCTTAATAGCTGTCTCAGGCGCCTCTTCTAGTGAACCAGCAACCTCAAAAGCAGATACAATAAATAATTGCTTTAAGTCTTCTTGAATGGAATCAAGTAGAGCTTGTGTTTCCTCATTAGCAAATAAAACAACTTTGGCCGTTAATGATTTTCCGATGACTTTTGCGTTCCGAGCTTCTTCTAATGCCTTTAAAATGTCATCGCGTACAGACATAAATTTCGTCCATTTATCTTTTAACTCTTCCGCTCGCTCTAATTCTTGATATGTCGGCATATCTGTTAACTGTACACTAGTTTCTTGCACATTCGGGATATACGCCCACACTTCATCAGCTGTATGAGCTAAGATTGGCGAAAGCATTTTCGTTAAAGCTAACAGCGTATCATACAATACAGTTTGAATTGCCCGGCGATCTTCGTGGTTTTCCGCTTCAATATAAAGAATATCTTTCGCAAAGTCTAAATAGAAGGCACTTAAATCCACCGTACAGAAATTATTGATTGCATGGTAAATCGCTGCAAATTCATAATTCTCGTAATGATGATGTACATCTTTAATTAAATCATTTAGCTTCACAAGCATAAATTGATCCACTTCACGCAAGTCATTATAAGCCACTTTATGGTCTGCTGGATTAAAGTCAGCTAAGTTTCCTAGCAAGAAGCGGAATGTGTTACGGATTTTACGGTATACTTCTGCTACTTGTTTTAAAATAGCATCCGATACACGAACGTCTGCTTGGAAATCAACAGATGCTACCCATAAACGTAAAATGTCGGCACCAAGCTGTTGCATGACTTTCGAAGGAACAACAACATTTCCTAATGATTTACTCATTTTGCGTCCTTCACCGTCAAGAGCAAATCCATGGCTCAATACGCCTTTATACGGTGCTTTACCTGTTACAGCTACACCTGTCGTTAACGAAGAGTTAAACCAGCCGCGATATTGATCGGATCCTTCTAAATAAAGATCTGCTTGTCGAACAAGATCCTCACGCTCTTCTAATACTGCTTGATGAGAGGAACCAGAATCAAACCATACATCCATAATATCGGTTTCTTTCGTAAATTGACCATTCGGGCTTCCTGGATGAGTAAAGCCTTCAGGCAATAAATCTTTTGCTTCTTTTTCAAACCAAATATTTGAACCGTGTTCACGGAATAAATCAGATACATAAGCAATGGTTTCATCTGTAATAATCGCTTCGCCGTTTTCAGCATAAAAGACCGGAATTGGCACACCCCATGCACGCTGGCGAGAAATACACCAATCGCCACGGTCACGAACCATATTAAACAAACGAGTTTCTCCCCATGCCGGTACCCATTTTGTTTCTTTAATCGCTTCAAGCAACTCATTGCGGAATTTATCGATCGATGCAAACCATTGAGCTGTTGCACGGAAAATAACTGGTTTCTTCGTCCGCCAATCATGCGGATAAGAGTGTTTGAAAAACTCTAATTTTAATAAAGCGCCCACTTCTTGTAATTTTTCAGTAATTGGTTTATTCGCTTCATCATAAAATAATCCTTCGAATCCTGGTGCCTCAGCTGTCATCATACCGCGATCATCCACTGGGCAAAGAACATCTAGCCCGTATTTCTTTCCGATCAGAAAGTCGTCTTCCCCATGCCCTGGCGCTGTATGAACACAGCCCGTACCAGAATCGGTTGTCACATGTTCACCTAACATCAGTAGTGAATCGCGATCATAAAGAGGATGCTTCGTTAAAATATGCTCAAGCTCTGCCCCTTTCACCTTTTTCGTTACTTTTGGACTTTCCCAGCCAAGTTTCGATGTTACTTCTTCAAGCAAATCTTCAACAATAACATATTTGTTTCCTGCTTCTTGTACGACGACATAAGTCAAATCAGGATGGACGGAAATCCCTAAGTTCGCTGGAATTGTCCATGGTGTTGTTGTCCAAATGACAATGTTTGTTCCTTCTTCAAGCACACCTTTTCCGTCACGAACAGCAAAAGCGACATAAATCGAAGGAGAACGCTTATCTTGATACTCAATCTCCGCTTCTGCTAAAGCCGACTCGCTCGATGGCGACCAGTAAACAGGTTTCATTCCTTTATAAATATAGCCTTTTTTCGCCATATCACCGAATACTTTAATTTGCTGCGCTTCGTACTCTGGCTTTAATGTAATATAAGGGTTATGCCAATCTCCGCGCACACCAAGCTGCTTAAATTGTTGTTTTTGGCGTTCAATTTGTTCATACGCGTATTCTTCACAAAGCTTTCGGAATTCGGCAACGGTCATCTCTTTACGCTTTACGCCTTTATTCGTTAATGCCTGTTCAATTGGCAAGCCATGCGTATCCCAACCTGGAACATACGGAGCATGAAATCCACTCATCGATTTATAACGAACAATGAAATCTTTTAAAATTTTGTTAAGGGCATGTCCCATATGAATATCTCCATTAGCGTACGGAGGGCCATCATGAAGAACGAACATCGGACGTCCTTTTGTCCGTTCTTGCACTTTTTTATAGATGTCCATTTCATCCCATTTTTGCTGCATATCTGGTTCGCGTTTCGGCAAGTTCCCTCTCATTGGAAATTCTGTTTTTGGCATTAATAATGTATCTTTATACTCCATATTGATCCTCCTTTATATGTGTATGAACGATGGAAAGTAAAAAAACCTTCTCATCCCATAAAAAGGGACGAGAAGGTTTCCCGCGTTACCACCCTGCTTAACAAGCCAATTGACTCGTTCACTTGAATATTCGTATCGTGAATAATTCGCTCTTCCCTACTAAACGCAGCTGTTCAGGTTGAGGGCTCCAGGGTGATCTTCCATTTCCTGCTTTTACTAGGCTTCCACCATCCCTAGTTCGCTAAAAAAAGCCATAGACATGTACTTTCCCTATCATCGCATGAATATATAATTGATAATGTTTCAATTATAGAAACTGAACATGGTTACGTCAAGCTCAGACACTTTCTTCACTTAGCTTTTCTAATTCCTCTTCATCCACTTCAAAATCCATTAACGCATCCCAATCATCATTACTTAGTAAATCCAATTGAGCTTCCATTAACATTTTAAAGCGTGTGCGGAACACTTTAGACTGCTTTTTTAATTCTTCAATTTCAATAGCAATTTTTCTTGCTTTTGATAATGACTCATCTACAATACGATCAGCATTTTTCTCAGCTTCACGAATTAATAACTTCGCTTCTTTGTGCGCATTTCTTTTCACTTCTTCAGCAGTTTCTTGAGCAATCACAATCGATTTATTCAACGTTTCCTCAATATTAGCAAAGTAATTGAGCTTTTCTGTTTGCGCTAAGAGCTGTTCTTCTAGCTCTTTTTTCTCTCGAATGATCAATTCATAATCTTTAATAATCTGATTGAGAAAGCTATTTACTTCATCTTCATCATATCCGCGGAACACTCGATTAAATTCCTTATTATGTATATCTAACGGCGTTAAAGGCATTAGCCCACCTCCACTACAGATCTCAAATCAACTTTTTTATCATGCTACATATTATAATGGTTTTTTAAGCACTTGTGATAAAAATTGTGAAACTTTTATAATTTATTTCAAAATACCTAATGTAATCCGCCATTTTTCCTTCTTTGTTTTTCCTTCATTTGCTAAGAATTTGCTCCTACCTATTCCTCGAACAGAAAAGACATCTCCTGCTGCACATTCAAACGCAGGGTCCTCAATTTTTTTCCAATTGACTTTTACCATACCTGATTTGATGAAAGTTTGGACTTTTTGTCGCGATAAACGGGATAAAGCTGCAACGATCGCATCAAGCCGTAAAGACGAGACCGTAGTATGAATTTCCTTCCATTCTTCCTTTGTTGTCAATGCATGTATTAGTGCTTTTTCTTGCAACTGAACAGCTACTTTTCCGATATGACTGACATTTAATTCAATGTAGTTACTGACTTCCTTTGCCGCCAAAAATTGAAACCGCTGACCGTCTGTTAAAATGTCGCCAAATTTTCCGCGACGCAATCCAACCCCCATTAAACTTCCTAATATTTGTGAATGCTGAATGGATGTAAATTTTTCCGGATAAGAAATTTCATATAAAGCAACCTGAAAATCTTCCTCTTCAGGAAAAAAGTATTCCGGTGTAATGAGTGCCCGTTTTCTTTCTGTATTCGCAGCTCCGCCAAAGAAAACGACCTTTACTTCTCCTTGACTCCCAACAACTGCTTGGACCATTTCTTGTTCTCTAGGATCAAGAAAATCTGTTAGCTTAGGCGCATACATTTGTTCTGCTTCATTTTTCCATTGTAGAACCTGGTCAATAAATTCTTTTTCTTCTGGCCGAAAATGTTGATAAATGGACATGATCTTTACTCCTTCGATCGATGCAAAAAAGGAGGCCAATTTCTCCCTCCTTTTGCAGTCATAACGATTAAATCATCCACATCGCTAATTGATACAGTCCCTTTGTCGCTAAGTTTAGCACTAAGAACGCGACAAGTGGAGATAAATCAAGCATGCCAAGCGGTGGAACAATTTTTCTAAACGGCTCTAAATATGGCTCACATATTTTCGTTAGAAATTGCCCAATGCTCGTTCCTCGTGCATTTGGAAACCAAGACATTAAAATATAAATAATTAATGCCCAAGAATAAAGTTGAATAGCTCTAATTAAAAGTTCAACGACAATTAGCATATTATTTATTACCACCTCGAATTATCAATGTCTTCCTCAGGTAAGAATTGCGATATATTCCCTGACACTTCCACATTGTCAGGGGTACAAAGAATGATCTTCGGACCTAACTGTTGAATTTCCCCACTAATAGCGTAGACCGTCCCACTTAAAAAATCAACTATTCGCTTCGCTTGATCATGTTGAATACGTTGCAAATTCACAATAACCGCTTTTCTATTCTTTAAATGATCAGCAATTTCCTGTGCCTCTGCAAATACTCTTGGTTCAAAAAGAATGACTTTTGAAGCCTTTTGTACACTTTGCAAACTCACCACATTTTTCTTGGCAGACTTAGGCTGCTTCGCTTCTTCGTATTCTGTTGTATCTGCTTCTTCCGTTAATTGATAGTCCTCATCATCCAAAAGAAAAAACGCTTTAAATTTAGATTTGATTCCCATCCTTCCACCTCCCGGACTCTATTCACCAACAAGAGCCGTACCGATCCGAATCATAGTTGCTCCTTCTTCAACGGCAATTGCATAGTCATTACTCATTCCCATTGATAATTCTTGGCAAGGGGCATAACTTACATTCAACTGCTGTACCTGTTCTTGTAGCTGCTTTAATTGCCTGAAGCAGCTTCGCAATACATCTTCATCTTCCGTTAAAGGCGCCATCGTCATTAATCCGCACACATGTACATTCTCTAATTTAGCTAATTGCTCGACGAAAGGAATCACCTCTTCCGGAAGCAGACCATGCTTCGATTCTTCTCCAGATACATTGACTTGAATCAAACAATTCATCGGATGGCTCGCTCGCTTATTAATTTCTTCTGCAAGCGATAAGCGGTCAAGAGAATGTATGTATGAGACATGATCAATAATATTTTTTACTTTTCTCGTTTGTAAAGTACCGATAAAATGCCAAACCGGTTTTTCTTTTAATACTTCCCATTTTTTCAGCAATCCTTCATCTCTATTTTCGCCGAGATGAACAATTCCTGCTTCTAATGCTTCTTGAGCTCGTTCAGTGGATACATATTTTGTCACAGCAATCAATTTAACTTCATCGCGATTTCTGCCCACTTTTCGACAAGCTTCCTCTATTGTGGTTTGAATATCTTTTAAATTATCTATTACTTTCATAACATTTATTTCTCCTTCCAACCAATGAACCCCATCATTCTCCCTGTCTTTCCAAGATCGCGGCGGTGAGAAAAGAATTCACTATGACAACTTGTACAATAATGAGTCATTTGAATATTTTCTTGCGGAATACCCGCTTTCATCAAAATTAACTTATTGAGCTGCTGCAGGGACAAATGGTAATTGCTTTTTCTTCCGTCAACAGGAGCATAAAACAGCGCATTATTGGACTCCTCCCACTGACGCGCTTTGTCGATAACATAATCATCAACAATATAGCAATCTCCACATATCGATGGTCCAATTACAACCTCGATCTCTTGAAGGGGAATACCTTCTTCCTCCCATTTCTTCACCATCTTCAACCCGATGCCAGACACTGTTCCTTTCCAGCCAGCATGTGCAGTACCTATTCGGTTAAACTTATTTGAAAAAAAATAAAGAGGCACACAATCAGCATAGCATAATGTTAACAATATCCCTTTCTCATCTGTAAAAAAACCGTCTGTCGCTTCGAAGCTTGTTTGATAATCGAGTGCACCTTTTCCTTTATCCTTTTCACCCACTGTTACAATTCGGTCTTCGTGTGTCTGAACAGCTCCTACCCAGCTGGATACCGGAAAATCTAAAGTCTTACTCAAAAGCTGCCTGTTTTCACATACATGCTCCACACAGTCTCCGACATGAAACCCCATATTCAAGCTTTTAAAGACTGCACCACTCATTCCTCCCTCTTTTGTGGTGAAACCAGCAACAAGCCCAGGAGAGCGGTCTTGCCATTCTTTAATTACATAGACGCTTTTATGAATAGAAACAAATGGTTCCTTCATTTTTTCGACTCCCGATTATTTTCCTCTAGTTTAACATAAAATGACGTGAGACACGTCAAGGAAAAAAGAAATTATTCCTCTTTTGACGGTGGTTCTGTCGAATGAGCAGCCGTAGAATGGCGAACGAGAATGACATCCTCTCCTATTTTAACAATTTGAGGCCATGGGATAACGATTTCTTCCTCTTTTCCAAAAAAGCCAAACATCTTGCCGCCTCGGCTAATCACAATGGAATCAATCGTGCCCGCTGTCAAATTCAAATGAATATCTGTAATATTTCCAAGCTTTTTTCCGTTGGCAACGTTGACAATGTCTTTTAGCTGGAATTCTGATATTCTACTCACTTGTTTGCCCCCTGCTCATATATTTACTGTTTTCATTATATGCGGACACAAAAAAATAAGACTCTTCTTGCGTAAGTCGCTTAAGAGTCAAACGGAAATAATTAATTAATATTCTTATTCATTTGTTTAATCGCTGCCTTTTCAAGCCTAGACACTTGTGCTTGTGAAATGCCGATTTCATCTGCCACTTCCATTTGTGTTTTCCCTTGATAAAACCGTTTACGAATAATCATTTTTTCACGATCATTTAACCGTTTTAACCCTTCTTTTAACGCAATTTCTTCTATCCAGTTCGTATCTTTGTGACTTTCATCGCTTAATTGATCCATCACGAATATCGGGTCTCCACCATCGTTATAGATCGGCTCAAATAAGGACACTGGATCTTGAATAGCATCGAGCGCAAAGACCACTTCTTCTTTTGTTAAGCCGAGCTCTTTACTAATTTCTTCTGCTGTCGGCTCCTTAGACGTTTCCGTCATGATTCTTTCTCTCACTTGCAACGCTTTGTAAGCAATGTCCCTTAAAGAACGGGAAACTCTTATCGGGTTGTTATCCCTCAAATACCTTCTAATTTCACCAATAATCATCGGTACTGCATAAGTAGAAAATCGAACATTATGACTTAAATCAAAATTATCTATAGATTTCATCAAACCAATACAGCCTACTTGAAACAAATCATCGACGTATTCGCCGCGATTATTAAAGCGCTGGATTACACTCAGCACAAGCCGCAAATTTCCATTGACAAGTGTCTCACGCGCTGACCATTCTCCCGCCTGAAGACGCTTAAATAACACCTTCATTTCTTCATTTTTCAATACAGGGAGTTTCGAAGTATCCACACCGCAAATCTCAACTTTATTACGTGCCATTATGAAAAATCCCCTCCTTGCAGGAACTGCTGTACAACCACAGTATCCCCCTGCAAAAAGAAAACTATGCATCAAAAGAAAAGCAGAAAGCGCTGTTTAGGGACGTAGGGACTGAAGCAATCCGCATGAGTTAAAACGCTAGTAAATCGATGCTGACTTATCGCAAGGAGGAAGGGGGAAGACCACTAGCATCTCGAGCTAGACATTCAAAAAGCGGAAGGCACTCGTTCATCGACGACAAACAAAAGGCAAATCGACTGAAAGGTTGTTTGTTAACCTTTTGGTCGACTTACCTTTTGACCTCGAGCCGATAGCGCCTCAAGCTGAAGATAAAGAAACACCGCCCTTTTTCTCTACACCATTTTATTAAACTCTTTTTGAAGTCGATGAATGATTCGTTTCTCTAGCCTGGAGATATATGATTGCGAAATTCCAAGAAGATCAGCGACATCTTTTTGGGTTTTCTCTTCACCGCCCCTTAAACCGAATCTTAATTCCATAATTTGTTTCTCCCTGTCCGATAACTGCTCCATCGCTTTGAATAATAAATTTCGATCGACGCCCGCTTCAATATCTTTCGTAATAATATCATTTTCCGTACCTAACACATCTGAGAGTAATAATTCATTGCCGTCCCAATCTACATTTAACGGTTCATCAAAAGAAACTTCCGATCTAATTTTATTATTTCTTCTTAAATACATTAAGATTTCATTTTCTATACAACGGGAAGCGTACGTAGCCAGTTTAATCTTCTTTTCCGGATTAAATGTATTCACTGCTTTAATTAATCCAATTGTTCCGATACTAATTAAATCTTCAATATTAATTCCTGTATTTTCAAATTTCCTCGCAATATAGACGACTAATCTCAAATTTCTTTCAATCAACAAGGCTCTAGCCGCTTGATCTCCAGTCGGGAGCTTAGATAACAGTTTTTCCTCCTCATCTCTTGAAAGAGGTGGTGGAAGAGCTTCGCTGCCGCCAATATAATAAATTTCATCCGTCTTTAACCCTAATTTAATCAGTAACCGATACCAGTAATAGGTCATTTTTATCCGTAGACTTTTCATAAAGTGACCTCCCTCTTAATAAATTTATATCAATGGAATGAAACCGCTTTAAGAAACTTCTTCATAAGAAAGGGGAAGAACCATTTTCGGATGTAAAATACACGAAAACTGATCATCTGAAGATAATGGTACTGCCGTAAAGCTCATTAATACTTTATTTAGTTCAATTTGCTTATGTCCATTGCTTATTTGTACCTTATCCGGCTTAAAAGCGAGCAGTAGCTGTTGAGCTTTACCAACGGATTTGGCAGGAATGATTCTCATCTTGTCCATCCACTCACTCGGCAGACCTAACTCATCCGTGAATAACCGTTCTATCTGATTCGCCCCTTCTATCACTTCAGTTGGCAATTGATCTTCTAATCCTTGTGTTGATACGAACATAACAGGCATTTTCGAAATCGGATCTTGTAATTGATTGCCTGTATCTACTAAACCTTTCACGTTTAAAACTACTCCATTAATTTCAATAGCGACCTCTAACAACTGATCATATTGTATTTGAGCTGTTTGAAAATCCTCCATTCTATTTTTCGCAAAATACCACGCCAACGGAAAACCAAACATCACAAATATCCAGCTAACCGGATCGCCAACCCCGCGTAAACCCGCTAAAAACATGTCAGATTCTAGTTGCATATCGAATTGAATAAAATAATGAGCACCTAAAAGCATACCCCCTGTCAAAAAAGTTGAAAAATAAAGAGCCATTAAATTAGCAAAGAAAAATTTCCAACGCTTAAAACCGTATGTGACAAGTACCATACCGATAGATAAGGCCAATTTAGATAGAGGATGTCCAGTAAATTCAGTCCAAGGGCTTATGATAAAAAAAACACTCAAAGATCCGAGTAGCCCGCCTAAAATTAGACGATACCACTTAGCTGAACGCTTTAAAAATATGGCGCTCATCCAGAGCAATAAACAATCTGCTAAAAAATTTAACAACCATAAGGCATCTAAATAAAGGGTCATACCGTCCCTCCTTTTAGCAAATTAATGGCTAGCAACTGAATTGATTCAAGTATAAAGGACACGACACTAGAAGTCTGTCATAATTCGGAGGAGAAAAAGAAGAGTTTTTCATGTAAGTTTTCGAAGTTTGTCAAATAAATTTTGGTTAAAAATTGCAAAATTACAACTAATATCCTATAATAAAAAGAAAAGAGTAGCACCTTTCGGACTACTCTTTTCCATCATTTATAAAGTATTTATTAATAAAACTTTATCGTGTTATCGGCGTCTATTGCGATTGCGAAGGAAGGTTGGGATATCAAGGGTATCTTCCACCGGTTGGGAAGGCTGTCTTGTTGGCATCTCCTGTTGGATAGGCTCATCACGCTTCATTTCTCGCTTCGGGACTGGAGAAACCGGTGCTTGTTGCGGCTTTGTTTGACCAAATCCACTACGTGGCTGCTTTGGCTGTTGCAGAGCAGACTCTTTAAACCCAGTTGCAATCACGGTTACCACAATCTCATCTTTTAAATTCTCGTTAATGACAGATCCAAAGATCATATTCACTTCTTGATCAGAAGCAGAGGCTACAATGTCAGCCGCTTCTTGAACTTCATATAAACTTAAGTTCGTACCGCCAGTAATGTTCATGATCACACCTTGTGCACCATCAATAGATGTTTCAAGCAATGGACTAGAAATTGCTTTTTTAGCTGCTTCCGCTGCGCGGTTTTCACCGGAAGCTACACCAATTCCCATTAAGGCAGATCCTTTATTCGACATAATTGTTTTCACATCAGCAAAGTCAAGATTGATCAATCCTGGAGTAGCAATTAAGTCGGAAATACCTTGTACCCCTTGACGAAGAACATTGTCTGCTTCTCTAAAGGCTTCAAGCATCGGCGTGCTCTTATCAACAATTTCTAACAGACGATCGTTCGGAATAACAATTAACGTATCAACTGCAGCCTTCATTGCTTCTATTCCGCCAGCTGCTTGTGTTGCACGCTTGCGGCCTTCAAAAGTAAAAGGGCGTGTCACAACACCAACTGTTAATGCTCCAAGATCTTTAGAGATTTGAGCAATCACAGGGGCTGCTCCAGTTCCTGTTCCCCCACCCATTCCTGCTGTAACGAATACCATATCCGCTCCGCGTAATGCCTCTTCAATTTGCTCTTTGCTTTCTTCCGCTGCCTTCTTTCCCACTTCAGGGTTCGCACCCGCACCAAGTCCGCGCGTCAGCTTTGAACCGATTTGCATTTTTATTTCTGCTTTGGATAAGTTTAATGCTTGCGCATCCGTATTGACAGCAATAAACTCCACCCCTTGAACACCATGTTCAATCATGCGGTTTACAGCATTGTTTCCGCCGCCACCGACACCGATAACTTTAATCGTCGCTAATGAATCTAAATTAGTATCAAACTCCAACATGACAAATCCTCCTAATTCGTCGTTATTTCTCTATGGTGACTATTCTTCAAAAAAGTAGCCGAAGAATTTTTTTACTTTCGAAGTCAATTTTTGATCTTCTGTTTTCTCTGGTTTTATCTTCTTTGGCTGAGGGGCTTCTTTTGGCCTCGTTTCAGGCGCATTCATCGGTTCTAAAGTTGTGCTTACATCTCTTCCTTGTAATCTAGCATTTTTATACGCATACTTAATTAAACCAACTGCTGCTGTATATTGTGGTTCTCGTACACCGATATAATCCGGAATAGCCACCCGAACGCGGTTTTGGAATACATCTTGAGCTAAGTCTAGAATACCTGGTATAGCAGATGTCCCCCCAGTTAAAACGAACCCACCAGGCACATCATGAACTCCTTGATGTCTTAATTCTTCAATGACCATCTCAAATACTTCTTCTAACCTAGCCTCAATAATATCAGAAATTTCAAGTTGGTTAAATTGCTGATGTTGATCACTACCTATAATTGGAACACTAAACACTTCTTCTTCAGATGCCAAGTCATAAAAAGCATGACCACGAGTTAGCTTCACTTGCTCTGCATCCTCGGTTGAAGTGCGTAAACCGATCGATAAATCTTTTGTAATATGATCGCCGCCAATAGGAAACACAACTGCTCCTTTTAAATAGCCTTGATTAAAGATGGAAACCGTTGTAGAACCTCCGCCAATATCCACTAAAACGGTTCCGAGATTTTGCTCATCCTTTGATAATGCAATTTCCCCAGCAGCTAGTGGTTGAAACACAATATCCATAATTTCTAAACCAGCTCGCTCTACGCAACGTAATGTATTATGTAAGAATGTTTTAGAGCCTGTTACAATAATACCTTCCATCTCTAAACGAACCCCAATCATTCCTCTTGGATCCGTAATTTCATCTAGGCCATCTACGATAAACTGCTTTGGAATGACATTAATAATTTCACGATCAGGAGGAATAGACATCACTTGAGAAGCATCCATTACTCTAATAATATCTTCATCTGTTATCTCTCTATTTTCACTAGATACAGCTACAACACCGTTGCATGGATGCAAGAGTGCATGATTGGCAGCGATGCCCACAATCACTTGCTTAATTTCCATACCAACCATTCTTTCAGCCTGTTCAATTGCCTTTTTAATGGAATGAACAGTTTCATCTATATCCACCACAGAACCTTTGCGAATCCCTTTAGATTTCACATTCCCAACACCGATAATATTTAAAGAATCATTAACCATTTCTCCAATAATGACCTTTATGGCGGATGTACCGATGTCAAGGCTAACTAAAATTTCATTGCTGTTCATTCTTTGGCACCTCCTTTACCTCCAAAAAACTCCTTGATCGAACAACAATATCCCTCTTCATCATTGTTTTTTATATAGAGAGTATTCGTCATTTTTAACAACTTTCCCTTTTAATATTCAGGGTTTTTTCAGCCTTTTTCATTTTTATCTTGCAGAAAATGCAATGACTATTTTCCCCCTCTAAAAGAACAACTGTTAATTACAAGTCTACACTAAGATGGAAATGGAGAAAAGCCAAACTTCGCTCAATTAAAGAGGAAGAACAGATAAAGTTATGTTTGTAGCAAGCGGAAAATATTCACTTTTACTAATTAGGAAGTGTCTGTTCTTCTTGATCACTCGTTTTAGCATTATAAGCTCTAAAGTAAGAGCCAACTTCGATATCAATAACCCCTTTAATATTAGGATCTAATTGACTAACGATAGATGGATAATACACCATCTTGTCAGAAAAAGTCTTCAGGGAGGCAGAGACTTCAAACCCGTCATTCATAAATAATTGTATGTGATAAGAGTCTGTTTTTTTAGGAGTATAATAAATTTCAGAGATGGAATGATTAATTTCCTCTGGCAGATCTCCTAAAGATTTCATCATCTTATCTAGCATTTTCCCTTCTTTAAATCCGTGAAGGATCGGCAGTTCATCTAATGTATACACTGTAGCTGTCTTTAAAACTGTACCATTATCAAGAACCGGATAAAACTTTCTCCCTTTTGACAAATAAGCAAGTTTAGCTTGTTCTTTCACTTCAATCACTAACTTGTTAGGGAAGGAGAAAGTGACTGCTGCCTCTTTTATTTTTGGATCTCTTTCCAGTTGTTCAGCGGCTTGACGCTTGTTTATCCGCCACACACTGCTGCCTTCATAAATCTCACTCTTTTCAATCACTTCTGCTTTAGATAACAGGCGGTTGCCAACCACGTCAATTTGTTTTACTCGGCTGAGGGGAGACTGAAAATAGACGATGATGATGACAATGAGAAAAAAGAACGAAACGATACTAACAAGGCGCCGATTCGTTTTCCGTTTTCTCAACTCTTTCAACTTCGGAATTCGATCTTCAATTGAAATGATCTTTCCCTTTTCCATGCCTTTTCCTCCCGAAAAACGGACTGTTAATAAAAAATTGAAGCGACACGCCTCATCTTATGTTAAATTCTACCGTGCAAACATTCATCATGTATAGGAGAATTAGTTAGAGAAAGCATTAAATTCAGTTCGTATGCTCATTAAACTTATAATTAACGTTTGCTCGCTAGCTCATGCATCACTTTATATAAACGATCAGATGCATCTTGAATTCCTAACTGTTCAGCAGCTTGCTTCATCGTTTGTAATTGGCTCTCATCTAACAATATACCATCTAAATGCTTGATTAACGTTTCTGCTGTTAAATCTTTTTCATGCAACAAGATAGCCGCTTGATGATCCGTTAATGAGCGGGCATTTTTCTCTTGATGATTGTTGGTCACATAAGGACTCGGGACGAGGATACTTGGCACACCTAAAGCCGTTAATTCAGCCAATGTCGTTGCCCCAGCCCGCGATAAGACTAAATCACTTTCAACCAGCACTTCAGGCATGTTATAAATAAACGGAGCAATGGCTACATTTTCTGGTTTGCCCACTTTCTCAATTGCCGATTTCACTTTTTCATAATGAACTTCGCCAGTAATATAAAGGACTTGATACGTTCGATCGGCGAGGATTGGCAATGCTTGAATAACAGCATCGTTAATTGGACGCGCCCCCCGGCTTCCACCAAAGATTAACACTGTTTTTTTATCCTTCGTTAAATGAAAATCGCTTAAAATGCCAGACGATTTCGCATTTGCTACTTCTGAAGCACGCGGATTTCCTGTCAGCACAACCTTTTCCTTTGGAAAAAATGCTTCCGCTTCCTTAAAACAAATAGCGACCTTATCGACATATTTACTCAAAAATTTATTCGTTAAGCCTGGGACGCTATTTTGCTCGTGAACAATCGTTGGAATTCGAAGTTTAGAAGCTGCATATACAACAGGACCGCACACATAGCCGCCTGTTCCAATCACAACATCTGGAGCGAACTCCTTTAACATCTTCTTGCATTCACCCACTCCTTTTAGAAAGCGCATCACCGTTTTTACATTTTCCATTGATATAGAACGCTTAAAACCAGTGATTTCTATTGTTCGAAAAGGGATATTTTCTCTTGTAACTAACTTAGATTCCAATCCAGCTTCCGTCCCAATATACAAAAAGGATGTGTCAGGATGCTTTTCTTTTATCATTCGAATAAGAGCAAGAGCTGGATAAATATGACCTCCAGTTCCCCCTCCACTAACCACAATTTTCATCTACCTTCACCTCAAATTAATATATGTCATCTCAAATATTAATATTTTCAACAAAAGTTCTTCTACAAAGCTTTTACTATCATACTACATTTTCTTATTATATAAATATAGCTTTACCGAAATTGAAAAGAAACCAAAAAAAATGTAGCAATTTTCATCTAATTGTTACATTGATTTCTCAAAAAATTAGCTTTATCATCATTAGCGCATACTCATATTAAATCAATGTTTCGCCATAATCAATCAATATCCTTTAAAAGATGAAGAAATCATCCCATTCCTAAATTTTGTTAGATCATCATGTTGATTTGAATGCTTTTTGACTTATTGGTGAAAAAATACATATCAAGCATTAATAAATGAAGAGTAACCACTATACATTAACAGCAACTATGCATAAAAAAAAGAAACCGTGAAGGCTTCTTTCTTTTAATATCTTGAATATCTGCTAATATTCAATAAAATCCCCATAGCGGCAAGCATCAACGTGAGCGAAGATCCTCCATAGCTTAAAAACGGCAAAGTAATACCCGTTACAGGCATGAGTCCTGTTACTACACCGACATTAATCATGACTTGAATAGCTACCATCGCCACTACTCCAACTGCCAAAAAGCTGCCGAATAAATCCGGTGCACCTAATGCTATGCGAATCCCTCGCCAAAGCAAAAGTGAAAATAACAAGAGCAGACAAATGCCACCGATAAAGCCAAGCTCCTCTGCTAAAATAGCAAAAATAAAATCGGTTTGCGGCTCGGGTAAATAATAATATTTTTGCCTGCTCTCTCCTATTCCTAATCCAAACAACCCTCCAGGTCCAATGGCATAGAGAGATTGAATAATTTGAAAGCCGCTGCCTAACGGATCAGACCAAGGATCCAAGAATGAGGTAATTCGTTTCATCCGATACGGCGCAGATAACACTAACCCAACAAATCCGGCTAAACCTATCATGCCTAATAGGGTGAAGTGGAAAATCCTGGCGCCTGCCACAAAAATCATCACCACACAAGTACCGACCATAACCGTGCCTGTTCCGAGATCCGGCTGCAACATGATTAATCCAAAAGCCGTAAATACTAGAGCAAGAGCAGGTATTAACCCTTTACGAAACTCGATCATATACTTTTGCTTTTCCGCTAAATATCCAGCTAAAAAAATAATCATCGCAAGTTTCATAAATTCGGAAGGCTGAATGGAAAAGGCGCCGGCTCCGATCCAACTTTGAGAACCATTGCGAACCATTCCCACACCTGGAATAAGGACTAGAATCAATAAGACAAAACAAATGATGATTCCAACCTTGGAAAGTTTGCGCCATGTCCAATATTCCACGTTCATAATGAAATACATGGCACAAACTCCAACACCAGCAAATAATAACTGCCGTTTAGCAAAAAAGAAAGGATCATCAAATTTGTATTTGGCCCATACTTCACTGGCACTATAAACCATCGTCATCCCAATCGTAAGCAATAGCACAATAATAATAAACAGCAAATAGTCAGGTGCAGACTTTTTCACCGACAATGACCAACACCTCTAATTCATAGAATCAGAGCCTTGTCCACCACTCTCTTCTCATCTTAACTAAGACAAGCTCTTAGTTAAGTGTATGCACCGCCTCAATAAATATATCTCCGCGCTGTTCAAAAGTTTTATACTGATCCCAGCTCGCGCAAGCAGGAGATAATAAAATGATATCGCCCGAATCTGATAGTTGATACGCTTCAGCTACTGCTTGAGCCATGTTCTCTACTTTCGCTACCTGTAAAATGCCTGCTTTGCGAGCTGTTTCAGCTAGCTTATGTGCCGTTTGCCCAAATGTCACCAACGCCTTCACATTGGTTAAATACGGAATCAACTCATCAAAGCCATTCCCGCGGTCTAAGCCACCCGCTAACAAAACGGTTGGTCCTGAAAAAGCAGCAAGGGCGCTTTTAGTAGCTAATGTATTGGTCGCTTTCGAATCATTATAAAATTTTCTGCCATTCACTTCACGAACGAATTGCGTCCGGTGTCTGACACCTGAAAAAGTAGATAATACTTCTTGGATCGCCTCATTCGATACACCAGATAACTTAACTGCCGAGATCGCACATAAAATATTTTCCAAATTATGAGCTCCTGGCAAAGCAATCTCCTGCATCGATATTATTTTTTCACCGCGGAAATAAACCTCTCCATTTTCTACATAGGCGCCATTAGCAACTGGTTTTTTCGTCGAAAATGGCACGATCACTGCTTTTGATTGTTTTGCCAATTGGAATATTTCTTCCTGATCGGCATTAACAATAAAGAAATCCTCTTCCGTTTGATTTTTTGTGATATTTAGTTTCGCTTTTACATACTCATCTTTTGTTCCATGATAATCAAGATGAGCATCATATATATTTGTAATAATGGCGATATGTGGACGAAAACGATCAATTCCCATCAATTGAAAGGAGGAAAGCTCAATCACAACATGATCTTCCTTCGTCGCTTGTTGCACCACTTGAGAAGCGACTTCCCCAATATTCCCAGCGATAATCGCTTTTTTACGGTCAGCTTCAAACATTTTATAAATTAAGGTCGTTGTTGTTGTCTTCCCATTTGTTCCCGTAATACCAATCAATGGAGCCTCTGAAATTAAATACGCAAGCTCTACTTCTGTGACTACAGGAATACCTTTAGCAACCGCTCCACTTACAAGTGGGTTGGAATACGGAATACCAGGGTTTTTCACGATCATCTCAAAGCCTTCTTCCAGCAGCTCAATCGGATGGCTACCGCAAATCACTTTAATCCCTTGCTCCAGTAAATGTTGAGCTTGCGGATTTTCATCTAGCGGTTTTTGATCATTCACCGTTACAAATGCCCCCAGTTTATGAAGAAGCAACGCTGCACTGACTCCGCTTTTGGCTAATCCAAGTACAAGAACTTTTTTATGTTGGTAATCTGTTATTGTTTTCAATTACATCCACGCTCCGATATAAATTCCGATCACTGCACACAATACACCGACCGTCCAAAAAGTAACAACCACCCTCCACTCCGACCAGCCGCCGAGCTCAAAGTGATGGTGAAGAGGGCTCATACGAAATACACGCTTACCTGTCGTTTTAAAAGATACCACTTGAATCATGACAGATAACGTTTCTGCAACAAAGACAGCGCCAATCACTAATAATAAAAATTCTGTCTTTGTTAAAATAGAAATGGTAGCAATTGCTCCACCTAAGGCAAGCGATCCAGTATCCCCCATAAACACTTTAGCTGGATGGGCATTAAAGACTAAAAATCCTAATACAGCCCCAACAACAGCAAATGCAAAGATCGCTGTTTCATTCATCCCTTGACTCCACGCAATTACAGCAAACGCTCCGAAGGCAATGGCCGATACACCTGATACAAGTCCGTCTAAGCCATCTGTTAAATTCACTGCATTGGAGAAGCCCACCAGCCAAAAAATCACAAACAGTGCATAGAAAATACCTAAATCAATCGTGATATTTGTTAAAGGAAACGTTAACTCTGTAGAAAAATTTCCATTTGTATAAATTACATAAAAAATAATGGAAATAACTATTTGACCTAACAGCTTTTGTTTCGACGTTAAACCTAAGTTTCGCTTCATTACCACTTTAATAAAGTCATCTAAAAATCCAAGTAACCCAAATCCAATCGTCACTAATAATAGCAAGATCGTTTCGGTACCAATCTCAGCATAAATTTGCGCCATAAACATCGCCGTTATGATGATGGACAGTAAAATTACGATTCCGCCCATCGTTGGCGTTCCAGATTTCTTTTGATGGGACTCTGGCCCTTCCTCTCGAATACTTTGCCCAAATTTCAATCTTCTTAAAAAAGGGATAAACAATGGTGCAATGGCCACGGTAATGACAAAAGCCATCGCCATCGTTAAAAACACATCTCTCTCAAGCATATCAGTTCTCCTCTTCTTTCCGGCTTGCAAGCGCCGCTTTCGCCACCGCACGGTCATCAAAATCTAGTACCCGATCACCGATGATTTGATACGTTTCATGCCCTTTTCCAGCAATGACTACAATGTCTCCTACTTGCGCTGTTTTAATCGCATGAAAAATAGCCTCTTTCCGGTCCGCAATGACAGTATAGTTTGCTCCCTTTACACCTTCTTCCATATCTTGCAAAATAGCAAGAGGATCTTCACTGCGCGGATTATCTGATGTAAATACAGCATCTGTCGCAAACTGACACGCTGCTTGAGCCATTAACGGCCGTTTCGTTTTATCTCTATCTCCTCCACAGCCGACAACAACAAATACGCGGCCTTTTGCTAACGGCTGAACAGTTTTCAATACATTGATTAAGCTGTCTGGTGTATGTGCATAATCAACAACAACAGATATCCCCTGTTCATTTGGAACAAGTTCAAATCGGCCAGCTACACCTTTGATTTTATGGATGGCTGATAGGATCGTATCGATATGAATCCCTTTTGTATATGCAGCTGCGATCGCTGCTAAAATATTGTACACATTAAACTTGCCGGCTAAGTTTGTACGAACTGTTTTTCTTCCTTCTGGAAACAGCAATTCAAATTCAGTGCCGTTCGCCGTTAAGTTTATATTTTCCGCACGGAACATCGCTTCATGATCAATACCATATGTCACAATATGAGCAGCGGTTTCCTGTTTATAGACAGCTGATGCTTCGTCATCTTCATTTAAAACAGCAAATTTTGGTTCATCAACCGAGAACGTGTTCCCTAGTCTTGTAAACAGCAACCCTTTCGCTGCACGATAGTCTTCCATCGTATGATGGTAGTCTAAATGATCTTGCGTTAAATTGGTAAATACAGCGATATCGTAGTCACACCCCCATACTCTTCCTTCTAATAAAGCATGTGAAGAAACTTCCATAATAGCTGTTGTTACATTTTTATCAAGCATTTCTTTAAATGTTTTTTGCAGCGTTAAATTTTCAGGAGTTGTATTTTTCGTTTCAATCGTTTCGTCACCGATCTTCATGTACATCGTACCAATTAAGCCTGTTTTCTCCCCTGCTTCTGCAAATATTTCATTAAGTAAATGACTAGTGGTTGTTTTGCCATTTGTACCTGTAATACCGATCATATTCATATGCTTTGTTGGAGAATGATAATAACAGTCAGCTAAAGCGGCCATCGCTCGCTTTGTACTAGACACAAGAATTACCGGTGCCCCTTCTACATCAATTGGACGTTCCGCAACAACAGCCACCGCTCCTTTATTTACCGCTTCTTGTGCCACAGAATGCCCATCAAACGTATAGCCTTTTATACAAATAAATAAAGAACCATCCTCTACTTGCCGATGATCATTTTCAATGGATAAAACCACAGGATCTGATGAACCTATCATTTTATAATAAGGGAGTGACTTTAATAAGTCTGATAATTTCACAATTTTCAATCCTTTCTTTACTGCCAACCTATGTATTCATTTTTTAATGACCTTTACTATTTTAACTAAAAACAGCAATAGATGCGACTGCTTTCATTATAAATGAAAATCCCCGCCAATTATATGACGGGAAACAGGTTTCTTTCAACCTCTTAATTCAAATACACTCTAATAGTAGAACCGATCTCAACTTTTGTACCAGGCATCGGCGCTTGTTGTACGACTTTTTGACCACTTCCTAAAACTTCTAGTTTTAAATTTTCAAGCTGTAAAGATAACTCCTTTTTGGATAAGCCAATTAAATTAGGGACTTTAATAATTTCTGGGTCATCCCACTTCACTTCTTTCTCTAGCTGTTTCTCTCTTGGTTTCACATTTAATACTTGAAGACTATCTTCCATGATCTTTCCGACAATAGGCGCTGCCACTGTCCCACCAAATTGAACGGTACCTTTCGGATTATCAATTGCTGTATAAATAACAAGCTGAGGATCATCCGCTGGCGCCACACCAATAAAAGAAACGATATGATTATTTTTTAAATATCTTCCATCTTTGGCTTTTTGGGCAGTTCCTGTTTTTCCTCCAACCCGATACCCTTCCACAAAAGCATTTCGTCCCGTTCCTTGAGCTACAACACTTTCTAAGGCAAAACGAATTTGTTTTGATGTTTCCTCAGAAATCACCCGTCTTTTGGCAATCGGTGTTTTCCTTTTCACCACTTCTCCGCTAACAGGATCCACTAACTCTTTAGCAACATATGGTTGATATAACATGCCGCCATTTACTGCGGCAGATACAGCGGCCACTTGCTGGATCGGTGTGACAGATACTCCTTGTCCAAAAGCAGTCGTTGCTTGCTCCACTGGACCGACTCGATCAAGTTTAAATAACAAACCTTTTGCTTCTCCTTGTAAATCAATTCCTGTTTTCTCTCCAAATCCAAAGGAGCGAACATAAGAGAAAAGCTTCTCCTTCCCTAAGCGCTCTCCTAACTCTACAAAGCCTGGGTTACAAGAGTTTTCAACTACTTCTAAAAAAGATTGATGCCCATGCCCTCCTCTTTTCCAACACTTTAACCTGGCTCCTCCTACACTGACAAAACCAGGATCATGAAAATGGTCTTTGTGTAAATCTACTTTCTTTTCTTCTAAAGCCGCGGCAAGAGTAATAATTTTAAATGTAGATCCTGGCTCATATGTGCTCCAAATAGGTAAATTTCGATTAAAGACTTCCGGGGAAGCTTCTTGAAATTTTTCCGGATAAAAGGAAGGCCGACTAGCCATTGCTAACACTTCTCCATTGTTGGGGTTCATTGCAATCGCTATCGCTCCATCCGGCTGATACTTAGCTTCTGCTACATCTAATTCTCTTTCCATAATGGTTTGTATTTTAGAGTCGATCGTTAATTTTAAATCTAGCCCATCACTTGGAGGGGTATAGCCATCTGGCATTTGCGGCATTCTTTTCCCTTTAGCGTCGGAGAAAAAGCTCATCGCTCCCTTTTGACCGTTTAATTCCTTATTATAAAATGCTTCTAACCCCATTAATCCTTGATTATCAATTCCAGCAAACCCTAAAACATGAGCTAAGCTTTTCCCAAAAGGATAATGTCTTTTAGAATCTTCGGCAATATATACCCCTTTAATCCCTAAGCTTCTCACTTGTTCCGCTTTTTCAAAGGAGATTTTTCTACCTTCCGGATGAATTCTCACCATTGAAGTTTGCTTCGTAATATCCTTATATGCTTTAGAGGATGACATATTCAATACCGCCGCTAATTGTTTCGAGGCATTCATAGGATCCTCAATTTGCCGTGGAACAACATAGACGGTCGGTGCACTTTTATTTTCAGCTAAAGCTACCCCATTTCTATCAACGATTTTACCCCTTTCTGGCTCAAAGGGGATATTTCTGCTCCATAAATCCTTCGCTTTATTCGTTAAGTCGTCCCCCAAAACAAATTGAACATACGCTAGACGAACTCCAATAATGGAGAAAATCATCAACCCGGATAATAAAACGAAAATAAGTCGTTTCCTGACCGTAACAGCTGATACTCTTTTCAACGAAGCCCCCCCTTCCGTTCTCAATCCAATATATGCAAAGCCGCTATTTTTATGAAAGGCTCTATTAAAACATATGGCTGATTTTTCAACTCATTGGAATGAAGAAAAAACGTTGAGAAAACGAATTTTCCCAACGTTTTTTCTATTAAATAGCACTCCCATTATGTCTTTGAGTTTGCTTTCGGTTTCTTCAACGTAACAATTACTTTTTGGTTAGGTTTCAGCACTGTACCCGGCTCAAGATTTTGCCTTTGCACATAACCTTCCCCTGTAAAGCTGACTCGAATATCGGCAAGCTTGGTCAGCTTTGTCACATCACGCAATGACCATCCCGTAAGATCAGGGATAGTCGTCTCTCCCTCCGTCTTTAGTATTATTTTCTCCCCTTGCAATAATTCCGTTCCTGGTTTAGGCAACTGTTGAACAATCGTTTGTCCTTTACCAATAACGATGGGCTCTGCTCCATCTTTCTTTAAGGATTTAACCGCATCCTCTTTCTTTTTCTTTGTCCAATCTTGCAGTTTTACCGTTTTTACAGCGATTCCTTGTTTCGGCTCAATATTTAAATATTGCAAACTATTTTTCATGACTGGATTAAATACTTTAGAAACAGGGACTGATCCGCCTTCATTTTCTAATTGCGGTTGAGCCACTCCTACATAGACAATAAGCTTAGGGTCCTCCTTTGGCGCCATTCCTAAAAAAGAGAAGATATAGTTATTGCTCCCCTTTAAATAGCCTCCATTTGGATTGGGCATTTGGGCTGTACCTGTTTTCCCGGCTACCTCATACCCTTCAATTTGATAGGCTTGACCTGTTCCATGTTCCGAACTAGTTACTGTTTCTAAAACATCAAGCACTTGTTCGGCTGTTTCTTTTGAAATAGGTTCCCCGATCGCTTTAGGCTTATTATCAAGAATCGGTTTGTTTGAATGCTCATCAACAATTTGATCAATCACGTAAGGCTTCATCATTTTCCCATCATTCGTTATCGCCGTGGCTGCTTGGATCATTTGCAAAGCAGTGGTTGTTGTGCCTTGCCCAAAAGATGTAGTCACCTTTTCAATCGGATAGCGGTAAAGGATACTTCCCGTTGCTTCATTCGGCAAGCCGATACCCGTCCGTTGTCCAAAATGAAAATCGTCTAAATACTGTCTAAAAACATCAGGCCCCATTTTCTCCAATAAACTAGCCATGGCTACATTGGAAGATCGCTGCACACCTTCTAAATAGCTAATACTTCCCCAACCATTCCCACCATTATGATCTCGAATCATGTTTGGTCCAACTTTATAACTACCAGATTGATAATAAGCATTCGGGTTGAATACTCCTTCCTCAATCGCAGCAGCTAATGTAAAAATTTTGAATGTTGATCCTGGCTCAAATGAATATTCGACTAAATCATTTTGCCAGTTTTGATCCAAGCCTTCTCTTGTACCTGAATGAAATGAAGGTCTTTGACTCATCGCTAAGATCGCTCCTGTTTTCGCATCAGCCACAATACCAAATGCTTTTCCCGGCTTATACTGTATTTCTACTTCATTCAGAGCATCTTCTAAAAAAGTTTGTATTTTCGTATCAATCGTTAAGTAAATACTATCCCCATTTTCAGGATCGATCACCATTTGTTTCTTTCCAGGCAATAAATATCCCCATATATCACTCTTATACTGAATTTTTCCGTTGATGCCTTTTAAATATTTTTCGTATGCTTTTTCAATTCCCATTTGCCCAATGGTGGAATGATTATCCGCCTCAGACTTTTGTGCAAAACCTATTAAATGTGATGCGAATTTACCATTGGGATAAAACCGTTTAGAGTCTCTCATGAAAATAATTCCAGGCAGTTTTTCTTCTTCAATACTTTTCTTTGTTTTATTTGATAAATTCCGACCTGCTTTGCCAAATTCAACCTGAAAAGGAGTTTTTCCATCTTTTGTTTTTTTGTTTAATATTCTTTCAATTTCTTCTTTCTCAAGGTCAATGTATTTGGCTAAAGTTTTAGCTGTTCTTTTGCGGTCAACCACGTGTTTAGGTTCCTTCGGATTGGTTGTCATCGAATCATCTAAAATAGCTGCAAGAGTAAACGAGCTCGTATCTTCAGCAATGACATTCCCTGCCTGATCATAAATCGTTCCTCTTTTAGCTTCTAACACATCTGTCCTTAAATATTTCTCAAGCGCTTCATTTTTTAACAAATGTCCATCCACTTTTCCAGAGACTTGAATGGTTAAGAAGCGGACGAATAAGACAAAAAAGAGCAGGGCGAATACCGAAAATAATATCGCTGCTCCTTTGTTCATATTTTTTTTGTTTCCGTTCATTTTGGTTGCACAACCTTAACGTTTTGTTCGCTCAAATTTAGACCTAACTCTTTCGCTCTCTTCCAAATTCTCTCATACGTACTTTCTTCGCTCACTTGCACTTCAAGGTCATGATTCACACTTTGTTGCTTTCTAATTTCTTTTTCAATATCCTGAATTTCTTTATTTACCTCATATACAGCCGTTTGAGTAGAAATAACCTTTGCTCCCATAAAACAGATGATTAATGTAAAGAGCAAAAATAACATTTTTTCTCCGGGTGTAAACCAAAAGCGTTTTTTTGCTTGCTCATGTCTCTCAACCGTGGCTTGCTTGTTCGGGCGGACGGACTGCTTTCTCGCTAAATTATTCATCTTCTCCCTCCTAGTATTTATCTGTCATTATCTTTTTTCAGCAATACGCAGCTTTGCTGAACGAGCGCGATTATTACGCTGTAACTCTTCTTCTGAAGGCAGTATCGGTTTTCTCGTAATCAACTTTAATTCCGGCTGATACTCTTCAGGAATCACAGGTAACCCTGGTGGAAGGTCCGGTCCTTTACTAGCTTCTTTAAAAATCGTCTTACAAATACGATCCTCAAGAGAGTGGAAGGTGATCACACTAATTCTTCCTTTTGGTTTCAATAAGTCAATAGCGTTCTTCAGTGACTGTTCAAACACACCTAGCTCGTCATTCACTGCAATACGAATGGCTTGAAAAATTCGTTTCGCCGGGTGACCGCCTTTTCTTCTAGCGGCTGCTGGTATCCCTTCTTTAATGAGTTCAACCAGTTCACCCGTTGTTTCAATTGGGTGTTTCTCACGAGCTGCTTCTATTTTGCGAGCAATTTGCTTTGAAAACTTTTCTTCTCCATATTGAAAAAAGATTTTGACGAGTTGTTCATACGGCCAATGATTGACCACGTCATATGCAGTGACGCCTCCTGTTAAATCCATTCTCATATCCAAAGAGGCATCGTGATGGTAGCTAAATCCTCTTTCTGGGGTATCCAGTTGTGGGGAGGAAACACCTAAATCATATAAAACACCATCTACTTTGTCGACACCCAGTCGTTGCAATTCTTCACGTATATATTGAAAATTACTTTTCACAAATACGACCTTATCCCCGAAGCGAGCCAGTTTTTCTCGTGCATGTTTGATCGCTGTTTCATCTTGATCAAATGCATACAGCTTTCCGCCTTCACCTAGCTGAGATAATAAGTATTCACTATGTCCAGCACCTCCAAGTGTGCAATCTACGTAAGTTCCATTTGGTTGGACATTTAATCCATCTACTGTTTCTTTCAATAACACCGTTGTATGTTCAAAGTTCAAAAATCATCATTCCAATCAATTTCGTAAGTGTCGAAACCAATCATATTTTGTGCTATTTCAACGATTAATTTCTTCCCTAACTCTAACACAACAAACCACTTTTCTCCACTATTTTTGATTTCTTTCCAAGCCATTAAATCCCTGCTTTTCAATCCAACTTTTCATCTTTTTGTTTCGCTAAATTCACTCACAAACCGCTGTCTATCAGCATATTCCCTCAATGAGAAGGAATAGGGAGAGCAAAATAACCCTTTTTATAAAATAACTTGACAATTTCTTCGACTACCCAAAATTATAAACAATAAGAAAGTAATACAACAAAGAACTAGGCGTGATCTTTAGCGCAAAGGAATGAGATCACACCTAGTTCAATCACTTATTTAAATTTTCACTACTTGATGATCCCCATTAAATACATAAGTCAATTTCATTAACTCATCAATAAAATCAAGACCATATTTGTTTAAAAAGTAAAAAACATTCCACATCCGCTCTTGAGGAGCTCCATCGGGCTTTAATGCATTTTGAATGTGGCTGTATTTACTTAATGTATCATCATGCTGTCGTTTCAGCATTTCATCGGTCTTTCTTTCTAAAAATTGCAGTTGTTGCAAATGAAACTGACGATTCTTCTGAATGATAGAGAGCGTACCTTTATGCAGTTGTTTTGCTCTTTCCTCAAACATATCGTAATGGTTCATTAAAGAAGTCTGAACAGAAGCGATCAGTTCATGAAAGTGCTCATCCTTCACAGACTCCCAAAATGCTTCTTGTTCTTTTTGCACACCATTCATTAACGCAGAAACTACAGAAATATTCAATTCAAGCAAATCACTGGCAATGCTTCTTTCAATCAGTGTCATATTTAACCGAGCTTCAATCGGCGGCATTTTCATTTCAAACCGTTCAAAAGCTTTCTTTAGTTCGGCCCAATAGGCAATTTCACCTGGACCAGCAATAAAAGCTAGCGTTGGAAATAACCACTCCTGCATCAGCGGCCGCGTCACTACATTATTGCTAAATCTTTCTGGGTGACATTCAAGCAAATGAAGCAATTCGTCTTTACTGTATCTAACACTGCCACTTTTTCCGATAAATAATCCGCTCTCAAGGTCATATTCCAGCAACATCCGCTCATTGTTTTCATAAATAAACAGATTCGCTGCTTTAGGAGAAAGCTCAATCATTTGTTTAAAAGAATAAGACATAACCGTTTGCTGAGCTTCTTGCACACTTGACGTAATCTCTTCTGCCCGCTCGATCAGCTGGTGGAAAAACGGCGTTTCTAATCGCCTTAACGGCGGATAAGCGGCATCAATGATCAATAGTCCATACTCGCTAAACAAAGAATGAACTAAGTTCATAAAAAAGTCTGTAATCGTCTTTGATCGATCTATTGCTTCGTTTACGAATAGCAGTAACTTGTTCGTATATTCTGTCTCTTCCATATTGGCAAATATTTTTTTTACCCATCGCTTCATTTGCTGGTGATCCAGCTCAATGTCAGATACCATTCTCTTTTCTAATACTCTCTCTGGATAGGTTTTTTTCTCCATCCTCTGCTTGCTTTCCACATACACATGATTGACTTCTAGAAAATCATGATCCTCTCCAGCGATCCAAAAAACAGGAACAACAGGAATATCGAGCTCTTTTTCTTTTTCTTCTGCCAATTTAATGATGGAAATGACTTTATAAATAGTATAAAGGGGGCCTGTCAATAAGCCTGCTTGCTGCCCGCCAATGACAACTGTTGAACGCTCATCCTTTAATTTACGAAGAGATGAAGCGACGGCTTCCGACTTCGGTAATGCTTCCATGTAACTTTCAATACAACTAGCGAGAGACTCTCTCATGAAACTTCTGCTGTGTAAATCGGCCACTCGCTGCCGATACACATCTTCTTTCGTTAATTGATAATGAAAAAAGTCCGTTACAGGTGCTTCTTGCTTTAAATAAAGAGAAGCAAACTGATTAATCGCCGGAATGGAAATACGCTCCAGTTCCATACACATGAACTTCCTTTCTGCATACATTTTTACTGTTGGCTTTGTTCGCAAGAGGTTCATTATTTTCAACTTATTCGTACAAAATGGCCATTTATATGAGTCAAAAATCAATGCACTTTCACGTAGCCTTACTTTTCCGAGTATACCATCTATTGAAAGGAAGAAAAAACATTGCGACTTAATGAATGTCTTTTTTCTCTAATCCTTTCATCATGGAGTACATAGTATTTAATACTGGAACATCTACTCCATATTTGTTTGCTTCTTTCAGCACATAACCGACGATGGCATCAATTTCTGTTTGACGGCCTTTTTCTAAATCGGTTAGCATCGAAGATCGATTATTAGCTGTTTTAACACAAATACCTTTAATCTTCGGCCACACCCCTTCGTCCATTTCATCAGGGAATACAGTTGAAAGTTCAACAAACACCGTATGGGCCAAGTTTAAAAAGAAAGGATTAGTGACCAGTTCACCGTTAGGAACCTTCAAGAGAGCAGTCAGAGGGTTAATCACGACATTCACAGCTAGCTTCTCAAGCAGCATACTCCTTGTCTTCTCACTCCATACAAACGGAAAAGTGACCTTAAATGGAGTTAAAAAAGAGAGCAGCTTTTTTCTATCACCGCGATAGGCAGAAATATTGGTTTGATTCCGCCCTCTAATTTCAATCGAAGTAGCCTCTGTGCGCAAAACGCCATGCTCTACCGTAGCGACAAAAAGATGCTTATGCGGCAAGCGGTCCAATGCTTCTAAATGCCCCATCCCATTTTGCAAAAAAACAAGAGGGACTTCTTGGTTGATCCGCTCTACATAAGACCAAATAATTGGTAACTGATATTGTTTCACTGCAATAAATAAAAGATCAAGCTGATACTGATCTATATGTTCTGTTACATCGGCTTGGACAAAACGACGTACCATCTGATGATTTTCGATATATGTAATTCCTTGTTCAGCTAGAGCTTCAGCCTGCTCCGTCGTTTTAGCAAAGACAACTGTTGGATATACATCCGCCAGTTGAGAAGCAAACAAAAGCCCTATCGCCCCTCCACCAACAATTCCAATTTTCACAGTTTTTTTACCTCTTTCACAATAAAATAATCATTTGTTTTAGTAATTACACAAAAATGAAAGCGTTATCAACTAATCTATTCATTTATCTGAATTTATATTATATAATGAAAACATAATATTTATCGCATGATTTCCGATTTTCAAAGGAGGATATACGATGCAACTACCAGTCGAAAACTTAAAAGTCAATTTTAAAACGATAGAAGAATTCAAAAGTTTTAAAGAGTATGGACTAGAAGAATTGTCCATGTTAGAAGAGCTTCAAGTCACGATGGTGGAGGATAACGCAAACTCTCCATTCTATGGTATTTACTACGGAAACAGATTAGCTGCTCGCATGTGCTTATATGTGAAGCAAGACCGAACAAACTTATTAAGCGGGCGCTCTGACAAATATCTTGAAATTTGGAAGCTAGAAGTACTTCCTGAATTCCAGCATAAAGGCTTCGGCTTGCGGCTTGTGGAATTTGCTAAATCGTTCAATCTGCCCATTTTAACAAGAGCACGAGTAAAGTCACATAGCTTCTGGGAAAAAATGAACTTTACCCCTCTTTCAGAAAATAGCTCGCGTTTACTTTGGGATCCAAATTCCGTGACAACACAAAAGATCAGTTAAATTGTTATTGGACCATAATGGTTGATCATCCATTATGGTCCATTTTTTATTTAAATTTGTTAAATGATCATAGTGATTTTAACGATTTTTATTTAAAAAACCAGCCACCGCCTCATGATGAGCTTCCGCTTCCCAAAGAATAGCGCATTGTTTCATTTCTTGCTCTATTCTTTCCCAAAGACCACTACCTACCCATTTTCGAATTTGAATTTGTTTATAAGCAGATAATACCGAGCTATGAATAGTGGATTCGTTCTGCAAAAAACGCTCGATGACCTCATCATTGATTTTATCGACTACTCGATGAACAAAACCAATGTGAACTAACTGCTCCGCGCGATAGACAGCTGCTTCTGACAGTAGTTTTAATGCATGATAAGGAGCGATTCGTTCAAATAGCAACGTTCCCCCACCCCAACCAGTTGTAATCGCTAACGTCCCTTGAATAAACCCCATTTTAGCTCCAGCTTTAGCGATTCGAAAATCACAAGCAGTAGCAATTTCACAGCCTCCGCCAACTGCTGTTCCATTAATTAAAGCAATCGTCGGTTTCGGTAAAATCGTCAGTTCATACAAAATCTTACCCATTTTCGAAAGCATGTGATATGCTTCCTCTTCTGTTCTTAACGCATGAAACACGGATAAATCTCCACCTGAACAAAAAGCTTTCTCTCCTTCTCCAGTAATCACCAACGCTCGAATATCCGCTTCTTTGGCGCGTTCAATCGCTTGACTTAACCCTTCCATCACTTCAAAATTCACGGCATTCCTTTTTTCCGGCCGTGTAATTTTAAATTCTAAAATGCCGTTATGTAATTTCTCCATTTGAAATTCCATCAACCATTCCCCCTTTTCCATTCATTGTAGCCTTAATCTATGAAATTCTTCAATAAAAAAACGTGAAGAGCCATGGTCTCTTCACGTTTTTTTAATAGGATCAAGCGAGTAAACAAAATTATTTGCTTACAACTTCTTTTCCTTTATATGTTCCGCACTCTTTGCAAACACGGTGAGCCAATTTCATTTCACCACAGTTTGGGCATGCTACCATACCAGGTACTTGTAATTTGAAATGCGTACGGCGTTTGTTCTTTTTAGTTGTAGAAGTTCTTCTAAAAGGTACTGCCATTATTTCCACCTCCTTAAAAGAGAATGTAAGTATATGAAGCCAGAATTAGCTGGTACTTCTCCATTTTCATTCTTCATTTGACTTAAAAAAATCAGCCAGACCTGCTAATCGCGGATCGACCTTTTTCTCTTCTTTTGAAACACTCTGCTCTTGGCTATGATACTCCCAGCCTTTCCCTGATGGAATGACATGCTGATCAGCATCTTCGCTCAACACTTGCATCGGTACTTCCAAAAGAATCGCTTCTTCCAAAATCGGCGCTAAGTCAATGACATCTCCTTGCACCTTATGAATCTCATCTTCATCCCCATATTCACTGAACAAAGATGGCTTCAACAAAAATGTTTCAGTCATTTGAAAATCAAACGGGTATTCTACATCAACAAGTGTTCGCGAGCAAGGTAAAGTCATTTGACCTTTCACTTGCAAATGAAATGTAACTTTCTCCGGACTAATATCTGTACGTCCCGTTACATGAACAGGAGCCACATTTCGAATTTGAGGATCTCGCTCTTGCAATACACTCATATCTACAAGCTCATCAAGAACTAACCCCTTATCACGAAACTTCTGCAATTGAATAATTGACCATTTCATCACTATCACCTCAAGGCAACAAAAGTAATTATAGCTTTCACCAAAACGTTTGTCAATATATTTTCTTTACACACCGAAAAGCGAAAGCGGACGTTTAGACATGAAAAGCGGACAGCGCTCTATTGACAATTAAAAGACAGTAACTAACAATATAAACATCATTAATATTAAATAACTATAACAGAGGAACAAGCAAATGAAAACAGTTGGTATTGTTGTTGAGTATAATCCTTTTCATAACGGACATTTATATCATGCACAAAAAGCGCGAGAAACAGCCAAAGCGGATGTTGTCATTGCTGTCATGAGCGGGCATTTTTTGCAACGCGGCGAACCGGCTATCATCCATAAATGGGCCCGTACCCGAATGGCACTTCAAAACGGCGTTGATCTCGTCGTTGAGCTACCTTATGCTTTTTCTACGCAAAAAGCAGAAATTTTTTCTTATGGTGCCATTTCGATCTTAAAAGAACTAGCGTGTACTTCCTTTTGCTTCGGAAGTGAAAATGGGCAAACCAAGCCATTTCTTGATGCACTCGCAACCATCCAAACAGCTGCTGAACCTTTAAACAGGTTGATTCAATTTTATATGAAAGAAGGGAACAGCTTTCCAAAAGCACAAACATTAGCACGAGAACAACTCTTTAAGGAGGATCTGTCGCTTGATTTATCGCTGCCTAATAATATTTTAGGTTATCATTATGTACAAGCAAACGAACAGTTGGGAGAGCCGATGCAGCCGCTCACCATTAAGCGTCAGCAAGCCGGCTATCACGACGAAAGCTTAGCATTTGACAGCATCGCAAGTGCGACAGGCATTCGTAAAGAAATTGAAGCATCTAAACATTTATCAGCTATTGAAAAGTTTGTCCCTGAAAGTACATTGATCGAATTAAACGAATATTATAACACCCACCAAACATTTCATAGCTGGAATCAGTATTGGCCGCTGTTAAGATACCGGTTGCTGTCGGCTTCTATCACGGAATTACAGTCGATTTATGACATAACGGAGGGAATTGAATTCCGCTTCAAAGAAACAGCTCGCCACGCTGAGACTTTTTCTGATTTTATGGAAAAGGTAAAAACAAAACGCTACACATGGACGCGCATTCAGCGAATGCTCGTTCATATTCTCACCAATACAACAAAAGTAGAAATGAAACAAGCGATGAGCTCCGTCCGTTACATTCGGCTGCTGGGAATGAATGAACATGGACGCGAGTATATGAACAAAATGAAAAAAGAAATCTCACTGCCCCTTATTACTAGAGCAGCTTCCCACAAGGAGTTGCTCGCATTAGATATCAAAGCATCTGATGTATTTATGCAAGGTGTACAAACGCCGGAGCTCTTAAACATTGAATTTACTCATCCCCCTGTTTTATTATTATAAATAAGCGAGCCGATCTTTATCAGCTCGCTTATTTCAAGTGGAGAGTAAATACTTCAGCGCATCGTTAAATGTTTTTACAGGAACAATTTTCATATCTGTTCCCAAGCCTTTAGCCATTTTCACAGCTTCTTTATAATTCGGTTCGATATTAGGAATATTCCTTTTTAGTTCAGGTGTGATTTCATCATTTGGTGCAAAAAATATTTCCGCTCCTGCCCGGTCAGCAGCCACTACTTTTTGTTCAATTCCTCCGATGCGACCGACTTTTCCATTCGAATCAATCGTACCAGTACCAGCAATTCTTCTACCTTTCGTAATATCTTTCTCCGTCAATTGATTGTAAATTTCTAAACTAAACATTAAACCTGCAGAAGGACCGCCTATCGACTCTGTTTTCAATTGAACTTCCGGCGTGCTGATCAATTTCTTTTGGTCGGTTAAACTAATGCCAATTCCTGCTTTATTCCGGTTATTAGCAAAGCTTTTTAAAGCGATCGTTTTCTGCTTTTCTTGCCCATCCCTGACAAATTGGATTGTCACTTTATCACCTGGTTGCTTCGCCTGGACATAATCAGTGAATTGCTTCGATGATTCAATCTTTCTTCCATCTACTACGCCAATTCTGTCACCCGCTTGAATCATACCCTCAGCTGGCATCCCTGGAAAAACACTCAACACATAGACTCCTTCATAAATATATTTATATGGTTTTCTTGCCGCATCAAACGCCACTTGAATGGCTTGCTGTTGAGAATTATCCATTAAATATTTCTGTCGAATATTATATTCTGCATCCGTTTCATGAGGGCTACGAACATCCTCAATTGGAACAATCTCTTCATAATCGAGCCATTGAGCCAGCGCATAAGAAAGCGGTGTCGCCTCTCCCATTTTAATTGTCGTCAACATGAGCGTTCCTTCCGCTTCTTTCCCACCCGTTACTTTGACAATGGGAGCTAATTCGTGAGCATCTCCAGGCTTCATGACATAATAAGGAAGTTTAATAAAGGAAGAAGCAATGATAACTAATAGAATAATGAAGGCAATAGGTGTTAATTTATTTTTCATGTTGAAACTCCTTCCATTTCTCAATCCGTTCGATAATATCGGATAATCTTTTTTTCGCCTCTTGCTCTCCTGCTGCAATAATTTCTTCAATATTGGTAAATGCTTTCGAACTGTATATTTCAACAGGAGGACGAATCATTACATCTGAAGCAATTTTTCTATTTTCAATAATTTCCAATTGAAGAATATCAATACTTTGCATAATCACATCAAAAATCGTTTGAATTTCCGCATTTTTTTTGACTGAGGAGACGTCTACTCCGATCACAATATCTGCTCCCATTTCTTTCACAACAGAAACAGGGACACGATCAATCACTCCACCATCTACAAGTAAACGTCCATTCACTTTTTCTGGGACAAAGATTCCCGGAATCGCGATACTTGCTCGGACAGCATCCGCTACAGATCCCTCCCTAAATACAACCTTTTCTGCCATTTGAATATCTGTTGCTACAATGGCAGTCGGAATATTTAGATCCTCAATGTTCTTTCCATGTGTAAAAACTTGAATAAAACTCTTAATTTTCTTCCCTGAAATCAACCCCATTTTAGGAAAAATAAAATCAAGGAAATACTTTCTTTTAAATACCCTAGACAATTTGTAAAGTTGTTCCATATCTTGTCCTGATGCATATAAACTAGCGACTAATGCCCCCATGCTGCTGCCAGCTATCATATCAACAGGAATATTGGCTTCCTTTAATACTTTCAATACGCCGATATGAGCAAACCCTCTAGCTCCCCCTGAGCCAAGAGCCACTCCTATTTTTGGCTGTTGCAAACTTTTCCCCTCCATCTCAGGATTTCCTAATAAGCTATGGTCTATTTCTAAATGATATGAGTATATTGAAAAAAACAGGACAAGTGTATAAGTGATCTTGAATTAATCATATTGTACCTGAATTATGTGGTAAATCCCAGAATGGGGTTGTCTATGGATAGAATAGGAGGTTATGAAGATTGACCGCTTCTAAAATAAAGACTCTTCTTCTAGCATTTTTTATTAGTCTGTTCGCTTTTTCCTTAATTATATTTCCTAAAGTATCATTCGAAGCTTCTATTAGAGGGTTAAATATGTGGTGGGAAATTGTATTTCCCTCACTACTCCCTTTTTTTATTCTTTCAGAAATGATGATTGGCATTGGGGTAGTAAGCTTTATTGGCGTTCTGCTCGAACCGCTCATGCGCCCCCTATTCAGGGTACCGGGCGCCGGCGGATTTGTCTGGGCAATGGCAATGGCTTCTGGTTTTCCTTCAGGCGCCAAATTAGCCACGAGATTAAGACTTAATGGAGAGCTGACTCAAACCGAAGCTGAACGCCTCATATGTTTTACGAACTCGTCGAATCCATTATTTATTTTCGGAGCGGTATCTGTTGGTTTTTTTTATAATCCGCATTTAGGTATTTTGTTAGCTATTGCCCATTATACAGGAAATGTCTTTGTCGGATTAACGATGAGATTTTATGGAGATGACAAAAAGAAAAAAACAAACTATTCCACCTCCTTCTCTTTTTATCACGCTTTTTCTGCTATGCATCAAGCACGCATCAAAGATGGACGCCCCATTGGAAAGTTAATGGGGGACTCTGTTCTGTCTTCTGTTCAGACTTTGTTAATGATCGGCGGATTCATTATTTTATTTTCAGTAATCAATAAACTTTTATTTCATTTGCATCTTACTTCTTTATTGGCCGTCACAGCCGCTAAAGGATTTCAATGGCTTCAATTGCCTTCTGAACTCACCGTTCCTTTTATTGCCGGTATATTTGAAATTACACTTGGCAGTCAAATGATTAGCCAAGTGCAAGAAAGCACCCTTTTGCAGCAAGCCATTGTGACGAGCTTTATTCTTGCCTTTAGCGGATTAAGCGTGCAAGCACAAGTAGCCAGTATTTTAGCAGAATCAGACATTCGCTTTCGTCCGTTTTTTTTAGCAAGAATCCTCCATGGGCTTTATTCAGCAGCCATCGCTTGTCTCCTATGGCAGCCCGTTTATGAACATTCTGTCAAAAATAGTGGAACCTTTCATTCTATGCCTGTAATGAATATTCAGTCGTCTTCAATTCACGAAACAATTATTTTATTAAAGCAATACGGACCGCTTATCACCATTATGATGTTAATAACTTATATATTTTTGTACATAAGTACAAAAAAACAATAAAAGCATTACCATCATCAACTAAATGAAAAAAACACCTAGTTTCCCCTCCTAATCAATGGAGGAAACTAGGTATTTATGTGGGGATATTAGCCATTTTGGTATTTCCGTTTTAATGCTATTTCCACTTCTTTTGGAACAAGGTCTGAGATATTGGCATTGTATTTAGCTACTTCCTTGACAATGCTTGAACTTAAGAAGGAATATTGGCTATTTGTCATCATGAAAAAAGTTTCTAAATGATTATCTAACACTCTGTTCATGGAAGTAATTTGCATTTCATATTCGAAGTCTGATACAGCTCGCAAACCGCGCAAAATGGCATTGGCATTTACGCTTTTTGCGTACTCTACCAATAAATCATTGAAATGATCCACTTCTACATTCGGCAAATGCTTTGTGACTGCCTTAATGAGTTCTAACCTTTCATCCACTGAAAAGAGTGGTGCTTTAGAAGAATTACTTAAAATGACCACATAAATCTTATCAAAAATTTTAGCACCTCTTTGAATAATATCTAAGTGTCCATTTGTAATTGGATCAAAACTACCAGGACATACTGCAATACTTGCCATTAGCGCTCCCCCTTATTTATCTGACCATTCAAAGATTGATACACGAATAATCCCATATGTCTCCATCTTCAACTGCTGCAATTGTCCAATCCTCTCCGGTAACTCAATATCAGAACCATGCTCGCAGACGATAAATCCCCCACTGTTTAACAATTGCTTTTCCTCAATCCATCTTAAAAGCTTTTCTAGCTGTTGTTTTTTGTATGGAGGGTCCAAAAAGATTCCATCAAAAACCAGCTCTCGTTTGGTAATCGCTTTAAGTGCTCGCTCTGCATCATTGCGATACACTTCACAACAGTCAGTATAGCCACACTTATCTAAATTCCCCTTCACCGTTTGGACTGCTTTCATATCGCGATCAACAAAGATCATCTTCTGAAAACCTCTACTTAATGCTTCAATACCTAATCCACCGCTACCAGCAAACAAATCAAGACCTAATCCACCGGAAAAATAAGGACCAATCATATTGAATATGGCTTCCTTTACTTTATCAGTTGTTGGTCTTGTATCTCGCCCTGGCACGGCTTTTAATGGGATTCCTTTTTGCTCACCCGAAATTACTCTCATCACTATTCACCATTCATAAAGATTTTCTCATTCATGGTAACATAATTCTATAGCTGAATCTAGATCATTTCCTTTCCTTTGTATTTATATGAATTCTCACATTATTAGTTTAAAAATATCTAAAGCGGGCCATACTATGGATAACAACATCACTCGGGATGTTGTCGATCACGGAGAAAGCATAATTCCCCATATGCCTTTTCTCCGGTTTCTCCTCTCCCTTTTCCTTCTGTCTAACTATTGACAATAGAAGGAACCTGCTGACTGTTCAGCAGGTTTTTTGTTGTTTGGAGAGACATCATTGAATCTGTCTTATATTTTATAAATCAATTGGATCGATGATGATTTGATCCTCTTGCTCGTGAACATACACTAAAAATATTTTTTGTAACCAAGTGGATTCAATATAAAGTTCACCATTATAAGCCACTAATGCATCTTCATATAATCCATAGTCCTCTTCATTCAATATAAACCGATGCTGATCTAAGTCAAATCGATACGTATCTATCCCTTTTTTGACAAGCAACGTACCGCTGTCAGAAATTGTTCTCACATCAAACCCAAGCTGACGTAACGTCAAATGGAAAGGAAATAACAACGCTCCATTTTTATTAACCGCTCTAAACGTCACGACTTTTCCATTTATAATTACCGAGCGGGTATCTGTGAAAAGCAAAGATTTAATGCCCTTTCCCGCTCCCTTATTATCTTGGAAGAAATTTGTTTCTAACCCTTTAACTTTAGAAAGTGCTCGGTCTAATTGCTCTACAGTTATCTCTTCTTGCTTCATTCGCAAAACATCCGCTCTATATGTCTTTAGCTCTTCTGGAGTCAATTGTTGCTGTAGGTATTGGTACATTTTTTGTGATTTTTGAGAGCCGAAAGGACGATTAAGCTCAAGAGCAAGGATGACTTCTGCTAGCCATTCTTCATCTTGATTAAAGTGATACTTATTTTTTATATCTGTCACTTTTATTGTATCAGCGAGTTTTATTAACTGTTGATGATTGTTGACAATATAGAAATGGTCTGATGAATAAGCAGGGTGCTGATCAGTCATAACGATTGTTTTGGACGCAGACATATCGACGCTTTTTAATGAATCAACCACCAGTTCTGGAATTTCCATAGAATGATGTCCATATAAAGTAAAGTTTTTACCTATTTGTATTTTTATCAACGGACTGGATTGCCAATACAATACATCCGCTACTCCCTTTCCTTGAAACTCATAATAGTGAATTAATTCTTTTTTTTGTTCCCCTGTATTTGGCAATGCCGAATACCAATTGCCTGTCCTTAATTTTTTATCAGTCAAATAGAGAGCTGTTTTTTTGATTTCTTTTCCTTTCACTTTCACAAACCAGTTTTGCAATAACATCGAAGACGCCGCTGGAGGTGAAGGCAAGGTATATGAAACAGTAAATATGTTCTCTTTAGGTATAATGACTGCGCTCAAGCCGCTCATTGAACACTTCCCTTTCTTTGTCTCACAGCGAATATTTTGAGCATCGATAGGAAAAATTAGCGACAATGGCTTGTCTATCTGTAAATGATTAAATGTTTGTTGAATAAAAAATCCCCGATCCGAATAAACAATTTGAATATCCTGTTCAATTTGAGCTTCAGTAAGAGTTTTAGAATTTCTCTCATATCCACTCCATTGCCACAGTATGATTCCCCCGGAAATAATTATTAAAAGCAAGCTAAAAAGCAAGGATTTTTTTACCATATATTTCACCCTAACTAGTCATATATTCACATTTATAAGATAGCAAATTCTTTATACAAAAGGCTATTCTTATTTACATTTATTATACTTTTGTCGAGATTCCTAAAATATTCAAAAAAAATTAAGATAACCTTTTTTCATTGAAATAGTTGAGCTTTATGATAGAGAAAGATACAATGGTAGAGAAATTTTTTTAGAATGGAGGGTATCATTTGATTCAGAGATTTATTGAACTCGGTGAGGGGTATTCAGATCTATATGAACTTATTGAGATTGCTCAAAATAATAAACATCGGTTACGCCATATGCTCGCCTTGCATTCCATAATAGAAGAAAGGCCAGTTACCTCATTAATCGTTGTTCTAGAACCAACAAATCCAGGAAGCTTTCAGCCATTATATATATGTCGAGAAGGAATTCCCCATCCAGCTACTACACCTAGTCAACGCTTCAATTTATTTAAGCAGACTGCCGAATCGTTACATAAAGTGCTTATTCAATTTGATGTAAAACCTTCCACTATGTTTGCGGAGAAAACTTTATATTATCAATATTTAATCGGTATTTTACGACTAAACCACTATATTCCTCCGTTAAATTAAAAAAAGCAGGAGTCACTCCTGCTTTTTTAAACGCCGATTTTATAATCATATTCTTTTGCTTTATCCGGCTTAGAATTCTCATATTCAGTTTTTAAAAATGGTTTAAAAGACGGCTCTACCTTTTTTACGAATGAAAGAGAATTCAACTTCTCCATGACTTTCTCTATTTCTTCCTGATTGCAGTAAACAACTGCATATTTCATTCGCTTTGATACATAATGTACGTTCCCATATTTGCGCAACGATTTAACGGGCTTCGTATGATGAAGCCAAACAATCACAGCCTGCCGTTCGATAAACATATAATCTCCCTCAAATAAATGCTTTTTCGTTAAGTCTAGCATAGAGAGAAATGGATTAGCAACTGTCGACTTATTATTTAATTAACTGGTTGCTAGGCAGAGCAGCCACAGCTCCCTCCACTACCACAACCTCCTCCGCAGCTAGAACTTGTTGAAAAGAAAGGGTTACCTGTTGGGACTTTAATTGCTTCTGACACAGACTTTCCTAAAAGCACACTGATTTCATCCAATAGTGTTTGTAATTCTTTTTCCGCTACTCGAAACGCAGCTACATGTTCATCTAAATCCATATCACGCTTTACTTCCCTGATCTCTTTCATCACACGGCTATAGTCCGGATGATAACGGCCAAAACGCTGCACTTCCTCATAAAGGTCTTTTAACTGGTTAAACCTTCTGATCTTCTCTTTTGTTTCAGGTTTTGTATATAAAAACGAATAACACGCTCGGTACTTTTCAGCGATATCTGAAAGTAAGATCATTTGACCTAACTGTTCTGCTTGCTCCATTGTACGAATTTTTTCTAATGTAGCTGTAAGCAATGTGCCCACCTCCATTCCATTATACTAACATATTCTTACCGAAAGAAAAATATTTACGGAATGGTGACATAGAAGGTTTTCTCATATCCAAGCGGCTGATTGTTTTCACCGACGAGTCTTACATTCATTTTATGCTGACCTGAATTCAACCCTTTGACGATAAACGCAGCTGTCTCATAATTTTTATAAAATGCGTCATCTATATAGACAGCTGCACTTCCTTTAACCTTTCCTTTTTTGTCTTCAGTTGCAAAAGAAACATTCTCAACGATACATTCAACTAGTACTTGTTGTCCCTTTAATTTATGACTGACCGTCCACTTCTCGCTGTCTTGCGCTTCTACCTCTTTCGCTTCAGGAACAGTTGATAGCGCTTCTGGCTCTGGGAAATTCAGCTTACAACCAGTAAGCATAACAATAGCTATTGCTGCAATCCATATCTTCATGCTCTACACTCCTTGCCTTTTTAGTTTAGTGTGAGCAAAAGAAGATTTTTTTATTGATCATTTTTTAACAGATCTGTTGAGTTTGTCTTTTCCGAGGAGGAAGACGCCATTTGTGAATTCATCATTGAAAGCAAGGCGGAAGCTAATAAAACCCCATCATTCACCCTCTCTACTTGATGTGGAAAAGTTTTCTTATAATAATGAAGACTCGCTCTTTCAAATTTATCGAAATCATATGGATTCCTGCTTAATAATCGATACCAAATAGGCTCTTTCCTTAAATAAGCTAACCATTCTTTATTATGATTAATTTTCTCCATCACTTCCTGTCTCAATGCTTCTCCCTCCTTCTATTTCTGAAAATGGGGATTTCCCATCTTTTGTTTGTTTGACAAAGTCTTCGACCATTAATTGAATTATTTCTAATATCGACTGACATTCAGCAATATAACTGTTCCATTTATTTGAATCCAATGAAGCAAGTGTATTTAATGCTTTTTCAATCCAATTAGGCGAAGCTTCCTCTTCTTTTTCTACCCTTTCTTGATGAATCACTTCCCCCATTTGATACCACTCTTCAAAAAGTTGCTGTAGCGTTTTTTCTCTCCTCCTTACCATTTGTTTCAATTGTGGTCGCTCATTCATGTATTGTTTAAATCGCTGCACTTCTGGATGTAATGAATTCGTCCTCACATAGCATCCCTCGCCCAATAAATTTGCTACTATTACTTTATGGGCTAAAACACAAAAAGTGAAAAATAATTCATGATAAAAAGGCAGCACGCAATAGAGCTACCTTTTCGTCACAAAATTTTGCGTATAATATTTATGATAAACACCTACACCTAATGAGACAAACTCCTCTTCTAATAAGGCTTCTCTATGATCCTCCGAATTAAGCCAGCCCTCAACAGCTGCTGGTCCGTCTATATAATTAGCCGCAATATTCTCCCCTGCTATTCGAAATGGGATTTTAGCTTTCGTTAACCGGTCGCCTAAATCGCCTGCAGAAGGTGATTCATGGGCAAAATACTTCTTCTCAAACATTTCCTTACTGTGCAATCTCGCGACTTCTGCTACGCTTGGATCACCTATCAACTCATTTAATTCAAATCGAGCACGAATCATATTAGTCAAATCTAATATTTGCTGTTCACTGCCTGTTTGAATTTTCGTCCATGCAGAAGAAGTTGGTTCAGGAACTTCCGGCAAATCCCCTCGATAAACCATTTCGTATGGTCGTTGTCTAAGTAAACAATCCTTTGTCAAAAAACGAACACTAGAAAGGGTACCTGTAAATTTATCAATATATAATTGCGCATAAATATCACCCAATGGAATTAACGGACGAACATTAAAATCCTCTTCCGATAATTCAAATCGATACGTTCCTTCTTCTTTGTTAATAACAATTTCCGTATTCAATAAATTAGAGCGAAAGATAGAATCAGATTTTTGACCAACTTTAAAAGGAGAGACATCCGTTTGACCTGTAGCAAAGGCGGTTATAACCTGATTTCCCTCTACACCAAATTGAACATATTGTTGATCTTTGTGATAAATCCACCATTCATAACCGTAAGCAGACGGATCTTTCCTTATAGGTTCACCATATGTCTTAATTAATGTACTAGCCTCTTTTCCTAACATGGCTCCAGCACCTGACCTCGGCTTCTCAGCAACCGCATCAGGCTCTTGCTGGCTCTTTAATTCTTCCTCTATATCATAATCCGGCTTTGGAGGAGAAAGACTTGTTGAATTTTCAAGCACGTCTTTTTCTTCCATCGCTCGATTTGTGTATAAACCAACAATTAAGATAATAGACATCACGATTAATATTCTAATTGCTGACCTCAGCTTACACCCCTCCCTTCCTTCTTATTTATACAAACAGAATCGCCATTTTATACTGATATTATAACACTTTCCCTACAGACTTAGACAAGGAATTGCCTATTTTCTCCGCTATAAGCAATCATTGATTCATCTCCTTTCCATTAAAGACTTGAATAAACAGTGAATAATAGTTGGAATTTAACTTTTTGATTGCCTTCAATACATTGCAAGAAAGCAATTTTTAGACTATTATTAAAATGAAGCAAGTGTGTAACCAAACTAGGCATAAGAGCGTATGCGAAGAAATTCAGGAGGGAATCTATTTATGAAATTTGAAAATACTGGTTTAGAAAATTTACAGCTAGATTTTAACCGCTTGGACTATATTTTAAGTTCACATGGGTTTGTTCATGCTGGACAATGGGATTATGAGCGAGTTACATTTGACCGCAAATTTGAATTAAAAGAAGGTACATACTATTTACGCGTATTAGGCTTTGCTTCGCAAGGCGATATTGGAGGCGGAGAAGCAGTCATTCAACTAATGACTCCACTATTAGGAAAACATTATTATCCGCATGGAGTAGAATATGGAGAAGGTGAACACTTCCCAGCATCATTAGTAGAAACTTGTGAAAAAATACTTGCAGATGTAAAAAATGAAATGACTCCATTTATTATTTAACTCGATCTTTAAAAAGTGCTAGGAAAGGCTCCTAGCGCTTTTTTCTTTCTAAGCAAAAAAGCAGGAGTAATCCCCCTGCTTAAAATCCTAATATCGCCTTAATAACGGATGTTGTCTCTCCACCTCTATATAGAACATATAGAAGAATATAAACAGCTACACCTGTAATCGCTGTGAAAAACCAAATCACACTAGTGATCGGCCCCAACTTTTTATGTTTAATCAAATTGCTCTTCAAACCAGTAAGAAGAGTAACAATTCCAAAAACAGCACCTGTTGTAGCTAAAGTAATGTGAAAGACTAAAAAGGATGTATAGTAAATTTTAATCTCATCCGGTCCTCCAAAGGCGGTATTCCCGATAAAAACGGTCCGGCTTACATAAATAATGAAAAAAATCAGCGCAAAAACAGCTGCAGTTAACATTGTCTTTTTATGTTTTTCAATTTTTCTCTGTTTAATTTGCGCCCAACCAATAGCAACAAAAATCGCGCTTAATACGATAAATGACGTACTGATTGTAGGCAGGATAGGTAAAGACATATATTGTATCCTCTCTTCCTTACATATTCGATCGTATGTATAGGGCCGCTACGTTCCTAAGCAGCCCTGTTTACCAATCACTTAATCAAATTGGAGTGATGACGAGCCAATGCTTCTTGTGTAATCTTATCCTCATCGCGCTGCTCTTTTCGATACCATTCAAAAAAGACAACGGAAAGAATATAGCCATAAACAAGTTCTTGAATGATTTTCATAATAATGCCACCAAGCTGCTGATCCTCAACAACAGGCATATTAGAAAACAGTTCAGGTCCGCTTAAATTTAATCCTTGTAATGTAGTCACTGGCACGCATAATTCCATTGCTTTCAACCAAGAACCCGCATCACTATATGTTGAATAGAGCGGCGTAGAAGCGAAAATAATTAACGCACATGCTGGAGTAAGCAAAATCCCACTGGCAAAAATATACCCTACTTTCCTTATACCAGCTAGTTGTTTTTGTTTTGGCATTTCATTCACTAATGGCCACCACATAAAAATGGCAAAAATAAATACAATAAATGTGTATAAGCCATGTAATGTTTCACTCATTTTAATATAATCAAAAATCAACGGGATATGGTAGAATGAGAACGTCCCATTAAAGAAAATTAATGCAACAAGAGGCTTTGTAAATAAATGAAACACTTTTTTAATAACCGGTAAATTAATGACTGCTTTCCAAACCCACCAAGGTATTGCTTTAATGAGAAGTGGTGGAACAACTAAATAAAGAACAGCCATTTGAACCATATGATAAGAAAACATAATATGACCTAGCAAGTCAACAGGAGAACCTTTGACAGCATATAATACAAGGATCGCCGTTACAAATAGACCTGCTTGACGTTTTGTCAACGGTTCACTTTCTTTAAAATCCTTTCTCCATTTCACCGTTACTAAGAAAAACAAAACCGAAATGAAGACGAGGACCAACATAAACAAAGGACTCCATAAAGCTTGAAATCCAAAAATTCCAATTGGCATTGTTTATTCACCTCGATCTTTTTTGAGATGCCCTACCACTCATTATACCTTTCTCTATACTCCCTATCAATGTTAGCAATTGACAAGTTCATGACATTATAGAGGAAAGTAGTCTCCCAATTAATAACACTAAAAAGCCAGCCCGTAAAGGCTGGCTTTCCCATTAGATCCATACAATAGTTACAAATGCCAAAACCGTTGCAAACGCCACTACTACACCAGACCAAATGAAAAGGGAAGGTGCTTCATGACCTTTATGGCTCATGTGCATGAAATAATACAACTGAAAGGCTACTTGAACACATGCAAGCAACAAAATAAATGGAATGATAAACCATTTAGAAAAATCTGCTGCAACAGCTACAAATGCAACGACAGTAAAGAAAATCATCAAAGTGAAGGTTACTACTTGCATTCTCATTTCTTCAGCGCTTTTTTTACGTCGATATTCGTAATCAACTCTTGGGTTGCTTGAATTTGATTGATTATTCACCATCAATTATCCCACCATTCCCATTAAGTATACTACAGTGAAGATAAAGACCCAAACAACGTCAATAAAATGCCAATAAAGGCTAGCTAAGTAAAACTTAGGTGCGTTGTATAGACTTAATCCTCGCTTTGCGTTACGAACCATTAAAGCAATAATCCATGATAAACCAAAGATCACGTGGGCTCCATGGAAACCGACTAATGTGTAAAAGGCTGAACCGAATGCACTGCTTGTAAATTTATGACCATACTCATGATAGTAATGGTTAAATTCGTAAATCTCACAGCCTAAAAAGGCTAAACCAAGAATGACTGTGAACAATAACCAAGCTTGCATGCGCTGGAAGTTATAGTTTTTCATATGGTACATAGCAAATACACTTGTTAATGAACTAGTCAATAACAACATCGTCATAACGAATACTAAAGGTAACTCAAAAAGATCTTTCGCTAAAACATGATCTGGACTTGGCACTTTATCTTTTAAAGCAAGATATGTTGCGAAGAGAGAGGCGAATAAAACCGTCTCTCCTCCTAGAAAGAACCAAAAGCCAAGGAATTTATTTTTCCCTTCAAGGGTAGCTTGCTCAGGTGATTCTGGCCAAGTTTGGGGTGTGAATTTTTCTTCAACTTGCATTATGCCTTAACCCCCTTATCTTTCTTATCTATTAAATCTTCTTTATGGATATGGAATCCATGATCATCTTTCACTGAACGATACAGCATGGATAGGAACGTAACTGCTAATCCACCAATTAACACAGGAATCGCCCATGGTTTGTCGTCTACTTGATACATTGCCCCAAAGGAAGCAATGAATAAACCAAGGGAAATAACAAACGGTACGAAGGACCCATTAGGCATATGAATATCACCAAGTGGTTCAGCTGGTGTAATTCCTTTATTTCCTTCCATTTTCTCAATCCAGTAAGTATCTAACCCGCGAACAAGCGGAGTTTGCTTAAAGTTATAGAACGGCGGTGGTGAAGGAATCGCCCACTCAAGTGTACGACCATCTTCCCAAGGATCGTTTCCAACTTTAACATTTTTCACAGATGTCACAACAACATTGAACAATAATACAATAACACCAGCTGCCATGAACGCAGCACCTACCGAACTAATAAAGTTCCCTGTGTCAAGTCCTTGACCTGGCAAGAACGTCCAAACACGACGCGGCATCCCCATTAAACCTAAGAAATGCTGAATAAAGAATGTTAAATGGAATCCAACGAAGAATAACACAAATGTTACTTTTCCTAATTTTTCACTTAACATCGTTCCAAACATTTTTGGCCAATAGAAGTGAGTTGCTGCTAATAACGCTAACACAACCCCACCAACAATTACGTAGTGGAAATGCGCCACGATAAAGTATGAATCATGGTACTGATAATCTGCTGGTGCTGCTGCCTGCATAACCCCTGTTACCCCACCGGCAACGAAAGAAGGAATAAATGCAACAGCATATAACATTGGTGTCGTGAAGCGAATGCTACCGCCCCAGATTGTTAATAACCAGTTAAAGATCTTAATTCCCGTAGGAACTGCAATCGCCATTGTAGCTACCGCGAAGATCGCATTGGCTACAGGACCCATACCAGTTGTAAACATATGGTGAGCCCACACCATGAAGCCTAAGAAACCGATTAATACAGTTGCGAATACCATGGAAGAATATCCGAATAAGCGTTTTCTCGAAAACGTTGAGAAAATCTCAGAGAAAATACCGAAAGCCGGTAAAATTAGAATGTAAACTTCAGGGTGACCAAAGATCCAGAAGAAATGCTCCCAGATAATTGTGTTACCACCAGCTGCTACATTAAAGAAATTAGAACCGAATAAACGGTCAAACATCAACATGAACGTTCCAACAGTAAGTGGAGGGAATGCGAATAAAATTAGCGCAGACGCCACAAACGTTGTCCATGTGAATAAAGGCATTCTCATGTATGTCATACCAGGAGCACGCATATTAATAATAGTGACAAGGAAGTTTATCCCCCCAATTAACGTACCGAAACCTGATACCTGTATCCCCAGAACATAGAAGTCAATTCCATGTCCTTCAGATGCAAGTGATAAAGAGGCATAAGATGTCCAACCTGCATCAGGAGCTCCTCCAAGAACCCATGATAAGTTTAAAAATAATCCACCGAAAAAGAATAACCAGAAGCCTAGTGCGTTTAAGAAAGGAAACGCAACATCACGGGCACCAATTTGAAGCGGCATAATCGCATTCATAAATGCAAATAGCAATGGCATAGCCGCTAGGAAAATCATAGTTGTTCCGTGCATAGTTAGAAGTTCATTAAATAAACCTGCACTCACAAAATCATTGTTTGGTTTAGCAAGCTGTATCCGAATCATCATGGCTTCAACGCCACCCATGAGGAAGAAGATACCGCCTGCAATTAAATAAAGAATCGCGATTTTCTTATGGTCAACTGTAGTTAAGTAATCCCAAATCGTGCCTGCGAACCCTCGTTTTTGTGCAATGGTACTCAACGATTTTACCTCCTTTTTTTATCAGTTATTAATCTTGTACTTTCAAGCTCATTAAGTATGCTGCTAATTGATCTAGCTCATCTTCAGATAAATCCTTATACGTACCTGTCATTTTATTGCCAGGTTTGTATTTCTCAGGATCGCGAATCCAGTTTTTCAACTCTTCTTCATTATGCTCTAAAATACCCGCAACACGAGAGCGTTCTCCAAATGTTGCTAAGTTCGGAGCAAGTCTCGCTTGTTCCGGACGACCATCTTGTGGAGTGACAGCATGACAGCTTAAACAGTTTTGTTTAAACAGCTCTTGACCTTTTGCTGCTGTAGCATCAGTTGGTGTTTCTTCTTTCGCTGTTTTCATGTCATTCATCCATTGTTTAAATTCATCTTGTGGAATGGCTTTTACTTTAAAGTCCATTAAAGCATGTGATGGACCACAAAGTTCCGCACATTTACCATAGAAAAGATTTTGAGCGTCACTAGCTTTCTCATTATCAAATTCAAGCCAGAATTGGTTGACGTTGTCTACGTTTGTATCCATCTTTCCACCTGCTGCTGGAATCCAGAATGAGTGTTTTACGTCAGACGCTTTTAAATTGAAGTAAACTTTTTGATCTGTTGGCACTACTAAATCTTGTCCAGTAATGACCTTTTGATCTGGGTATTCAAATTCCCACCAATACAGGCTTGCACGTACATTTACAACAAGTGCATCACGCTCGCCTTTTTTGTTTTTCTTATCCATTGCCTTTGTATCTGCAAGGTCAAAAGTTGCTTTAACTGTTGGCACTGCAAGAACTAACAGGAGGATAATCGGAATAACGGTCCAAATCACTTCCAGCAAATGACTGCCTTCGACCTGTTTTGGAATTTTGTTTTCGTCGCCTTTTTTACGACGGAAGCGGAAAATAGCGATAATAAAGATAACAAAAACTACTAAAATTACAGTAACCATGATGAGCGTGCTCAAAAGCATTAAGTCATATTGTTTTTGAGCAACTTCTCCGCCCGGCACTAGCGCGGAAAGGAACGGTTCACCACAGCCGGATAGAACTAGCGTCAATGCGGCAAATACCGAGAATAGACGCCATTTAGTTAGCCTATCTCTCATAGCTTAAACCCCTCTTTCTTAGTGAATTTCTAAAATGAAAATGAGCTTATATATGGATTTCTTCAACAAGAAAGAATTCCCATTTTTTATATGACAGTTAAAATAACCATCGCTACAAACATAATTGTTAAATACTGCAAAGAATAAACAAACATTAGTTTAGCCCACTTTAAATCATCTTTTATTTTATATCCAGATAACCCGAGAGCTAACCATCCAATATTTAAAACAGTTGCTAAAGCAACAAAAGCATTGCCCAATTCCCCCATGAAAAATGGAAGCGGAAGTAAGGCTGCTATCCAAATGATCATGTGGCGCTTTGTTGTTGAGAACCCTTTCACTACTGGTAGCATTGGTATATTGGCTGCTCGATACTCCTCACAACGCTTCATAGCTAACGCATAAAAATGCGGAGGCTGCCAAATAAACATAACGAGAAATAACATCCATGCAATCATATGTAGGTTCGGATCGACAGCAGCCCAGCCAATTAATGGCGGAACAGCGCCTGAAATACTTCCGACTATTGTATTACTCACATGTCTTCGTTTAGACCATGCGGAGTAAAGGACAACATAACTGAATACCCCTATTAACCCAATTATACCCGCCATGGCAGTCGTTAAAAACAACAACAGCGTGCCGATAACAATAAAAGCTAACCCTATAGACATGACTTTTGGAAAACTAATCTTTCCGGTTACCGTCGGCCGGGTTTTAGTCCTTTCCATCAGCGGATCAATATCGCGATCAATGAAATTGTTCAAACTTGCCGATCCAGCAATAATCAACGATGAACCAAGCAATGTGTAAAACACTGTGTCCAGCTGTGTTAAAAAGTGTAAGTCATTAAACTCAAAAGCAAGCCACATTCCTGTAAAGACAGTGATCAAGTTAGAATTGACAATTCCTATCTTGATTAACGCTAGGAAATCTTTCATCGCTGTTGTCTCCGGCAGTTGAGTTTTCCTCATCGTCGTTGCAGCACGTGACACCCAATTCCCCCCCTCTCATTAGAGAAACAAAAGCGTACACACCCGTAATTCACAACTTTAATATAAATGATTACGCTCTCGTTTTTCTATACGATGTGACAGTTTTCTTTTTTTTCAAAAACGCCTATCAATTCAATATTAAAACATATCTATCCATTTTTTTGTGAATACATATTGAACTAATTATGTCGAATTTGTGTCCAGTAATCAAGTACTATTTCCATCATTTTTTTTTTATCAGATAATAATAGAAGCTTAAACCCTGTTATTAAACGGTTCATTCATCATTTTTTTCGATTCGACATCATGAGTTCAAACAAATTTACAAGTTGTCTTTTACCACTATCTTCTGTATTATCGAGAAGATGTATTCTTTTTTCACTCAAAAAGTTAATTTTACATAAGTAGGTGATGACATGCAACGCTCGTTAAAATGGTTGGCAGTATTAACAACGTTCGGTATGCTTCTTGTGTTGCTAGGGGGGGCGCTAGTTACAAAAACGGACTCTGGACTTGGTTGCGGCCGAGAGTGGCCGCTTTGTCATGGACAGATCATTCCAGATGATATAACGATTGAAACCATTATTGAATTAGCACACCGACTCGTTTCAGGTATAGTTGGATTACTCGTACTTGCACTTTCGATTGCTTCTTGGCGCATGATTGGACATAAAAGAGAAACCAAATTCCTTGCATTCCTATCTTTTTTCTTTTTGGTTGCTCAAGGTTTAATCGGCGCGGCGGCTGTTCTTTGGGGACAATCAGATTTTGTCCTTGCTCTGCACTTTGGTATCTCACTTATTTCTTTTTCTGCCGTCCTCTTGTTAACGTTGCTGATTTTTGAAGTAGATCAGAAATTTGACGCCTCATCTATCGTCATTGATAAGCGGATGAAATGGCATACGATCGGAGTTACTTTATATAGTTATCTAGTTGTTTACACTGGTGCTCTTGTCCGTCATACAAATGCTAGTCTTACTTGTCCTGACTGGCCATTTTGCGTAAATAGCGCTCCTGGAATCCCACTTAATATGTATCAGTGGGTTCAAATGGGGCATCGCTTAGCCGCAGGACTAATTTTCATTTGGATTGCCTATATTACATTTATTGCTGTAAAGAACTACAAGCATCAACGTGTCGTTTATTGGGGATGGATCATCGCTTTCCTATTAGTTCTTCTACAAGTAATTGCGGGCGCTTTCATTATATTTACTAGATTAAACCTCTATGTTGCTCTAGCTCATGCCTTATTTATTTCCTGTTTATTTGGGCTATTATGTTATTTTATTCTTTTAATCTCTCGAAGCAAATTAAATGAACAATAGAAAAAAATGCAGTAGGCAATTGCCTGCTGCATTTTTTATATTATTTTTCTAATTCAATTAATAAATCACCTGTTGAAATCGCTTCACCATTTTGTACATAAACATTTTTTACTACACCTGCAAATGGAGCTTGAACGGTTGTTTCCATTTTCATTGCTTCAGTAATCATCAAATGATCTCCACGGTTTACTTTTTCACCTTTTTCCGCAATCACTTTAATGACTGTTCCAGGCATTGTTGCTGCAATATGACTTTCGTTTCTCGGATCAGCTTTTATTTTAGAGACAACAGCGGATTTAATGCTTTCGTCTTTAATCACGACTTCACGAGGTTGACCATTCAATTCAAAGTATGCGACGCGTGTACCATCCGCTTGTGGTTGTCCAATCGAAACCAGTTTCACAATTAATGTCTTTCCAGTTTCAATTTCCACTTCAATTTCTTCTCCGAGTCTCATTCCATAAAGAAACGTTGGTGTGTCAAGCTTGGATACATCTCCAAATTGATCGATCGTTTTCATGTAATCTAAAAACACTTTTGGATATAAAGCATAAGCGATCACATCATAGCTGGTCACCTGACGTCCCAACTCTTGAGAAAGTTCTTCACGAAGAGCATCAAAATCTACTGCTTTCAATAATTCTCCGGGGCGAACAGTGAGTGGTTCTTTCCCTTTTAAAATGACTTGTTGAAGCTGTTTAGGGAACCCTCCGTAAGGCTGTCCTAAATAACCTTCAAATAATTCGATGACAGAGTCTGGAAAATCAATTGTTTCTCCTTTTGTCAGTACGTCCTCTTCAGACAAATCATTTTGAACCATGAATAAAGCCATATCTCCTACCACTTTAGAAGATGGAGTCACTTTGACAATATCGCCGAACATCAAGTTCACTCGGCTGTACATATCTTTCACTTCTTCCCAACGATCGCCGAGACCTACCGCTTTCGCTTGTTGCTGAAGATTACTATATTGTCCTCCAGGCATTTCATGTTTGTAGATCTCTGTATGCGGAGATAACATGCCGCTTTCGAAATCCTGATAATATTGACGAACACCTTCCCAATATTGAGCCAGTTGTTCAAGAGCATCAATGTTCACAGTTGGCTCTCTATCTGTTCCTTTAAGAGCGTATTTAAGCGTACTTGCACTTGGCTGAGAAGTTAGTCCTGCCATTGTGCTTAATGCGACATCCACGATATCTACACCTGCTTCAATCGCTTTTGCATACATGTAAATTCCATTTCCACTCGTATCATGCGTATGGAGGTGAATTGGAATATCGACCGTTTCTTTCAACTCAGAAATTAATCGATAAGCTGATTGAGGTTTTAATAAACCTGCCATATCTTTAATACCGAGAATATGAGCACCTTGATTCTCTAATTCTTTTGCCATTGCTTTATAATAATCAATATCATATTTGGTTCTAGTTGGGTCGTCAATATCACCCGTATAACAGATGGAAGCCTCCGCAATTTTGCCGGTCTGACGAACAGCATCGATCGCTACTTCCATCCCTTTCACCCAGTTCAAACTATCAAATATTCTGAACACATCAATGCCAGATTCGGCTGATTGATTGACAAATTCACGAATGACATTGTCCGGATAATTTGTGTACCCAACAGCGTTAGACGCACGCAACAGCATTTGGAATAATACATTTGGAATTTGCTGTCTTAATGTGACCAAACGTTTCCATGGATCCTCTTTTAAGAAGCGGTACGATACATCAAAAGTTGCTCCACCCCACATTTCCATGGAAAATAAATCAGGAAGTAGTTTCGATGTAGGTTCGGCAATATGAGTCAAATCGTTTGTCCGCACGCGCGTCGCTAATAGTGATTGATGAGCATCACGGAACGTCGTATCTGTTAACAATACTTCCGGGCGAGACTTGACCCAATCTACTAAGCCATCTGCACCTTTTTCATCCAAAATTTGCTTCGTGCCTGGAGCAGCAGGTTGAGAGTATTTCACTTTAGGAATAAACGGTTGTTCAAACACTGGTTTTTTCTTTTTCTCGATCCCCGGGAAACCATTAATCGTCACATTTCCAATATAGCTAAGCATTTTTGTTCCACGGTCTAATCTTTTTGAAAAACTAAATAGTTCAGGTGTTGTGTCAATAAAAGACGTATCATAATTGCCAGTCACAAAGTTTTTATGGCGCATAACGTTTTCTAAAAACGGGATATTTGTTTTAATACCGCGAATCCGGAATTCTTGTAGATTTCGAACCATTTTCGATGCTGCTTGTTCAAAAGAAAGAGCCCATGTAGAAACTTTCACTAAAAGCGAATCATAATAAGGAGTAATCACCGCTCCCTGGAAGCCATTTCCTGCGTCTAAACGTACGCCAAATCCGCCGCCAGAACGATAAGCCATGATCTTCCCTGTATCGGGCATAAAACCGTTTAACGGATCTTCCGTCGTCACACGCGATTGAATAGCATATCCATGAGTTATAATCTCTTCTTGAACAGGGATTCCTACTGCTTTACTGTGGAGAGCATGTCCCTCTGCAATTAAAATTTGCGATTGAACGATATCAATACCTGTAATCATTTCTGTAATAGTATGCTCTACTTGCACACGAGGATTGACTTCAATAAAGTAGAACTCTTCTCCTGCTACAAGAAATTCAACCGTACCTGCATTTAAATAATCAACATTTTTCATCAACTTTACAGCCGCTTCACAAATACGATTTCGCAAATCATTAGATATGGATACGCAAGGTGCCACCTCAACTACTTTTTGATGACGTCTTTGTACAGAACAATCTCTCTCATATAAATGAACGATATTCCCATCGTTATCACCTAAAATCTGCACTTCAATATGCTTAGGGTTTTCAACAAATTTCTCAACGTACACTTCGCTATTTCCAAAAGCGGCTTTTGCTTCTGAGCGAGCTCTTTCAAAGGCTTCTTTGACTTCATCAACACTTCTAACCACACGCATGCCGCGTCCGCCGCCGCCTAAAGCAGCTTTAATCATAAGGGGAAAACCGAACTTTTTACCAAATTCAACAACCTCTTCAAGACTATCAACCGGTCCGTCTGTCCCTGGAATAACAGGAATATTTGCATTTTGAGCCTGCATTCTTGCTTTTACTTTATCACCAAACATATCTAAATGCTTGGTTTTAGGGCCAATGAAAATAATCCCTTCTTCTTCACAACGTTTTGCAAATTCAATATTTTCAGATAAAAACCCATATCCTGGGTGAATGGCGTCAACTTCTGCTTGCTTAGCGATTTCGATAATTCCCTCAATATCTAAGTAAGCATCAATTGGCTTTTTTCCTTCCCCAACTAAGTATGCCTCATCTGCTTTATAACGGTGATAAGAACCTGAATCTTCTCTTGAATAAATAGCTACAGTGCGAATGTTTAGCTCTGTACAGGCACGAAATACACGAATCGCAATCTCTCCTCGATTCGCAACCAGTACTTTACTGATTTGTCTCATAATCATCTCTCCCCCATTAAGCAAATAAATATATATAAAAAGGTTCAATAGATTGAACCTTTTTATTTCGAAATGATGGTTTCTTCATATTATTATTTTTTATACAAACTTTCAAATCTATTAAACATGGAGATATTCACTAATATCCCCATGGACATAGCCAACAACATAAGAGAGGTTCCTCCATAACTAATAAATGGAAGGGTCACTCCAGTAATCGGAATCAACCCACAGACTCCTCCAAGATTGATGCCTGCTTGGATTGCAATCATACTAGAAATACCAACAGCTATCATCGAACCGAATGGGTCTTTGCACTTGATAGAAATATAAATTCCTTTCAAAACAATAAAACTTAAGCCGCCCAGGACAAAGATAACACCAAACACACCGAGTTCTTCAGCAATAACAGCCATAATGAAGTCGGTATGAGGCTCTGGTAAATAGCCAAGCTTTTGCACGCTTTGCCCAAGACCTGATCCAGTAATTCCTCCTGATCCAATTGCAAGATAAGAATTGACAAGCTGATAGCCATCTCCATCTTGATGCTTAAAAGGATCAAAATGACCGGTAAAACGGCTAATCTTTTCATCTGTAAAGATTTTATCTTTTTTCCAGATTAACATAGGAGAAAGAATAACGGCAATCATTAAACCTAAGATAATTAACTTCCACATACTTTTAAATTTCATACCTGAGGAAACAATGATAGTACAACCGATTAACATGATAATAAATGCCGTACCAAAATCCGGTTGAGCAGCAACCAACATACAAATTAAAACTAAAAACACAATTGGGGGAATAATACCTTTATTGATTGAATTAATATATTTCTGTTTTTTGGCATAAATGGCTGACATATAAACAATAATAACCAGCTTAGCAAATTCCGCAGGTTGAATACTTATTCCACCTACACGAAACCAGCTTTGAGCATTATTCGCAGCAGTACCAAAAAACATTAATGATATAAGAACAGCAATCATGCCGAACACACCCGCAAATAAAAACTTACTATTCATATAAGCCTTGTAGGGGAATACAGCTGTAGCAATAAAACACAGCATAGAAGCGATTAAAAATATTTTTTGCCTACTGTAAAAGTGATCACTAGCAAATCCGTATTTTTGAACAGCAACTACAGAACTAGCGCTGTAGATCATCGTTAATCCAAACAGACATAGTAAAATAAATACCGCAATTAAAGAATAATCATAAGACTTAAGAACCTTCTTCCACATACACCTTCACCTCATCCCTTTCAGATCTTACTATTATTGGGATGTCTAATTTTATGTAAAAAAACTCAAACATGGAAAATATCTGTTTGAGTTTCTTTCACGTTTATTTTTCAGTAGATGCCTCATGGAGAGCTGATAATTCTTTTTCTAGCGAATCAATCAGTTGTTTTCCATCTTGTTCATCAACTAGTCCTAAACGTATGGCAAAATCTATTTCACGGGATAAGCCAAACATTTGAGTATCAAGCACTTCCTCATAAAGAGGACATTGGGGCATTGTTAAATTGTCCATTTGAACTTTAATGAGGCGCAAAATCTTTTCTGCGTCTGCTTCCAATAGAGAGTAGGCTTTTTCCCTGTGATCGACTTTCATTTCAGACGCCATTTGTAAACTCCCCCTGTTCCGTGCAATGGATTAGCTATAATTTTAAATTTTATCGTTAATCGTACTATTTTGCAAGGAATTTTACATTGTCGCCTGACAAGAAAACAATTAAGAGCTATACTTGACTTTGAACAACTAATACACATAAGGAGGAAACACGATGGAAAACATTATGCCTATTTACGGAAAAGTGAAATTTTCTGTGACATTAGATCCGGGTGTGTGGATTTTTGATGATCGTCGAATTGATCTAGATACATATTTTGATACTAAAGAAACAAACACGCTTTCGGAAGATGAGGAGTATACAAAGAATATTTCTCAGTTTTGGGATAAAGAGATTCGTGAAGGAGCCATCTCACCACCTACGATCAAATCCGAAAAAAAATTTCTCAAAGAACAAGCATTGACAGGGAGCTTCGCTATACCATTTGAACCTTTTCTAAAAAATGCGGAACCAAATGAAGAAGCGACATTGATTATCATTGAAACAACAAACGGCGAAGAACCATTTCCATTACATAGAGCTAATGACCTTCTTCTCGCCTTTTCAAAAAGAGGTAAACCCCTTCGTGATGACGGTCCTGTTCACCTATTATATAAAGATGGCTCCAACCGCGAAAACCCTATTCGCCACGTAAAAGCTTTTCGAATCGAGTAATCGCATCAGCCAAAAAAGAAAGAACAAGCACTGAGCGCCACCTCACACTCATGCTTGTTCTTTCTTTTTTCCTAATAAGGTTGTATCCGTTTCACTGATGATCACCGTTAACTCTTTAGATAAATCTAATTCATATGGCTCATCCAATTCACGATCTTCTTCCTCTAGTATTAATAATACAGGTCGGTCGCTAATATGTGGTGTTTGCCTTAATACAACCCCTTTTCGGTTATCATTTAAATGAACAGTCAAGCCATTTGGATATACAACAATAGACTTACGAAAAGCTTTCACCATTTCTGCATCAAATTGAGTTCCTGCTCCCGCATATAAGATTTCTAATCCTTCGGAAGGAAGCATAGCCTGTCTGTATATTCTATTTGAAGTAACAGCATCATATACATCGGTAATACCCAAAATCTTTCCATACAAATGAATTTGGTCACCCACAAGACCTCGAGGATAGCCTGTTCCATTTATTCTTTCATGATGCTGATAAGCACAATGAGCAGCTGGAAGCGGAATAGTATGTTCTTTTCTTAAAATATTAAATCCATATTCGGCATGTTTTTTTATTTCTTCATATTCTTCATTCGTCAACCGTGAAGGTTTCATTAAAATAGATTGAGGAATAAGTATTTTTCCAACATCATGCAACATAGCTCCAAGCCCTATTTCCTCCAGTTGTTGAGACTTCAATTGTAGCTTTAAACTAAGTGCTAACGTGTAGATCATCACATTTAACGAGTGAGCTAAAATATAGTTGTCATGGGCGCATACGTTAGAAAGCAGAGAAACTGCTTCTTTATGCTCTTTTATTTGATCAAGCATCTCCCGTATCACGGCTTTAAACTGTCTCTCCATTTTGTCAAACGAAAACTTGTTGTTGAAGTTTCTCGTATTCACTACACCCTCAAATGATTGCTTCATTAAGCTGAGAGCTTCTTGGCGTGTTCTGTCTGTCACAGCCGGATTAAACACAATATCTTCTGTTTTTTTGTCCTCCATATAAACAAATGTAATGCCAAGTTGTTGCAACCTGAATATCATTTGTTTCGTAAGAGGAACTCCATGTCCAATAAGAATTTGACCAGCCTCATTGTACACTGGCTTAGCTAATTTAACATGCTCTTTTAATGTCGAAACAGCGACTAGCCTCATTTTCTATAACTCCTATCTACCGCCATAGCCTCAGATCTCTTTTATTGCAATTTTGTCTATTGCCTTCAGTTGTTTATTTTAACACATTTTCCATCAATCATTGAGTTTTTTCGACATCAAAAAACCTAAAATAGAAGAAAAAAGCCTGATCCTAAAGGTAAAATATCACGCATAAAAAGGTTCATTCTCTTCATGCTTGTATATTTTACTAAGATTCCGGCTAGTATGAAACAAATTTCATGCTATATCTATGCTCAAATTATGAACTCAAAAATAATTTGAATTTACCTGCTTATTGAATCCAGTGGATATTATAACAAATCAGCTGCCAATTGAGCTAAACCAGATCGCTCCCCCTTCATCAATTTGATATGGCCAGCCACCGCTTGATCTTTAAATGACTCAATGGCATAAGTTAATCCATTATTATATTCATCTAAGTAAGGATGATCAATTTGAGCGGTATCTCCCATTAACACAATTTTACTTTTTTCTCCCACCCTCGTTAAAATCGTTTTCACTTCATGTTTCGTTAAATTTTGTGCTTCATCAATAATAATATATTGCTCTGGCATGCTCCGTCCGCGAATATAGGTGAGTGCTTCCACCTCAACCGAACTTAAACCAGCAAGAATTTGATCAATTTCCCCTGACTTCTTTGTATTGAATAAATACTCAAGATTATCATAAATAGGCTGAATCCACGGGCGTAATTTTTCTTGCTTCTCACCTGGCAAGTAGCCAATATCTTTTCCTACAGGAACAATCGGCCGCGCGACAAGTAATTTCTTAAACATTTGCAAATCTTCCGTTTGAAATAATCCAGCTGCCAAAGTGATTAACGTCTTGCCTGTTCCGGCCTTACCAGCCATAGTAACAAGTGGAATGTCAGGTCTTAGCAGCAACTCAATCGCCATGACTTGCTGAACATTTCGGGGTTTAATCCCCCAAACAATTTCATCATCATGCAACAGCTTTTTCATGTATTTCCCTTTAGCATCCACCATGGCTATCGCTGAAGAGGAACTTCCTAAAGCATCTTTTAATAATAAAAACTGATTAGGATAAAAAGGATGGTTAGCTACTTCCGATAGTGCCAATTCCCCTTTTTGATAAAAAAGGTCTAACGTTTCTTTAGACACATACACTTCTAAAAAACCTGTATATATATCACTCATTTCGATTACTCGATCGCTTAAAAAATCCTCTGATTCTAAACCAAGCGCGTCCGCCTTTACTCTTACTAATGTATCTTTGCTGACTAAAATAACAGGGCGGCCATTTTCTTTTTCCTCTTCTTCTAATGCTAAGTTTTTCGCTACCGCCAATATACGATTATCATTTGTCATTTCAATAAAAATGTCTTGCAGCTTTTGAAAAGACCGATGATTTAATTCAATTCTTAAACTTCCTCCATTGTCTAAAGGTACACCTTGATGAAGCTTTCCCGTTTCCCGCAGTTTATCAATGATTTTCGATACAAGTCTAGCATTCCTTCCTATTTCATCCATATACCTCTTTTTCGAGTCTAATTCCTCTAAAACGACGGCTGGTATCACAATTTCATTTTCTTTAAAGGAAAAAATAGCGTATGGATCCTGTAATAAGACATTAGTATCTAAAACATAAATTTTACTCAACGAGACGCCTCCTGCTTTTCATCTTTTTTTATTATATGAAGATTAGCTTTGTTGCGTTCTTACAGTTGGGCTGGTAAATATATATGTGCAAACGCATAAAAATAGACGAAATTCGCACAATAGAAATAGAAATAGCTCATCAAAATGATGAAGAGGTGACTATATTGAAAAACATTCTCCCTCTCTTTACTGCATTCATGCTTTTCGGCTGTGCGCAAAATAAAGAATCCAGTTTGGGGCCAGAAAATAATCGACACAACTCGCAGCCTTATAAAGTAAATGTCGAGAACGATCAAATTAGGGACGAGCAGCGCCTGTCTATCCAGCAAGCATCAAACCGCTTAGCTGAAACCGCTAAATCAATGCCAGGAGTAAAAAATGCGACAGCAGTATCAGCAGGAGACTATGCGATCGTTGGAATTGATGTAGATGCTAACCTAGATCGTTCTGAAGTGGGCTCAATCAAATACACAGTAGCCGAGGCGTTGAGAAGCCAACCGAACGGTGCTAATGCTCTTGTCATTGCAGATCCTGACTTATATGCCAGAATACAAGAAATAAAAGTAGATATTAATAACGGACGGCCACTCCAAGGGTTAGCCAACGAATTAGCGGATATCGCTGGACGCACCATCCCTGAAGTACCCGGAAACTTAACAGAAACAAATGATGCTGATAAAGTAACAGAGCAACCTAAAACAAAACTTGCTCCAAACGGCGATCGACAGTTAGAGCAACAACAAGAAGAACAGTCAAACCATCAGAAATAAACGACGGTATTCAAATCCAATACTACAAAAAGCACCTGCGGAGCCGAATTAAGATTCAGCTCCTTTTTTTAACGCATCAATCACTTGCTGATCGAGCTTTTCTGCAGCTGCTAAATCATATGTTTTCTCATAAACAGGCTCAGAGATCATTTTTGATCCGTAAAACATGACATCGCGAATTTCTTTAATAGCCAGCTCAACAATCGCGATCTTTAAAGGAATCCCCTCTACTTTTTTAGATAGAATATGACTTTCACCTGTAATGGTATATGTAGACTCATTAGAAATCATGTTAATAGCGATAGCTGTATTTTTTTCTAAATTTTCAATCATCCTTGACTGGCTAGTAGCAGCGAAGCGAATGGTTCTTTCATCGACCGCATAAATCCAAGAAATTGCATGAATCATTGGTCCACCTGTTTCATGATCTATCGTTGCTACAGTTACAAACCTGTCCTTTTGCAAAGCTTCAAACAACACAGGAATTAATTGTGTTTCTAAACGATTACCCAAATGAATCCCCTCCCTTGTTTAATTCCATTATACATGATCTCCTTATCACTTCCGAATTTTACGAATGAATTCTTTTATTTTCCAATGAAGATGTTTCAAGGTAGTCATGATATACTAATAAAAAGACTTTGTTATACAAAAACGTTGATTGTAAAGATTTTTGACTCATTTAAATGGAACAAAAATGAACACTACCCTTTAATAGAGCTAAGAAAAAGAACGAGGTGGTTAAAAATGAGAGTTAAATGTATTTTATGTGAAAAAATTGATAAAATTGATGATGAGTTGCTGATCGCAAAAAGACTGCGAAACAGACCCATCCACACATATATGTGTCCGGAATGTAACCATCGAATAGCAGAAAAGACAAAAGCACGAATTGCGACTGGTCAATTCCATGTTTACCGCTCTGGCAAGGAAAAAGAATCGCTATAATCCGCTTTATTAAAGGCTTTGTTAAACAAAAAGGACCGCGACATGCGGTCCTTTTTTACACTTCATTTTCTTTTTTGTGCATTCGCAATCTGATTTTGTATATTCCAAGAACTAACGCAGCAACCAATAAACTTTCAACTACTGGCAGTTGGTAAGAAAGAATTAATAGCAGCAGCGAACCAACAACCAAGGAAAGATAGACAATGAGGTTCTTTCCAAGTGATAGCTTCTTAGCAAAACCGAGATTATACACTAAAATTGACAGAAGAACGATTGTCAGCCAATATATCCAAACTGCTCCATTTACCCCTACTGCTTGAATTAAGGCGCCCAGTAGTGGACTGACGTGTTCTAACGCTTCCGTTTCCACTTTCTACCTCCCCCCTTAACGCTTAATTTTCTTCGTATTTCTTCTTTTTAGCAGCTCTTTCCCGTTCGTTCTTATCAAGAATTTTTTTGCGAAGACGGATCGATTCAGGTGTAAGTTCACAATACTCGTCCTCATTTAAATACTCTAGCGCTTCTTCTAAAGACATGATTCTTGGTTTTTTCATCGTCGTTGTTTGGTCTTTCGTAGCTGAACGAACATTTGTCGCTTGTTTCATTTTCGTAATATTAACAGTTAAGTCATTTTCACGAGTATGCTCACCGACAATCATTCCGCCATAAATTTCTGTCCCTGGTTCTACGAAGATCGTTCCGCGGTCCTCAACTTGCATAATACCATATTGAGAAGATTTTCCTGACTCCATAGAAACAAGTACTCCTTGACGGCGTCCACCGACACGTCCTGGCTGCATTGGCTGATAGCTATCAAACGTGTGGTTAATAATTCCATATCCTCGAGTCATTGTTAAAAATTCAGTCGTATAACCAATTAATCCACGAGCTGGAACATTGAATACCAGACGAACTTGGCCGTTTCCATTATTAATCATATCAATCATTTCACCTTTTCGCGAACCTAATGACTCGATAACAGAACCTGTATACTCTTCAGGCACATCAATTTGAACGCGTTCCACTGGCTCACAACGAACACCATCAATCTCTTTCACGATAACTTCTGGCTTCGATACTTGTAATTCATATCCTTCGCGACGCATATTTTCGATTAAAATCGATAAATGCAGTTCCCCACGCCCAGACACGATCCATTCATCAGGAGAATCGGTATTTTCTACTCGCAAACTGACATCTGTTTCAAGCTGTGCTTCCAAACGCTCTTGAATTTTTCTCGCAGTCACGAATTTTCCTTCTCGACCAGCAAACGGACTATTATTGACAAGGAACGTCATTTGTAACGTTGGTTCGTCGATGCGAAGAACCGGTAACGCTTCTTGATGTTCAATCGGACAAACCGTTTCCCCAACGTTAATATCCTCCATGCCGGATACAGCAATTAAATCGCCAGCATGAGCTTCTTGAATTTCCATACGCTTAAGACCCATAAAGCCAAAGATTTTCGTCACACGGAAAGGTTTGACTGTGCCATCTAATTTCATTAAGGCTACTTGCTGACCCACTTGAATCGTTCCGCGAAATACGCGACCAATTCCGATACGACCAACATAATCATTGTAATCAAGTAAAGCCACTTGGAATTGCAAAGGCTCTTCTTTATTATCCACTGGAGAAGGAATATGCTTCACAATCGCTTCATATAAAGCTTCCATGTTCTCATCTTGCTTATCAGGCGTTGTACTCGCTGTTCCGTTAATACCGGATGCATAAATCACCGGGAACTCCAATTGATCATCATTAGCATCAAGCTCGATAAATAACTCAAGAACCTCATCAATCACTTCTGCCGGACGAGCAAAGTCACGGTCAATTTTATTGACAACCACGATTGGGCGTAAGTTTTGCTCTAGCGCTTTCTTTAATACAAATCGGGTTTGTGGCATACAACCTTCATAAGCATCGACAACCAATAATACACCATCAACCATCTTCATGATTCGCTCTACTTCTCCACCAAAGTCGGCATGTCCTGGCGTATCCAAAATGTTGATTTTCGTATCTTTATATTGGATCGCGGTATTTTTTGCTAGAATCGTAATTCCGCGCTCTCTTTCAATATCATTTGAATCCATTGCGCGCTCTTCAATGTGCTCGTTGCTTCTAAAAATTCCAGATTGTTTAAGTAATTGATCAACAAGCGTTGTTTTCCCATGGTCAACGTGAGCAATAATCGCAATGTTTTTCAAATCGTTTCTTGTATTCAAATTAGTTCCTCCTGACTAATATAAGCATCTCAATTTCAATAATACTCTTCAATAACTGAATTATTATATCATAAGTCAATATAAATTCCTATTTGTTAATTATGATTGCCAAGTCATTTTTTATCCCAGACTTAGTTTCATAACAGTCTTTTTGTGCCAATGAACAAAAAAATCAACACTACATTTTAACATAGCCTTGTTATAAAATAGAGGAGAAAGGGAGTGACGGATGATGAAAGAATTCAAGTGGGTGTTTTTTCTATTTGCATTAGCAGCTGCTTCCTGCATGATTGGCATGGGGATCGCCATCGGTGAAAGAAGCTTGAGCGGCATCGCAGGATGTGCGATTGCTCTTATTGCTGTTATGGGGTTTGGTTTTTCCACAAAAGCAAAAATGCGAAGAGCCGGCAAATTATAAAGTGAAACTTCAACCAGTGGGGTGTTCCTCATTCCCCCCGCTGATTAACCTGTCATGTTGACTGTTAATGCGGGATAAATCCACTAAGAGCCAGGCGCCTCGTTTACAGAGGAGCCTGACGCTCAAAGGACATCCTTATTCCTCATGTAATAAAAATTTACCTAGTATTTCCGAGTGAAGAGTTGCCTCCCCTGCAAACACGCTATTGACAGAAAGCATGTCCAATTCTTCTCCAAGCAGTGTCGTGACAACCCCTCCAACTTCTTCCACAATGATTTTCCCAGCAGCAAAGTCCCAAGGAGACAGTCGCATCGTTAAGTAACTGTTTAACCTTCCAGACGCCACATAAGCGAGCTCTAAGGCAGCCGAACCGTACGAACGCGTTCCTCGAACCGCCATCGCTAAAGCGGCTAGTTTACGTTGGTCAAAATACGCATTTTTCACTAACCATGTGGCGTTAACAGCAATGAGGGATTGGTGAACAGGAAATTTTTCTAAAGGTGGCAACCTCACTTCATTCATATAAGCGCCTTTCCCCTTCTCAGCAAAATAAAGCTCATCATGGGTAACATCATAAATATAACCTAATCGTCCTACACCATCTTCATAAATTCCAATGGAGATGACAAAATTCCGCTGCTGATGGATAAAATTCATTGTACCGTCAATAGGGTCAATGATCCACACAATCCCGTTTAACGAACTTAGCTGATCGCCATTTCCTTCTTCCCCTAAAATACTATGATCAGGGTAAGTGCTACGAATATTTGAAATGAAATACTTTTCGATTTCTTTGTCCATATTTGTCACTAAATCATTAGGATTTGATTTTGTTTGGATGTTTAAAGACTGTTTAAATGAAGCACGAATTGACTTTCCCGCCTCCGTAATCCACGATTTTGCATACCGATCTATTTCCGTCCAATTTGCCATGACCATTCCTCCAACGCGGACATAATGTACCAATTCAAATTTTTCAACTTATTTGACATTATAGTATATAATTCCACTTTATTAAATAAAAATAGACTCGCGAACGGGTAAGCGAGCCCATTTTTCATCTTAGATTTGTTCAACAGCAATGTTGATTTTAATCATTTTTAGCTCATTCGTGCATAATGGCTATCCTGCGTACTTTGTTTCGAATAGATGAATAATAAAGCCCTCACTTTTTTACTTCTTCATAGCTTATGTTCATCAATTTGTTGTAACTTTTCCCATAACTGTCGTAACACGGCCTTCGACTTCTCCATTTGAACTCGATCTTTCTTCTGCATCGCTTCAAATAAAACAGCTAATTCATAGTCCAGCTCTAAGCGAATAACAGCCAACCTTTGTTTTGTTTGCGTTTGTTTAATAAGACCGTTCACCACTTGTTTCATCATGCAAGCACTCCTTTTTATGATATGATATGGACAAACAATTCAAGGAGGATATTTCATGGAATTTCCCGGTTTTACAACAAATGATTTTCAAGTGTTCACAATCGATGGATTGGAACCAAGAATGGAGGCGTTACAACAACAGATCCGACCGAAGCTAGAAGCTTTAGGCCACTTTTTTTCACAGGAATTAGGTCAGCTAACTGGAGATGAAATGTTTTATCATGTAGCGAAACATGCTCGTCGTACAGTTAATCCGCCAGATGACACATGGGTAGCTTTTGCTAATAATAAACGCGGCTACAAAAAACACCCTCACTTTCAAATTGGATTATGGGAGACACATGTGTTTGTTTGGTATGCTGTTATTTACGAAGCTCCTCGAAAAGCGGAAATTGGCTCCTTTCTTGAAATGAACATATCGTCTATACGCGAGACAATCCCTAGTCACTTTGTTTGGTCAGATGATCACACAAAACCTTCAGCTACAAAAATGGCGGATGTATCGGACGAACAGTTACTCCAGCTGTTTCAACGTCTGCAATCAGTGAAAAAGGCAGAAATACTTTGTGGTATCCATTTGCATAAGGAAGATGTTATCAACATGAGCGGAACAGAATTTCTTGACACAGTTTATGATACTTTTGTCAAATTAATACCCCTCTACCAATTATCTTAAACAAATGAAGCGGTTGAATCATCAATTTGCCGATGATTCAACCGCCTCCACCCTCGTTACTTATTCATTTTAATTCGCTGGCCGTCTTCTGCTGTTTTCATTTTTTGTACCGCATGGTAAGAGGAATAACCGCTTGCATCTTCGAATTCATTACACAGCTTTTTCTCTTCTGCCTTGCTCGGCACAATTTCTTTAAAACGTCGATAAGCGGTCATTAATTCCGCTTTATCAACTCCTTTTTCATAAGCTTTTTCGATTGCTTCAAAAAACTTAATGACATCTATGACTTCTTCTGTCGTCCAATCCGTTGAAAAAGGATAAGAGTATTCCATATGGTATCACCTTCTTTTGTCTATTCTTATGATGTTCCCCATTTTTTGCGAATATTTTCGCCATCCGCAATCATGTTTTCGATCAGTTCGCTCACGGATGGAATGTCATGAATTAACCCCATCACTTGACCTGCCCAAGCGAATCCTTCATCTTCTTTCCCTTCATGAATGTAGCGCTTGTTTGCCACTCCACTTATGTAGTCTTTCAAATTTTCATAATCACCATGTTCTTCTTCAATCGCCAAAATCTTATCTGTCCAGCTATTTGCGATGGCACGTGCTGGTGCACCAAGCGAGCGCTTAATGACTACTGTATCATTTTCACTTCCCTCAATCAAAGCCTGTTTATACAGTTCAGATGCATGCACACATTCTTTTGTGGCAATAAATCTAGTTCCCATTTCAATTCCTTCCGCTCCTAGAGAGAGCGCTGCCATTAGCCCCCGACCGTCACCAATACCTCCTGACGCAATGACAGGAATGTTCACACTTTCTACCACTCTTGGCACAAGAACGAAAGTTCCTGTATCACTTCGACCGAGGTGTCCACCTCCTTCTTGTCCAACGACCATAACAGCGTCAGCACCGAGCTCTTCCGCCTTTTGAGCTTGTCTGACAGCAGCAACGAGCACAAGTGTTTTAATACCCGTTCCCTCTAACTGTTCGAATAGCGGAGCAGGATTTCCTCCTGTCATTGAAATAACAGGCACCTTTTCCTCAATCGCTACATCCAAATAAGAGGAAAATGGACGTCTTTGCTGACCAATTGAAAAATTCACACCAAACGGCTTGTCTGTCATCGCGCGTACTTTTTTGATTTCGTTTCGCAATTCTTCCGGATCAGACAAAGACATCGCGGTAATTTGCCCTAACCCTCCAGCATTTGACACAGCTGCCGCTAAATCAGAATAAGCTAGATGCGCCAACCCCCCTTGAATAATCGGATATTGAATGTTTAACAATTTAGTAATTCTTGTTTCCCAATTCATCATCATCCCTCCCCTTTTTCATTTCTCCCTTGAAAAGCATAAATCCTTTTTTCTTCTAAGAATATTAAAAAACTTTCTAGGCAAAGCTATGTCAACATGCTATAATTCTCTTGTTTTACGCAAAAAATGTCGATTAATTATATAATCAATAAATCAATTCATAAAAGAGGTGAAAGGTAAGTTGTCCCAATTTGAAACACCATTATTTACTGGCTTATTAGAGCATGCAAAAAAGAATCCGGTACAATTCCATATACCTGGACACAAAAAAGGAAATGGGATGGATCCCGAATTTCGTCATTTTATCGGAGAAAATGCCTTATCCATTGATTTAATTAATATCGCCCCTTTGGATGATCTTCATCAGCCAAAAGGAATCATTCAACAAGCTCAAAATTTAGCTGCTGAAGCGTTTGGTGCTGATCACACATTCTTCTCTGTACAAGGAACGAGCGGAGCCATTATGACGATGGTCATGACTGTTTGTGGGCCAGGCGAGAAAATCATTGTTCCTAGAAATGTTCATAAGTCTGTTATGACGGCGATTGTCTTTTCTGGAGCGATTCCAATCTTTATCCATCCAGAAGTTGATAAAGATCTTGGAATCTCTCATGGCATTACAGTAGATACTGTTCAACGCGCGTTAGAGAAGCATCCAGATGCTAAAGGACTCCTTGTCATTAACCCGACTTATTTTGGTGTTTCAGGAGATTTAGGACAAATTGTAGAAGTCGCTCACTCTTACAATATACCTGTACTTGTAGACGAAGCGCACGGTGTGCATATTCACTTCCATGATGATTTGCCGCTCTCTGCCATGCAAGCGGGAGCTGATATGGCTGCTACAAGCGTTCATAAGCTAGGTGGCTCCATGACACAAAGCTCCATTCTTAACGTAAAAGAAGGGTTGGTATCGGTTCAACGTGTGCAAACCATTTTAAGTATGCTGACGACCACATCTACATCTTATATCCTTTTGGCTTCTCTTGACACAGCAAGAAGACAGTTAGCTACACAAGGGAAAGCAATTATTGAACAAGCCATTCAATTAGCTCAGTCTATCCGTGCTCAAATTAATGAGATTGATGGCTTATATTGTGTAGGGGAAGAGATTCTAGGTACGAAAGCTACTTTTGACTATGATCCAACGAAATTAATTATTTCCGTCAAAAATCTCGGCATTACTGGTCATGAAGCAGAGGTCTGGTTAAGAGAAAATTACAATATTGAAGTCGAATTATCGGACCTTTACAATTTACTTTGCATTGTCACACCAGGAGATACGAAAGAAGACGCTGAAACTTTAGTTCGTGCCCTTCTGCAATTAGCGGATCAATGCGCTAATTGTAACAAGTCGTCCCATACAGAAGTGTTATTGCCTGACATTCCAGTCATCGCTTTATCTCCAAGGGATGCATTTTATGCTGAAACAGAAGTCGTTCCTTTTTCAGAAGCAGCCGGCCGAATTAGCGCTGAATTTGTGATGGTGTATCCGCCTGGAATCCCAATTTTTATTCCAGGAGAAATTATTACAGAAGAAAATTTAGTCTATATTTACAAAAATCTAGAAGCTGGGTTACCCGTGCAAGGTCCAGAAGATGCTGAATTAAAAACACTTCGGGTCATTAAAGAACGAAAAGCGATTAGCTAAAACAGCAACATAAAAATAAGAGCGGTCCCCCGATGAGGACCGCTCTTATTTTTATAAGATTCATTTTGCACAACAGAAAAATTTAATCTTCTAATTCTACTTCTTCTTCACAACCACAGTGTGAGTATAAGACAGACACTTTTTCATCTTCAAAATGCTCGATTGTATCTAAACAAGACTTACAAACAATTGTCCCCATGTTTAGCTCCCTCTCTTTTATTGTGTAAACGGTTCATATTTGTATTTATAATAATATAACACATTTCATTTTTCAAGCCCAATTTGTATGTCACATTTATTTTTTTGACGACTATTTTGTTACAATTATTTAAAAAGCAGAGACATCCCCCATCGAAAAGAAAAGTAGAATAACAGAATAAAAATAGTTACCATGTAGCTTTGCTTATGATTAAGCCATCTTCGAGCAACGAGAATACATAAATAGAAAAAAACAAGAAATAACAACCAGTGAAATTCCGTTGAATCTCCCTGTGACAGCCAGCGGGCTAAAGAATAAAAGCTCCAAATCATTAATTGAATAAGAAACACAACATAGTAAGCCATACTGATCATCCACTCATTTCCTTACAGACTACTCTATCCTGTGTTAATGGGTAGTAAAACCCTCACTGATTGAGGTTTTACTTTATTATATGAATGCTTCTCCACTTCTTAATACTAACTTGTCCAAAAAAAATAAGACTGCCTAATACGACAGTCTTATTTCTTCATAAATATTATTTTACGACATGAATAGGTGTTCCTAATGCTACCTCAGCAGCTTCCATAGAAATTTCACCTAATGTTGGATGAGCATGAATTGTCATTGCGATATCTTCAGCCGTCATGCCTGCTTCGATAGCAAGGCCAAGCTCAGAAATCATATCAGAAGCACCGGCACCGGCAATTTGCGCTCCGATGATTAAACCGTCTTCTTTACGAGTAACAAGCTTTACAAAGCCATCTGTGCTGTTCAGAGCTAAAGCGCGACCGTTTGCTGCAAATGGGAACTTCGCTGCAATGACTTCGATTCCTTCTTCTTTCGCTTCTGCTTCTGTATACCCTACAGATGCTAGTTCTGGCTCAGTGAAACATACAGCTGGAATACCCATATAATCAATTTCTGATTTTTCTCCCGCGATCACTTCAGCCGCAATTTTACCTTCGTATGAAGCCTTATGAGCTAACGGAGGACCTTGCACAATATCACCGATAGCAAAAATGTTCGGTACACTTGTACGGCATTGTTTATCGATTTCAATTAAACCGCGCTCCGTTAATTTTACACCAGCTTGTTCCAGTCCAAGCTCGTCTGTATTAGGACGACGACCAACTGTTACTAATACGTAATCCGCTTCAATTTTTTCTTCTTTGCCACCAGCTTCATAAGTAACGACTACACCATTTTCTGTTGTTTCTGCTGATTTAGCCATCGCTTGTGTAACGATGTTCACGCCTTTTTTCTTTAAGTTACGTTTAACAAGGGCAGACATTTGCTTTTCAAAACCGCTTAAAATCTCTGCTGCACCTTCAAGAATAGTAATTTCTGTGCCAAAGTTTGCATATGCTGTAGATAACTCTGCACCGATATATCCGCCGCCTACAACAACCATTTTGCTCGGAATTTCTTTCAAGTTAAGAGCACCAGTAGAGTCAAGCACGCGGTCAGAGAATTTAAAGTTAGGGATTTCAATCGGACGAGAACCGGTTGCAATGATCGCATGTTTGAAATTGTATGTTTGAGCAGAATTTTCGTCCATTACACGAAGAGTATTAGCATCTACAAAGTACGCTTCGCCGCGAACGATTTCAACTTTATTTCCTTTTAACAGACCTTCTACTCCGCCCGTTAATTTTTTTACAACGCTAGCTTTCCATTCTTGAACTTTATCAAAGTTAACTGTTACATTTTCGGCAACAATTCCCATGTCTTCAGAATGTTTCGCTTGCTCAACACGATGTCCAGCAGTCAGTAACGCTTTGGAAGGAATACAACCAACATTTAAGCACACGCCTCCAAGGTTCGCTTTCTCCACGATCGTTACTTTTTGTCCTAGCTGTGCAGCACGAATCGCTGCTACATATCCGCCTGGTCCTGCTCCAATTACTATAGTGTCCGTTTCGATTGGGAAATCTCCTACTACCATTTGTCTTACGCCTCCATTAATAAAAGTTCTGGATCATTTAATAATCGCTTAATGTGATTAAGCGCATTTTGAGCAGTGGCTCCGTCAATCATACGGTGGTCAAAGCTCAATGATAATGCTAACACAGGTGCAGCTACAATTTCACCATTTTTTACAATCGGTTTTTCAGAAATTCTTCCGATTCCAAGAATCGCTACTTCTGGATGATTAATGACAGGTGTGAACCATTGTCCGCCGGCTGAACCGATATTTGTGATTGTGCATGAAGCCCCTTTCATTTCATCTGGAGCTAATTTGCCGCTGCGAGCTTTGTCCGCCAGCTCATTGATTTCATTCGAGATAGCAAACATTGATTTACGATCAGCATTTTTTACGACTGGTACTAACAAGCCTTTATCTGTATCAGCCGCAATTCCGATATTGTAATAATGCTTTTGAACGATTTCTCCCGCTTCATCATCTAGAGAGGTATTTAATACCGGATACTCACGTAAAGCACTTGTTAAAGCTTTCACGACATATGGAAGGAATGTCAGCTTGATGCCTTTTTCCGCCGCTACATCTTTAAATTTCTTGCGGTGCGCCCATAATTTCGTTACTTCTACTTCATCCATTAGCGTCACATGTGGAGCAGTATGCTTCGAGTTCACCATTGCTTTAGCAATCGCTTTACGGATACCACTCATCTTTTCACGAGTTTCCGGGAACTCGCCTTCAGGTAAAACAACTTTTGCTGCAGCCTTTGTTTCTTCGGCTGGCATCACTTTTTCTTCTTTTGCTTCGGCCACCGGAGCTGTTTCTACAAATGGCGCCTCCTTTGCTCCGCCTGACAAGAACGCATCAATATCCTCTTTTAACACACGTCCATTATTGCCTGTTCCAGCTACTTGACGAATGTCTACCTCGCGATCTCGAGCGTATTTTCGAACAGAAGGCATCGCGATCACTCGTCGGGCAGGATCTACCTCTGCTGGCTGAGCTGCTGATGCTGTTTCTTTCTCTTGAACAGCTTCTTTCACTTCCTCTGCTTTCTCTTCATGATCTCCTTTAAACTTTAAGTTTTCGTATCCAGGAGCATCAAATCTAACAAGCACATCACCAACAATAGCGGTTGTACCTTCATCTACCAAAATTTCCTCTACCGTCCCAGCAACTGGAGAAGGAATTTCTACTACTGCTTTATCATTTTGCACTTCACAAAGCACATCGTCTTCTTGTACTTTATCACCTTGCTTAATAAACCATTTAACGATTTCGCCTTCATGGATACCTTCACCGATATCAGGTAGTCTGAATTCAAAAGCCAAAGTCTTCTACCTCCTATTATGAATATCAAATATATTTTTATGAATTAAAAAGTAAGCACTTTTTTGGCTGTCTCAATTACGTCTTTATAGTTAGGAAGCCATACAGACTCTGCTTGTGAGAACGGGAAAACCGTATCTGGAGCAGCGACACGCAACACTGGTGCCTCAAGGCTAAGGATGGCACGCTCATTGATTTCCGCTACCACATTAGCTGCAATTCCCGCTTGCTTCTGTGCTTCTTGAACAACAATTACGCGACCTGTCTTTTCAACAGATGCAATGATCGTGTCGATATCAAGCGGTTGAATCGTACGTAAGTCCACTACCTCGACAGAGAATCCTTCTTTTTCCAGCTCTTCTGCCGCTTTAATCGACTCATGCACCATTGCTCCGTAAGTAATAATAGATAAATCGGTTCCTTCACGTTTCACTTCTGCTTTACCTAATGGAATCGTATATTCCTCTTCAGGTACCTCTTGGCGGAAAGAACGATATAATTTCATATGCTCTAAGAAAATCACCGGATCATTATCACGAATAGCAGAAATTAACAATCCTTTTGCGTCGTAAGGAGTTGACGGAATCACCACTTTTAACCCTGGTTGTTGTGCAACTAGTCCTTCTAAACTATCCGCGTGTAACTCAGGTGTATGAACTCCTCCACCGAACGGAGAACGGATGGTCACAGGTGCTGTATAAGTTCCGCCAGAACGATAGCGAAGGCGTGCTAATTGTCCGCTGACAGAATCCATTACTTCATAAACAAATCCGAAAAATTGAATTTCAGGTACAGGTCGGAAGCCTTCTAGCGCAAGACCGACAGCAAGACCACCAATTCCAGATTCAGCTAGAGGCGTATCAAATACACGATCTTCACCAAATTCTTTTTGAAGACCTTCTGTAGCACGGAAAACCCCGCCGTTTACTCCTACGTCTTCCCCAAAGACTAATACGTTTTCATCATTCTTTAGTTCCGTGCGCAAAGCATCCGTAATCGCTTGGATCATTGTCATTTGGGCCATGGCTTACTTCGACTCCTTCTCTTTATATAATTCAAATTGCTCTTTTAAATTTTGAGGCATTTCTTCATACATGATGGACATTAAGTCGGTTACTTTTTGTTTTGGTGTCTCATCTGCTTTTTTGATCGCTTCTTTAATTTCTTCTTTCGCGCGCTCAATTACTTCGTTTTCTTTCTCTTCGTTCCATAAACCTTTTACTTCAAGATATTTACGGAAACGCACTAATGGATCTTTCTTTTCCCATTCATTGTCAAGGTCTGAAGAACGGTAACGCGTTGGGTCATCTCCAGCCATTGTATGAGGACCGTAACGGTAACACATTGTTTCAATCAATGTAGGACCTTCACCTTTCAAAGCTCGTTCACGTGCTTCGCGAACAACCGCGTAAACAGCAAGCGGATCCATCCCATCTACTAACACACTTGGAATACCAGCTGCGATTCCTTTTTGTGCAATCGTTTTTGCTGCTGTTTGCTTCTCTCTCGGCGTAGAAATGGCAAATTGGTTGTTTTGCACAATGAAAATGGCAGGAGCATTAAATGCACCAGCAAAGTTAATTCCCTCGTAGAAATCACCTTGTGATGAACCACCGTCACCTGTATATGTAACTGCAACCGCTTCCTTTCCACGTTTTTTCAAGCCTAACGCTACGCCGGCATTTTGAATGTATTGAGCACCGATAATAATTTGAGGTGCTAACACATTTACTCCCTCCGGTACTTGGTTTCCATGGAAATGTCCGCGTGAGAATAAAAACGCTTGATATAGTGGTAATCCATGCCAAATAATTTGAGGAACATCACGATATCCTGGCAAAATCCAGTCTTCTTTCTCTAGAGCAAAATGAGAAGCAATTTGCGATGCTTCCTGTCCAGCTGTTGGCGCATAGAACCCTAAACGTCCTTGACGGTTTAAAGAAATAGAACGTTGATCTAATACTCTTGTATATACCATGCGAGTCATTAATTCTTGAAGCTGCTCATCCGTTAATTGCGGCATCGCCTCTTCATTAACAACTTCGCCATTTTCGTTTAAAATTTGAATCATTTCAAATTGATCTTCAATCATTTCGAGCGTTTTTTTCGCATCGAATGGTGCCTTTTTCTTAGCACTCATGAAAGCCACCTGCCCTTTCGTTTTCTCAAATAATGTGTATGCTTATTGTGCAACTTGTCCCTATAATACATACTAACAACTCATTAGGGAGTTCCATTGCTTCTGTACTAGTTGAACACAACACATCAACTAGTACAACCCCTACTATACAGTCAATAGTTTATAATAATGAACAATAACAAGTCAAATAAAATAAACGAATTATTCGTTCGTTCAAAATAAATGAAATTTTTCCACAAAAGTAACTGTATTACTACTAGAAATCAATCTGTACTATAAAAAACACCAAAAAACCAAAACTGTTATAGAGTAGTTTTCTCGTGTTTTCACCACCCATAAAGTACTCTTTCCTTATTCAAACAAAACTAACCAAGATGCCGCTCAATTATTCACTATTTTTTAGAGCTTGCACTTTCGTTAACAAAATGACATTTATTTGATAAACTATCGATAAGCATCGATGCAAAGAAAGAAGGTTCGAAAGATGATTACGATGAAAGATATTATTCGTGAAGGGCATCCTACTTTACGAGAGAAAGCAGCTGATGTCTCGCTTCCTGCAGCGGAAGAAGACCGTCAAATATTAGTTAACCTTATGGAATACGTTCAAAACAGCCAAGACCCTGAAATCGCAAGTAAATACGGTTTGCGCCCAGGTGTCGGTTTAGCCGCTCCACAAATCGGCATTGCTAAACGAATGATTGCCGTACAAGTACAGGATGATCATAACGAGTTATTAAGCTATGCCTTATTTAACCCGCGTATTGTCAGCCATTCAGTGGAAAAAGCCTATTTAACAACAGGGGAAGGTTGCTTATCCGTTGACCGGGATGTTCCTGGTTACGTTCACCGTTATGCGAGAGTAACTGTCAAAGGTACTACGCTTGACGGAGAAGAAGTCAAGCTTCGTTTAAAAGGCCTTCCAGCGATTGTGTTTCAACACGAAATTGACCATTTAAACGGGATCATGTTTTATGATCATATTGATTCAAAGAACCCTTTCCACGTGCAGGAAGGTGCAACCCCAATCGAACGTTAAACAAAAACCAAGCCGGCGCATCTGTCTGGCTTGGTTTTTGTTTAACTTTTTTTTCAAAAACTGATCATTAAATAAGTCCAAGCTTCTCTAACCCTAAAAAGATACCATCATCTGCCACATCTGTCGTCACCATATTGGCCTGTTCTTTAACCGTTGGATGAGCATTCCCCATGGCAACACCTACTCCTGCTACCCTTAACATTTCAATATCATTTAATCCATCCCCAAACGCATATACATCTTCCAACTCAAACGGAAGACGCTCAAGCATTTTCTCAATCCCTACTGCTTTGGACCCTCCTGCTGGCACAATGTCGAGGGAATAAGGATGCCATCTAATGAATGTAAACTCAGGAAACTGCTCTCGATATTCCATCTCCTCTTCTTCTCCGCAAAACAGCAACGTTTGGTATAAATCATTTTGCTTATAAAAATCCGGTTGCGGCAGCGGGTGAGGAAAATTTAAACTTCTGAAGCTTGTTTCAATGTGTTCATGCTTCGAATGATTCGCTCTCATGATTGACTCGTTCATAAAGACAAGCGGATGCTCTTTCTCCTCTGCCTGAGCTACTAATTTTGTTAAAGAATCTATATGTAAAGGATTTAAATGCACCGCTTCCCCTTCAAATACAACATACTGTCCATTAAAACTAATAAACGACTGAATATTCAATTCTTCTCTCAAGTCTTCAAACATAAACGGAGCTCTTCCGGTCGCAATCGCCGTATAAATCCCTTTCTTTTGCAGCAGCCGAACAGCTTCTTTCGTGCGAGCAGGCAACTTTTTCTCATGGTTTAGCAGTGTTCCATCAATATCAAAAAAAACGATTTTACTCATCTTGACGACTCCTTTTAGTTCCTTTATCATTCATAAAGTCTCTCGAATAAAACCTAAACCAATTATTAGGCAAAGTCAATGAAAGGAACTAACGAACACCTTATTTTACCATCTATAAAACCACTTCATACATAGCACACTATATACAGCCGCCGCGACCGTTTTCTGTTTTACTTTATATTTGGACAGCGTTGTGGTAAAATCAAGATAAGGAGTGATCCACTATGTTAAAGAAGCTAAAGAAAAAGCTTGCAAAACAGTGGAGAGACATGCTCAGAAGAAAATCAATCGCATAATAAAGAATGGTTGAGCCCTTCCTTTATGAAGGGCTGTCTTTGTGTAAAACGATAATAATTGTCCATACTAAAGGTTATCTGACTATTTATTAAAGCTTAACATTATGAAAAAACAGTGGGCATTCTATATAATATAACTAATTAAATGACGGCAGTGATAAGAACTGGGGTACCAGTTTAGATATACATTTCGGATAAGGAGAGAATACAATGATTTTTAAAGTGTATTATCAAGAACAGAAAGAAGAAGTACCAGTAAGAGAACACACAAGAGTGCTTTACACAGAAGCAAACTCCGAGCGTGAGGTTCGTGAGTCTCTAAAAAACCGCCCATATAACATTGAATTCGTTCAAAAAATAGAAAATTCTTATTTAGAATATGAAAAACAATCTCCAAACTTTAAATTGGAGCAGCTCTAACTTATGAGATTTGTTAAAAATGATCAAACAGCTGTTTTCGCCCTAGGCGGTTTGGGTGAGATTGGCAAAAACACATATGCAGTTCAGTTCCAAGATGAAATCATTTTAATTGATGCAGGAATTAAATTTCCTGAAGATGAACTGTTAGGAATTGATTATGTCATTCCTGATTATACGTACTTAGAAAAAAATGTTGATAAAATTAAAGGGCTGTTCATTACTCATGGACATGAAGATCATATCGGAGGAATTCCTTATTTGCTTCGTCAAGTAAATATTCCTATTTATGGCGGAAAGCTTGCGCTAGGTTTGATTAGAAATAAACTGGAAGAGCATGGTCTACTTCGTCAAACTACTCTTCACGAAATCCATGAGGATGACATCATTAAATTCAGAAAGACATCTGTCACTTTCTTCCGTACAACTCACAGCATTCCTGACTCGTATGGAATCGTTGTTAAAACACCTCCTGGAAACATTGTCCATACAGGTGATTTTAAGTTCGACTTCACTCCAGTTGGAGAACCTGCTAACTTAACAAAAATGGCTGAAATCGGAAAAGAAGGTGTGCTTTGTCTCTTATCTGACAGCACAAACAGCGAAGTGCCAAACTTCACTATGTCTGAACGTCGTGTAGGTGAAAGCATTCATGACATTTTCCGTAAAGTGGAAGGAAGAGTCATCTTTGCAACCTTCGCTTCAAATATTCATCGTCTTCAGCAAGTAGTGGAAGCTGCTGTAGAAAACGGAAGAAAAGTAGCGGTTTTCGGACGCAGTATGGAAGCTGCCATCAATATCGGTCAAGAATTGGGCTACATTCGTTGCCCTAAAAATACATTTATCGATACACAGCAGTTGAACCGTTTGCCGGCTAATAAAGTGACTATTCTATGTACAGGAAGCCAAGGAGAACCTATGGCTGCCTTATCTAGAATTGCTAACGGAACTCACCGTCAAATACAAATCCATCCAGGAGACACGGTCGTCTTTTCTTCTTCTCCTATTCCCGGAAATACGATCAGCGTAAACCGGACAATCAACATGCTTTACCGTGCAGGTGCAGAAGTCATTCACGGATCATTAAGCGATATTCATACTTCCGGTCATGGTGGACAAGAAGAGCAAAAGCTGATGCTTCGCTTAATTAAGCCTAAATTCTTTATGCCAATTCATGGGGAATACCGCATGCAAAAGGTTCATACCCAGCATGCAATTGACTGTGGCGTACCGGAAGATCATTGTTTCATTATGGACAATGGAGATGTGTTAGCCTTAAGTAAGGACTCTGCTGAAATTGCAGGAAAAATCCCTTCTGGTTCTGTCTACATTGACGGCAGCGGGATCGGTGATATCGGCAACATTGTTTTGCGCGACCGCCGCATTTTATCCGAAGAGGGACTTGTTATTGTGGTCGTCAGCATCAATATGAAGGATTACAAGATCGAGGCTGGTCCGGACATTATTTCGCGAGGGTTTGTTTATATGCGTGAATCAGGGGACTTAATTTATGAAGCACAAAGCATGCTTAATAAACACATTCATAAAATACTAAACAAGAAAACATCTCAATGGTCTGAAATTAAAAATGAAATCATTGATACATTAGCTCCGTTTCTTTATGAAAAAACGAAGCGCCGCCCAATGATTTTGCCTATTATTATGGAAGTGTAAATATAGAAAAGGCTCTCTATTCTAAACAAAAAAGGATGCATATGTTTTCGCATCCTTTTTGTTTGTTATCCATTCATTACTTTCTTCTCAAAACGACTAATATCTGAATCTGCACCAATCACAATTAATATGTCATCTTTTTGAATAGGCTCCGCTGGTTGAGGAGAGACCATCACTTCTTTCCCTCTTTTAATCGCCACAATATTAATACCATATCGCGCACGAATATCCAAATCGATGATGGAATTGCCTGCTAGTAACTCATTTGCCACAATTTCCACGATCGAATGCTCATCTGATAATTCCAAGTAATCTAATACATTATTTGAAATCATATTGTTGGCAATTCTTCGCCCCATATCCCGCTCTGGATGCACCACTTGATCAGCACCAATTTTTCTTAATACTTTTTCATGATAATCATTTTGTGCTTTCGCGGTAATGCGTTTCACGCCAATTTCTTTTAAGATTAGTGTGGTCAAAATACTGGATTGAATGTCATCTCCAATAGCAACAATCACATGATCAAAGTTTCTAATACCTAGACTCTTTAAAACGGATTCATCTGTTGTATCCGCTACAACCGCATGGGAGGCAATTGAGGCAAACTCATTTACCCGATCTTCATCTACATCAATGGCCATAACTTCCATTCCTTGCTCTGATAACGCGCGACAAATGCTTCCTCCAAAACGGCCTAACCCAATGACGACAAACTCTTTTTTCACAAAAATTCCTCCACTAATTAAACAAAATTCAACCTATATTTATTTTAACACAAATGAAGAAGGATTATTTTATTTCGCATTCGTTAGTTCTAGCAGTGGCTCTTAATTTACTTCAAAAATAGTCTCTTTGCTTTGATAGCAGGATCAAATAATCGATGTTGCTTATATAGTTTTTTGACCAGGTTTCCAGTTAGCAGGGCAACGTTCACCTGTTTGAAGTGCTTGAAGCACACGTAAAGTTTCATCTACATCTCGGCCGATACTATTGTAGTTTACTACTTGATATTGAAGTTCCCCTTCAGGATTGATAATGAATAATCCGCGAAGTGCGATACCTCGCTCTTCAATGAGCACACCATACTCACGAGATACTTCATGATTTGTATCAGCAGCTAGAGGGTATTTAATGTCTCCAAGACCATTGTCTTTGCGGTCCGTTTTAATCCAAGCTAAATGCGTGTGAATTGTATCAGTTGACACACCGATTACTTCAGCACCTAAATGTTCAAACTCATCGTAGCGATCTGAAAATGCTGTAATTTCTGTCGGACATACTAAAGTAAAGTCCATTGGATAGAAGAACAATACTGTCCATTTTCCATTGTTCATGTTTTCTTCAAGACTGACTTTACCAAACTCCTTGTTAGCTAATACTGCTTCCATTTCAAACCGTGGGGCTTGTTTACCTACCATGCGTTCTGCCATGACTAAAAATCCCTCCAAAAATATGATTTATCTTTATAAACAAGAAAATAAATGATATTTTCTCATTATAAAAGATGCTCTATTTAACTTGATCAGATAAATAGTGAAAATAACTTGTGATCGCTTCTATAGCAAAAGTAATCGCTTCTTCATCGGGATTTAGTTTTGCGTGATGCAAGCCGTATTCTGAACTTACTCCAAGCCAAAACATCAGCCCTGGTACTTCCTTCAGCATGTAACCGAAATCTTCTCCTGTCATCGCTTCTTTACAAACAACTAGATTAACCTCTTCTTTTTCTTCCATAAAACCCATAAAGCGCTCTGTTACCGCTGGATCATTATTCACTTGGTAATAATTGCTTCCGTAGTCGATCATAGCTTCACAATCAAACCCAAGCTCAATTCCCTTTACTAACGCTTCAATCCGCTTCTTCACTTTTTTCATCGCTTCAGCAGATAAGGTGCGAATCGTACCTTCCATTCTAGCTCTCTCGGCAATAATATTTTGAACTGTTCCTCCGCTAATCTTCCCTATTGTCACAACTGCACTATCAAGCGGGTCTATATTTCTGGCAACGATCGTTTGTAACTGGGTCGTTAAATAAGCGGCGGCAACGACCATATCTTTCGTTTCGTGAGGGTAAGCAGCGTGTCCACCTTTTCCTTTTAAATCGATATATAATTCTGATGTATTAGCGAACAATAATCCAGGTTTGGTCGCGATAGACCCAACTGGGTATTCCGGCGCAATATGAAGAGCATATATTTCATCCGGCATCCACTGCTGCATGATCTCACTTTGCATCATCGGCGCAGCCCCCCCTGGTCCCTCTTCCGCAGGCTGGAATATAAATACTACATCATCATTGATCTCTGTTTCTACAAAATGAGTTAACACACCAAGAGCGATACTCATATGCAAGTCATGACCGCATGCATGCATTGCTCCTTCGTGTGTTGAGCTAAACGGTAATCCTGTTTGCTCAGTAATCGGCAACCCATCTATATCCGCTCGATAACCAATTGTGCGCGAGGGGTTTCTTCCTTTGATTTTCACAAATACCCCTGTTTTCCATGTGTTAATTTCCATTCGATCTTGGGGCAAAGATTGCAAATAATCCAATAAATAACGCTGTGTTTTCAACTCTTGAAATCCGAGCTCTGGTATTTGATGAAGCTCTCTTCTTATTTGAATAAATCGATTGACAGTCAATATTTATTCCTCTCTTTCTTTAAAAACAGGCGTGAGCTGAAAAGCCCACGCCTGATCCTTCTTTAAGCATAGCAAAAGCCTCTTATAATTTGCGAAGCTCCTGCATGATTTCTGTTTTAGACTTTGTTTTATCATCAATTTGCTTAATCACTTTTGCAGGTGCTCCAGCGGCTACAGAGTATGGAGGGATATCTTTCGTTACAATTGCTCCCGCTCCTACAACTGAACCTTTCCCTACTGTTACACCTTCTAAAACTACAGCATTCGCTCCGATTAAGACATCATCTTCTAACACAACTGGTTTAGCAGATGGTGGTTCGATCACACCCGCAATAACGGCTCCTGCCCCGACGTGACAATTTTTACCAACAGTTGCACGACCACCTAGAACAGCGTTCATATCAATCATTGTTCCATCACCAATAACAGAACCGATATTAATAGACGCCCCCATCATAACGACTACGTTATTCCCGATCTCTACTTGATCACGAATAATCGCACCTGGCTCAATACGAGCGTTCACTCCTTTAAGATCTAATAAAGGAAGCGCTGAATTGCGGCGATCATTCTCAACTACGTAATCTTCAATTTTATCTGCATTTTGCTGAAGAGCTTCAGAAATTTCTGACCATTCCCCAAAAACTACTCCAGCTTTTCCTTCAAGAAATGTTTTAGCAGACGGTCCAAAATCAATACCTTCTACATCACCTTTTACGTATACTTTGACTGGTGTTGATTTTTTACTGTTTCCAATAAATGAAATAATTTCATGTGCATCCATCATTTTCATGCTATGTATTCCTCCTCTAACAACTTATGTAGTGCTGACGATTTCGTCTGCATTTCTTATTAATTTAACAGAGTAAAGTAAATTTCACAAGCAATTTTCACTCAATAATTCAGCTACTGTTTAAACTCTTCAATCACTTCGATAAATGCTTGCACTTGTCTCAGCTCAAATGCTGAGTCATATCCTAAAAGCCATGTATCTCGACGAAGAGGGCGCTGATCTTGATCCAGCAATGGAATTTTATACACTTCACTTGATGTTCCATTTAATGTGATTTCAGGTAAGATCGCATAACCGATCCCGTTAAAAGCCATTTGCCGGCATGTCTCAATTTGATCGACAATAATGGATTGCTTAGGGGCACTTTGAAACTGTCGATGCCACCATTCCTGTATTTCTTGAAAATAGGTAGAATCACTTTTAAATTGAATAAACGGCTTGTCCGTTGTTAATATTTGGTCTACATATTTAATTTCTCTATCTACTAAAAACAAACTATCCTCAAACAAGTGGATTTTTCTTCCCTTCCAATCGGGTGTACCGCGAATAATTCCGATATGTACTTCCCCTTCGTATAAAGCCTTAGAAATTTCACTACTCCAACCCGTCATTAAAGATATTTTGGCATGAGGATATCTTTCAACAAAACGTTTTAACACTTGAGGCAACCAATTTTGCCCGACAATAGATGCACAAGCAATTTTCAGCGTCCCATGCACTTCCGATTCAAGTGATTGAATATTTTCAACTACTTTTTCTCTTTTCTCTACCACTTCTTTAGAAAACTGAATAATCATTTCACCAGCTGATGTCAGTGTTAACCCCTTTGTTGTCCGATTAAATATTTTCGTTCCCCAATCTTTCTCAATCGTTTGTAATCGTTGCGAGAGAGCAGGCTGAGAGACAAATAAGCGCTCAGCTGCTTTTCTCATATTCATTTCTTCAGCTAATATCGTTAACAGTTGAGCTTCCGAAAACAACATCTATATTTCCTCCAAACGTTCTGCATTTAGCTTATGAAAGTGTCTCCACACAAAAAAAGCCAAACCCTCTCTCAGCACAAAATCTTGCTGTATATGATCAATAGGGGCTTGACTCTATTAGACCACTTCATGCGTTTTCATTTCAACTGGTCAACATGATAATTCAACTGCTTTAAGATCACTCTTCTCGTTAAGATCCCTTGAAATTCTCCTTCCTCATTCGTGACACATAAGAAAGGATGATTGATTAATAATCCAAGGGCTTTACGGAAATGATCATGAACGGTTAACGATGGTTTATCGACAGCCATCACTTCTTCTACTTTCACATCTTCAAGCTTTTCAAATTCAATTCTTTCTAAGCCTAAAATTGCCTCTGTGATCATCGGAATACTAATTAGTCCTTGTAGCCGATACTTGGCATCTAACACTGGAATAGCTGTATAACCACTTTTAGTCAGTACTAACAGTGCATGTTCAAGATTATTCCCTGGCTGAACATGAGCGACCTTTTCTGCAGGAATTATGTAATCCATTATATTTGTATTCAGTACATCCTTACTTTGAAAAGAAATCATTTGATTACCCCTCTATTCTTTTTGTAAGCGCTTTACCGCTAAGGTTCCACAAAAATCAACCTCATCGTTTAACAGAGCCATTATTAAAAACAATGTCCCCCATCCTTTTTTCATTATATCAAATTCACCTGCTTTCGTTCCAACATTAAACATAAATAAACCCTGCTCATTCAATGAAGCAGGGTGTTGTATGAATTATTGTTGTTTTTCTTCTTGCAATAATTCAAAGATCTCAATTGCTGTCATATCGATATCATCAAACGGATACTTATTTCCTTTACCGTCTTTATCGTATACTTCTAGTTCAAAAGTATCTTTACCTGGAAAATATTTCACCTGGCATAGTGTTTTGCCGTTGACTTCAAATAATCGTTGTTGAACCTCGCCAGTTTCTCCGCCTTCTTGCAATGATTTTAAACGTTGGATAATTCCCATTAATTGTGACATAGTATCGGTTGGCCCCTTTCATCTGTCTTTCCAATAGTTAATTTGTTTTTGACCGTACATAATCCTTTTGTTATAAAATAAATAGGCAAATGAAATATACCATACATCTATTTCATATCCAACTGTTTTATTTTATTTTATCGTTAAATTCAGGCCTTTATAACTGATTAGGAGGAAAAAATAGTGGCTTCTATTATTTTGTATACCCAACCCGAATGCCCGCCATGCAATATTGTGAAATTATTTTTAAATGACCGCAAAGTAAGCTATGAAGAAAGAGACATTGCTTCTGACTCAGCATTTAAGGAAGAACTGCAAGCAAAGTGGAAGTCTTTCTCTACGCCGACCATTATTGTGGAAAACGAAATCATACGAGGATTTGACATCGAAAGGTTAACCGAACTTTTAGACAAACATCATCTGTAAAATAGAAAAGAGGCTCCATCTAAATTCTCATGAGCCTCCCTCTTGTAACTTTCTAACGATTAGCAATTAAATAAAAGATGAAAGCTAATAAAATGCCGAAGCCGATAATATAAGCCCAAAAAATAGGGTTTTTTACGTATGGATGCTGCTGTACTGTTTCAGGAATAGACGAGTCTAATCCATCCTTTGCTGTTTGATGCTGTTTAAACACGCGTACAGTATAAAATACCGACAGAAGGATCGTTACGCATACAATAAAGGCTAAAACAAGAAAAAAATCACTCAACTTCAACACTCCCTATCGAACTGTTTATCGGTAGTATTAGTCAGTCTCGTGATTTTATTCAAATTTAATAAAGTAAACCATCTTGTTCAAATAAAAAATCATATGAGATATCCATGAATAAATATTCGCATTGATTTAAAGGATAAGAAAACGTTCGAATCGTTTCACCTTTCTCGATATCACTGTATAAATCTGAAATTAAACCGATTCTATTTTTTTGCATTCGTAAAATATTCTCTAAAAAATAAGGCCGCCAACTCCAGTTCTTACCGAGATACTCCGGCTGAAAAATCCAATCGCCTTCTTTTTTGAAATAATTAGGAGTTAATTCAAATCCATTTTCATCACATATATAGAGACGAAAACACATATCTTCAAATTTTTCTCCAATCTCCACTAATAACTGTTCCTTCATCATCGCTTGCTTCGTATATTTAGCAACCACATCTTGCAATGCTATTTGAATGGATTCCGCTAATAAATATACTTTCTCAAGCGAGCGTTTTTCATGAAGAATAAATTGTTGGCATTTTCTTTTTAACGTTTCTTTTTGAATATCTTCTTCAAGAAAATATTCGCAAGGTTCATGCAAATAATATCCTTGATAATATCTTCCGCCATGTCTCCATGCATATTGTAGCTGATATTCCATTTCAATACTTTCAAACAAAAGAGAAGCTCCTATTTTTCTAGCGAGCATCGAGATTGAATAGAGAATATCTTTATACATTTGACCGGAAGAATTTTGTCTTAATTCTTGCAAACTTACCTTTAAAATATCAGGTGAATAACCTGTGTATTTATAAATATCTCCACTTGTTTCACCAATATGATCAATTGCAATTCGAATGCCGAGTGTTTTATAGTACCTCAATACATGCTCTAACTCTTTGCTATACTCAGATCCGGAAATCTCAAGAACAATATTATTTAACTGCAAGCCTTTCTCTTCATATTCTTGGAGAATGGTTAATAAATGCTCTCCGTAGTCTTCCTTCAATAGCCGAGCATTTCTATTAATGAACAAAGTTGTCTGAATACCCGAATTCAAGTACAATGATAACGCTTTCTTTAATATAAGATCATCCACTTCTATTAAATATTCATCAGGTACTTCCTGATCATGAAAAAAAGGACCTAAACTGCTTGCTTCATCCCCTGCTAAAAAGCGGCCTAACACTTCATACCCGATGATCTTATGCTCATCCGCACTAAAAATCGGTTGAAAAAAAGGGGTGACATGATCAAGCTGTGACATAACTTCTAATGCATCCATTCACTCTTCCTCCAACTCAAACATCTTTTATAATTATACGAATATATGTTTATTTATTCAAGTTTTATTATATATCTTTTTCTAGTATACTTGAAATTCCCTAAATATTAAAGGTGAAAAAGGGTATAATTGTAAAAAAATCCAAAACGCATTGGTTACAACTTAAAAAGAACCACCTTTAACGATGGTTCTTCATTTGTACAACAATCATTTTGGCTCATTCAAACAAAATAGCCATTTTATTTAAAAAGGGTAACGATTTAACCACTGTCCCCCATCTATTGTTACACATTCGCCATTAATATAAGCGGCCTCATCCGAAAATAAATAGCGAGCTAATCCAGCAATTTCTTCAGGTGTGCCTAATCGGTGTAAAGGCACACTTTGAAGCGTTCTTGTCGCTGCTTCTTCTGATTCCCAAAGCTTATCTGCTCCTCCCGTCCGTTCAATGGGACCTGGAGCAATAGCATTAGTTCGAATACCAAATTTATGTCCCCACTCTACAGCTAGCGTTCTCGTCATGGACAAAACTCCTGCTTTTGCAGCGGCTGAATGAATAACACCAGCCCCTGCGTTCCAGGCATATGTGGCGACAATATTGACGATACTTCCTTTAATGCCATGTTTAATCCAGTAATTCCCTACTGTACTTGAGCAATAAAAAGTTCCATTTAATACAATATCAATGACTGAATTCCATCCATTGACGGAAAGCTTTTCAGCTGGAACGATAAAGTTTCCGGCTGCATTGTTCACAAGATGATCAATCGTGCCAAAATGTTTGCTGGCCGTTTCTACCATCCGCTGAACATCTTCTGGATTACGGACGTCCATCGATACTGTCAACAATCGGCCATCTCCAGTATCAATCTCTTCTTTGGCAGCTTGGAGCCTTTCTTCACTTCGGCCAGAAATAACTACCTTAGCCCCTTCCTCAAGAAATCTCTCTGCCATGTATTTCCCCATTCCGCTAGAACCGCCTGTAACAATTACAACCTTACCCTTCACCTTCATTCCCCCATTCCTAAATTTATGAATGAATAATCACTCATTTATATAGTAACATATTTCCCAATTTTCTAAAAATATTTCCTATTGGCTCTTTATGGTCTTGCCTCCCCCTTTTACAACGAGAAAGCAAGACCAAACAACGTAATAGATCCAATAATAGTAAGCAGCACATATGTAATAAATAGGCGGAAGCTTTTCTCGTATAACGTTGCTGCTTCTGTGCTGAAGGTTGAAAAAGTGGTGAAACCTCCTAATACGCCGGTTCCAAAGAATAATTGATCATTCATCAAGAAAGAAGCAGTCAGCCCAAGTAAACAGCTACCTGCTAAATTAACAAAGAGCGCACCAAAGGGAAAAGGACCGTTCACATTTCTTACTAACTGACTGACCCCATAACGACAAACCGCTCCAATCGCTCCTCCAATCGCTATTACAACAAATTCTATCATCGTTTTCCACCTGCTTTTAAACCGACTGCACTGGCCATTATGCCAGCAGTTACGGAAATAATCACATAACCAGCACTTGCCCACATATTCGTTTGCCATAGCTCAACAACTTCTTTAGAAAAAGTCGACATGGTAGTAAAACCTCCGCAAAATCCAGTACCATAGAAAAGAGAGGCTTTTTTAGTTATTTTTTTGCGCATAAAGCGAGCTGTTACGACCCCTAATATAAAACTGCCTGCAATATTTATAAGCAAAGTACCAAAAGGAAACATCATTTCATTCAACCCGCTGAAGATATAACGAAACACAGCGCCTATGCCCCCTCCAATAGCTACCAATACAATGTTCATATTAGCTCCTTCCATTTAAGCTTTGTTACACTAGCATATCGATGATTTTTGACTCATTTGAAAGAGCCAAATCCCGCCACCTCTAAACACAATGTTTTTAGTGGAGAATCTGGCTCTTGTATGACAGATTTTTATTCTTCGTCCTCGCGGATGCGATAAACCGCTTTTAAACATTCCGCTTGACTGTCGATCACGGCATCTTCTTCTTTCCGTTCAACATAGTGATAATTGCCTTCATTATCTTGATAGCGTGCTTTCGCATTATCACTTAGCTGAAGATTTAAAAATTGAACAATTCGATGCTTTAAGACGCCATCAAAAATAGGGAATAGTATTTCCACACGTTTAATCATATTGCGTGTCATCATATCAGCTGAAGATAAATACAATTTACTTTCTCCATTATGATGGAAATAATAAATACGGCTATGTTCTAAAAAGCGGCCAACAATACTTGTCACGCGAATATTTTCACTCACACTCGGAATACCTGGACGTAGACAGCAAATGCCGCGAATAATACATTCTACTTTCACACCTGCACAAGAAGCTTCATACAGCTTCATAATTAATGTTTTATCCGTTAAGGAATTCATTTTAGCAATAATATGCCCATTGCCATGTTTCTTATGGCAAGCAATTTCTTCATCTATTAAACGAATAAATTCCTCTTGAATATAGTAAGGAGCGACAACTAGATGATTATAAGTCGGCTTTTCTGTATAGCCGCTTAAATAGTTGAAAAAGTTCGTTGCATCAACACCAAATTTCTTCTTTGATGTAATAAGCCCGTGATCGGTATATAGCTTAGCTGTTTGATCATTGTAATTGCCTGTTCCCAGATGAACAAATCGCTCAATTTTACCATTGCGCTTACGGACAACGAGTGTAATCTTGCTATGAGTTTTTAAGTTATGCATGCCATAAATCACATGACAACCCGCTTTCTCGAGCTCTTTCGCCCAATGAACATTATTCTCTTCATCAAAACGGGCCTTTAGTTCAACTAGCACTGTCACTTGCTTCCCTTTTTCTGCCGCGCGTTTTAACGCTTCAATTACAGGCGAATCTCCGCTGACACGGTACAGTGTTTGTTTAATCGCCAATACCGTCGGATCTTCAGCTGCTTGTGAAACAAATTCAACGATTGGCTCAAAGGATTCATACGGATGATAGAAAAGCAAATCCTGTTGCAACGCTTTTTCAAAAATATCTTCTCCTGAATGTAAATCAAACGGCGGTTGCGGAATAAATGTTTCATAGGCAAGATCTTCGCGAATATCTTGTAGCTTCTTTACAAACGAAAACAAGAATGTTAAGTCAAGCGGCCCATCAATTTTATATACGTCTTTATGGTGAATTTCCAGTTCTTCTAGCAAATACTCGAGACCTATTTGATCTAAATCCTCTCCTTTTATTTCTAAGCGGACTGCTGAACCCCATTTACGTTTTTTTAATTCTTTTTCAATTTCAAGCAAAAGGTCACGAGCGCCTTCTTCATGAATCGTTAAATCTGCATTGCGTGTAATTCTAAAAATATTAGTCGATTTCACTTTAAAGCCTGTGAAAATTCTGCTGACAAAGTACTGAAGTACGCTCTCAAGCAACACATAAGTATATTCACCATCGACATCAGGCACTTGTATCGTCCGACCGAGTACAGATGGCACTTGAACGATCGCTACACGATCACTTTCAGCATCCGGTTCATCATTTTCTAGCATAACGAGCAAATTGATCGTTTTATTTAATAACATCGGGAATGGACGGTACGCATCGATCGCCATTGGCGTTAATACCGGGAATATTTCGTTATCAAAATAATCTTGAAGAAATTCAAGCTGCTCTTTATTCAATTTCTCAACAGGTACTAAATGAAATCCTTCTTTATTTAATTCAGGCAAAATTTCCTGATTAAATACTTCATATTGGCGTTCTACTAAAGATTGCGTTTTTTGACTAATGAAGTTTAATTGTTGCTTTGGCGTCAAGCCTGCTTTATTCTCTGGCTTATTAAAGCCCGCTTTCACTTGATCTTTAAGACCAGCGACCCGAACCATAAAAAACTCATCTAAGTTAGAGCTAAAAATTCCAAGGAATTTCAGCTTCTCAAGCAATGGATTTTGATGATCTGACGCCTCCTGAAGAACCCTTTCATTAAAAGCCAGCCAGCTTAGTTCTCGGTTGTTATAATAGTGTGGACTTGATAAATCCACTTTCTTGTTTTCCCCCATTATTTGCACCTTCTTGTTTTTTATTGTCTAATAAAAATAAGCTGAATAGGTAACTGTAATGCTTTTTCTAAATGTCTTTTTTGTTTTTCACTTTGGTACTTCTCTGCCAAATAGTTTTTATTGCATAACGCAACTAATTCCATTGTACCATTTTTTTGACATAATTGAACACTTTTTACCACATTTCTTTTGGTGCTATTTAAGCTATAACAAAGTTTAAGCAAGGCTCCCCACTCTCTCATCTGTTGAAGCTCTTCTTTCGTAAACCATTTTCTATACGGCTCTATATTTTGCTTAAAAGCTGAATTGTTCGTAAAAGAAGCTACTACCGAGATTTTCACTTTTTCTTTATGCGAATATCCGTCAAAGATTGAGTTGGTCAATAGGTAGAATGTATTAAGACCTTTCGAACTACTAGAAATATACTCTCCAACATAAAACAATAAAGCGGCTTGACGAACAATAAATTCATCTTCTTTATTTATATGTAGCACTTTCTTTTCCTTCATTTGTTGGATTAATTGCTGGGCTAGCATAGCCATTTGTTGAGAGCTGTATTCATTTGTTTGATAGCTATGCAGCAAGCGATTTGTTCCCTGCTCTTTCACTTCCAGTTTCGTCCGCGCCTTATTCTTCAGTAACTTCTCCATAATGACGCCATCTCTTAATCCTCGAGAACTAACGATCATCTGCTTTGACTGAGCGTGCAGCAGCAATTGATAAAAAACTTCTAATGCGGGTAAAATAAGATCAGCTCTTTCCCGAGAAAGACCATCTACTTTTTCTAATTCCTCATATGACATATTAGAAAGTTCATTTCGCAATTCGGCAATCGTTTCTATCGGCATTTTATACCCGTGCACACCAAGTGATGGATATTTTCTTTTTATTTGATCAACATTTGCAAGGTTTCGACCGCTCCCGCCAATGGAGACAATCGAGCCTTCTTTGTTTTGAATCCAGGAAAATCGAGCAAATTGATCCTTGATATAGGAAGAAATTTCTGCTTGTTCACGCTCCGACATACCGCTTCCTTTAAGAAACTGCTCCTTTAATGTAACCGCTCCGAACGGAAAACTATGCGACTCGATCAACTGTCGGTTTTCAAAATAAGTGATCTCCGTGCTTGCTCCCCCGATATCAATCGTTAATCCACAATCAAGATCCACTGTTTGCGTCACAGCCATAAAGCCATAATAAGCTTCTTCTTTCCCAGATAAAATTCGAATATGAAAACCCGTTTCTTCTTTAATTTCTTTTAACACTGCTTCTCTATTCGACGCTTGACGTACAGCAGCAGTAGCCGTACAGTCTACTTCACCCACATCGTAACTATCCAATATTTCTTTAAAACTATGTAGTACGTCTTTTAAAGCTTGGATTCCTTCCCCGGACATCCATTTATTGGCATCCAAGTATCTCCCTAAACGTATGGGAGCTTTTACGTTCTCCAACTCTTCAAAACCTGAATCGCTAATGTAATAAATCACAAGACGCACGGTGTTAGAACCAATGTCAATAATGGAGAATTTATTATTTTTAGTCATGTGTAACACTACTTTCTTTTTTCAATCTATTTTTCACGAAAAATTCTGAGTTAAAACATGGGATTCTCTTTCCATAAAGAAAAAAAAAAGATATAATAATGAAAAAATAGTGCGAAAGGAGTCTTTACATTGAATAATCCAAATAGTCAAAATAAATCTCTCCCTCATTCTCCATCAACCATGAACCTCGCTCAAGCAATCTTTACTGTCAATCGGCACGCTAAAACAGCCATGAACCCGAAATTTTTATATTTATTAAAGAAAAAAGCATTAATTCGAATGATACAGGAAGGACGAGCAAAAAAAACTGGTTTGCATTTTTCTAATAACCCTAAAAATAGTCAACAGCAATCAGATGTACTAGTTACTTGCGGAGAATATACTTTCCATATGCCGCCTTGCAAGGAAGACTTCCACAGCCTTCCTCACTTCGGCCATCTAGATCAAAAAACAAGAAATCCTCGTTCAAACATGAACTTAATGGAAGCGAAGAGAATTCTTCAAGCCTATACTGGCATGAAAGAAAAGCATGCCACTACTCCTTCATATCGCAAAAAACAGTATAAAAAACCGATTTTCAAGCCGCTTGGTCAATCGTATTAACATCTGTTATGGAACACCAAATCCTTCTTCAAAAAACACCGGCCATTACAACCGGTGTTTTCTTCTATTTCTATTATTATAATACTAACCGGTCAATATTTTTTACTAATTCAGTAATTTCAGGTTTACTTACTTGAGCATCTGCTCCAACTCCATCTCCTTTATGGCGAAGGTCGTCTGTAATTAATGACGAGAAGATAATCACCGGCAGCTGTTTTAACGCTGGATGTTCTTTTACTTTTCTTGTTAAATGATGACCATCCATTTTCGGCATTTCAATATCAGTAATCACCAACTGCACCTTTTCCTCCACATTTGACTCACCAGCAATCGATTCTAAATAATCATAAGCGAGCTTTCCATTTTCGAAAAACTCAACATTTTCATATCCAGCTTCAGCTAACGTGTCATGAAGCAATTTTCTTAATAACGGTGAATCCTCTGCTACGACAATATTTTTAGTAGAACGCTCTCTAGCTCCTAATTGCTTAATTTGTCCAACATGTATGCCTGATTCAGGATTAATATCAAGAATAATCTTTTCAAAATCAAGCAGGAGAATCATTTGATCGTTGATTTTCACAACGCCAATGACTTGATTGTTGCCACCTTGATACATATCAGACGGTTTTTCAATATCTTCCCAAGAAATTCGATGAATACGTGTCACATTTTGAACGTGGAATACTGCCTTTTGCTTATTAAACTCTGTCACTATATACTTATCGGTTGATGCATCTTGAACGACAGGTACTCCAAGAACTTTTGCCATATTAATAACGGGAAGAACTTCTCCCCGAAGCTGAATAACCCCTTCGATATGTTCATGGGAATGAGGAATGAATGTTATTGGTAAAGGTTGGATGATTTCTTTTACTTTGATGACATTTATTCCATATTTGTTATTTTGGACTTCAAATTCAACGATTTCAAGCTCATTTGTACCGCTTTCTAATAAAATACCTTGTTCGTTATTCATAAGTCTGTTTTCCTCCTGTCCTTTAGTTTACTATATCATGATTTCTTTCGACGTATCCTGTACAATTTTTTATATTTATTAACATTATTTTAAAAAAAAATTAATAAATCTCTATTCTTGTTTGATCAAATAACTGATGACTAGTTGACTTTATGAAACAAAAACATTCAGTTGAAACGTTTTCTAAATGCATCCATATAGGCAACTATTTAAAAGTAACCTTTCTGCCTGTTTTCTTTTGCTTTTTGGAAAGGCGCAACCACCCTTTTTGATTAAACATCATGATCATTATAAGTGAAATAAGCAACATGATACCGATGACAACAAAATAACCGTAACGATTCTCTAGCTCAGGCATATATCGAAAATTCATTCCGTAAATTCCCGCTATGAATGTCAATGGCATAAAGATAGTTGTAATCACAGTCAATGTCATCATTACTTCATTCATTTTATTAGAATTAACGGATACGTAGTTATCTCGTAAATCGGAAGAAAAATCACGGTATGATTCAAGCATTTCAGCCAGTTTTAATAAATGATCATATATATCCCGAAAATAAATATGATGCTCATTCATAAATTCCAACCTTGTTGAATTTAACATTCGATACACAAGATCTCTCATCGGAAAAATGGATTGTCTTAACTTGGCCATATCATGCCGAATGTCAAATAGACGATCAATTAATTCATTTCCTGAATAATTATCTGTTTCTTCATCAATTTGATTTAATTGATCCTCAATTTCATAAACAAGTGGGAAAAATTCATCCACAAAGCGATCAATCAGCCGATGAAGAATCAATACCGTGCCTTGTTGCAACTTTTTATCCTGCTTTAACTCCTCCCACACATGATTCAGCTCATCCACTGAAATGTTGTGAAAGGTCACAATCATTCGATCATTAATAAATATATCAACTTCTCTCGCCTTATATGTTTTTAGGTCTAGAGCATGAACGAGAAAAAAATAATACTGATCATAAAAATCAAGTTTAGGGCGGCCGACCAACTCATCTAGACAATCCTCGATAGCTAATGGATGAAAGTGAAAAGCATGACTAAAAAACTCTTTCTCTTTTGCGCTTGGCTCGGCAAAATCGATCCAGTACCACTTAATCTCTTCTTTGTTTATCTGTTCTAAAGACAGGTCATATAGCAATTCACCATTTGTGTTTAACGCACAAGTTCTAATCATTTGTGTCTCTCCAAGCTTCTTCAGTCTTTTTCATTATCCACGAAAGTCTTTTCAATGATACAATAGCATACATATAGAAAGGTGGCGATTTTTTTTGGAACATTGTATTAACAAAAAAGTTAAGAACATTCAAATTTCAGGCATTCGCAAATTCTTTAATTTAGTGAGCGGCACGAAAGATATGATTTCGTTAACGATTGGACAACCTGACTTTCCTACGCCGGAACATGTAAAAACAGCGGGCATAAAAGCGATTGAACATGACTATACGACTTATACTCATAATGCAGGCTATATTGAACTGCGAACCGCTGCGGCTCATTATGTACATAAGAAATATGCTTTAACATACTCTCCGGAGTCAGAAGTGATCGTCACGGTCGGCGCCAGCCAAGCCATTGATATTGCTTTACGAACAATTCTTTCTCCAGGAGATGAAGTCATTCTTCCCGGCCCTGTTTATCCGGGTTACGAGCCGATTATTCAGATGTGTGGAGCGCAGCTAAAAACTATTGATACGCGTGATAGCGAGTTTAAAATAACTGCTGCCAAAATCCGCCCCGCACTTAGCGAAAAAACGAAAGCGATCATCTTGCCTTATCCGTCGAATCCGACAGGTGTCAGCCTTTCAGCAGAGGAGCTACAAGCGATTGCTGATTTAGTGCGCGGAAAAGATATCTTTATTATTGCGGATGAAATTTATAGCGAGCTGACTTACGATCGTCCTCACGTATCCGTTGCATCTTTTTTACGGGAGCAAACGATTGTGTTAAATGGCCTATCCAAATCACACTCGATGACAGGCTGGCGAATCGGCTTTTTATTTGCTCCTGAAACGATCGCTAAACACATATTAAAAGTTCATCAATATAACGTGTCTTGTGCTTCATCCGTCGCACAAATGGCCGCTTTAGAAGCGGTCGGGGCAGGAATTGACGACGCTCTTTTGATGCGCGATCAATATAAGCAAAGACGTGATTATGTATATGAACGCCTATCTTCCCTCAACTTTGAGGTAGTGAAACCAGATGGAGCTTTTTACTTTTTTATTAAAATTCCTTCATATATAGAAGAAAACTCTTTTGATTTTTGCTATAAGCTGGCGACTGAACAAAAAGTAGCGGTCGTTCCAGGCAGTGCCTTTTCTGAATATGGAGAAGGTTATTTCCGATTATCGTATGCGTGTTCTATGGAGCAGCTTCAAAAAGGATTAGATCGCATCGAAACATTTATGAATACAAGAAATAAATAATAGTAAAAAAGCTGACCCGAAAAAGAAACAAGGCACATAGATGTCTCATCCGGTCAGCTTTTTTGTAAGCGAAATTAATTAATTCCAGTATTTAATTAATGCCTGCGTACCACTTGATTCCTCGCCTTTCGAAGCTAGCTTTTCGTACATTTCTTTCGCCATGGCAAGCCCTGGTAAGTGTAATTCCATTTTCTCAGCTTCTTCTAATGCAATTTTCATATCTTTTATAAAATGTTTTACATAAAAGCCTGGCTCAAAATCCTCCTTTATAATACGAGGAGCTAAATTAGACAAAGACCAGCTGCCAGCTGCCCCGCTGGAGATGCTTTTTAATACCGTCTCAGGGTCTAATCCTGCTTTTTGGGCGTATAGTAAAGCTTCGCAAATACCAATCATATTGGTCGCAATGGCGATTTGGTTACACATTTTCGCGTGCTGTCCAGCTCCAGCCTCACCTTGATACACAATATTTTGGCCAATTATTTCAAAAATCGGCAACATCTTTTCGTATACTTCCTTGTCTCCTCCGACCATAATAGCAAGCGTTCCGTTTTTGGCCCCGGTATCACCGCCTGAAACCGGCGCATCTAATGCATTCATTCCTTTTTCTTTCGCCTTCATATAAATTTTTTTGGCAAGACTTGGCTTAGAAGTGGTCATGTCGATAACAGTTTGACCAGCTCGGCCGGAGGAAATAATTCCTTGATGACCAAAATACACCTCTTCGACATCTTTAGGCTCTCCAATAATAGTAAAGACAATGTCGCTTTGCTTGCTAACTTCTGCAGGACTTTCACACCAAACAGCTTCCTGATCAAGCAATTCTTGAGCTTTTTCTTTTGTCCGAGTATAAATGTAGAGGGGATAATTTGCTTTAAGTAAATGCTGTGCCATGCTTTTCCCCATCACACCTGTTCCGATAAAACCAATAGTTTCTTTCATTTCATTCTCCACCTTTAAATAAAATCAAAAAAAGGGACCTGCGATTTAGCAGGTCCCAAAAAGGGGGTTGTGAGTGAGAATCTCCAATCAATCATGCTTGTTTTTATCATTCCCATTCCCCTGCAACTTTAAACATATCCTGCACTATTTTTTATACATTCGCTTACGTTTAAATGGAGCGGACCATTCCGCCATCAACAAGAAAGCTGCTTCCCGTTACATATGTATTTGCATCTGAGGCAAGAAAAGCGACCACATTTGCAAACTCTTCAGGGTTGCCGTAGCGTCCTAAAGGAATTTTCTTTTTCATTCTTTCTTCTTGCTGCTCTACTGAAATTCCTTGCTTCTTAGCATTCACTTCATCTAGATGACGCACACGCTCTGTCGCAATTCTCCCTGGCGCTACCGTATTGACTAAAATATGATACGGAGCCAGCTCCTCTGCCAATGTTTTTGATAGGCCGACAATGCCGGTGCGGAATGTGTTTGATAAAATTAAGCCAGCAATTGGCTCTTTAATGGATGAAGAGGCTATATTGATAATTTTTCCGCCTTGTTTCTTTAAATGAGGCAAGGCTTCACGTATCGTACGAATATAAGAGAATAAATTTAATTCAAATGCGTGCTGCCAATCATCATCCGTCATGTCTTCAAACAATCCTGCAGGCGGTCCACCAGCATTATTCACTAAAATATCGATCGTTCCAAATGTTGATACTGTATGCTCCACTAACTGCTTAATTTCCTCAGCCTTCGTAATGTTGCACACAGTGTACTCAACTTTTCCAGATGAAGCGCTCTCTAAACTCTTTTTTACTTCCTGCAGTTTTTCTGGATTACGGCTCGCTAACATAATATTAGCACCGCCTTCAGCTAGCTTTTTAGCAATCGCTTGGCCTAACCCTTGACTAGAAGCAAGAATCAGTGCCGTCTTTCCCTCAAACGAAATATTCAAAAAAACTCCTCCTTTTATCGACATTACAGTTTATTATAATATAATTTGAATTTTCTTTCATTTATTATTCTTTTTTGACATAGCTAAACAAAAAAAGGCCGCCTCATCGAAAGAGGACAGACTCCAAATCTCAAATATCTGTGGAGATATTTGTATTTATGATCCATCCCCTTATGAGGCAGCTTAGATCAAATAAGGGAAAAATGAGAATGAAACTGTGGTTGCAGCTGTTTCACAAGCTGTTATTTATACATTACCCCTTATCTTGTTTAAATAAACCTATGAATATCAATGATTAAGCATAAAAAATGCTTATTCCGCTAATCCTTCTTTTTCCAAGACTTCTTTAATCGTATCTAACGCCACTTGTTCATCGCTTCCTTGACAACTGATTACGATTTTAGAATGCTGGCCAATTCCAAGTGACATTACACCCATAATTGATTTTAAATTCACTTTTTTCTCTTTAAATTCTAGCTCAATGTCGCTTGAAAATCTGCTAGCTGTTTGAACTAACAAAGTTGCTGGGCGAGCATGAATACCTGTTTCTGCTATTACGGTAAATTGTTTTTCTACCATTTCTAACCTAACTCCTTCCAGATAAAAATTATATGTAGCATTACATTACAAGAAAAGTGACTAATGCGCAATTAATTACAAAAATAAATGTTGATTTTTATCGAAAATATTAGGTTGAGTTAACTTCTAGGCTCTTTTAAATAATAATAGATTACCGCTCCTCCTCGTTGGGCCACTCCCCTAAAATGCTTAAAATCTTCTCTGTTCACTAATACACTTTGAAAAATAAGAAACTGATCCTTACTTATGTGAAAATGCTCGATTTCGCCATTCTTCAATTGATCTAACAGGTTGGACGCTTCTTCTATAGTCAATACTTTCACCCTTTCAGAATTTTAAATAAATTTACACATATCTCTTTACTCTTTTACAAAAATAAGGCAAACTGTGAAGTAATACTTTGGAATGGTCCAATCATTACGCTATTGGCTTCATTCTATTAGGTAATTCTAAAAAGTTTATGATTAAACGTCAAGAAAGACAAAATGAGTAACCTTTTCTATATTTATACGTGAAGGAGAGACCAAAAAATGACAAAAGCAGAGGTTGGTAACATTATTGAATTCAAAAATGGGTTACAGGGGATTGTCGAAAAAGTAAATGAGAATTCGGTAATCGTCGACTTAACGATCATGGATAACTTTGACGATTTAGAATTAGAAGAAAAAACCGTCGTCAATCACAAAAACTATATTATTATTAACCCTTCCTAACATACAGAACGAGCTATTGTTGAAAACAAGCCTGCTTCCTAAGTGATGTCACTTGGGGAGCAGGCTTGTTTCTGTCAAAACTTATTCATTACAATTTAAGCTGCTTTTTGTTAAAATAATGGCTGTAGTTAAAGAAAGGAGTTTAAGACAATGGCAGTTCTTAAAGATTGGCGGTTAGCTGTCAGCCTTGTACTAGCACACATTCTGCTTTATATTACTTTTTCTGACCGTGATATATTTTGGTACATATATACAGCTGCAAATCTTTTTTTTATTAGCTTCGCAATCGTAAATGAGAAAATTGATGATAAACAAAAGACAACCAGTTTTATTAAATATGGTTTATTATCAGGTCTTCTTCTGTATACCTTGTTTTGGATTGGACATCTATTGCTTCCAATGCTGCCTTTCTCATTAGAAAAACAAGTGACTTCTATGTACAAATGGTACTCTCCGCAATTTTTATGGCACTATATCGTTCTTTTACTAGTGTTTATTCCCGGAGAAGAACTATTTTGGCGCGGATTTGTTCAAAAGCGGCTCTCTAACTATTTTAATGACCTGACAGCTATTTTAGTTAGCGCCTCGCTCTATGCATCGATCTTTATTTACTCTGAAAAGTTCATGTGGATGTTTGCAGCTTTCTTAGCCGGATTATTTTGGGGAACTTTATACGTATGGAAGCGCAGCATTCCAACATTAATTATTTCTCATTTAGTGTTTGATTTACTACTAATTATCTTTCTTCCGCTCAAATAGTGGAATACCCACAATAACTGAAAGCAGGCGATCAGCGCCTGCTTTCAGTTATTTTTTCCATAATAATAGAAGAAATACTAGACCAATCCATCCAAAAAGCGGATAAAGAAAAGACAACAGCATACCGTAAGAAATTTGACTAAGTAAAAAGCCAGCTATAAATATAGCAGCAAAAAGAACGCTTGGAGTCCATGGTATTCGTTTCTCTAGCTGTTGCTTCAAGCCGTAAGCATTTCCAACAACAGTCGTAAATATTTCTCCATAAATTAATATTGTATACACATAATGAAAAGCGGGCAAATACGTCTCCACTACTTTAGCCATCGGGATTTCATATGAAGAGAGATTAACTAATTGAATCAGACTTACATGACTGGCAATCATCAATAGCATTAACACGCCTCCACCAAGAAAAGCTCCCCTCTTAATCACACGCTTGTCCTTAATTTCATAAGCAAGTGGCACGAGTACAGCTTGAGCCAGTATTAAATTAAGCGCGGTGTAAACGAAAGGAGCTGTCCACATTTTCCACGTCAAATCAGCTTCTTTCTGCATGAGCAGCGTCTGAAAAAAAACAGGACTAGCCGCTACTTCTATCGCCAACAAAAACTGAAAGACAAGCATAAGTGGAACAACGAAGACATTCACAGCTAACAACCCTTGTAGCCCTCTTGTCATGACTAACAATCCAATAAAAATAGTCAATAAGATGCCAACGTTCGCCGGCCAATGAAACCGTTCATCAAATAGAGCGCCTGATCCAGAAAGCATCACACCTAAGACACCAATAAGCATGATAAACTGGATAACTGTCACAACTTTCCCTAACTTTCTTCCAAATAAAAATACATTAAATTCTTCAAAAGAAGAAGCTCCCAGTTCAATTGAGGTCATCATCAGTTTCGCTCCTAAAAAAATAAACAGTCCCCCGCTAATGATCATGCCAAGCAAGCCGTAAAACCCGAATTGCGAAAAGAACTGTACAATTTCTTTGCCGGTAGCAAAACCCGCTCCAATCACAGTACCTATATAAACAGCTGCCACTTGGCATGCACCGCTCCACGTTCTCACTATGCACCCCTCACTTCTTACCCATTATTTCACTTTATGCTTTTCCATCCATATTAAGAAGAAAAAACAAATATTTTAGACAAAGTACTTGAAAGTCAAAAAAGGTCAAAGTATAATACAGATATAAAGTCAAAGATAGTCAAAGTCAAAAAAAAAAAAAAAGGGGTTGAAACAATATGTTATGTCAAAAATGTCAACAAAAAAGAGCAAATGTTCAATTACGAATGAATGTAAACGGTCAAGAGACACATGCGCTTTTATGTTCAGCATGCTATCAAAAAAATAAACAAGCCATTGGTCAATCCTTTCATTCCCAAGGCTTCGGGCACTTCCCGATCGATGAATGGATAAAAGGCTTTCCTCCTCAACAAAACAAAAAAATAGATGAAGCACCACAAGAAATGAGCAAAGGAGGAAGCGGTTTTCTTGATCAATTCGGGAGAAACTTAACGAATATGGCGAAGGCTGGTATCATCGATCCAGTAATTGGACGAGAGAAAGAAGTGAAACGCGTCATTGAAGTATTAAATCGACGCAACAAAAATAATCCTGTATTAATCGGAGAACCAGGTGTTGGGAAAACAGCCATTGCAGAGGGGCTCGCTTTAAAAATTGCAGAAGGCGATGTGCCAGCAAAACTGAAAAACAAAGAAGTATACTTGCTTGATGTCGCTTCACTTGTCGCTAACACAGGCATTCGCGGTCAATTCGAAGAAAGAATGAAACAATTAATTACAGAGCTTCAGCATCATAAAAATATTATTCTTTTCATCGATGAAATCCATCTTCTTGTCGGCGCAGGCTCTGCCGAAGGCTCCATGGATGCCGGCAATATATTAAAACCGGCACTTGCTCGCGGGGAACTTCAATTAATTGGGGCAACAACATTAAAGGAATATCGCCAAATCGAAAAAGATGCCGCTCTTGAACGCCGATTTCAGCCAGTACAAGTGAATGAGCCATCCGTTGAAGAAGCAATTGCCATTTTAACTGGCTTACAAAAACGCTATGAAGATTTTCATGAAATAACCTTCACTAAAGAGGCGATTGAAGCTTGCGTCACTCTTTCTCATCGTTACATTCAAGATCGGTTCCTTCCAGATAAAGCCATTGATTTGATGGATGAAGCGGGATCCAAATTAAACTTAACCATCAATACACAAGATAAAGAGAGCATACAACAACGCTTAGCGGAACTAGCAAAAGAAAAAACAGCTGCTCTCCAAAAAGAAGAATATGAAAAAGCAGCTAAGCTTCGAGATGAAGAGACAAAGCTAGAAGAACAGTTGAATCAAACGGAAGGCTCTACAGAAAAACCTGTCGTTACCATTGAAGAAATCCATTACTTGATTGAACAGAAAACAGGCATTCCAGTTGGAAAACTGCAACAAGACGAACAACAAAAAATGCAGCATTTAGAAGAAAATCTTACAAAGAAAGTCATTGGACAAGCTGAAGCTGTCAAAAAAGTAGCGAAAGCGATCCGCCGCAATCGCGCTGGTTTGAAATCGAAAAAACGTCCAATTGGGTCATTTTTATTCGTTGGTCCAACAGGTGTGGGGAAAACAGAATTAACCAAAACATTGGCAGAAGAATTATTTGGATCACAAGATGCAATGATTCGTCTTGATATGAGTGAGTACATGGAGAAGCATAGCGTATCTAAATTGATCGGTTCCCCTCCAGGATATGTCGGTCATGAAGAGGCAGGGCAATTAACAGAAAAGGTCCGTCGCAATCCATACAGCATTATCTTGCTAGATGAAATTGAAAAAGCACACCCTGATGTACAACATATGTTTTTACAAATTCTCGAAGACGGTCGTTTAACAGATAGCCAAGGACGAACAGTCAGCTTTAAAGATACGGTCATTATTATGACAAGCAATGCTGGTGTAGCAAATAAATCGATCACCGTTGGCTTTGAAAAGAACGCTGATTCAAAAGAAAACTCCATCTTAGATTCCTTAAGCAGTTTCTTTAAGCCGGAGTTTCTAAACCGCTTTGACAATATTATCGAGTTTCAAGCTCTCGATAAAGATCATTTATTACAAATTGTTGATTTAATGCTTCACCAATTAAATGAAACATTACAAGAACAGCAAATGGAACTTCAAGTTTCCGATGAAGTGAAACAAAAATTAAGTGAGCTAGGCTACCATCCTGCATTCGGTGCCCGTCCACTTCGCCGAGTCATTCAAGAACAACTAGAAGATCGCATCGCTGACTTTATTTTAGATCACTCAGAAGTAAAACAACTGCAAGCCGTGATGAGAGAGGGAGAAATCAAAATCATTGCTTAAGCAAAAAAGTGCCCTAAGCTGGGCACTTTTTGCTGTTTTACTCGCTATAATTGCTTTACTTTTTCCATTCCTTCCTCCAACCATTTTTCGATTGGCTGTAAGACGGAGACAATACACCCTTCTTCAAAAGGAGAAATGAGGTTTGCTTTTTCAACAATTTCAGTAAAAGAGCGACTACCTCCAATTTGACAAATGGCTACATAATCCTTCCATGCCGCTTCTCGATCCTCATCCATCCGCTTCCAAAATTGAAGAGCACAAACTTGCGCAAGCGTGTAATCAATATAGTAAAACGGCACATCATATATATGGCCTTGACGCTGCCAAAAACCGCCCGCTTCTAAATAAGGGATCCCATCATAATCTCGATGTGGCAAATATTGCTGTTCAATTTCCTTCCATACAGCTTTTCTTTCTGCTGGTGTGAGATTTGGCTGTTCATACACCCGATGCTGAAATTCATCCACAGCCGCTCCATAAGGCAAAAATAAAAGGGCTCCACTCAAATGAGCATACTTATATTTCTCCGTATCTTCTTTGAAAAACAGTTCCATCCACGGCCAAGTGAAAAACTCCATGCTCATCGAATGAATTTCACACGCTTCATACGTTGGCCACAAATATTCAGGCACAGCAAAATCTCTGCTGCAATATACTTGAAAAGCGTGCCCTGCCTCATGTGTTAACACATCAATATCTCCGGACGTTCCATTGAAATTAGCAAAGATAAACGGCGAGCGATAATTATGCATATATGTGCAATATCCACCGCCGGCTTTCCCCTTTTTCGCTTCTAAGTCCATGAGCTGGCGGTCAAGCATAAATTGAAAGAACTCAGCTGTCTCTTGAGATAGTTCCTCATACATTTTCTTTCCGTTGTTGACAATCCAGGCGGCATCCCCTTTTGGTTTGGCATTCCCGGTCGTAAATTGATACGCTTCATCATAAAACTTCAAAGAATCCACACCAATACGCTTTTGTTGTTCATTTCTTAATTTTGTAGCTAGTGGAACGATATGCTGTTTAATTTGCTCTCGATAGCCTTTCACCATTGACGCATCATAATCCACTCGATTTAAGCGATAATAGCCAAGTTCAGTGAAATTGTTAAAGCCAAGCTTTTGAGCAATCTCTGTTCTCACTTTTACTAATTGATCATAGAGCTCATCAAACGATTCTTCATGTTCGGCAAAAAAAGCAAAGCGAGCTTCTACCGCCTGTTTGCGGAGAGTCCGATCAGCTACTTCCGCATAAGGTTCTAGCTGTGCTAGCGTAAGGGTTTCACCATTGAATTCAATTTGTGCGGAAGCCACTAACTGCGTGTATTGTGAAGACAGCTTATTTTCTTTCTCAAGCAAAGGAAGAATATCTTCAGAAAAAGTTTTTACTTGAGCTTCTGCTGTTAAAAACAATTGCTTTCCTAACGCCTTTTCTAGTTCGACTCTATGATGAGAAGACAGCAATGCCCGGTTTAATTTGGCTGAAATTTCTTCCATTCTAGGTGACATTTCATCCATGTAATCCTGTTCTTTTTGATAAAATGCATCCGTCGTATCAATCGTATAGCGAATATAACAAAGATCCATCATCGTGCTAATCTCATTGCGGATTTGATTGATTTTGTTTAATAGCTCAATCTGTTCAGCTGCTGTCTGCGCCTTCGCAAAGCGCTGAAGCAATTCATCTGTTTTAGCAGCCGCTTTCTCAATATTCGGACGTTCATACGTATATTCAGTAAATTTCATCTTATTCCCCTCTTTCTCACGATAAACTCTTAATCGACAGTCCTAATTTACGTATTAAAGTGATCGCCATCTCTTTTTCTTCTTCTGACAATGCGCCCATTAATCGATGAATATTTTGTTCGTGTTGCGGAAAAATTTCGTCAATAAGCGCTTTACCTTGATCGGTTATTTCTGCATGAATAACCCGGCGATCCTTCTCATTAGCTTTACGAGCAAGCAAATGCTTTTTCTCTAGCTTATCTACGACATATGTAATGCTTCCACTTGCCATTAAAATTTTATTACCAATCTGTTGCAACGGTTGGGGACCTTTATGATATAACAATTCTAATACGGCAAACTCTGTCGGGTTTAATCCTGACTCATAAATATATTCATTCACCTGTTCATTGATCACTTTCGTTGCCCGAGATAACACAATAAATAGTTTTAAAGATTGCTTGCTTTTTTCATTGTTCATCTTTTCCACTCATTTCTTTACACTGAAGGAATGATCACATTCCAATTATTATTGACTTCTGCTTTGATCGTTCTGCGCTTTCGAATATAGGCCGCAAGAAGCTCTGTCATATCGGTTTGTATTTCCTTTATAACCTTTTTTCCTTTAAACATCAAGTAATCCCCGCCCCCACCTGCACGGTAGTTATTCATTACTACTTTGTATCGCTGGTGAGTGTTAAGCGGTTCTCCTTGATACATCGCCTGTATGATTCGATTGCCTGGTGAACGTCTCAAATCGATTGTATACTCAATCCCCTCCCACATATCGTAGTTATAGTGCTGCGGCTTAGGACGTGAAAAGTCTGCGCTCACTGCTGGCTCATCACCAATGAGTGTAAAATACGAAGCTGACCGCTCTAATGCCTGCTTAATGTCCTCTCCAGTGACTTCTATCACCATTAACGAGTTCGGATAAATATAATTAGAGACAATGGATCTCATTGTGATATGAGACGGCAAACCTGGTGAATCATTGTGAAAAAGCGCCGTGCTGGAAATATCAACATGAGCGGCATCCATCTGTACTTTATGAATTAATTCAATCATTGGATGCTCGGCTAACCGTGCTTGAAAAGGATCATGAATACGCATATCTCCTTCGACTGTGCCAAGCACTTCATCTAGCCACTTTTGTGTCCCTTGTTCATAAGGTTCAATCAGATTCATAAGACTTTGATCTGCAGTTAAATCCACCGTCTGTATCGTTTCAGGGAATGTTTGCTGCAGCTTGTATTGCTGATTCTCTTTCACAAATTCAGCTGTCACTTGACCGATCGCCTGTCCCTTGTAGCCTGGTTGAACCACCGCTACTCCATTAATTATTTGTTGTTCTTGACGATGCTGATGCCCTGTGAGTAGCACATCAATTCCTTCTACCTCCATGCAAAGGCGATAAGCTTGATTTTCTCCTTTTTCAAAAGGCTCAATGCGCTTACCCGTGGCTAAATCGACTTCAAATCCGCCATGATAAGAAACGATCATAATATCCGGTTGTTCCACTTCTCGAATATGCTTCACCCAATTGGAAGTAGCTGTCACCGCATCTTCAAATATAAGCCCTTCAATATGCGATGGCTTTTCCCAATTGGGGATATAATGGGTAGTTACACCTAGAACAGCCGCTTTGATTCCTGATGAAAATGTTTTAATGACATAGGGTGTGCCAAAGAAAGGCTTTCCTGTTTCACCACTTAAGATGTTACAGCTTAGAAAAGGGAACGTGGCATCAGCAGCTACTTTTGTTAAAGTATCTAGGCCATAATTAAACTCATGATTGCCTAAAACAGCCGCATCATACTGCAATTTATTCATTCCAATAATCATCGGATGTACCTTTTGCCTTAACATCCGAAAATAGTAGCTGGCTAACGGCGTCCCTTGCATAAAATCTCCATTATCAATCACTAACACATGTTCATTCTCACTCCTGATCTTCTTCATATAAGAAGCAAGTTTCGCCAGTCCAATATTTGCAGGTGTGTTCGAACTATACTGAATGGGCAAGATCGCTCCATGCAAATCGCTTGTTTCAAGTATAATCAGCTTTATATGATCCATGTAATCCCTTCTCCCTTATTTTGTCATTTGTTTCCCTTTCTAAATTAAACCATTTTCTTATGTAGAAATTCACCTATCTGCAACTTATTTCGGGAAATAACAATTTTTTTGTTATAATATAAAGGAATGACTCTTTTAAAGGACGAAAATCAATGAAAAAACATGGTAGATTCATATATATTTTTATCGTTATCCTCCCTTCTATTCTAGCGATTATTGGTTTTTACGATTTTCTTTCTAATCGTGCTGGTGAAGAGCACAATCAAGAGCTAGAATGGATAGCTAGTTTGCATAAAAATCAAATGGATCAATTTATTAGTGAAACAAAAGTAAGTTTAGATATACTAGCTGTCAGCATCGAAGAAGAAATGGATAATGTAAATAAAGTAAAAAGCATCTTTAAAAAAATGGCGAATCAAGACCCTCGGTATGGCGGTATCTATTTGCTTGACTTTGAGGGCAACTTACTTGTTGGAACAAATGACTATTTAAAGCAATACAACTTGAGAAATAAGCAATATATTAAAGAAGTATTATTAACAAAGGATACAGCTGTATCAGATGAGGTAGAAACTCTTTCAAATAATCAAGCGGTTATTGCTGTCGCTACACCTGTTTTAAAAAATGAACAAGTAGAGGCGATTATTGTTTCTCATATCCGCTTAGATTATATGAAAAATATTATGAAGGTACTTACACCGGAACACTCAATTTTCTTTGAAAATGCTAAACAAATTCCCGTATTTTCAGTTAACGAAACATCTAAGTCGTCAGAGAATGAGCTTTCTTTTAAATATCCACTCTCTCAACTTCCTTGGAACTTAGTCATTTCAACAGACGAACAAAAAAACAACAGCTTTATCGGCTATACATTCCTGTTTGCAGTTGTTTTCATTGTCTTGTTGCACATTGTTTATTTATTCATTAAATATATGATGCTCAAAAGACAAACAGGCATTGAAAGAATGCAGCAAGAATCGCAAAAGCTAGAATTAATCGGAACACTAGCGGCAAGTACGGCTCACGAAATCAGAAATCCTTTAACCGGAATTAAAGGACTTGTTCAATTATTAAATGAAAAATATAACGATCAAGAAGATGAATTTTATTTTTCCATCATTAATAAAGAAATAGCGCGCATTAATCAGATTGTCAGCGAGCTATTAATACTAGGAAAACCAACCGCTCAAAAAGTCAGCATAGTCGATATAAGAGATATTGTTTCTGATTTAAATCCATTAATCTATTCAGAAGCTAATCTATATTCTGTTGACTATAAAGTGACTTTACCCGATCAGGAAACATGGGTGAAAGTCAATGTTGACCAACTAAAACAAGTCATTTTAAATTTAACGAAAAACGCCTTTGAAGCGATGAATAATGGCGGAGAATTGCGATTAACAATATTAAAAAAAGAAGACCATTGCCAGTTATTGATTACAGACGATGGTCCCGGAATCGAAAAAGAGAAACAAGATCAATTGTTTAAACCTTTCTTTACTTCAAAAGAAAATGGAACAGGCCTTGGGCTTGTCGTCTGTAAACGAATTGTTGACTCATTTGATGGGACAATTGAAATTGAAAGTGAATTTGGGTTTGGAACGACAGTCAGCATTGCCCTTCCGCTACAAACAAGACCTACTGAATAAACAAAACAAAATTAACGCTGAATACAAAGGATGCTTCACAAACCAACTCGGTTCTGAGGCATCCTTTTTCATGATTTGTTTTATAACACCCCTTCTAGTTTAAGCAACTTTCTTTTTTTATCGATTTCCTTTCCGGCATACCCAGTTAATGATTGATTTTTTCCAATCACCCGATGACATGGAATGACAATCGGAACCGGATTCGCTTTATTGGCTTGTCCAACTGCACGTACCGCTTTTTTATTGCCAATTCGTTCAGCAATTTCACTATAAGATCTTGTTTCGCCAATGGGAATATGCCGTAAAGCATTCCAAACCGCTTGTTGGAAATCGGTTCCTGTTATATCTATTGGTAGGTCAAAATCAGTACGATTTTGTTCGAAATATTCGCCTAATTGTCTAACCGCTTCTTTTAACAAAACATCATCTGGTTGAAAGACCCTATCCTCTTCTTCCTGCAACAAAGAAAACTGGATTGAACAAATCCCTTTTTCATTTCTTACAATGGATAAAGGACCAATTGGACTTAACATATGGATAAATAATCGCTTCATGCTCCACTCCCCTTTGCAGATTGTATTAGCAGACAAAATGAAAATCATGTATAATGCTATGATGTATTTATAATTTTATTATCGTCATAATGAAGTCAAGATTCAAGAACAGAATAACCATTTCAAAAGGTGATGCATAATGTCTAAAAGGGATTATTACTTTGACAACGCAAAGTTTATTTTAATTGTCTTTGTCGTGTTTGGTCATTTTCTTCGTTCGTATATTAGTGATAGTCCTCCCATTTTCGCTTTATATGCTAGCATTTATTTATTTCATATGCCCGCATTTGTATTAGTCTCTGGATTTTTTGCAAAAAGCTTTTATAAAAAAGGATATGTTAAAAAAACAGCACAAAAAATTTTATTACCTTTTTTTACATTCCAAATCATTTATTCTATCTTTTATTTTTATTTGTATGAAACGCGTTCCTTTGAACTTGATTTGTTGATTCCTCATTGGTCTTTATGGTTTTTGCTTAGTTTATTCTTTTGGAATGTTTTATTGCTGATTTCAGTGAAGTGGCTCAAATTACCCGCTTCGATTCTACTTCCGTTCACGTTTATCGCGGGAGTGACTGTTAGCTGTATACCACATCATTTAGATGTTCTCAGCTTTGCCCGTACATTTGTATTTTTCCCATTTTTCTTAGTCGGCTATTATTTAAAAAAAGAACATTTCCAATTTCTATCTAGAAAAATGATAAAAATCCCTTTGCTGCTAAGCGCCATACTGATCTTTTTCGTTGCTTATACGCATTCAGATTTTGATTTTAATTGGTTTTTCGGATCTATTTCCTATGCAGATCTTTCCGTTACAAACGGTGAAGGAATGATTACTCGCATCGTTCTTTATGTATTAAACTTTATCATGATCGCTTTTTTCTTTGCGTTTGTGCCAAAGAAAAAATTCTTTTTCACCGCTTGGGGGAAAAACACTCTTTATGTGTATTTACTGCACGGCTTCATAATTAAAAGCTTTCGGGACAGCGACTTTCAAGATGGAACAGAGTCGATTATTGTATTATTAACCTTTTCTCTGCTGTTAACGATGCTATTATCATCATCTGTTGTTACAACGATCACTCAGCCTTTCATTGAAGCAAAATGGACCAAGTTTAAAGAGCTCTTTCATCATCAATCTAATTCAAAAAACATGTCAGAAAAGCAATAAGGAGAGTAGCATCTAATGAAAGTAACGATAAGTACATTAAATGCCAAATACATCCATACCAATTTGGCGATCCGTTGTTTAAAAGCATTTGCTGAACCCGATTATCCAGTCGAACTAGCCGAGTATACCATTAAAGATCCTGTCATTAATATTGTAACCGACCTCTATAAAAAACAGCCGGACATTTTAGGTTTTAGCTGCTACATTTGGAACATTGAAGAAACCATTAAAGTAGTTGAAATGATCAAAAAAGTACTACCTCAAACCGTTATAGTATTAGGAGGTCCAGAGGTAAGCTACGATGTTCCCTACTGGCTTGAACGCATTCCTGAAGCCGACTTTATTGTCATCGGAGAAGGCGAAGAAACATTTAAGCAGCTGCTTGATGAAATCAGTGGAGACAAAGATTGGAGCAACGTGCATGGTATCGGTTATCGCCAGGATGACAAACCAGTCATTAACCCTCAACGAAATAAGCTGGATTTGCGTGAGCTTCCCTCTCCTTTTCGCTTTGAAGAAGACCGAGCTCAGTTATCGAAAAGGGTTACTTATATTGAGACAAGCCGTGGCTGCCCGTTCCGCTGTCAATTTTGCCTATCATCCATTGAAGTAGGTGTTCGTTATTTCAACCGTGAAAAAATTAAGGACGATATTCGTTATTTGATGGCTAACGGGGCAAAAACAATTAAGTTTGTCGACCGGACTTTTAATATTAGCCGTAGCTATGCGATGGAGATGTTCCAATTCCTTATTGATGAACATCTCCCTGGGACTGTGTTTCAATTTGAAATTACAGCAGATATTATGCGCCCCGAAGTCATTCAGTTTTTAAACGATCACGCACCTGCAGGGCTCTTCCGCTTTGAAATTGGGGTTCAATCAACCAATGATGCAACGAATGAGCTCGTCATGCGTAAACAAAATTGGTCAAAGCTAACAAGAACGGTCACCATGGTGAAAGAAGGGGGGAAAATTGATCAGCATCTTGATCTCATCGCTGGCCTTCCAGAAGAAGACTACTCCTCCTTCCGCCAAACATTTAACGATGTGTTTGCGTTAAGACCGGAGGAATTGCAGCTTGGATTTTTGAAAATGCTACGCGGAACCGGATTGCGCTTACGGGCAAAGGAACATGATTACGTGTATATGAACCATGCGCCTTACGAAATCTTACACAACAATGTGCTGTCATTTGCTGATATGGTGAAGATTAAACAAGTCGAAGATGTGCTTGAAAAGTATTGGAATGATCACCGAATGGATGAAACAATTGAATACCTAGTAACCAAATCATTCGACACGCCGTTTGACTTTTTCCAATCTTTTGGAGCTTATTGGGAGCAAGAAGGCTGGGAGCGTATCGGTCATCAGCTAGAGGATTTATTTCAACGACTGCTACAATTTTTAATCGCCTCGAATATCTCAAATGTAAACGATATTCAAAGCTTAATGAAATATGATTATTTATTAAATCAACGCTACAAGCCGAGAAAGCCTTGGTGGACTCCAACGCTTGATAAAAAAGACCGTTCACTTTTATATCAAGCCATTCTCAAAAACTCTGACCTTCTTGGAGCGGACTTTGCTGCGCTTCATCTAACCGAAAAAGAGTTATATAAACATACCGTCATTGAAGACTTAACAATGATGTATCAAAATGGTCAGTGGATACAGCAAAAGACTTACTTGATCGTGTACTTTGAACCAACTAACGGTCAACCGCAGGCCTTTTTCATGAATCGAAACGAAATATGACCTACTCCAGCATGGCTGAAATAATGGCCATGCTACTTCTTTTTTAAACGGGATGATGTTAAATATAACTTACATAACAAAAAAGTGTGATAAGGAAGATCACACTTTTTTGAAAAACTAGCTATTCAATTTGATGCAGTTAATTTACTTGTTCACTTACAGGACCTTTCTTTTTAGCGAATAAGTAACCGCCCAATGCGATTCCTACTAGAACAATCCAGAAAGTAAGTTTCCATCCTGTCGACTCTGGGAAGTGTTCATCAAGAATATGGACTTTCGGATGCGCCAAAGTAAAGACCGCAAGTTTCACACCTACCCAGCCAACAATTAAGAAAGCGGCTGTTTCAAGTGAAGGATAGTTTTGCAATAAACGTACAAACCAAGTAGCTGCAAACCGCATGATCACGACACCAATAAACCCTCCAAGGAACATGACAATAAATTGGCCCCCATCGATTCCACCAATGTGGAATGTTCCTACCGGTTTTAATGTAAGGGCTAAGGCAACAGCTGCCAGCATCGAGTCAATCGCAAACGCAATGTCTGCCACCTCTACTTTTAAAACAGTCATCCAGAAAGAAGAACCTTTAGCTTCCTTAATTTCATGACTATCGGTACCGTTTTTATGCTTCCAAGTTTTATATAGATGGTTAATGGCAATATAGAATAAGTAAATCGCTCCAATCGCCTGCACTTGCCATACATCCACTAAAAACGAGATAAGGAATAAAGAAGCGAGGCGGAAAATGAATGCGCCTAATAATCCATAGAATAGTGCCTTCTTTTGTTCTTTTTTCGGCAAGTGCTTCACCATAACAGCCATCACAACAGCATTGTCAGCAGCTAAAATTCCTTCTAGAGCGACGAGTACAAGCAATACCCAACCGTATTCGAGTAACAATGATGCATCCATAAATTAAATCTCCTCCAATGATTTATTGATAATGAATACGAAACAACAAAAAAGCGAGACCTTTGCCAAAAAAGGCAAAGGTCTCGCTGAGCATGATATTCCATCATGCCAACAAAGCCGATGGATAGACATCCATGAAATGACGACTTTGTTCTAGGTACTAGATTACCTAACGGCTACTCCCCTTTGACGAATGTCAACGAAGGTTCAGTTGTTTGTTTTTTTATTATAAAAAAAACGAGCCCAATTGTAAACTATTTTGTTTGCTTAATTTTTTTCATGTTCCTTGTTTCTCGATCAAAGAAGCTATAAACGACTGGAATGACAAACAATGTTAAAAACGTGCTTGAAATTAATCCGCCAATCACAGCAATTCCCATCGGCTGATTAATTTCCGTTCCTCCGCCAATCCCCATCGCTAACGGCACTAACCCAAGAATGGTGGTTAATGCGGTCATTAAGATTGGACGAGCCCGGTCTTTAACAGCAGAAACAATGGCTTCATAGCTACTTTCTTCTCTATCTTTTCGCTGAATAATATAATCGACAATTACGATCGCATTGTTAACAACAATGCCTGCTAAGATCAAAATGCCGATGACAGCTGGAATGCTAATTGGCGTTCTTGTCACAGTTAAAGCAATCGATACCCCAACAACCATTAATGGGACCGTAAACATAATCACAAATGGATATTTAAATGACTCATACTGCGCCGCCATCACGATGTAAATTAAAACAATAGCCAGCACAAGCGCCATAATCATATCATCAATGGAGCTTTCTAACAAATCACGATCTCCACTAAAAGTAATTTTTGTTTCATCCGATAAATCAAGCCCCGCTATTTTCTCATCGACTTTTTTAGAAATTTCTCCAAGGTTTGTATCGGATGTATACATCGCAGTAAACTGCACCGCTTCTTGCTGATTAATCCGTTGAATGCTTACCGGCCCTTCTTGAATTTGGATATCCGCAAGGTCTTTGAGCTTCATGAAGTTCCCAGAAGGTGTTTTCACTAATAAGTTTTTTAAGCGATCAATATTTTTTGTTACATTTTGATCATATTGCACTTTCACTGTTTGTACTTCGTCATTTTTATTAATAATTTGTGTAGCAATTACTCCTCTAGTCGCATCATTGACGATCGAAGCGATTTGAGCAGGGGCAAGGCCTGCCTCTAACCCTTTCTCCCGGTCAACAGTGATTTGAACTTCTTTAACGGTTTCTTCCCGATTCGTTGTTATTTCAGTGATATCAGGAATGTCTTTCATCACCGTTGTAATCTCTTTCACCGCTTGATCGAGTCGCTCCTTGCTTGCGTCTCGAACGTTAAACGTAAGTGTTTGCGGGCTTGTCCCTGACGCAGACTGCAAGTTAAAAGTCACTTCTGCTGTATTATTTACATTTTCCGCGGCTGTTATTACCTCGTTTTTAATCTCATCCACAAAAGCAAAAACAGATCGATCTCTTTTTTCTAGCGGATCTAACTTCACATAAAGTTCAGCCACATTGGCTGATCCTGTCCCTCGGAAAGAATCCTCCTGAGTAGATCCAACTAAACTAACGAACACATCGACATCCTTCTGCTTCTCTAACTTTTGCTCAATCGCTTCAATCACACGATTGGTCTCCTGTAAAGCTGTTCCGTTCTCAAGTTTGACTTTAATGTTGAAAAATCCTTCGTCTGTCGGCGGCAGAAATTGTGACCCAACCGTCGTTAATCCAAAAGCTCCGCCTATAAACAACACAAAGGAGATTGCTAATACGAGAAAGCGATGATGTAAGGACCAGCGAACCGCTTGTTCAAAGCGTGACATAGCAGCGGCTTGCTTCTTACCTGTCGATTCTGACATCTTTAACCAGCGGCTTGCCATCATTGGAATAACAGTCAACGCGACCACTAATGACGCTAGTAAACTAAAGGAAATCGTTAAAGCAAACTCTTTAAAAATTTGACCAAGAATACCCGAGATGAATACAACCGGCAAAAAGACAGCAACCGTTGTTAATGTGGAAGCGGTTATCGCTCCACCTACTTCTTTGGCTCCATCACGCGCCGCTTGCTTGGCGTCTTTCCCCATTGATAAATGTCGATAAATATTTTCAATCACTACAATCGCATTATCAACAAGCATTCCAATGCCAAGAGCCAATGCCCCAAGCGTCATAATATTTAAGTCAAAGTCAGCAAAATACATTAAAACAAAAGTAACAATAACAGAGTAGGGAATTGCGACACCTATAATAAGCGGACTTCTTACATTTTTAAGGAAAATAAATAAGACAAGCATAGCAAACATACCGCCAAGAAGAAGAGAATTTCCGATATTGCCGATGGACAGGCGAATATAATCTCCTTGGTCGAATAGGATATCTGCATCGATTTTTTTGTAACGATCTTCCTTCAAAAGTTCATTTAATTTTTCTTGAAATTGTTTAGAAACTTCCGCTGTATTCGCATCTGCTTGTTGCAATACACTCAGTAAAACGGCAGAATGCTGATTCGCTCGTGTGATCGTTCCTGTCTCTTTTTCTGTTAATTCAACGCTCGCTACATTACCTAACGTAACTTCTTCTCCATTCAGCGGATTCACCGTCAATACTAATTGTTTCATTTCATCGACACTCGTTAATTGACTAACAATCCTCGTCGTTAACGACATTCCATTTGATTCGACTGTATCGCCTGGAAGAGAAATATTATTTGCTTGAATGAGCTGCACAACATCGGATTGCGCTAAATTATATTTTTTCAGCTTTTCTTCTTTTAATTCAATCCTTACTTCTTTTTCTAAAGAACCTGTCACGCTAACACTGGCGACTCCTTCGACTGTTGTTAAGTCTTTCTCTAAATCAGATGCTAACTTTTTTAAATTCTCTTCGTTATCTGTTGACTGAAGTGACAACTGAATAATCGGAAATTGCGATGGATCAAACTTAAAAAACTGCGGTTTACTTGCCTCGTCAGGAATAGGAGTGCGATCAATTCGCTGCAATACATCTGATTGAACGTCATCAATTTTCGTACTCCAAGAAAACTCGAGTAACAATAAATTCGATCCTTCCCTCGTAGTCGAAGTAATATTTTTAATTCCCGGAAGTGTTGATAGGCTTTCTTCTAATGGCTTCGTTACTTTCTCCACCACTTCTGTCGGACTCGCTCCTTCATAAGAAGTGACCACAACAGCAATCGGTGGATTAATATCTGGTATAAGCTTTAATGGAATTTTTAATAGAGACACAATCCCTAAAATAATGACTAAAAACATAATCACCGTAGTGAAAACCGGTCTCTTGATGGAAAAATTACTGATTTTCAAAAAAATTCTCCTTTCCCAATATGCTAAATCTCAACCTTATCCTCCTAACTATAATGTACACATTTACAACGTACAACTTTAATCACTCTTCTATCAAACAAGCCACCCATCCTCTAAAATAAAAGGAGATTAACAGTAAAGTTTGTTAATCCCCTTTTCAGCTTTATTTATTTTTCGTTAATGTCCAGCCTGTTATTCCAAATAAAACAGTTAACATTGGACTTAATAAACAAAAGAAGGCAAAAGGTAAGTAGTCAATCGTAGGAACGCCAAGCATTTTCGTAATAAACACCCCACACACACTCCAAGGAACAAGCGGATTGATGACGGTACCAGCATCTTCAAGTGTTCGTGATAAATTTTTCTTTGCTAAACCTACTCTTTCAAATTGCCGTCCAAACGCTTCTCCTGTTAGCAAGATCGATAAGTATTGTTCGCCAATAATCAAGTTCACGCCAATCGCGGAAGCAGCCGCTGCTGCGATTGTGCTCCATACTTTTTGCAAGCGGTGCTCAATCGCTTCAAATAGTCGGGGAATAATGCCAAGGGAAAACAACAAACCTCCTAAACTTAAAGAAAGCAAGACGAGAGAAACGGTAAACATCATACTTTCCATACCGCCCCTTGATAACAATGCATCTACTTCGGCATTTCCTGTCTCTGCTTTATATCCAGAAAAGATCACTTTCAATACATAAGCGACCGCATGATCCGAATGAATAAATGATAACGCAATCCCTAATATAGAACTTAATGCCAGCGTGACAAAAGGAGATACTTTTTTAATAGAAAGGATAAATAATAGAACAACAGGTAACCAAGAATACCAATGAACTAGATTCATCTCCAACAGCGTCGCTTTAATCCCTTCTATTTTCGGGAAATCAGCTGCCGTCATTTCAGGTGAAATCCCTGCAAATAACAAAACAGTTATGAAAAATGCGGGGATCGTCGTCCATGCCATATTGCGAATATGTTCAAATAAATCAACGCCGACAATGGAAGCAGCTAAATTAGTCGTATCTGATAAAGGAGACATCTTATCTCCAAAAAAAGCGCCAGAAACAACTGCACCAGCTGTCATAGCCACAGAGGCATCCATCGCCTGACTTACACCGATAAAGGCGACTCCAAGCGTGGCTACCGTCGTTAAAGAGCTGCCGATGCCTAAGCCCACAATAGCCGTGACAAGAAACACCACACTATAAAAAAACTTAGGGGTCACTAGCCCAAAGGCTGCGTGAATCATCGTTGGAATCGTTCCGGATAAAATCCAGCTGCTTACTAAAATTCCTATAAAGAAAAAAATAAAGACCGCACCCATTCCACTTTTCGCGCCATCTAGCATGCCTGCTTCAAGCTTTTGAAATGGGATTTTTTTGAGTAGCCCAAAAGCTAACAATAATAAAATCGAAAGAAGAATAGGGATATGTGGCACAGACTCCAATTTAATAATGGAGGTGCTGATGACTGTAATGATTACTCCAATTAATACAAAAGCTTGCATTAACGAAGGTTTCATTAATGGCTCAATTTTAAACATTTTGTACACCTCTGATGTATTCAATCACTTTTTTACTTGAACGCTTTTCTGCATTGAAGCACATAACTCTCATTATTATCTAATCGGACACTTGTGTCAATCAATTCTTTCACATAAATAAAAACCAGCTAGAAAATAAGTTTTCTAACTGGCTTTCATTTCATTTATTCCATAATATTATATAATTTCAAGTGTTCATTCTTATCACTGAACCAACGCAAAGCAAATTCATTTTCAAATAAAAACACAAGGCGGTCATACCGGTCTCTTACAAGCAGACTGCGGGAATTAGACAAACTTTCTTTCACATCTTGTTCATTTTCGATCCAACGAGCAATTTTCGACCCCATCGGCTCCATAATCACTTCTGAGTTATACTCGCTTTTCATTCGATGCTCAAATACTTCAAATTGAAGCTGACCGACCGCTCCTAGAATATAATTTTCTGTGTGTAACGTTTTATAAAGCTGAATCGCGCCTTCTTGGACAAGTTGCTGAATACCTTTATGAAAACTCTTTTGCTTCATCACATTTTTCGCGGATACTTTCACAAAGAGCTCTGGTGTAAACTGCGGTAATTTTTCATATTGAAAGAGCGGTTTTTCTCCGACTAATGTATCGCCAATTTGATAGGTGCCCGTATCGTATAGCCCGATAATATCTCCACTCACCGCTTCATTAACAGTGCTACGATCATCTGCTAAAAATTGTGTCGACTGTGACACTTTAGATGTTTTTCCTGTTCTTGTTAACGTCACGCTCATACCTCGTTCAAATTTTCCTGAACAAATTCGAAAGAACGCAATGCGATCTCGATGAGCAGGATTCATATTCGCTTGGATTTTAAAAATAAAGCCAGAAAATTGTTCGCTAACAGGATCAATCTCTCCCTTGTCCGAACTACGTGGCTGTGGTGGCGGAGCAAACTGCAAATACGTCTCTAAAAAGGTTTGCACACCAAAGTTGGTTAACGCACTACCGAAAAACACAGGTGTTAGCGTACCGTTCGCAATTCGTTCTTTCGAAAATTCATTGCCTGCCTCTTCAAGCAGCATAATTTCCTCCAACGTTTGATCATATAAAGCCGATTTCGTAATTTCATGATCAACCGCTAACTCTCCCTCTTCATTCAAAGGCAGAAAACGATCTTCTTCATTTTCCACACGAAATTGTTCAATCCGCTGATTGAAACGATCATAAATTCCAAAAAACTCTTTCCCCATTCCAATCGGCCAGTTCATCGGATACGACTCAATGCCTAGCACCTCTTCCAGCTCAGCAAGAAGTTCAAGCGGCAATTTCGCTTGTCGATCCAATTTATTAATAAACGTAAAAATAGGAATGCCTCTCATACGACATACTTTAAATAATTTAATCGTTTGGGCTTCGATCCCTTTCGCTGCATCAACAATCATGACCGCACTATCTACCGCCATTAATGTTCGGTACGTATCTTCACTGAAATCTTGATGCCCAGGTGTATCCAAAATATTAACTTTATAATCCTCGTATTGAAATTGCATCACAGAGGAAGTAACGGAAATCCCCCGTTGCTTTTCAATATCCATCCAGTCAGATGTGGCATACTTCCCTGTTTTTTTCCCCTTTACTGTTCCAGCATCACGAATGGCGCCTCCAAACAGTAATAATTTCTCTGTTAATGTTGTTTTTCCCGCATCTGGATGGGAAATAATCGCAAATGTTCTTCTAGAGAGAACTTCTTCTTTTAATGAAGCCATGTAGTAGCCAAATCCTTTCAAAGTTAAAATCCGTCAATTGCCATGAAAAAAATATAGCGAAAAATAATGTGAATGTCTATTACATTTCACACGTCCATTGATAAATTCGATGAGCTAATCCTTCAGCAGATTCCTGATCTAATCCTGTGTTCATTAATGAAGAAAACAGTTTATTGACAAAATGCTCCCCATTTTCTTCATACGTAAAGGAAATCGACCACTCTTGTGTAGGCACCGCCACAACAAAGGTTTCTTCTTTTTTGTTCTCATATATATATACTTTTATTTCTTTTTCGTGCAACAATGTTTTTCTGATTTTCATGTTTATGCTCCTTCATCTAAGACAATTAATTAATAATAGAGTCCCATATTCCCTGTTAAAATTTTCTCTTAAAAATGGACTACTTTATTATTGTATATCTGTTAATCCCATTATAAACTATACAACGGCGCGTACAACAAAGAAATACAGAGAGGTGAGTCAATTGACTTATATTTGGGGTTTATTGGGGATCATCATTGTCCTTGGAATAGGCTATATCTTTTCAACAAACAGAAAAATGATTAAATGGCGGACGGTGCTTGGCGGACTTGCTATTCAGCTTTTGTTCGCTTTCATTGTTTTAAAATGGGACTGGGGTCAAGCGAGAATGCAAGACTTCACGATGCTAGTCAATGCTATTATTGACTATTCAAGAACAGGTATTGACTTTTTATTTGGTGGATTATATACAAAGGAATCAAACATCACCTTTGTCTTCGCTTTAAATGTGCTACCAGTCGTCATTTTCTTCTCTTCTTTAATTTCCGTTCTATATTATTTAGGGATTATGCAAGTGTTCATTAAATTTATTGGAGGGGCACTTGCTAAAGTACTTGGTACAAGAAAAGCAGAATCAATCTCAGCAGCAGCTAATATTTTCGTTGGACAAACAGAGGCACCTCTTGTGATCAAGCCTTATATTAATAAAATGACGGAATCGGAGTTATTTGCCGTTATGACAGGTGGATTAGCTTCTGTCGCTGGCTCTGTTCTTGTCGGTTATTCCCTTCTTGGAGTGCCGCTCGAATATTTATTAGCTGCCAGTTTCATGGCAGCACCTGCAGGACTAATCATGGCTAAGTTATTTGTTCCTGAAACGAACACTGACCCTGAACCGAAAGAATTCGAAATGGAAGTGGATTCTGATTCCACAAACGTCATCGACGCTGCAGCTAGAGGAGCTGCGGTCGGCTTACAGCTTGCTTTGAACATCGGTGCAATGCTGCTTGCTTTCATTGCATTAGTCGCAATGCTCAATGGTTTATTAGGCGTCATCGGAAATGCAGTAGGATTAGAACATTTATCACTTGAGCTCCTGTTGGGCTATATCTTTGCACCGCTTGCTTTTGCCATCGGTGTTCCGTGGGAAGAAGCAATTCAAGCAGGAAATTATATCGGCCAAAAAATTGTGATTAATGAATTTGTTGCTTATTCCAACTTTGCTCCTGAAATTCCAAACTTATCTGAAAAAACAGTAGCGATTTTAAGCTTTGCTCTTTGCGGATTTGCTAACATTTCATCAATGGCGATCTTGCTTGGAGGGCTTGGTAATTTAGCGCCAAGCCGTCGATCAGATATTGCCCGCTTAGGACTGAAAGCGGTTCTTGCTGGTGCACTTGCTTCCTTATTAAGCGCTGCGATCGCTGGGATGCTTATTTAATGAGCATGAATCAAGCATAATATTTGCCCTTTTGGCCAATGATATCATCAGGAGGTGTTATCATTGGCCAAAATCGGTGTTGAACTAGCTCTGCAAAATGTCAAACAAGCTTTGCAGGAAAAAGGTCATCAAGTCGTGGATTTACGCAATGAATCTGATTTCAAACAGTGTGATTGTTGTGTGATCACCGGATTAGATTCAAACGTAATGGGTATGCAAGAAACACTAACGAAATCATCTATTATTGAAGCAAGCGGGATGAGTGCAGAGGAAGTTTGCCAAGAAGTAGAAAATAGAATTTCATAACGCGTTCATTCGCCGTCCGCCAATCATTAAAAAATATGCGGACGGCTTTTATTATATTTCCTCCCCTTTCAGTTGACAATAAAAGTGAAGCTGTTTCCCTTTCAGGTATTTTTTACACCTATTTTAATCAAATTTTTGTCAGTAATTGACGATTGATATAAACAAATAAGGGAATACATAAAGTGAAACTTCAATCAGTGGGGATTTTTTTCATCCCCACTGATGAAAAGAGGAGGAAATCAAAATGGGATTCATTATGTATTTAATTGTCGGAGGACTGATTGGCTGGCTCGCTGGAGCGATTATCGGTAAAGATATTCCAGGTGGCATTATAGGCAATATAATTGCTGGGATTGTAGGAGCCTGGATCGGTGGCATGTTGCTTGGAGATATGGGCCCAAGAATCGCCGGAATTGCGATTATTCCAGCTTTAATTGGATCATTAATTTTAGTGTTTATCGCAAGCTTCTTGTTAAGACGAATGAAGCATATTTCATAAAAACGGTGAGGGTCTGCTTACATAGACAATCGAATGTAGAGCAGACTCTTCCTATCCATTTTATTTGTATACACTTATCGCTCTTCCTTGCTTCAAAGCTTGACAGCAGTCATCAATTAAGTCTGTTGCAGATTCCAAGCCAACAGAAAACCTCAATAATCCGTCTGTAATTCCCCGTTTCACTCTTTCCTCTTTAAGCATTGCCGCGTGAGACATCTTCGCCGGATAAGAAAGAATCGATTCGACCGCTCCGAGGCTAACAGCAAATACCGGAATATTAATATGCTGCACAAACTGCCTAACTGCCTCTTCATTTTTTAGCTCAAATGAAAGGACCGCTCCTGGTCCGCTTGCTTGATACGAATGCACCTCATATCCTGGATGATCCGTTAACCCAGGATAATAAACTTTTTCAACTAGTTCATGCTTTTGTAAATAATGAGCTAATTCCTTTGCTGTTTTAGAAGACTGTTCTAAACGTACATGAAGAGTTTTCAGTCCTCTTAAAACAAACCAGCAATCATGAGCACTTAGTACAGCACCAAATGTATTTTGAAGTTGATATAACCGATTGCCTAACTCTTCATCTTTTGTTACCGCTAGTCCTGCTAGTACATCACTGTGCCCCGACAGAAACTTGGTAGCACTATGGATTACAAGGTCTACCCCTAACTGCAAAGGCTGCTGCAAGACAGGTGTTAAAAAGGTGTTATCGACAAAAGTTAAACATTGATGCGCTTTCGCTAGTTTGACAATTCCGCGAATATCAGTAATCTTTAATAAAGGGTTAGATGGCGTTTCTATATAAATAACTCGTGTGTTTTCCTTTATACTAGAAGCTACTTCATGCAAATTGCTCATATCCACAAACGTATAGTCAATGCCAAAGCGTTTTAACACAGTCGTCACCATTCGATATGTGCCTCCATACACATCTTCTGTAATTAAGACGTGATCACCCTTTGAAAGCAGTAAAAAAGCGGTGGAAATCGCTGCCATGCCCGATGAAAAAGCAAACCCTCTCGTTCCGCCCTCTAATTCAGCAATTGCTTCTTCCAATGCTTTTCTTGTGGGATTGCCTGAACGACTATAATCAAATTCGCCAAATTGGTCAAAATCTGTTTGATGAAAAGTGGAGGCATGATATAAAGGAACACTCACTGCCCCCGTGTCTTTATCGAATTTATGACGATTATGCAGTAATTTTGTTTGAAAAGAATACGTTTTTCTCACCATAATCACTCCTCTTTCATTTTGTTAAATGCCTGTTTTAAGTCAGCTAGTAAGTCCTCTGTATGCTCAATCCCAACCGAAAATCGAAGCAGACGATTGCAAACCCCTCGCTCGAACCGAATTTTTTTCGGCATATCCATATGAGTCTGCGTAGCCGGATATGTAATAAAACTTTCCACTCCACCTAAACTTTCAGCAAAAGTAATCAATTGCAAATTTTTTAGAAATGGATTGATCCAGTTCTCTGATGAAATTCGAAATGACAACATGCCGCCGCGCCCTGGATAAAACACATCCGTTACTTCTGGACAACATCGAAGAAATTCAGCTATATGTTTAGCATTCTCCTCATGTTGTTTCATTCGAAGCGCGAGCGTTTTCAACCCGCGAATTAACAACCAAGAATCAAAAGGAGATAAAACCGCTCCAACCGTATTTTGGGCTTCCGCTATTTTCGCTGCTAACTCCTCACCCTTCACCACTACTGCCCCTGCGAGCACATCATTATGTCCGCCTAAATATTTCGTTGCACTATGAATGACAATATCTGCTCCATCTAAAAGAGGCCGTTGCAGCCATGGCGTATAAAACGTATTATCAACAATCAGCAGCAAGCCAAATTGCTTCGTAAAAGCAGCAAGCTCTTTTATATTCACTTCTTGCAAAAGAGGATTGGTTGGTGTTTCGATAAAGATGAATTTTGTGTTTGGCGACAACTTCTGTTTCGTTTTGGACAGATCTTGAAAGCTGTCGTAAGCAAATGAAACATTATGCTTTCTCCATATTTTCTCAAACAATCGATAAGTACCTCCGTAAAGATCCGCAGATACAAGCCATTCATCTCCAGGCTCCGTCAATGACAAAAGTGTGTGAATGGCCGCCATGCCCGATGAAAAAGCAAATCCGGCATCTCCTCCCTCTAAATCCGCTATGGCTTGTTCTACGATATGTCTAGTCGGATTTCCGGTACGAACATAATCAAATCCAGTTGAACAGCCAACCCCTTCATGACGGTAGGCCGTCGAAAAGTATACGGGTGGGTTCACTGTTCCTGTCTGTTCCTCACTTCTATTTCCAACTTGAGCCAGAATTGTTTCGATATGTTTATTTCCCATTTCATCATCTCCTACTTATAGCTATGTGTATAAAAAAATAAAAGCCTTCTGAAGAAGAAGGCTTTTTTCATTACTTCTCCTCATCTTTCGGATCATTCATCCGCTGGATTTAGCACCTTGACTTATAAATAGCCGGTTGCTGAAGTATCATCGGGCCAGTCCCTCCACTTCTCTTGATAAGAACTTATTCAATTTTCTCGCTACTAAAGTTTTTTGTTTTTTATTAATGTACAGGATCAATCTTTGAATAGCAAGACTTTTTTTAATTTTCATTTTTCTAGCTCAATCGATGTTAAAACGACAGCTAACTACCCACAAACAATTTGTATTCTTTTGTTAATTTTCTGAAAATTTAGTTGATTATCCTTTTAGGCTGTTATACAATAAAAAACATTAACTTATCGCACAGGCTTTTGAAAGCATTTGTTCATAACTGTTTTAGAAAGCCTAAAAAATAAAAAGGAGAGGGTAAAGTATGCAGAATTTGAGAGAAGATGCTTTAGAAATTCATCGACATCACCAAGGGAAACTAGAAACGTCGGCAAAATTGAATGTGAGGAGCCTCAAAGATTTAAGCCTTGTGTATTCTCCCGGAGTAGCAGAGCCATGTTTAGAAATTCATTCTAACCCTGAAAAGATCTATGAATATACGATGAAAGCAAATACGGTGGCTGTGGTTTCAGATGGTACAGCTGTGTTAGGTCTTGGTGATATTGGGGCAGATGCCTCATTGCCTGTTATGGAAGGAAAAGCAATTTTATTTAAAAACTTTGCGGGCGTTGATGCTTTCCCTATTTGCATTGACACAAAAGATCCTGAAGAGGTAATCAAGACGGTCAAATTATTGCAATCTTCCTTTGGAGGTGTCAACTTAGAAGATATTAAAGCTCCCAATTGTTTTTTGATCGAAGAAAGATTAAAAGAAGAAATGGATATTCCTGTATTTCATGATGATCAGCACGGAACGGCTATCGTGACATTAGCTGGCTTAATTAACTCATTAAAGCTCGTTCATAAAACATTTAATGATATTAAAGTTATTATTAATGGCGCAGGTGCGGCAGGAATTGCTATTACGAAATTGTTATACAGCTTTGGCGTGAAGGAAATCATTATGTGTGATTCAAAAGGAGCGATTTACGAAGGAAGACCTCATGGAATGAACCCTGTTAAAGAAGAAATCGCAACATTCACCAATCCGCATCGCATAGAGGGGTCGCTTGAAGAAGTGATCATTAATAGTGACGTCTTTATCGGAGTTTCTGCTGCTGGAGCCTTAACACAAACTATGGTTCGTACGATGGCACAGAATCCAATCGTTTTTGCCATGGCTAATCCTAATCCCGAAATCGATCCGATCGATGCCAAAGCTGCCGGAGTGAAAATCATTGGCACAGGGCGTTCAGATTTTCCTAACCAAGTCAATAATGTTCTCGCTTTCCCAGGCGTATTCCGTGGAGCACTCGATACTCGAGCAACAGACATTAATGAAGAAATGAAAATTGCCGCTGCTCACGCCATCGCTTCCCTCGTAGCAGACCATGAACTTGCAGATGATTATATCATCCCTTCAGCATTTGATGCCCGAGTCGCACCAGAAGTAGCCGCCGCTGTTGCCGCCGCTGCTATTCACTCCGGTGTCGCGCGCCAACATATCAATGTTGACTCCCTACGCCACAAAACCTACCAGTTATCAGCTATTCAAGTAAAGCCTGCTGAAATCATTTTATAAAAAAAGGTCGATCTGCCTATTTCAATGGGCAATGATCGACCTTTTTTATATCACGCTTTAGCAGAGCTTTTCATTTAAGAAGCAAATAATTTAGGTAGTTCATTAAATAACGTAAAACCGCCCATACCTGCCATTAACAGAACGACGACAACCCCAAACACAGTCATCCACAGTGGATGGCGGTACGAGCCGACAATTGATCGCTTATGTGCTGCAATTAACATCACTCCTAAAGCAATCGGTAAAATTAATCCATTTAACGCACCAGCAAGAATGAGCATTTTAACTGGTTTACCGATAGTTGTAAAGATCGTGGTAGAAACAATGATAAATACAACAATAATTGCTTTATGATGACGCTCCAGCCACGGATGAAAAGTACGAATAAATGAAACAGATGTATAAGCAGCACCAATCACAGATGTAATCGCTGCTGCCCACATGACTACACCAAATAGTTTATAGCCAATGTCACCAGCAGCATATTGGAATACCGATGCCGGCGGATTTGCTTCATCTAAGATAAACCCTTGAGTAACCACACCTAAGGCCGCAAGAAATAGAAAAATTCTCATAATAGAGGCAATCCCAATGGCTGAAACAGAGCTTTTCGTTACTTGAGGAATCGCCTCTATTCCCTTCACTCCTGCATCTAACAAACGGTGACCACCAGCAAACGTAATATAACCACCAACGGTACCGCCGACTAATGTCACAATAGCTAAGAAATCGACTTTTTCTGGAGCAAACGTTCGAATTACTGCCTCTGTAGCTGGCGGATCTGCTTTAAACACAACATACACAGTAAGGGCAATCATAACAAACCCCATCACTTGTGTAAATTTATCCATTAAAATGCCAGCTTCTTTTACAAGGAAAATCCCTACGGCAATCGCTGCGCTAATAATGGCTCCTGTGACAGGAGAAACTCCGAAAATAACGTTCGCTCCAAGCCCGGCTCCACCAACGTTTCCAATATTAAAAGCAATACCTCCAAGAACAATGAGGACCGCAATCACATAACCAAGTCCAGGAAAAACTAAGTTTGCCACCTCTTGAGCACGCTTTTCGGAAACCGTTAAAATTCGCCAAATATTTGTTTGAGCACCGATATCCAAAATAATAGAAATTAAAATAACAAAGCCAAAACTGGCAGCTAATTGCTGCGTAAAAACGGTTGTTTGTGTTAAAAAGCCCGGGCCAATGGCTGATGTTGCCATTAAAAATGCGGCACCAAGCAAAACACTCCAATTTAATGTATTTTCTTTTTTGTTTGAATTCATATTGTTTCTCCCTTCTATTCAATCGTTTGGATGATGATTCCTTGATGTTCAAGCTCTTGACGAATATAGCGGGCAAAAGAGAGGGCATGAGGACCATCCCCATGAATACAAATCGTATCTGCTGAAATAGACACCACTTCTCCGGTAACTGCTTGCACAGTTCCCTCCTTCACCATACGAATAGCTTGCTGAATAGCTTCTTTGTCCGTAGCAATAAAGGCTTTCGGCTCTCGTCTGCTCGTTAACGAGCCATCTGCTTGATATGTACGATCAACAAATACTTCTTCAGCTACCTTTAATCCAGCCGCTTTACCCGCTGTAATTAATTTACTTCCAGACAATCCGTATAATATAAGTGAGGAATCAAAATCCACAATAGCTTGAACAATAGCTTCTGCAAGCTGCTTGTCTTTTGCCGCCATATTATACAGAGCTCCGTGCGGCTTTACGTGATGAAGTTTTCCGCCTTCTGCCTGAACGAAAGCAGATAAAGCACCTAGTTGGTATACAACGGATGTGTAAGCTTCTTCAGCAGAAAGATCCATTGGTCGGCGCCCAAATCCAACTAGATCAGGAAATCCTGGATGAGCTCCAATAGCGACCCCATGATTTAACGCAAGTTTCACTGTTTGGCGCATGACAACAGGGTCTCCGGCATGAAAGCCACATGCAATATTGGCAGACGTAATAAAAGGCATAATCTCTTCATCTGCACCCATTTGATAAGCACCAAAGCTTTCCCCTAAATCGCAGTTAATATCTATTTTCATTATGTTTCTCCTTTCTCCATTGCAGCCAAATAGCTGATCGAATCATTTGCAATTCCCGTTCTCGTTGGACATATAATTGTTGCGCTTCTTCTAGTGTGACATGCTCAAAGTACACCTCAGCTCCGGGAGTCTTTTGAGCGAGACTAGAGATATCAACAGTCGTTACATTCGCTATTTTCGGATACCCCCCCGTCGTTTGCCGATCTGCCATTAATATGATCGGTTGACCTGATGAAGGGACTTGAACCGTGCCAATGGCCACAGCTTCAGAGATCATTTCCTTTGATTGACTCATGTCTAAGCGAGCGCCCTCAAAACGAAACCCCATTCGATCTGACTCCGGCATCATCTTATACGGAGTCCGCCAGAAATCTTGTTGGGAGGCAGCAGTAAAACAAGCATACTCACTTCCCTCTATGCAACGAAAATGAGTGTTTTTTAAACATTGATAAACCGATGAAGAAATTCCCCAGTTGGTTGCTAATACACGAGCACAGGCTGTAGGAATGGTCTGAAGCACAGCTTGGACAGTTTCATTTGGGAGGCCAATTGGAAGACTGTCTCCTTTTTTCAAGGCACGACCCTCAAAACCGCCAAATTGACCTCGAGCATAAGTCGATCGGCTCCCTAATACTTTCGTTACGTCGATTCCCCCAGCGATAGACAAGTACACCCTACTTCCTTCTATAAACCGCTTCACGTGCACTTCATTTCCTGCAGGTATATAGACAGGTCGCCACATTGGAACTGGTTTCCCTTGACATTCAATCGTTGCCTCTGCCCCTGTAAAAGCGACAAAGACAGGATCATCGAATTGAACGCTAGCTCCTGTCATCGTCATCTCGAGCGCGCCAGCTCCGCATTCATTGCCAACTAACCAGTTGCCAAGACGAAGCGACAAGTCATCCATCGCTCCAGACACAACGACACCATACTGTCTACTTCCCGTTCGACCGCGGTCCTGAACAGTCGTAAAAAAACCTGGACGAGTAATCAACATTGCCACGGTGCATTCCCCCTTTCTTTGTTGAATTGGCGTTCATCAATCGCAACAAACTTAATTTTGTCCCCCGCATGAAGTAAGCTCGGAGGCTGGTGTCTCGGATTAAATAAATCCCAAGGCGTCCGGCCGATCACATGCCATCCGCCCGGAGATTGAATAGGGTATACGCCCGTTTGCTGACCTCCAATAGCAACAGAACCAGCAGGAATATACAAGTCAGGTATTTCTTTTCTTGGAGTGTAAAGCTGCTTTGATAATCCTCCAATATAAGGGAATCCTGGAGCAAATCCAATCATGTACACAATATATTCGGGTTCCGTATGAAGACGAATCACTTCCTCCACGTCCAGCTGATGAAAAGCGGCTACCTCTTGAAGATCCGGACCGCTTTCTCCTCCATATAAAACTGGGATATGAAGCAGACGCGGTTCTCTTTCTTCCTCGTGAGCCATCTTCTTTATATCTTCTAAAATGAGTTCCTTTAATTTCTGTAAAGTGGTTTGTAAAGGATCATAATAAAGTGTAACGGCAGCAAATGACGGTACCCATTCTTCTACTCCCGACCACTTCTCTACTTCTAAATGCTTAGTAAAAGCACGGACTTTTCGATGTACGTCCATACTAATCTCTTCACCAAACCGAATCGTGACCGCTCGATCACCAAGCGGAATAATTTGTTCTTGCATCTTCCCCTTCTCCTTTCCATCCCATCTTTTTAGAAATCTCCTCAGCTGATTGCTTTAACTGAATAATTAAGGACTGGATATGAGCTTCATCTTGAAAACGCGCTTCAGGTCCGACAACACTAAGCCCGGCAATCACTTTTCCTGTATAGTCAAAAATGGGGGCAGCGATTGCTGATGAATAGTTTTCTAATTCGGAATGGCTAATCGAATAGCCCTTCTCCTTACTTTCTATTAACATTTGCCGAAGCACATGTTTATCCATAATTGTTCCATCTGCATATTTTTCTATGACCGCTTCGTTAATCAATTCCTCTTTTTGCTCATCTGGTAAAAAAGCAAGCAAAATCCGTGGACACGCTCCAGCGTATAGAGGAGCACGCCGGCCAATTTGCGTATACACTCGCACTCGTTCTGTCGTATCTACCTTTTCGACATACACCGCTTCGTCTTTTTCTCTAATAATTAAATTAACAGCTTCCCCTGTCGCGTGTTTTAATTTCTTCATAATCGGTAGCGCCACTTTTCTAATTTCCAACCGTTCCGCCACAAGATGTCCCATCTGTAAAAAAAGCAGCCCCAATTTGTAAGCGCCTTCATCATTCTTTTGTAAGAAACCCAATTCATATAATGACTCTGCCATTCGATATGCAGAGGTTTTTGGTAAATTTGTTTTTTCAACAATTTGCTGTAAAGTTTGATGTTCCTCATCAAAGAATAATTGCAGAATCTCCATTGATTTTAAAACCGTTTTATTCACCGCTCATACCCTCGTTCCGTTATTCGGAATATATATTCCGATATTTAGTACATTAATTATAGAAAAAGAAACAAAATGTGACAAGGTTTTTTTGTCCAATTTTCTCACAATTTAAAATTGGACAAAAAAATAGACGATTACACTGGATAATCGTCTAAACATCAAGCTTATGAATGGATCTCAAAATAATCTTGAATATACCTTTGAAGTTCTGAATGATTAGAAATTGCTGCCAGAATCGCATGGATGACTGCTCGCCGGGGCTCATGCTGACTGAACTCGTTTTGTACAAACAGCAATAATTCGCTTTGCTCCTCATCTGTATGTTTTAACATCCTATTAATTGTTTGAATGATCAGCCGCTTTTTGTGGGCCTTTAACAAACTCGTTTGTGAAAACTGATGATTGAGCATATCGACTTCCAGTAATTGATCCTCCTGTTCTTGCACATCGACAACAATCGCCTCTAACCGCTGCATAGAATAGCGAATGATTTTATCAATATTCATTGCTTGGTCAACTGTCAGGAAGAAATGGATGTAGTTTTGCACCATACCGAATAATCCGACGGCTAAATCAAGTGAATACGGTAAAATATTCTCTCCGTATAATTCCAACACCCGTTTTTGCAGCCACTGTATTTCTTCATAATGATGATTTTTTACTACTTTTTTTAATTCATCATCCTCTGATGCAAATACCCCTTGAAAAAGCACAAATAAATTATTCTCCTGATTTACTTTCATTTTGATAGCGATTTGCTCCATAAATGCTTCCTTATCAGAAGTGGATCTTCCTGCAAGTATCGCTAAACGGCGTTTATTCGTTTCATTTCTAATCATTTCAAATATGGTCATTAATAATTCTTTTTTCGATGAAAAATAATTGTAAAAGGTTCCTTTGGAAATGTTACTTTTCTGTAAAATATCTTGAATGGACGTCGCGGCGTAACCTTTTTCAATGAAAAGAGCATGTGCCACATCAATGACTTGACGCTTCCGATCTATCATTGGATCACCTCATCTATGCAAAATTGGACTAGCTGTATAATTTCATCGTAGCCCATTCTATTAAGGTCTTCAATATACCAAAATATTTTTATTGATTTTTTTATAACACCGGTATATGATAAAAACCTATTATAACACAAGTACACTATTTTATACGAACGGTATAGGAGGGTATCTATTGACTACACAAGCAACCATCAAGAAACCGCCTTATGGGATGATCGCTATTTTATTCATCGGCGCTTTCGTATCGATATTAAACGAAACGTTATTAAACGTCGCTCTTCCATCAATTATGAAAGAATTTGAGGCATCCGCCTCCGCTGTTCAATGGCTATCGACAGGCTATATGCTCGTCAACGGGGTATTGATCCCTGCCAGCGCCTTTTTCATTCAAAAATTCACGAACCGCAAATTATTTATTTTCGCGATGACTCTTTTTACAGCCGGAACACTTCTGGCCAGTCTCGCCCCGTCGCTGAACATGCTGTTAGTCGCACGAATGATTCAAGCATCAGGATCCGCGATGATGATGCCGTTGCTGATGAACGTGATGCTTGTTAGCTTTCCTATTGAACGACGCGGAGCCGCTATGGGAATTTTCGGACTTGTGATGATCACAGCTCCTGCTATTGGTCCCACGTTATCCGGTTGGATTATTGAACATTATTCTTGGCGCACTCTATTTGACGTTGTGCTTCCATTCGCAGCCGTCACCTTACTGTTTGCCTTTTTCAAGCTAAAGAATATTACACCGCAACGCCAAATCAAGCTGGACGTTCTATCCCTTGTATTATCGAGCATTGGATTTGGCGGTTTATTGTACGGATTCAGCTCAGCAGGTGAGAAGGGTTGGGATTCGCTGCATGTCTATGGATCAATTCTCATTGGAGTCCTATCGCTTATTTTATTTATTACGCGCCAGCTCCGTTTAGATGAACCGCTTTTAGAGTTCCGAATTTACCGTTATCCAATGTTTGCATTGTCTTCTGCCATTTCTGTTGTCATTTCGATGGCGATGTTTTCTGCCATGCTACTCATGCCGATTTATGTTCAAACATTAAGAGGGATTTCTCCGCTTCACTCAGGATTGCTCATGCTGCCTGGCGCTATTGCAATGGGAATCATGTCCCCGATTACAGGTAAATTATTTGATAAGTTTGGAGCACGTATATTAGCAGTAACCGGTCTTTCTATTACGATATTAACGACATATATGTTTAGCAAGCTGACACTCGAAACATCCTATAGTTATTTAATGATGCTTTATACCCTTCGCATGTTTGGTATGTCAATGGTGATGATGCCCGTCATGACGAACGGATTGAATCAATTGCCTGCTAGAATGAATCCGCACGGAACTGCCATGAACAACACGTTGCAGCAAGTATCCGGTGCCGTCGGATCTGCTTTTCTTGTGACACTGATGCAAAATAGAACGGAAGTAGAAGCGAAAAGATTATCAGAAGAAGCGATGCAAAACCTTTCTTCTACCGTGCAACCAAACGCCGCTCAATTGAGTGAAATGAAAGCACAATTGATGAATGAAGCGATTCTTCATGGAATTAATTTTTCGTTCTTCGTTTCAGTCGGTATCGCTTCCATTGCGCTCATTCTTGCATTTTTCTTAAAACGTTCACGACCAGCAACAGAACCAGCTATGCAACAAGAAAGTTAATCAAACAACAAAGGGACCCAAACTTTTCGCTCGGGTCCCTTTGTTGTTTAACTATATGAAAGTGAAAAAATAGATACACCTTTTTTGATCTTTTATCACAAAAACAACAAAAAAGAAATAGTTTTATGTTAATTTTTTGTTAATTTTATGTTAAGATATAGTTAGAAACAATCTACAATGTTAGGAGGAAGGAGGAATGAGCTATGACTGTAGCTGAATTCTGTGGAACACTTGATTATTCTGTCTCTCAATTTGCTGTGCAACTTTCTAAAGAGGTAGAAGAAAAAATTAAAAAAAGAGAATTATTTTATCAAGATCAAATGAATCGTTACATCGATCGTCGAACTGAGTTATTTATGAAGACATTACATCTTACTCCAGCGCTCCACTCCGTCTATCGCCGAGAAATTCTTCAACATGTACTCTTCAAAATAAAACCCATTTTGAAAAAACACCATATCTTTCAAGTGATTAAATGAAGACAGCAACGCCCACGGGCGTTGCTGTCTTCATTTTAAATGGTTGTTTTTATCTATGTTTTTTATTAGCATATGATTAAAAACAAAGGAGCATAAGCCAATGATTTCTGTGTTGATTGTGGATGATGATCCGGCTGTTCGCCGGCTTGTAAGTATTCATTTAAATGAGGCAGGCTTCCAAACGGTACAAGCAGAAAATGGGAAAGACGCGTTAACTATACTTCAACAAAAAAAATGTGACGCTGCCATTGTCGATGTGATGATGCCTGAAATGAACGGATTTGAACTAACAGAGGCAATCCGGTGTGATTATGACTTGCCGATTATTTTACTAACAGCTAAAAGCGCTTTAAGTGATAAGGAAAGCGGCTTTCGCTCTGGAACAGATGATTATCTTGTGAAACCATTTGAACCGCAAGAGCTGATCTTTCGACTCAACGCATTGCTCAGACGCTACAATAAACAACAGTCGTCTAATATTCAAATCGGCAACACGACCATTGATACGAAAAGCTATGAAGTGCAAATCGATGACAGTTCTATGCTACTGCCGCTAAAAGAGTTTGAGCTTCTTTCATTTTTAGCCGCCTCCCCCCGTCAGACGTTTTCAAGAGCTCAGCTGATTGATTCCGTATGGGGGCTTGATTTTGACGGCGATGAACGAACGGTGGATGTGCATATTAAACGCTTGCGGGAACGATTTAAAAACAGGCAGCCAGGGTTTAAAATTCTTACAGTCCGAGGGGTAGGTTACAAGCTGGAGGAAACAGTATGATCCGTTCGCTGTATGGCAAAGTTACATTCACAACCATCTTAATTATGTTATTAAGCGGCATCGCTGCTTTTCTGCTCTCAAATATTTATTATCAAATGATCTTGAAACCATATAATGATCAAAAAAACACCATGATCGCACAAGAAATGGTTGACTATGTCAAGCTTCATCCGGAAATGAAATTAGATTCATATTTCGAGCATTTGGCAGCTGTCGGTTACCAAGTATACATAACCGATGGGCAACAAGAACAATTTTACGGAAAAGCCTTTCGAGAAGCAAATTTAGCCACAGAAGATATACAAATGGTTTTAAATGGGGCCACCTTTCACGGAATGCAGCAATTCCCTCATACCTTTTTTGTAACTGGCTTTTTTGCTAATGAGTTAAAGAATACCATCGGTGTTCCATTTATGTATGAGGGGAAAACATACGCCTTATTTATGCGTCCAGATATTAAACTACTGTTTAATGAAATGCATCTTCTGTTCGGTTCCATGCTTTTTATTACCATTTTGCTAAGTATTTTATTTGTCCTAATTAGCGTGAAATTACTAACAAACCCAATTAAGAAACTCACTTCTGCTACCTTTGAATTAGCTCAAGGCAACTTTAATATTCAATTGGACATTAATCGCAAGGACGAAATCGGTGATCTTGCTCAAAGCTTCACGCAAATGGCTAATCAGCTGGAGCAATTAGAAGAATTACGCAAACAATTAATATCGAACATCTCTCATGATATTCAATCCCCCCTTTCTAATATTAAAGGATACACGGCTTTATTAGCCCAACCGGATTTGTCGGATGAAGACAAGCTTCACTACGCTGATATTATCAATAAAGAAGTGTTGCGGCTGTCGATGCTAACGAAGCAAATTTTATTTCTCGCTTCACTAGAACAGGAAGAACAGCCTTTGAAAAAACAAAGTTTTTCTTTATCGGAACAACTAAAGCAAGTGTTAAGACAATACCAATGGAAGATGGAGGAAAAAGGTATCATGGCAGATTATCAGCTCCCTCCTACTGATTTTTATGGTGATCCTGCACAGCTATATGCCGTTTGGGACAATATCATGTCCAATGCCGTGAAATATAATCTAGAAGGCGGCTATGTAAAGGTCTCTTTAACTGATAAACCTGATTATGTGGAAATACGAATAAAAAATTCTGGAGTCGGCATTGATAAGGCGGATCTTTCTCGGATTTTTGAGCGTTTCTATCGGGCAGACACGGCTAGAAGCCGAACAATTGAAGGGACTGGATTAGGGCTCTCGATCGCTATGACGATCGTACACCTGCATCACGGCCGAATTTATGCTAAAAGTGAAAAAGGAGCCGATACTGAGATCACTGTAGAACTTCCAAAACAAAAAACAGCCACTCATCCCTGAAGATTCATCATTTCAGGGATGTTTTTATTTTCTCTTGCGAAATCTTAATTGTAAATTCATGTTCATCTTCTGTTCATTTTTCAATTGTATGATATCCATAGATCAATCGAAAGAAAGGTGAAGAAATATGCTCTCACTCTCTATAAAAGAAATGAAGTTTTTTAAACTAAAATATTTACTCGTTGCATTTATCTTATTCTTTACCGCTTCCCTTGTCTTTATCATCAACGGATTAGCGAACGGGCTGTCACTTGATAATGCCTCAAGTATAAAGAATATGAATGCAGACCACTTTTACATGAAGACAGATGCAGAAAAAAGGTTAGATCGATCAAAAATTAGTGAAACGGAAGCGCTGCAAGCACAATCAAAACAAGGTCTTGAGCCTCTCGGTGTGCAAATGTTTTCTCTAAAAGAAAAAGCACATGATCAAACGATCGACTTAACCTTTATGGGTATTCAAGCAGATGGTGAGCTACATCCGAAAGTAGTCGAAGGACAAACATTAAAAAAAGTGGATGCTCTATCAATCGTAGCTGATGAATCATTAAAAGAAGAAGGAGTTAAACTGGGCGATAAGCTTTATGAAGAAACATCAGGACTCACTTTTACTATTGCAGGGTTTACAAGCGGGCAAACGTACAGCCATACACCCGTCGCTTTTATTAACTTAAAGAGTTGGACTGCATTAACGGAAAGAAACAACAAAGTATACTACAATGCCCTAGTTGCTACCACGAAGGAGCAGGCCACTGGAACTCCTGTAAAAGATGGACAATGGCTACCAAAAGATGAAGTAATGAAGAGCATTCCTGGTTTTGAAGCGGAACAAAGCTCGCTGTATATGATGCTCGGATTCTTGCTTGTGATTACAGTCTTTATTTTAACTGCGTTCTTTTATATTATTACTGGTCAAAAAATGAATCAATTTGGCATTTTAAAAGCAATCGGATCCCGAAATAGCTTTTTAATTGGAACGACTATTATACAAGCGTTCCTATTATCAATCATCAGCATTGGCATCGCTGCTGGATTCGCTATTTTCATGGCAACATTATTGCCAGAAGGAATTCCTTATGTCATTGATACGGAAAATACAATGATGTTAGCTGGAGTATTATTAGCAGTCGCATTAGTTGGATCTCTCATTTCAAGCTTTAATATTGTTCAAGCAGATCCAATTGAAGCGATGGGGAGGGTAGAATAATGACATATCCACTCGTACTAGAAAATATATCAAAATCATTTCAAGATGGCGACTCTACCATCGATATTGTTAAAGGTTTGTCATTTCAAGCAAAGGCCGGTCAATTCACTGCTGTCATCGGTCCATCTGGTTCAGGAAAAAGTACCTTTTTATCTATCGCCGGTGCATTATTAAGTCCTGACAGCGGTCATATTTATATTAATAACAAAGACATTACTCACTTCACTGATAAAGAGAAAGCTCAAACTCGCCTTGCAGATATTGGATACATCTTTCAAAGTTCCAATCTTGTTCCTTATTTAACAGTGAAGGAGCAACTAAAAATTGTACTGCAAATGGCTGATAAGAAAAGCTCACAGCAAAATGAATATATGGAAGAGTTACTTTCATCCGTTGGGTTGTTTTCACGGATCAATCACTACCCTCATCAACTATCTGGCGGTGAGAAACAGCGAGTGGCAATTGCCCGCGCTTTCGCCAACGACCCAGCGATTATTTTGGCCGATGAACCAACCGCAAGTCTTGATCCCAATCGCAGTGTGGACATAGCGACTTTGATTGCTAAGCAAGCAAAAGAAAAAAATAAAGCAGCAGTAATGGTCACACATGATGAAGCAATCTTGCCGCTTTGTGATGAAATATATCGCATGGAAAATGGAAAATTAGTAAAAGTATAATTTCTAAAATTACTGATTTTTATTGATATTTTTCTTTAAACAAAAATAATCTCTTTCGTTAATCGGAATTCCCTCGGGGTAATTCCGATTACTTTTTTAAAAGTGGAACTGAAATAATTAGGCGTGTTAAAGCCTACCTCGTCCGATATTTCTTCGATCGTTTTATCTGTATGCCTCAACATCCAAACAGCTTTTCTTAAACGAACAAATGTAATATATTCAGAGAATGTATTTCCTGTTTCCTTCTTAAATAAGCGAATGAAATGAGAATAGCTCAAATTTACATGATTGGCTACATCTTTAGCCGTCATCTCATCGGAAAAATGATCTTCAATATAATCTGTACTTTTCTTAATATCCGGCTCCTTCGTAATTTCCTCAAAATATCGCAATGACACTTCATGATATGGCGGAAGCGCCCTAGCAATTTTTGATTCTTTAAAGGAATGATGCAAAAGTAGCGGATCATTGTAAAGCGATCCAACACCAATATATATTTGAATGCGATATTGTTTTAAAAGACGTTCGACGATTTTTTCAAAGGTTGCTCGTCCTTCTTTCCAGTTTTTCACACAGCAAATATTATCTGTTTGGCGAAATAACACAATTAAAGACTTGCGAAAAGGAAGGAAATATAATCTGGGAACAATCCCTTTAAATTCTTGTTTAAAGTTGGAGCAAATAAGTTGCACAGCACGATCTTCATCAATCGGATGACCATCGAGATGAGTAAAGCCCTGCACATAACAAACTGTATTCGGAAACTCATTTTCATTAAACAGGGATAATAGTTCCATCATCTCATTTTCCGAATGAATATCCTCATGCAAGAGCCTTCTTAACATATAGTTTTCCAATGATTCGTTCAGCTTCATTTTTGTTTTATGTACGGAGATTACCTTTTTCCCCTTTACTTGAATCAACGCAATTTTTTGCTGGTCTAGCACTTTAATAGCCTCGCTGATGCTACGAAAAAAAGCTGATTTCTTCACTGGATTTAATAATAATGACTGAATTTGCAATCGAATGGCTAACGGAGAAGTTTTGATCCATTCTTCATCAAGCAGTAATATGTAATAGCAATCGTAATGCTTCTTTAAACGGTTTACCTTGACCCAATCATATAAGTGGCTCACCTGCACGATTTTTATATGAATCGGTTCATCCGAATAAGCCTGATCTATCAAAGACAGGCGATCTTTAAACCTTTCTTCTATCCACTCTTTTAATATAGAATAAATAGGTAGACTTACATGAGAAAGACATACATTATACTTCATACCCTCCCCCCTTTATTTAATCATAACTTGCTCAAATGACAAAAACAAGCAATTTTTTATAATATTCAGACATTATATTGTAAGGGTTTTCAATGGATTTTTATATATAATTTGAGAAAAGGAGGAGATATATGTGGAAAAAGAATATGAAATGACGGATCAGTCACATGGAACGATTGATGTAGCCAACTTACCCCCCCTAGATTCCGACACAAGTGCCATTATGAAGTCAGAGCTTCGAACAGGAATAGGACTTTCTTCTTTTTATTATGCGTTTATCTTTTTCATCCCAGTCATTAATTGGTTTTTGAAAGATCTTGCCTTTTTCGAGTTTTGGGGCGGAATGTCTGTTACTTGGTTTTTAACAACGATTGTTGGAATGGGTATGGCCTTCTTAATTGCTTATATTCATACGAAGCGTTACGAAAAACGATTGGCACAATATGATCAATCCGTTAATGGAAATCAAGTTAAAGGAGGAAATACTGCATGATCCAAACTTTACTAGAGCCTAAATATTTGTTCACTATTATCTTGATGGGTACAATTATTTATATTACGTACTTATCAAAAAAGAATTCTAGCGCTAGTGATTTCTTCGTTGGGGGCCGATCATTCGGCTGGTTTACAAACGGTTCTGCCATCGCTGGAGACTATTTAAGTGCGGCTACTTTTCTAGGACTAGCTGGTTTAACTTTTTCTATCGGTTATGATGGAGCCTTCTATACGTTTAGCTTTTCCATTGGTCTAACTCTTCTCGCTATTTTCGTTGCTGGTCCATTAAGAAGATTTGGCGCTTATACAGTAGCTGACTTTGTTGCCTATCGTTTCCACAGTAAACGAGCTCGTTTAGTAGCCGTGCTAGTCGTCCTTTCGATTTCAGGCTTCTATGCCGCTCCTCAGTTGCTCGGTGCTGCACAAATTTTAAGTATGTTTTTCGGCACTTCTTATGAATTCGGTATTATTTTTACTTGTTCCGTTATGATTCTTTATGTCGGTGTCGGTGGCATGAAAGGAACAACGCTGAACCAGGCATTAGAACTATGGATTCGTCTCGGTGCTTTCGTCATTATGGTAGGAGCAGCCATTTACGGTGGATTGCATTACCAAAAAATCTTAGCGGCTATCACTGAATTTAGCGGGACTATTGCTAATACAGCTCAATTTACGCCAGACGGAAAAGATGTCGCAGTAGATGGACAAGCTTGGTCAACTTCAGGAGTCCTTACACCTAACTTCATACACACCGTGTCACTCATCATTGGTTTATCTTTAGGAACCATTGGCCTGCCTCACATTTTATTACGCTTCTATACAAATCCAAGCGCTAAAGCTGCTCGTAAATCCGCTTTAATGGCGATTGGTATTGCTAGTGTCTTCTTCTTATTTGCCGTTTACCTTGGGGTTGTAGGAAGAGCCTTATTTATTGAAGGAAACGTAAGCCCAGAAGTCATGAAAAACTTAATTACAGGTGGAGACAATATGGTGGTTCCATCTATCGCTGAAGCCTTAGGTGGAAAATGGCTGCTCGGACTCGTAATTGCCGGTGCCTTTGCCGCGATCTTCTCTAACCTTTCCGGTTTATTTATTGCCAGCTCTGGAGCTCTTGCTCACGATCTATATGCTTCTTTCTCTAAAAAAGAATTAACACAAAAGCAACGTGTAATCGCCGGAAAAGTGTCTATCGCCATTCTTGGTGTTCTATACGGCGCCTTAGGCTTATTAGTAAAAGAAGCTTCCATCGGTCACTTAGTTGCACTCGCATTTACCGTTGCTGCTAGTACATTTACACCCATTTTCCTATTTGGCATTTGGTGGAGAGGTATGACGGAAAAAGGAGCTATTGCCGGTCTTCTTGTCGGACTTGGGGTTTCAATGTTTATGATCTTCTTCGCTTCCGCTCTTCCGCCTGCTTTACAATTTAAAGTACCTGGTATTGTTACTGTACCCATTGGCTTCTTAACAGTTTATATCGTATCTAAACTGGATCGCCAAGTACCGAAAGATGTCAACTTATTCATGAAGAAAGTCCACTCGAAGCAAAGCGAAGTGGCTTAATAAATGGTAGCTAACGAAAAACTGGAGCGGCAAATAGCACTCCAGTTTTTCGTTATGTGACAATGAATTTAATGGCCTTTTCCTTTACTCGAATGGCTACCGGCGTTTCCCCGATAATTTCTCCATCTGCAATCACCTTCAATGGCCGGTCACTTGAAATGTGAATATTCCGCCCTTTCAAATAAGTGACACCCTCTTTATTAATATGCTTACCCGAGTACACTTTAGGCAAAAGTTTACCGATAATGGTCCGCCGATTGACTGTATGCAAAAATACAAGATCGATAATTCCGTCAATTGGATGGGCAAACGGACAAACCATCATTCCCCCTCCATAACTTTGAGTGTTTCCACAAGCAACCATCCACACTTTTTCGGTGATATATTGATCATCATCAATTCGAATCTCTACATGAAAAGGTTTATACCTAGGAATGACTAACAAAGCACTAAGCACATAAGTAAGTGCACCTACTCGCAAAACATTGAGCCACCGCTTATAAAACGAGCGGGCAGCATGATCAGTAACTGCTGCATCCATACCGACCGCTGCAATGGTTAAACAATAATTCCCATTGACATGAAGTACATCTAATTCCCTTATTTCCAGTTTTAGAAGTGCTTCAGCTAGCTTGTTTGGATTGTTCGTGAGCTTTAAGGCTCTCGCTAAATCATTACCAGATCCTGCTGGCAACAAAGCAATAGGAATATTGCTTCCTGCTAAGTCTTGAATAACAGTATGAACAGTTCCATCTCCACCCACGACAAGAAAAGCCGTCAAACTCTTCTTCTCTTTACATTCCCAAACAATCTCGCGAGTCTCCTGTTCAGACGAGGTGACAAAGGCTCGATACGCAATATTTTTGCTTATAAATACTTGCTCCAACTTTCTCCATTGCTTAACACCCTGATTATTTCCTGCTTTTGGATTCACCAACACCACATACATATGAACCGACCCCTGCCATGACTTATTTATCTCATCATATCATGATTTGAGCAGTCGATTGATAAAATGTTCATGCGAATAAAGACTAAATTTTAGACAAACTTTACCTTTTTCTTTTCGTATAAGGTTCTCGTTCATACGGAGGCAAATCTCCAAATGAAGTCATTATTCCTTCTTCATCTAGCTCCTCTTCATATTGTTTATGTTGTTTATTCGGGTAAATGGTTAGATTTTTTCCTTCAATGTCTACTCCAACAAAGTTTTCATATGCTTCTACATATCCAACATGTTCATCTGATTCGATATACATATCATTATAGTCAGTCGGAGCATTCAAAAAGTCAGATGGTGATTCAGATGTACCCCAGCTAGCTACATCTTGCCACGCATCTTCCGCATCATAAATAATGGATTCATTTGGGTGACCATCGTATTCAAATTGCCCAAAAGGCGGACTCAACACTTCTTCTTCAACTGGCCGATGACGAGAAATGGTTCGATCGGGAGTATGTTCAATACAATAAACAGTTGATGGTAACGCTTCTAGCCTCTCGATCGGAATGTCTTGACCACATACAATGCATGTTCCATATGCGCCCTCTTCTATCGCCTGTAACGCACGATTAATATTGGCTAACTCATATTGTTCGTGTTCACTTAATGCCCAGTCTTTTTGTCTTTCAAACAATTCTGTTCCTTCATCAGCAGGGTGATTATCATAACTTGACAACTCCCCTACAGAATCATGAGGGTGGCTTCTTTCTAGACCAAAATGACCATGCTCTTGAAGTCGATGTTCAAGCTCTTGTTTCTCTATCATTAATTGTGACTGAAAAGCGGCTAATTTCTCAGCTGTCAACAACTCGGTCACTCCCTTATACAAATTTCCGAAACATTTTTAGTATGGGTTAAAACGACAGACTCATACTAACACTTTCAAAGTGAGGGGAATAAAATAAAAACAGGCTAAACATTGATCGTTTAGCCTGTTTTTATTTCACTAGCGGCAATAGTATTTTCACTGTCGTTCCCTTGCCTTCTTCACTAAAAATTTGAATCGTTCCTTTGTGATTTTCAATAATTTTAAAGCTAACCATCAATCCTAGTCCTGTTCCCTTTTCTTTGCTGGAATAAAAAGGTTCTCCCAGTCGTTGAACCCTCTCTTCCGAAACACCAATTCCATTGTCCTCTACTTCTATACAAATAAATCCATTCGACTTTACGATCGTTCGAATGAAAATCTGTCCACCTGAAGGGATCGCTTCTATTGCATTTTTAATTAAATTAATAAATACTTGCTTTAGCTGTTTTTGCTCACAAATCACCATCAGCGGCTCATCTGTAAATTCCGTAATAATTTCTACTTGATTTAAGATCGCCTCTGGATTCATGAAGGTAATCACTTCTTTTAACACATCAATGATGCTTCGTTCTTCCATTCTCATTTCCTCATGAGGCTTAGCTAGCATTAAAAACTCATTCATAATAAATTCAATTCGTTCTAATTCAGTAAGAATAATATCAGCATACTTCGTTTTTGTTTCTTGACTTAATAATTGTAAAAACCCTTTGACAGCTGTTAAAGGGTTGCGGATTTCATGGGCAATTCCAGCCGCCAGTTGGCCAACCACACCAAGCTTGTCCGATTTCTTGATTAACTGCTCTGTTTCTTTGATTGTCGATATATCTTGAGAAATACTAAGATGCCGAATGACATTCCCACAATTATCCTTAACTGGTGTCATTTTTGTGCGTATCCACTTTACATCTCCGCTATTAGTGACTATACGATATTCTAATTCTTTCGCCGTGGGACAAGGCGTTAGAAAAAAGGCTCGAGCTTTATCAATATCCTCTGGATAAATACTATCAAATACAGTATTTACATCCTTGTATAACTGTTGTAAATCAAATCCCCACACTTTTTCATAAGAAGGACTAATATACATATATTTACCCGTATTAATATCATACAGGCAAATAACTTCGTTAATATTATCAGAAATATTCCGAAGTAAATTCTCTTGTTCGATCATAAACTCACTTTGTTGCTCAACAATTTTTTGCGTGTTCACGAGCTCCGTTAAATCTTTAATGATCGCAGAAAGAGCAATAATTTTGCCCTCATCATCACAAACTTTGGAATAAGTCACTGATACGGGAAAAGTGGTGCCGTCTTTCTTCACTCGAACGGTTTGAAAGTTAACAATTAGGCTACCGTTCATTACTTCTTCTTTCGCTTGATCAAATTCACATTGTCGGTCTGGCGGAATGATTTTTAGTATTTTCCCCACCATTTCTTCCGCTGTCCAGCCAAATAACTTTTCAAACGCTGTATTGACAGCAATCACTCGGCCTTCGAGATCAAACATATGGGCTGCTTCCCCTGAATAGTCATAAAAAGAGTTATACCAGGCACGAGCTGAAATAACTTGTTCTTGGTTGCTACTGTATTCAATCGGACGTACCACAGCTTGAATGTAATCGCTTTCTGAAATAGCCGCCATAATCCAATGTAGACGATAGTATGTACCATCTTTCCTTCTACATCGATTGATAAACGGGATAAATTGATCTTTTTTTAATAAATTTATATGTTCAAGCGTGTGTTCACGATCTTGACTATGAACAAACTCTAAATAACTTTTATTTTTGATTTCTGATAAAGAATATTGAATCACTCGCTCAAAGGAAGGATTGATGTATTGAATTTGTCCTTCTTTATTTAATAAAATTAACAGGTCGTCAGTTACCGTAGTAAACCATCTTGCTGTCAGTTCTACTTCTTTCATGTTCATACTTAAATTGTTCACAAACTATTCCCCCCCCCTTATTCATTATGTAAGACCTGCCCAAAGATTTCACCAAAAATTTTCCGACAAAATTATACTTGTTTCTCCATGAATGTTTCTCGACACAAATTGATCTTTTTATAGAAAAAGCTACCCCAATCGCACTTGATGTTTGGAGCAGCCTATATGAGAGCTAAATAGTATTATTTTTTTATTTGATTTGTGCTTGTTTTATTGTTAGATACTTTTCTCTTTCGTCCGCATCCACAGCCTGACTTCTTTTTTTTAGGACGGCTTGTCATTTTTTTAACCTCCTACCAATCATATACAATAACATATGAAAAATAAAGGTTTTTGTAAACAACAGCCACCTAATTCTACCTATTTCTAACTGCAAGGGATAATTGTTGCGCCGCGATAGCCGGAGACGAGTGTCGGCTAATTGCTGTAATCACCGAAACTCCATCCGCTCCTGCACGAATAACTGCTGCTGCATTTTCAGCAGTTATTCCACCAATACCTACAATCGGAATAGCCAGCCCTTTTGCACGAATCTCTTCAATCAATTTCGTTCCTTGGACTTCTTTCGCGTCTGCTTTTGTGTTTGTAGGGAATACTGGTCCTATTCCTAAATAATCGGCTCCATCTTTAATGGCGGCCTCTACTTCTTCGATCGTGTGAGCGGACACGCCAATAATTTTATTTGGAAATTTCTTACGAACGACAGCTACTTTTTCGTCATCCTGGCCAATATGAACACCATCTGCATTTAATTGAATGGCCAAATCAATATCATCATTCACAATGAAGGGGATGTTATGTTGTCGGCAAATAGCTTGTAACTCTTTCGCAAGTTGAAGCTTTTCCTCCCCTATTAAAGCTCTATCCCCTTTTTCACGAAATTGAAACATCGTAATGCCACCTTTAATAGCCTCTTTTAATGTTTCTAGAAGAGGCATCTTACTATTGGCCGTCCCCATAATGAAGTATACTTTCAACTGTTGTCTTAACTGTGCCATTTACTGATGCCCCTTTTTAAACGCCCAATGATTAGTCGGTCCATGACCGCTGCCAATATGTAAATCATGTTCAATCGCTGCATGAACGAAAGCGGACGCAGTTTCTACTGCTTGTTGCACCGTTTGACCTTTTGCTAATTCAGCCGTCATGGCTGCTGCAAATGTGCAGCCTGTTCCATGTGTGTTTTTGGTGGAAATTCGCGAATTTTTGACATAAGTAAACTGGCTGCCGTCGAATAAAAGATTGATTAATTCCTCTCCATCATTCGCATGTCCGCCTTTTATGACAACATTCTTCACACCGGCATGATATAATTTTTCGGCGGCTATTTTACGATCTTCGAGAGTATCAATCGTCATATCCGCCAGCACCTCAGCTTCAGGTATGTTAGGCGTAATAACGAGCGCACGCGGAAGCAATACTTCTTTCATTGCTTGAATCGCCTCTTCTTGTAATAAAGATGCTCCCCCTTTAGCGATCATCACTGGATCAATGACAACTTTTTCCCAACCGTACTTTTCAATTTGCTTTGCAACCGCTCGAATGATTTCACCGCTGAATAACATCCCAGTTTTTAAAGCATCTGTTCCCATATCTTCTCCAATAGCCTCAATCTGTTTTTCAACGGCTTCAATAGATAAAGGGTATACACCATGAACACCTAATGTATTTTGAGCCGTGACAGCGGTCAAAGCAGACATTCCGTACACTTCAAGTTCTTGAAACGTTTTTAAATCCGCTTGTATTCCCGCTCCTCCACCGCTATCTGACCCAGCAATCGTCAACGCTTTATATACTGTCATGTTGATTCACCTCAAATAATTGTCTTTCTTCAAATACAGCTGCTGATTCAATCTGCTCTTCTGTCACTTTTGACAAGCTGTTTAAAAGTTCGATTTGAAAAGTTCCCGGGCCTTTCTCTCCACTCATTTGAATCGCTTGTTCAGCTGCCACACCATAAGTGACAACAGCTGATAACGCTGCAGATAGTACATTTTTTTCTACCGCAGCAAAAGCTCCGATCACAGAAGTTAATAAACAGCCAGCTCCCGTCACTTTTGTTAACATCACGTCACCATTATGAACTAAATAGGTCGTTGCTCCATCTGTAATGACATCCATCTTACCTGTAATGACAATCGACGTTCCTAAGCTTTTCGCCGCTTCTTGCGCTAATTGAACAGTATCTCCTTGCCCTTCTTTCGCGTCAACACCTTTAATCTCCCATTTATGCCCTGTCACATGAGCAATCTCCGCAGCATTCCCTCGAATAACTGCTACGTTTACTTCACGAACAATTTTGCGTGATGCTTCTGTTCGATAGGCCGTCGCTCCAGCACCTACTGGATCAAAAATAACAGGCACACCTGCTTCATTGGCGGCTTTCCCAGCGATGATCATCGCTTCCACTTTCTCCTCATCCAATGTACCAATATTCAAAACTAGCGCACCGGCAATCCTCGCCATGTCCGCAACTTCTTCTTTCGCATACGCCATCACTGGAGATGCACCTAATGCCAATAATCCATTTGCGGTAAAATTCGTGACGACCACATTCGTAATGTTATGAATAAGCGGTTGTTTCTCACGCAATTTTATCAATGTCTTTCCAATGCTAGATTTGTCCATGCTGTTAACATCCTTTCCGCTTTATTGATTTCACTCAGAAATATTGACAAACAACTCATCGATGTTCGGGTCCTTCTTAATGAGCCCAGCTTCTTTCATCCACTTGCTTGTTTCTTCCCAAGATGTTTTTTCCTGACTACCAAATCCATGTTCCGATGTCATTTTTGGTAAAAGAATCTCAAGGCTTTGCTTTTCTACTTCTTCGATCAGCGGGAAGTTCGCTTCATCTTGTTTACTTAATAAAATTTGCAGGGCCTCATCCGGATTTTTCTCCGTAAATTCGAACCCTTTCTCAGCTGCTCGCCAAAATGCTTGAATGACATCTTGTTGCTCATTCCATGTTTGATCACTTGTTACAGCAACGAGCTCATAAAAGTTCGGAACACCATATTTTGAAGGATCAAAATTGCGAGTTTCAAATCCTTCATACTTTAATAATGGCACTTCATGATTAATATAGGCACCAACGACTGCATCTGCTTTTTTGCTGACAACAGCCGCATTTAACTCAAAGCCAACATCGACCATTTTGACTTTCTTTGAATCACCTTTATCATGCTGCACCATCGTATCAATAATTGCCTCATTTAAAGGAATACCCGAAAACCCAACCGTTTTTCCTTCTAAATCTTTCGGTGTTTGAATCTCGCTGTCTTTTGGAAACATCACTCGATTTAATGGGGAGCGAACAATGGCACCTACCGATTTTACGGCGATATTTTGATCTGTACGCGCCATCACGACATCCGGCTGATAAGAAATACCAAGTGTCACTTTATTAACAGCCGCTAATTGAATAGGGTCGGTTGGATTGGCTGGAAACTGAATATCCAGATCAATCCCTTCCTCTTCAAAATAGCCCTTTTCTTGTGCTACGTATAAAAAGCTATGTACAGCATTCGGATACCAATCAAGCATAATGCTGACATCCTTCAATTCTTTTTTCTTTTCATTTGAAGCGGCCGTCTTCTCTTCTTTTTCTTTTGAACCGCACGCTGTCAGCATCGCTGCTAAAATAACGCTAACGGCAACTAATAACCATTTCTTCATTCCGTTTTCCTCCATTTTAATGATCGTTTTTCTAACATTTTTACAATCGTAAACATCATAATTCCAACTGCTGATAATAAAACAATCGGCGCAAACACAGCCGCTCCATCAAACTGCGTCATCATCCTCCGGCTAAAGTAGCCTAGTCCTGCTTGAGCTCCTAGCCATTCCCCAATTGCTGCCCCGATGACGCTTAATGTCACCGCCACTTTTAATCCTGAATAAAAATAAGGCAAAGCCGAAGGAACACTTAGTTTAAAGAAAATCTCTTTTTTCCTAGCCCCCATCGTTAACAGCAGTTCTTTCAACTCTTTACTGCTTGAACGCAAACCGTCAAACGTGCTGACGGTAATCGGAAAAAAGGTGATCAATACCGTTACTACAACCTTGCTCCAAATTGTATAGCCAAACCACAAAATAAAGATCGGAGCGAGGGCAATAACTGGAATCATTTGTGAAGAGATAATGATTGGATAAAAAGCTCTCTCTGCTGATTGACTGACGTTCATCCAAACCGCCAATCCAACACCAAACACAATAGAGATCGAAAGCCCGATCGCAATAATTAACAAAGTAGCCGGTAAATGCTCGGTAAAAAGCGGGACTTTTAACTCCCACAGCTTAGAAATAATACCGGTTGGCGGCGGTAAAATAAACACCATCTGCATCGAGCGAGCCACAACTTCCCAAACCAGTAAAAAGACGAATATGACAAACGCAGCAGGCATCCATTCCTTACTCTGTTTCATGTTGTCACCTTCTTGCGTAGCTGTTCAATTAATTGATCTTTCATCTCAAGAATCATCGGATCATTTAAGTCCCGTAAACTTCTAGGTCTTGGCAAGGCCACCTTGACTTCTTTTAATTGCTGTACAGGCGTTTCAGTGAAAATAAAAATACGATCAGATAAAAATAACGCCTCATTCACATCATGCGTAATGAAAAGGACCGTCGTTTTTCGCTTTTCCCATTGAGCCAGCAGCCATTCTTGCATCGACAGTCTCGTAATGGCATCCAATGCACTAAACGGCTCATCCAACAAAAGTACATTCGAACCACTTAGTACAGCTCGCAAAAAAGAAACTCGTTGCCTCATCCCTCCGGACAATTCACCTGGGTAACGACTTTCCACACCCTTTAAGCCAAATTCCTCAAGCATAGGAAGTACTCGATCTCGTGATTCCCCTTTACCCATTCCTTTTACTTCAAGCGGAAGGGCTGCATTTTCTAAAATCGTTCGCCACGGCATTAATAAATCTTGCTGCGGCATATAACCAACTTGTCCTAATCGACTCGCATGTTCTTTCTCATTAATGAAGATTTTTCCTTTGTCAGGTTGTTCCAAGCCAGTAATTAATCGAAACAGCGTGCTTTTCCCTGAACCGCTTGCTCCGACAATACTAATAAACTCCCGATCGAATACTTGCACATTTAAGCCATTAAGAATGGCGCCCTTTTGATCATACGAAAAGGTCACATCTTGAAACGTTAATACGGGCTTATTCATTCCCCGGCCACATCTCTTCCTTGTAGGCCATGTCCCAGAACATATATTCAAAGCGAGTTGTATTTAAGAAAATTTCTTCTAGTTTATCCAGTTCTGCTTCTGTTTTTCCTTCTGTATGTTGATCAAGAAGGTCGATACACCACATGGCCAACTGACCAAATTCCTCCGAGCTATACATTTGAATCCAGTTACCATAAAACTCATGCTCACTTGCTCCTGGAATTTCGTTTAATTCTTTACCAATTTCCCAATAGCTCCATGCACAAGGTAATACAGCAGCTAATACTTCTGGTAAACCGCCTGTTTGACTAACAGATAGCATATAATGATTATAAGCAAGTGTAATCGGAGAAGGCTGAGCCTGTTCTAATTCCTCTTTTGATATCCCAAAGCGAGCGGCATATTGACGATGAAGCTCCATTTCCATATTAAGCGTCGAATCTAATAAAGCAGCAAATTTACCCATCGTTGCTAAATCATTCGCTTTCACTGCCCCTAAAGCAAACACTTTTGCATAATCAATTAAATACAAATAATCTTGAACCATATAAAAGCGAAATTTTTCTTGATCGAGCGTTCCATCGCCCATTCCTTTTACAAAAGGGTGATTATGATTTCGTCTCCAAATCGGCTGTAATTTCTCATGTAATCGTTCACTAAATTTCATTGTTCTCCACTCCTTGAATGATTAATTTATGCATTTTATAACTACTTTTTCGTATGTCCCCACTGGTAAATAAAACGAATCATGACCTTTGTAAATTGAATCAGCTGATCAATCGATAATTGCTCATTGACTGAGTGAGCATTTTCTAAATCGCCAGGACCGTAAAGAGCCGTCGGAATCCCAGCATCGGCAAGCCAACCACCGTCTGTAACAGTTGGTGATACATCTAAAACTGGCGATTGAGTGAAAACACTTTCATGTGAATGCATCAATGTATGAACAGCTGGATGGTTGGGATCGACCTCAAAAGAAGGGAAGATTTCTCCTCGATCTTCAATCATCGATGTTCCTCCCCACTCAAATATCGGGGGATTGTTTCGCAGCCATAAGTCACTCTTTGCCACTATTCTAATATGGTCTTCCACTTCTTTTGCAACTTGCTCATATGTTTCGTTCGGATAGTAATGAACGGTAATCCAAAGGCGACATTCGTCAGCAACAAAAGCGGCATGACGCCCTCCTTCGATCACAGCAGGGTTAATTGTATTGGTTCCTGGCAGGAATCCCGGATAACTTTTCATGACTGCCCAATGCCGTTCTAGCTCCTGCAACCCTTCAATAACCTTCATCATTTTTTCAATCGTACTAGCCGCATGTAAACGACCGCCCGCATGAATCATCTTTCTTCTTGTTGCATCGTGATACGTCTGTTTGCTCTTTAATGTGATCCAGCCAGTGATCACTCCCCCTTGACCTTGGATATGCAAATCACTTGTATCTACCACAACCGCAAAATCCGCTTTATATCCACGTTTGCAACACTCCAACGTACCGGCTTCTCCAACTTCCTCACCAATAACTGATTGAAAAATCAAATCACCAGGAAGCTGAATTCCCGCTTCATTCAGCAATTGAATCGCAAATAAAGCGCCTGCCAACCCGCCTTTCATATCGGCAGCCCCTCGACCAATAATCGCTCCATCCTTCACAACAGGATCAAATGCCCCTGTTTCCCAAGCTTCATCATCATTTACTTCAGCCACATCTATATGACCATTAATAATTAAGCTTTTGTAATTCTCTCCATCTCTTCCCTTTAATGTACCGACAACATTCGGATCATTAGGATAGATGTCCCACATATCAACTGAAAATCCTAAGTCTTTCAACAAATTGGCAATATACTGTTGAGCCTCTTTCGTATTTCTAGCTGGGGGCGCTGGCGTTTGATAAGTAATCAATTTTTTTAAAAGGGAGATGAGTTCCTCCTGTCGATCTTCCACTTGCTTCATTAGAAACTCTATATTTTTTCCCATGTGTTTCACCTCCAAATACAAAAAGCCACTTCTTAGAAAAGAAGCAGCTGTAAAAAATACATAGTCCTCTACCACATAGTAGATACTCATCGTTACAACACCGCTTCCCTCCGCTAGTATTACCTAGTTCAGGTTATAAGGGTTAAGACAATGAGCCTCTCTCAGCTTTCAAAAGCACCCCTAGTGGTGAACCTTATTTAATTGAACTTGTCTTAGTTTTACCACAACGAAACACAATCTTCAATAGATTTCGAATGTTGCGTTACCAGTCACTTATATCCTTCTTGCTCGTATATTATAGAAAATCAATCATTAGGAGGAATAATGGACAATGTATCCTTCCTATCCAAATCACTACTTATATCACGGTTATCTGTACTATCCAGCTCTTCACGAACGAGTGTACCCGCAAGTCAATGTCACTTTGTTTAAGCAATCGGCTCAATCAATGAAAAATTTATTAAGGGAAACAACTTTACTAGTAAATAAGCTTTCTGATTCCCCCGGTTTTGCTTATCAAGTGATGAATGCCGCCCAGCAAGCCAATCAAAAGGAAGTAGAACGATTAATCAAATCGGCAGGCGTCACATCTAAAGCAACCATCTCGTTCAATCCCGATAGCATCCATCTTGAATTAAGCTCGAAAACAGGAAGTACGAATTGCTGTCATCTTACTGTTGCCCTTCGCTGGCAATAGTCTTTTTCCATACCTTTAATTTCACAAGTCGCTTCACTAACAAAAGGCCGATGACTGCCCCAGACAGACTGCTTACAAGAAAAGGCGGTAAGAAGAAAAAGGCACCAACTGTCGTTCCCATAAAGATTTTGGCATAAGGAACAGCAAATAGTGAAGCAAGCATCCCTGTTCCTATCACTTCACCGAGAGGAGCTGTCCACATTCGGTTCGTTTTTTGATAAAGATAACCAGCAAAAAAGGCACCAATCATACTTCCAGGAAAAGCAAGCAACGAGCCTGTTCCTATTAAATTTCTAAGCAGGCTCGTAACAAAAGCGATCAAGACTGCCGGAACAGGCCCAAATAACACCCCTGCAATCACGTTTATCGCATGTTGAATAGGATAGGCTTTCGCAACTCCCGCTGGAAACCAAATAAGAGCAGAAGTATAAGTAGCAATAGCGACAAATACGGCCATATAAGTTAATTTATTCACATGATTCATTCAAACACTCCCTTTTCAAACTCAAAAAGCCGGATCCAATCAAACCTGGATCCGGCAATAGTTCATGAACTCAACATTCATCCACTACTTCCCTACGCTGGCATCATCCAGATCAGGTTCAAAGAGTTGAAAAACACCCGTTTTTCTCTCAGCCATTATTAGGCACCTCTAGCAGTTTTCATATTTTTTCTCCATTATAAAATAAAATTTTAAAAGATTCACGTTTTATTTTTTCGCCTCGGCTAATCGCTTTGCTACCTCATCCCAACAAACAACATTCCACCAATTATCAATGTACTCTTTTCTCTTCGACTGATACTTTAAATAATAAGCATGCTCCCACACATCAAGAACAAGTAAAGGAATAACATCCCATTGACTGAGATTTTGATGTTTTTCCGCTTGGAGAATTTCGAGGCGCTTCGCCTGTCGCGACCAAATAAGGATGGCCCAGCCAGATCCCTCCACCTTTTCAGCAGCTGCGGAAAAATGATTTTTAAAAGAAGAGAATCCACCAAAAGAATGTTTAATTTCTCGCTCCAGCTCACCGGTAGGTTGGCCGCCACCTTTTGGACACATTACTTTCCAAAAAATTGAATGTAAATAATGACCGGCTCCATTGAAAGCCGCTTCTCTTTCCCAATGTTTGATCAAGGCATAGTCATTCTTTTTTCTCGCTTTCTCCATTTCCTTTTCCGCCTTGTTTAACCCATCAACGTAGCTTTGATGATGAATATCATGGTGGAGCCTCATCGTCGCTTCATCAATATAAGGCTCTAACGCATCGTATCGATATGGTAGTGGCGGAAGCTTATGAACACCTATCGGAACACGATGAAATTCATTTCTTTCCTTATTGAAATGATGATACCACTCGTCCCATTCTCTATATAAAGCAGCCATTTTCATTTGCCGTAACTGTTGGTCAACCACTGTCTCCAATTCAGCTAGCTGCTCTTCCCATCTTGTTAATCGTTCCGCTTCTACTTCTCCTTTTTGCTCACGGCACCATTGTTTCGCCTCTGTTATAAATTGCTGATAGTTTGTCAAAGTGAACTCCTCCTTTCTAGGCACTGTTATCATATGTATGAAAATGATTTCATGTTCATCGTGAGAAAGACGTTCAGATAAAATGAGTGGAAATAAGAAAACCCCAGACTCGGAAGCCTGGAGTTTTCTTTCTTATAGTTGATATTTAATCGCACAAGTTTTCACTTGAGAATAGAAATCTAACGCCGCTTGTCCTTGTTCTCTTGTGTGGGAGCTAGACCATTTCATTCCGCCGAATGGAGCTTGGTATTCTACGCCAGATGTTTCTTGATTCACGCGTACCATTCCAGCGTCTACCTCATCAAGGAAACGCATTGCTTTATTCATGTCATTTGTAAAAATAGCTGCACTTAATCCGTACAATGAATCGTTACACACATTAATTGCTTCTTCAAAGTCCTCTACTTGCACGACTGCCGCCACTGGACCAAAGATTTCTTCTTGGAATAGACGATGCTCGGCTGTGATGCCATCAACAACGATTGGTTGAATAAAGTAACCTTGCTTATCTGTTTGTAGCGGACCTTCTCCGATCACATTTGCTTCTTTACGAGCCAAATCTACATATTCAGAAACTGTCTCATATTGGCTTTTAGAAGCAACTGGACCTAAATATGGGTTCTCGCTCGCTTCACTTACAACCACTTCACTTAAAGCTTTTTGAAGCGCCTCAATAAACTGTGGATAAATCGCTTTTTCCACAATCATTCGGCTCGTTGCTGTACATTTTTGGCCAGCTGAACGGAAAGCACCGCCTAAAATAATTGGGACAGCTTTTTCTAAATCAGCATCTTTTAACACGATCGCCGCATTTTTCCCGCCCATTTCTGTTTGATATTTAATGTTGCGCTGTGCACATGAAGCAGCTACACGCTTACCTGTCGCCGTAGAACCTGTAAAGCTAACTGCGTCAATTTCCGCTTTTTCTAGCAATACATTCCCGACAACTCGCCCTTTACCGATGACTAAGTTTAATACGCCTTTTGGTAAGTTCGCTTCTTCAAATACTTCCATTAATAATGTAGCTGTTAATACACCCTGTTCTGCTGGCTTCCATACAACCGTATTGCCGCAAATAAGGGCAGGAGCGATTTTCCAAATCGGAATCGCTACTGGGAAGTTCCATGGCGTAATAATCGCCACAACTCCAAGCGGAACTCTTCTAGAATATTGAACGACATTTTGCTCACTTGAAGGGATTAATTGTCCATCAGGACGAACTCCTTCCGCTGCATAGAAACGAAGTAAGTTCACACCGCGCATGACTTCTCCACGCATTTCGCCAATTGGTTTTCCCATTTCACGGCTAGCTAATGAAGCAACTTTTTCAACTGATTTCTCAAGTACTTCAGCCATTTTGTATAAAATAGCTGCTTTTTCACTTCCGGATTTCTTCTTCCAAGCAGGCAACGCTTCGCGAGCAGCCGCTACCGCTTCAAACGCTTGCTCTTCTGTTGAAAAGCGCATCTCTCCTACTTTCTCAGAAGTATTAGATGGATTATAGACAGCTACACTCTCTCCTTGAAGCTCCTGCCACTCACCTGCAATATAATTTTTTGTTGTAACTTCTAAATTTTCTGTAATCAATGCTATCACCTTTCTCCTATTGAATGTAAGAAATGAAAAAGAGAACCATTTCTCTCCCGTTCTTTATGTAATGTTCATAACAAATCTTCTTTAGTTTAACATAAATTTATTTTTTGAAAATAGATAATCTTAGATTTTAATTAGAAAATTATTTGAATTCTGAATGGATATACAAATGTTTTTTGATACATATTTCATCCTTTCTGGTAAAAACTATCCCCATCAAACATTTTGTAGGTGGTTACTATTTATAAATCAGACACGATCACTCCATTTCAATTAATCCTACTTGCTATGACATGCATTGGATTAAAAAATCATGTTTTTGCGATTTCTCCATTAATCTCCTCAGCGGGGAGAGATGCTTGGATAACTGTAATTATAACAATGGTACTGACATTTATTTGGGTGCTGTTAATATTTTTTGTTCATAAAAAAACAAATAATCAACCACTTATGGAATGGCTTTCCCAAACGATCGGGAATAAAGCAACAAATTTTGTTATCTTGCTCTTCGTTCTCTATTTACTTTTTATGTGCGGCATTTCTTTAAGAGAAACAATGAGTTGGACAAAAATCGCTTATTTACCTGAGACACCGACTTGGATTTTGACTATCATGTTTCTGTTCATCTGTTGGTATTTAGCGAAAGAAAGTATGCAAACCCTTAATAGAATAAATATTTTTCTGTTGTTTTTTATCATCATCTTCGGTTTCTTCGTGGCAACAGCAAATATCAAGTTTAAAAATCATTCATTACTGCTGCCTATGCTTGAACATGGTATCCGACCTGTTCTGAACGGAATTATTTTTCAAGCTTCTGGCATGGTGGAGATTTTTATTTTTCTTTTATTGCAGCATAAATTAAATAACCCGTTAAAGTTTCGGCATTTTTCCATCACCATTCTTCTATTAACAGGATTAACACTTGGTCCTCTCATTGGGGCCCTTATAGAGTTTGGTCCAAGAGAAGCCACAATACAAAGGTTTCCTCCATTTGAAGAATGGGCGCTTGTCTCCATCGGAAATTTTGTTGAACATGTGGACTTTCTCTCCATCTATCAATGGCTTTCCGGCGTGTTTATTCGTATTTCGCTCCTGCTCTTTTTAATCAAAGAACTGTTGCCAAGTAGTATACAAAGAAAAAACCTGATCTTGTTTCTTTTTTTATTTATCATTGCTTTCATTGTTATTGTGCCTATTTCAGACTTTCAATTTAATTATTATTTACGAACATACATATTGCCGACTACCTTTTGCTTCTTCTTTAGCTTTTCGATCTTAATTAGTGCACTTGTTGCGATTCAAACTCTACGAAAACGGAGGACATCCAATGAAGTTTAAGAAATCTCAAAAACTTGATGAACTCATTAAAAAAAAGCCTGCAACCTCAACATTTAATGAACAAACATTAAGGGATACATTTAAACATTGTTCGGATGTAACTTTTTCTAATCTGCAATTTCATAAAGAGTCGGTCACCCTCGTCTATTGTACGGGATTAGTTAGCACCGATATGCTTTATAAAACTGTGCCTAAGAAATTAGAGAGTTTTTTACAAAACCCACCTAACGAATTTACTGAAGAAGCGTTACAGGCACTCCAGCTTCCTACCTTACAAATGATTAACAGTAGTGAAAAAGCTGAGACAGAGATTTTCTTAGGCAAGTTGTTGCTCATTTTCTGCTCAGGTACAGTCATTTATTCAGTAGATGTATCAGATCGGCCGCAACGAAGTACAGAAGACTCCAATATGGAAATTTCGATCAAAGGTCCGCGGGATAATTTTATTGAAGATATTACCGTGAACCATGCATTAATTCGAAAACGATTGCGCACTACCAGTCTCAGAAGCGAGCAATTTGAGGTGGGAACACGCTCAAAAACAAAAATTTCTCTGCTTTATATAGAAGATATTGTCGGCGAACAAGTATTAAACGATATAAAAGCGAAAATTTCTTCTATAGATATCGACAGCTTATATAGTGGCACTCAACTCGAAGAATTAATGAACGATGATCATGCGTTTGCTTTCTTCCCTAGACATAGTTATACAGGCCGACCTGATTTTGCCGTACAGTCATTGCTAAGCGGTCGCTTTATTATTCTCATTGATGGGGTAGCCTTTGCTTATATTACGCCCGTCAACTTATTTTTCTTATTAAAAACGGCCGAAGATAGCGAATCCAGTTATATATATAACTCCTTTGAACGGTTAATGAGAGTGCTAGGCATTTCTACGGCAACATTTCTCCCAGGGTTTTGGGTCGCATTAACAGCCTTTCATCAAAATCAAATTCCTTTCACTTTATTAGCTACCGTCATTGAATCGAGGCGAGGAGTACCTTTACCAACAGCAGCAGAAGCTTTTTTAATGCTGATTTTATTTGAGGTGTTTCGCGAAGCAGGCATGAGACTGCCGCTAGCAATCGGACAGACATTGAGTGTCATTGGAGGATTAATTATTGGCGATGCCGCTATCCGAGCAGGATTAACCAGTCCAGCGATGCTAGTAGTTATAGCCGCATCAACGATTGCTACCTTTACATTGGTCAATCAATCATTAGTAGGAACCGTCTCTTTAATTCGTTTTGGGGTAATTATAGTAGTCGCTTTTTTCGGCTTATTTGGTTTCTTTGTTTCCCTCTTCTTTATAGGGACATATATCGCTAAATTTCACTCTTTCGGCGTTCCCTATTTACAAATTGCCAGTAAGATGAGTTTCAAAAACACATTGAAAGCAGTACTTAAGTTGCCAGCTAAATTGGATAATAAGCGTCCTAACGCCACCAATCCTAGAGATGCAACTAAACAAGGAGAATCCTGATGAAGCAGTGTAGTATATTGATCATTTGTCTATTATTGATCCTGCCTTTAGCTGGCTGCTGGGATGCCAATGAACCTGAACGAATGGTATACATTGAAGGACTAGGTGTCGATTATAAAAACGGCGAATTCATCGTTTACTTGCAAGTGATTAACCCTGGCTTACTGGCGAAATCTGAATCCACAAGCGGGATATCCCAATCGAATGTTGTTGTTGGGCGCGGCAAAGGAAAAACAGTCAATGAAGCGGTGTTTGATATTTACCGTTCCTCTCAGCGCCGTTTATTTTGGGGCCACTTATCCTTTTTTATTTTTACAGACAAAGCATTAAAAAATAAAGGGTTAGAAGCAACCATTGATTTATTTGACCGCTACCGTGAAACGAGATATGGAACGTATATTTTCGCCACGAAAGAGCCGCTATTTAATATTATGACAACACTGCCTCCTTTAAAATCATCAACCGTGTATTCTAAATTAAGTACACCTGAACCATCATATAAACAAAGCTCATTTATTAAGCCTGTTGACATGAGAGAAGCATTGATAGCATTGAATGAACCTCCACATCAAGCAGTGATTCCATACGTCAGATTGGTGAGAAAGACATGGAAATCTGACGAAAAGATGAAAACAGCTGTCCAATTAGATGGGGTGGCTTCCATAACAGAAAAAAGATTAAAGGATATTATCTATTACCCAAAAATGCGAGGGTTAAGATGGTTGAATAAAGATTTAAAACGGGAGGAGGTAAGCATAACAGTAGAGGAGGTGGACATCAGTTTACTAGTCGACAAAGTCAAAGTCAAAACCAAACCAGTCGTAAAGGAAGAGAACGTTCACTTTAACATGTCGATAGATGCCACTATCTTATTAAGAGAAATCCCCACGGATAAAAGTATAAAGAAGATCGAGAAAAAAGCTGCGAAAGTATTAAAGCAAGAAATATTGGAAACATATAAGGAAGGATTGAAAACAGATTCTGACCTTTTTCGACTATCTGAAGTTTTATATCGCGATAATGTTCAAGCATGGAAAAAAATACAGCACAATGGGCAAGTTCCTTTAACGACAGACAGCTTAACGTTGGATGATATTAAAGTAAAAGCAAAAATAAAAGGAGGAGAACGACAAAGAAGGCGCTCAACTCTTTAAGTAGGAGAGAGCTGATTTTTTTTAGAAGTCAGCTCTCTTCCTATTGAGATTTGTTAATGATGATTGATCTGTTCCTTAATCAGCACTCCTCGCTTTTCCATTTCTTTAATATATAACGCTCCGGGAACGATTTGCTCTGGAGGGCAGACTCCACGTTTCGTGATGATCCCTTCACCAATCATTTGCGCCACAATAGAAATCGTATTGGCGGTAGCCTGTGCCATTGCGGTTACATTATTCTCTTGATCTTTATAAGTAATCATTTCATAACGATAACTAGTTGTTTGTCCTTTCTTCTCTCCCATTGTTAATACGCTTAACAAGACTACATCTTCCCCGCCCTTTAAATCTACAATCGGGGCAAGCACCTTCAAGAAGACATCTCTAGGTCTTACTTGCTGACCGTTGATTTCAACAAAATAATCATTGCGCGTTAAGTTCAAATCGACAAGCAATTGAAATTTCTCCGCATGCCCAGGATAGCGAATCGTTTTATATTCTAAACAATCTAAATCAGGATAAGAATAAGCGAGCGTCGATGTGCCTCCAGCTGTGTGAAATGCTTCAAGTGGACCGAATTTATCAAAATAAACCGGCTCCACTTCTGATAAAGAGTCAATCTCTTGCTTCTTGCCATCCCTAATAATAAAGGATGGATCCGTATAATGATCCAATACCCCTTCCATCGAAAATACATGATTATACTCAAGAGGAGGTTTAGGTCTTAACGGAATCCCACCTACATATAATTTGATCTGTTGGACTTTATCCAATCGACTTGCTCCATAGCCTGATAAAATGTTAATCGCTCCCGGGGCCACCCCTAGATCGGGAATGATGGTTACTCCCGCTGCTTTTGCTTCATTATTCAGCTGTAAAACCCGTTCTGTCGCATGACCGATATGACCGCCCAAATCCACACAATGCACACCAGCAGAAATCGCTGCCTTTGCCACACTTTCATTAAAAGAGTAAAAAAGAGCATTGACGACAATATCATGCCGTTTCATGATATGAAGCAACTGCTCCTCTTTTTTCGCATTGACAAACGCCACTTCGAGCTTCGCTGATTGTAAAACGCTACATATTTTTTTCGCTTTTTCCATATCCATATCAGCAAGCGTCACCTTCAACACTCGTTCACTTTTCACTAAATCTCTGGCTACTTCCTTCCCCATTAAACCTGCTCCTAATACTAATACGCGCATATAAATCCCTCCTTTATTTTCGGGAATTTTTATTGTTGCGTCTTTCATTTATGCCCATACACCGTTCACTCTGTTTCATATCTATTCTAATATATACTGATTTTTTCCCTATTATCCCTATTGACCAAACCTAAATGAGTTGTAAGTTGTTAAGAGAAGGCTGTTATTATTGTAGTAGAGTTTTTCAAGAAAAAATCAATATTCTTATAAATTATTAAGAGAATATTAAATTTGAAAGGTGATGGATGATTTTTCTTACAATAGAAACAGAAAGAAGGTTCAAACGATGGAGCAACAAGAAAAAATATTATTGGTGGAAGATGATTATGAAATTGCTCGTATTGTTTCTGATCATTTGCGTCAAGAAGGCTATTATGTGACATGGGCTTCTACTGGAAAAGAGGGCATGAAGGATTTTCGCCAAGAGTCATACAGCCTAGTATTGGCTGACTTAATGCTTCCAGAAATGGATGGCTACACATTATGTGAAGCCATTCGTCTTGAAAGCGATATCCCGTTATTAATCATTAGTGCTCGACATGAAGATGACAGCAAAATCAAAGGGCTAGGTCTCGGGGCAGATGACTATGTAACGAAACCGTTTAGCTTGGAGAAATTAAGTGCTCGTATTCGATCCCATTTGAGAAGATATCGTCGCTTTAATCAACAATCCACTAAACAAAACCGTGTAGAATATCGCGACGGACTAGCAGTTGATTTCACGAAACAAGCCGTTTATTTGCAAGGTAAACCTCTACTTTTAACAGCCAAAGAAAAGGAGTTGTTTTTTCTATTTGTGAAACATCCCTTTCAAACCTTTGCTAAGCAAGATCTCTATCAATGGATATGGCAACAAGAAAACATTGACGCCAACAATACGGTCACTGTTCACATTAAATCTTTGCGAACGAAACTCTCAGATAACAGCCGTTCCGCTAAATTTATTCAAACAGTATGGGGAGAAGGATACCGCTTTATTGGAGAACCGCTATCATGAAAATTAAATATTGGCTCATGGGTGTTTTTCTTGCAGCGATGCTCCTTCCTATCATCGCTCTTTACCTTTTGTATATCAGCTTAAACAGCTATCATGAAAATCTGTTTATGAAGGAACACTTTGAATTGGAGAATCAAATCGCTACCATCGAGCCACATTTGCAAGATCCTTATTTATATCAGCTTCATACACCTGAATATTATGAATCACTGAAAAAACTAACTAACGCCAGCCAGAAGATCTCTCTTTACCGACCAGACGGCCTAGTCTTGTATGAATCGATGAAGCCAACGACAACAAATGCTAGTTTTGTAGACCGCCAAAAATTATACCAACATGTAAATGAGTTGCAAAAAAAGTCGCGTTCCTACACGATCAAAAAAACGTTATTTCATAATGGAGAACTTATCGGGCTTTATGAAATAACGATCGGGCGGGATCATTGGGTGGAAGGTGTTAAATATCGTACATTTATTTTGACAGCATCACTAGCTTTGTTTATCGTGATTCTTTATACAGTCATTCTATTATTGGTCAATCGCAAATTGAACAAGCCGTTAAAAAAGCTGAGTATTCAAATGACGGCATTTGCTGATGGAAAAGACATCAAAAATACCTTGTATGCCAATAAAGATGAGATCGGTGAATTAATCACACATTTTAATCAAATGAGAGAAAAGATCAATGACTCCAATCGTCTTTTGAACAAGCAGCAGCAAGAAAAAGAATTCATTGTCGCTTCGCTCTCTCATGATTTAAAGACACCGCTCACCACGATTCAAACGTATACGGAAGCATTGCAAAATAACCAAGCATTAACAGAGACCGAAAAGGAGGAGTACAGACAAATTCTATTCGACAAAATGGCATACATGAAGCAAATACTCGATGATTTATCGGTTTACACGTCTTTGCAATCAGCAAAGACGACATTAAATCTTGTTGAAGTAGATGGGGAAGAATTTTTCGACATGTTATTGTCCGGCTATGAAGAACAATGTACGCGTAAAAGAATTACTTTGCTAACTGAACAACAGATACATAGCAGTTATCGAGTGGACCCAAAACAAATGATGAGAATTATGGACAACCTGATGGCAAATGCCATCCGTCACACGAACGAACATCGACAAATTGGGCTAGCAGCCATCGAAACTCACTGCCCTCTTCCGGACTGGGTGTTTCATCCAATCGCTCCAAAGCTTGACGCATGGAGAAAAGACCGAACCATCTTAATAATTCAAAATGAAGGTCTAGCTATTCCCTACTCACTGCAAAATAAAATCTTTGAACCGTTCGTTCAAGGTGATGATGCTCGAGCAAAAGGAAGCTCAGGACTTGGCTTAAGCATTGTCAAAATGCTCATTGAACAGCATGGCGGTTCCATTGCCCTCTGGTCAGAACCAGGATACGGAACACTCATTGCTTGTTCACTAAAGACAAATATTAATTAATTGAAAGGTTGATAATGATGAAAAAACACACATGGACAATGATGGGCTTAAGCGCCGTTATTATGTTAGGCTCGATGACTGGATGTTCAAATAACGTAACAGCCTCAGCTGATGAATTGATTGCCAATGTCATCGAATCGGAGCAAACACCTGATTCCTATAGTGCCGATATGGAAATGAAGGTGTTTGAAGGTGTTTGAAGGTGTTTGAAGGTGTTTGAAGGTGACAAGTTAATCGAGCATGCCACTGTAAAAGAATTTTCCAACAAAGACGGCCAAAAAAAGGTGATCACCGAAAATGAAATGACAAAGAAAAAAGCGATAGCCCTCAATGACGGCAAACAAGTTCTTGTGTATGACGAAGCAACAGGAAAAGCTCTCAGCATGGATATGACAGAAGAAGCAGCAAATAACATGTCGCCAAAAGACCAAGTGCTTACCATGCTCGATGCGATGAAAAAAACCCATGACAAAAAAGTCGTAGGAGAAGAAGAAATTAATGGTACTAAAACTCAGCATTTAAAATTAGAACCAAAGTCTAAAAATACGTTAATCGGAGAAACAGACCTTTGGATTGATCAAAAAACGTGGTTTGTATTAAAAACAACGATGGTCACTGAAGATATACGTACAGAAACAACTTACAAAAATGTAGACTTCTCTCCTTCTTTCAAGGAGGATACATTCACTTTAGACATTCCTAAAGGAGTGAAAGTAGACTCTATGGAAGATATGCAGCCGAGTACAACTACTATAGAAGAAGCGGAAAAAGCGCTAGGCAAACCATTTCTTCTCTTCCCTGAAGACATTGCTCAAATCGCTTCTATTACAGCGGATGAATTAAAAGGCGAAATTAACCGGACAGAAGTTAATATTGAATATAAAAAAGACGAAGAACCTTATGTTTCATTGAGTATTTTCCCGACACCTGAAGGAAAAGATGGTGAATTAAATGAAGATGGCCCTACAGTACGCGGACATAAAGCCGAAGTCATGGAAGAAATTAATTCCGTCAGCTGGGATGAAGATGGCTTACGTTATGTGTTGATGCCGATGCATCCGGATTTAACAGTAGAAGACATGATCAAGCAGGCGGAAAAGATGGAGCTTGCTAATTGATCAGCTAGACTTAGGAACTACCCCTACCTTAAATAACGAATTGAGAAGAGAAGCACAGCTCTCTTCTCTTCTTTTATTTCCAAAAGAAAACTCTTCAAAAAATGTAACTTTTCTTCCTTCTTTCCGTTATGTTAATAAGGGAGGTTGATCAATGTCGATTGAAGATTTATATCGCACTTATTTTCAAGATCTATATGCTTACCTGCTCTCCCTTTCTCGCAATCGGCATATCACTGAAGAGCTTTTGCAGGAAACCTTTTATCGCGCTTATATTCATCTGGACAGTTATCGAGGCGAAAATCCTAAGCCGTGGCTATTTAAAATTGCTTATCACACATTTATCGACTGGACACGAAGCGAAAAGAAATGGCATCAACAAGAAATAACGGAAGCCATGCTGCCAACCGTTCAGAGTACTGAACAAATCTTTTTGACTCAAGCTAAAATTAACAACTGGCTTCGTATTGTCCAGCAATTGCCTTTAACAAAAAGGCACGCCATTTTACTGCGTGATTATTATGGTTTTTCTTATGAGGAAATTTCGTGGTTTTTAAACTTGACCATTGCGAACGTAAAAGTCATTTTGCATCGGACGAGAAAAGAGGTAAGAAAAAGACTGGGGGAAGAAGAATGATGGAAAAAGATTCATGCCCATATTTTCGAAGCTTACTAAAGAAGGATGAGCTTTCACAGGAAGAAGAGAAACAGTTGATTAAACATATTGAAACATGCCAGCGCTGTCAGAGTTATATGGATATGTCCGAAAAGAAAGAGCCTGTACTCCCTTTGCCAAACGAAAGGAACATCTTACGAAAAGCGAAATGGAAGCACCGTTGGAATCAACTTTCCTTTTTCATTGGTCTTGCTCTGTTTGTATATCTTGTTGGAAGTCTGTTATCAGCCGCTTATTACGCAATTGGCGATCGTGGAGAGAAAATTAATGCGGTATCTAGCCTAGCATTCCAGGCACTAAACCCTGGTTTGGAGGTTGGATCGAGCACCATGAGTATAAGTCCACTCTTTAGTCAGCAGCGAGTAGCCGAGTTAAGACAAACGATTGGAAGAGAGCAGCATTCAGTTGGAAAGTTGCACACAAACGCGCGGTTTTCTTTCGTAAATCAATCAATTGAATGGAATAACGGTAGCACGAAAGATCAGTTCGCCTTTGTTCATCCAGATTACCAAGAAAAATTAGAAGATGATATTCAAAAAGAATATTGGAGAGTGTTAGAAAAGCTACCTGAAGGCACTGTCACTGAGTTGGCTATTTCTTTTAAACATATGCTGACATTAGAAGAAGTGTATAAGGAGATCAATAAAGAAGCTTTAAACGAAGATTTATATGACATCACTTGGTACGCACTAGATACCGGCTATGAGTATCAGAGAAAAACAGATGACCCCTTTTTAATTCGCGAACAAATTTTTGGATTTGCTTCAAACATTGAGCTCTATCCAAGTAGAGAAGAGTATAGCGATGAAACACTAGAAGAAGATGCTGTCAAAATGATGAAGTTACTAAAGGAGCATCAAAAATGGGTCGAACCATTTTATAATGGTGGAGAAAATCAGGAAATAAAATTAAATGAACGGTACGAGTATGTAAAGAAAAATGGCGTAAAGACATATGGAATTGTAATTACCGGCCCTACGAAGGAACTGTTAAAGCTTAAAAATAGTCCATTCATCACCTTCGTTACAATAGGAGAAGTTGAATTTTGGAACTGGTATTCTCCTCACTTTCAAGGACAGAGATTCTCCTACTAGTTATAGCCTGACAGACACTTGCTCCGTCAGGCTATTGGTTCCTAATCAAAACGAGTCACTTCACAAGCGTTTTTCGCATCTTCTACACTTTTTACTTGAAAAGCTTCCGCTGGCATACAAGAAATATACACTTCCACATCTTCTTTCTTTCCATGTTTTTCATCGAAAGAAAAGGATACTTCCGCTGTGCTTGTTAGCTTTTGTGCTTCATGCACAAGTTGATAAATTTGTTCCCACTGCTGCTGTGAATCGTTAAAAATTCCTGCTTTATTCACCTCTACCCACATAAAGGCACCTGCTTCTTGATAGGACGGGATGTTTGGACCTTTTACTAGCTCACCGCTTTGCCCATAAGCTGTACCAACATACCAGTCTGCTAAATTGGGAAAGTGTTGTCTGACGGCTGGTTCAATATCCTCTTGAAATTCTCTTTGCCATACGCCTTCTGGATAATCATCCATATATGTACGTTCTCTAGACTCTTTTCTTGCATTAAAAGCCATCGATTGATCCCTAACTGGTGAAAAAACCGCTCCATATGTTCGTTCTTTAGCATCAAAAAACGTACTCTTTACAACAAAGGATTCATCATATCTTTCTTCAAGATATTGCTGAAGCTCCCTTGCCACTTGCTTCTCTTTCCAAGGCACTCCTTTAAAATACGCATAAACTAAGCCACCGATACTAACGAGTAGAATGAGACTAATAGCTAAAGTCTTTTGTTTTCTCTTTTTCATTTATTTGCCTCACCTTCACAAATAGCTTGCCATTCTCGATCCGCTTCTTCCTTGTCATATCCACTAAATAAGCGATAATCTTCCTCATCTAAAATACGAAAATGACCACTAATCACATTTTGCTGCAAACGAATCCCTTGACTAGACTTAACTTCTCGCCACCAAACTCGCCCTCCCATCGTCTTCTCTTTGGGGGTACTAATGCTAGTATGAGCAATCGTCTCCACCATCTCTACCGGATCATCACCAAGGCAACCTTGGAGAATTTCGCTTTCCCTAAATAAAGCGCATAAAGCAACAACCGTTGTCCAACCGGCAAGTGTTCTCCCTTTTTCAATTTGGACGAGCGTCTTTTTAGAAATGCCCAGCACTTCTGACATTTTATCTTGCGTATATCCTTTTTCTGTGCGGATGAGCTTTAATTTGCCTGATAGTAGTTCATTTACTTGCTGTTTATCCATATGTATCACCTTCATTACGTTTCTGTATGAGAAATCATTTAAATATTTTCGCGAATTTTAATGATATTACAATAATTCTAGTGTAATTTTATACTAAAATAAACATTTTCCCAACAAAAAAAGCATCTGATTCATCAGATACTAAAAAACCCCTGTCATAACCAAGACACAACCGAGTCTTTGCGATAAAGTGAAACTTCAATCAGCGGATCGCCCACTGATTGTTAGTTGAACAGGTCGGACGTTTACGAGCTATTGATCCCCCGCCTACACATCTGCGCTTCTTTCTGCCGTGTTGAGGTGGGGGGTCTTACAGCCCGTTAATGAGGGATAAGTGATAGTCAACTGGAAAGGAATAACTGTAAAAATTAAGAATCCTCCATTGCTGCAAGCATTAATCCAAAGACTAGTCGCTTAGGCACTTTCCATTCCTTCCGCTTTTTTTAGCTTTTCCTCTATTGAAGCTCTTCTTCCCTTCACATAACCATTCCATGAAAAGTTCGTCCACATCCTTAACAATTGTTCGACTGGGCCTCTATTGAATAGTTTTAAATAATAATGACTACAAATCGCTTGCAAAGCGTAAATCACGACGGCTAACAAGATACCCCAAATCATTCCTAGTTTTCCAAACAACCCAAAACCATACCCATAAAAAATGGTTGTGCAAATGACTGTCTGCATTAAATAATTCGTTAATGATAGCTTGCCGATGTTTTCAAACGCAGCCGAAAATCGTTTATTTGTCTTCCTTGTATACAACAGAGCAAATAGGAAAATATATCCGAGAGCTAGTAAACTGGCACCTAGCATTTCTGCTACACCGCTCCAGCTAGATTCAGTAACATGTGGAATTATCTTTAATATGATGCCAATTGGCAAGAATAAAATAGCACCTTTTACATACAATAAACGCTCTTTTTGCAAATAAACAAATGCATTCACTTTTGCAGCAAACATCCCAAATAAAAACAGCGGGGCAGTCAGCAGCGGCGCAAAAATTAATAGTACTACATAAAAAGCATCCGGCAAATTAAGTGGATCCTCGTTATTTCGGTGATTCATAATATCCACATAACTACCGCTACTGTACACGATCTTTGTTTTCTCGATATATTCAGCCATGATTTTTTTATCTTGAGCGGACTCTTCCATATTGCCATATCCTAAAAATGACATGATGATTAATAAAGCCGTTCCCCAAATCAATAATGTTTTCTTGCTACGATTCATAAACAGCAAAAGAAAGAAACCCATCAAACCGTAAAAGAAAAGAATATCCCCTTCCCATAAAAAGGTAGAGTGCAGCAGTCCGGCGCCTATCAAAAAGAAGAATCGCCGCATAAAATACCGTTTCACCGGTACCCCTTTACGCTCTAAACTTTCCTTCATTTTAATCATGGAGTAGCCGAATAGAAATGTAAAGATTGGCATAAAGCTGCCTTCTACTAACACTTTCACTAGTTTATAAGCCGCTGTATCCGTTGCTGACAGCGAGTAAAAAACAATTTCATCTTTTCCCCAAATACCATATTGAAAGATCAGCATATTAGCTAATAAAATCCCTAACAGACTAAAGCCTCGCATACCATCAATTGCTGAAACTCGATACTTATCCATCAAATTCTCCTCACATCATTTGTTACTATAAATTTACATGAACAATATTTCTCATAGTCAAACAACAGATTAACGTTTCATAAATTTTCTCTGATCTGTTCAAGTTCTCGTAATCTTTATATGTTAGTATGAATAGCGAGGTGCATACACATGGAAACAAGAAACATTTTGCTCGTTGATGACGAAAAAGCAATTGTGAAAATGATTGAAACGGTTTTGCGTAAAGAAGGCTTTAAACATATTTACACTGCTCATACAGCGACTGATGCTCTAGCGATATTAGAAAAAAGATCGATCGACTTGATCGTGCTTGATGTGATGCTGCCTGACTATAGCGGATTTGAATTATGCCCTAAAATCCGGGAAATGTCAGATGCCTATATTTTGTTTGTGACGGCGAAAGTATCTGATCTTGATGTACTAACAGGATTCGCGATCGGCGGAGATGACTATGTCACAAAGCCGTTTAACCCCCTAGAAATTGCGGCAAGAATTAAAGCTCATTTCCGCAGAATCTTATCGGTTGAACATGTATCTATTGCCAATAAAAAGAGGCAGTATGACTTCGGAAGATTTTTAGTCGATGAAGACAAAGGCGAGTTATTAGTAGATGGCCAAATTGTTTCATGTCCAACTCAAGTATATTTACTGTTGCTCTATTTTTGTAAACATCCCAATAAAGTATTCTCTAAATCTCAATTACTAGAGGCTGTCTGGGGCTTTAACCATTATGCCGATGATAATACAGTACCGGTTCATATTAGACGAATTAGGGAACGGATTGAAGAGGATCCCAGCCGGCCACGATATTTACTTACAGTTCGAGGATTGGGTTATAAACTCGGATATGGGAACGCAAGATGAAATCATTAAGAAGACGATTAATCTTTCATTTTTCAATCCAATTCATCACTTTAACGATCGCCATTATTGTGATCGTTTTTGCTCTGCTATTCTTACTACTTCAGCATTTAGCCGATGAAGACGTGAAGAAAAACTTTCCAGTAGGCGTATTAGAAAACATTACTGTAGAAACAACTATTGAGAATAACATTGCTCATATCGATGACAAATGGGAAGCTAGATTAAAGCAAAAAAATATGTGGATACAAATCATTAACCATAAAGGCAACGTGATCGGCTCCATTAATACACCTGCAACCTTGCCTGAAAAGTATACGGTCAATGATATTTTACAAATAGAAGAAACAAAACAATTTCACGAGTACACGGTGTTAGCAGAAATTGACGATACATATAAGCACCCTATGATTTATATTATAGGCTATGAAGATCAGCAGCAAAACCGATTAAAAAAATTAGTAGAAACATATAGTCACAAAGGGCTCGTATCTGAAACAAACAAGAAGCGGATAGAGGAGCAATTAAATCAAATCAACGGATCGCTTCATATCATTGATGAAAAAGGAGACATCATCTTTGCCGCTGGGAAACCGATGAAGAAACATAAGTACGATCCACTGGACATTTTATCTCAAAAAATGGCGCCTGGAACTTACTCTACAGCAACCGCTACTTATAGTGACCCACACTCTCGTCAAACATGGATTTTACATACGCCAAAAAAGAAAGAAAAACACGAAAAATTATCCATTTTAGAGGAAGTATTAGTCGGATTTGGACTAATTGGTGCATGTTTTTTATTCATTACACTTAGCCTCTCTTTTTGGAACGGCTTCCGTTACGGCCGCCCGCTCCTTCTATTTACGAGCTGGCTAGAGCGAATGAAACAAGGAAAATACGATGAAGTACTGACAGAAAAAGAACGAAAGAAAATTTTCCGAAAGAACGGGAAAATAAAAATTCGCTATCGTTTGTACAAAGAAGTCATTAACGCCTTTTATTCAATGGCGGAAAAATTGGATTTGTCCATAAAAGAAAGAGCCAAACTTGAAAAAACGAGAGAGGAATGGATGACTGGGATCTCACATGACCTGCGTACTCCACTATCCACCATTCAAGGATACGGACATTTACTAGAAAGCGGCCAGTATAATTGGTCAAAAGAAGAACTGGAAGAAATGGGCCAAACGATACGTGAAAAGGGAGAATACATGCTTCATTTAATTGAAGATTTTTCACTTGCCTTCCAATTAAAAAATAATGGGCTCCAGCTTTCAAAGGAAACGTTCGAAGTAAATCAGCTCCTCGAAACCATCGCTTCTAAATTTATTCATGATCGAACATTGCAGGAGTACCATTTTCATTTTGAGCCATTAACAGTAAAAGCAGAAATAGAAGTCGATCACAAATGGTTTGAGCGCATGATGGACAATTTAATTTCTAACGCAATGAAGCATAATCCAAATGGAACAGCGATCACCATCCGCGCCTTCCAATCTACCAATGGTTTGAATATTGAAATTCAAGATAATGGTGTCGGTATGGACGAAGAAACGATGGAACAATTATTCGAACGCTATTATCGCGGAACAAATACCGATGAACGCACGGAGGGGGCAGGCCTTGGCATGAGCATCGCCAAGCAAATTGCGAATCTTCATGGGGCTAGCGTCGAAGTCCATTCAGAAGTAAGCAAGGGAACAACCGTGGCTATTTTCTTCCCGAAAGGATGAATTCTTTCTCGGAAGGCCGAATTCTTTCTCGGAAGGCCGAATT
>NZ_JADHDW010000002.1:0-71645 GCF_016820555.1 Bacillus sp. REN10 | reverse complement strand
AATTCTTTCTCGGAAGGCCGAATTCTTTCTCGGAAGGCCGAATTCTTTCTCGGAAGGCCGAATTCTTTCTCGGAAGGCCGAATAAAAAAACCAGCATCTTCCCTTTGGGAATCGCTGGTTTTTTTATTTACATCTCGCAACTTTCGTCTGTACAGGAAGCACTTGCTGTATCAGTTGATAGGTCTTTCAATATAGGCCCTTGACTCTCTTCTTCCCACACTTTTTGTAAGGCATTTAAGAAGGCTTCAGTTGGCTGGGCACCTGAAATGGCATATTTGTCATTAATCACAAAGAAAGGCACACCTTGCACCCCAAGTTTTCGAGCTAAATTCTCGTCTGCTCTTACTTCTTCAGAGAAGCGATTGCTTGCAAATAGATCTTGCACACTCTCTTGGTGTAATCCTATTTCTTTTGCTAATTCCACGAGTACAGCTTGATCATTCACATTCATCGAGTCAGTGAAGTAAGCTTTTAATAATCGCTCAACCATTTCTTTTTCTTTGCCTTGTTCCCTTGCATACTTCGCCAGTCGATGAGCTTGAAACGTATTCGCTGATTTCATATTGTCAAAATTAAATGATAAACCTGCCTCTGCTGCTTGATGGCGAACATTTTCTGTCATCTGTTGAACTTGTTCGACACTCGTTCCATATTTAGCAGCTAACGCTTCATAAATGTGCTCGTCACTTTCTGGCTTAGCATTCGGATCGAGTTCATAGCTTTTATACATAATTTCCACTTCCTCTCTATGCGGAAACTGTTTTAAAGCGGCTTCTAACCGCCGTTTTCCGATATAACAGAAAGGACAAACGAAATCAGACCATATTTCAACCTTCATACTTGCACCCCTCTTCATTGTTTTCCATTCATTTTAACATACTCCCATAGGTTTCTGTTACTATCCTGCTTGTACTCACAGGACAGAGTATTGGCAGTCTTTCATATCTGTAATAAACATATGACCTGGAGCATGGGTGATCACAAATTCTGGTTTGCTAGCCATCACTACTGATTGCGGCGTGGCGCCACAAGCCCAAAATACCGGAATTTCCCCTTCCTTCATAGTCACAGCTTCTCCAAAATCCGGCTCAGCCAAATTATTGATTCCAATCTTTTCCGGAGAACCGATATGAATCGGTGACCCATGTACAGCTGGAAACCTAGACGTTACCTCTACTGCACGAACGACTTGATGAGCTGGAAATGGGCGCATACTGACAACCATATTTCCATAAAAGCGCCCAGCTTCTTGACTAGCAATATTGGTCACATACATCGGCACATTCCGTTGCTCAGCGATATGCCGAATTTCTAATCCATTATCCATTAAGGCGTGTTCAAACGTAAAACTGCAGCCAATTAAAAAAGAAACAAAATCGTCCCGCCAAACATCTTCTATTTGAGCCACTTCTCCCACTAACTCTCCGTGCTTATAAATACGATATTTAGGTAAATCATAACGTAAATCTGATTGAGGAGCTGTAAGTTTTGGAATTGGAGAGCCAACATCTGTTACTTCAATTAACGGACAAGACTTAGGATTTCGCTGGCAAAATAATAAAAAGTCGTAAGCAGCTTCCTTTGGTAAAACGACCAGATTCGTTTGAGTATACCTCGGTGCTAATCCCGCAGTCGGGCCAGTAAATGTATTATTTCTGATTAACATTCTAATTTCTTTCAGTGATTCATATTTCCCTCTCCCCATGCATGTCAAAAAAGAGAGGCACCCTGGCCCCTCTCTTTTTCCCACTTATTTATTCGACATCTACTACTTTTACTTCTTTCATCACATCGCCATTCTTCATTGCAAGAACCGTTTCAAGGCCAGAAGTCACTTTTCCGAATACCGTATGAACGCCATTTAAATGCGGCTGTGGTTCATGAACGATGAAGAATTGACTGCTCCCAGTGTCTTTGCCTGCATGAGCCATAGAAAGACTGCCAGCCTCATGCTTATGAGGGTTGCCTTCTGTTTCACATTTAATCGTTGTGCCGCTGCCGCCAGCACCTGTGCCCGTCGGATCTCCGCCTTGGCTCACAAAGCCCGGAATAACACGATGGAATGTCACACCGTTATAAAAGCCTTCATTTGCTAGCTTTTCGAAGTTTGCTACTGTATTTGGTGCTTCGTTTGGAAATAAATCAAATTCGATTTTTTCTCCGTTTTCCATAATAATTGTTCCTTTTTTCGCCATGTTATCTTCTCCTTTATGTAAAAAAGTATTCAGCTTCTACTATAACGGACAGCCAATCGAAAGAAAAGCTGAAGCCCTCTTCTTTTTTAACTATAGAAAAAAAAGATCGCAAAACTTAAGCAAGTTGAAATTAAACAGGCGAGACCACATACTTTGATCATGTGGTTTGTATAGCCTTTTCGTGTATTATTTGAGCTTATATCTATTTTTCGAGTTTGAAAAAAGAGAGAAATATTAATCAATAAGCTAATAGACAGATAAGTTGAAACCGTCGAAAGCAAACTTCCGTCAAATCCCACCTTTACGTCCGTTCCCCAAAAAGTAAATGCATATAAAAGAAAGACCAAGCCAAGTAATAATTGAAGCGTTAGTTGCAACCGATGCTGTTTGCCCCACTCACTTTCTAATTTTCCCTTTTCATATTCCATCAACCTTCGCATTTTTGTTGACAAAAAATAAAATGACGGACTTTTCTTCAAAGAAATAAACCCTGCTTGAAAAAACAAAATACATGCAACTAATAAAAAAAACACCGCTTGCTTAACATCTGCTGTACTCATGAAAAAAATGACTAGGAAAAATCCAGATATGGAAATATTAAAAATTAAAAATTGGTGTGTTCGTAAACGAAGTAGTTCATCTGTTTTCATCTTTAGCCACCCTCCCCTTCCATTTTACTATAAATATCCTAAAAAAGGATGTACTGAACGATAAAAAAAGTTCTACTATTTGATCATTTGATATATAATAATTGATGCTAAAAGTAGATAATTAATCATTGCACATTTATATCGACTAGCAAAATGAGGTTGCAAAGGAGCAATTATATAAACCGATGAAAATTTCTCTCAAGCATTTATTTTTATTTATTGCCCTTGTTTCAATAGTTTTTACCCTTGCTAGTAGCGCCATAGCTAGTTACCATATGTATCAACAGACTTTAATGAGTCAAACATTAGAAACGAATCGAATATATGCTCAAAAATTGGCCAAATCGACGGATGTCTTTTTAAAATCCACTTTACAAACGTTAGAAACTAGCGCAAAAGAACTCGCTCCCTATATGACTGACAGGAACGACTCTCAGCTGTTTAATGAGGCGAAACAGCTAAAAGACCAAACAGATACATTTAATGCGGTGCTCATTTTAGATGCTAAGGGTAATGTCTTAGCCAATGCGCCGCAAACATTAGAATTAATCGGAAAACCATTAAATTCATTAGGAGGCAAAGAAGCATTAAAAACAAAAAAACCATTAATTTCTAAGCCATATATCTCTTTAACGAATAAACTAGTCATCTTTATTTCTTATCCTATTTTCAATGAAGAGGGACAATATCTCGGATTAGTTGGAGGATCTCTTTATTTAAAAGAAATGAATATTCTTTATCAATTTTTAGGTGAGCATTTTTACCACGATGGTTCATATGTATATGTAGTAGATGAAGATGGACGAGTTATTTATCATCCAAAACAAGAACGAATCAGTGATGTCGTTTCCAAAAACCCTGTTGTCCATCAATTAATGTCTGGAAGGGGCGGTTCACAGCGTGTGGTCAATACAAAAGGAGAAGACATGTTAGCTGGCTATGCTTATATTCCTATCGCTAAATGGGGTGTTGTTTCTCAACAGTCGACGAGTGTAGCCCTCGCTCCAGCCAAACAAATGATCACAGAAATGCTACTTACGTCCTTACCGCTAATCTTGATTTCCATTCTACTCATTTGGTCCCTTTCTAAACGAATTTCCAAACCATTACAACAGCTTGCTTACCATGCTGAGCATAGTTCGGAACAAAATCAGGAAGACCATATTAAAAATATTCACACATGGTATTACGAAGCCATTCAACTGAAAAAAGCACTAGTATTTAGTTTGTCTGCTTTGCACGACAAAGTGAATGATTTTATGCACCAATCAACAACGGATCCATTAACCAAACTTTATAACCGCCGAATGATGAATGCTTATATGAATGAATGGCTGGAACAAAAGCAGCTGTTTTCACTAATCCTTTTAGATATTGACCATTTTAAACAAATCAATGATACGTATGGACATGCAGTTGGAGATGAAGTCCTACTTTTCCTGGCCGAACAATTGAAAAAAATAGCTAGAGCAGAAGATATTAGCTGTCGTTACGGAGGAGAGGAATTTGTTCTACTTCTGCCTGAAACAGGCGAGGAGACAGCCTATCAAACCGCTGAAACACTTCGATCTAACATCGCCAACACAATCAGTCCTTGTGGGAAACCATTAACGATATCAATAGGTATTTCTACTTTTCCCAATCATGCTAAGGGGCTTGATCAACTCTTTAATCAAGCGGATCAATGTTTGTACTTAGCTAAAAAAGCGGGAAGAAATCAAACAATCCTATACAAAAAGCTAAGCAATCTGTAAGAAGCTCCATATACATCTGAAAAGGTAACTTCACAGCAGGCATTTTTCTGTTGTGAAGTTACCTTTTTTAATTTCTGCTATTCAATGCCCGCTCAAGGTCTTGCCAAATGTCTGGTCTTGCCTCAAGTCCCACCGATAGACGGATGAGTTGGTCGGTAATGCCCATTTGTTCTCGAATTTCTTTCGGTATGCTTGAATGCGTCATCGTCGCCGGATGCTGAATCAGTGTTTCCGTATCGCCTAAGCTGACAGCGATTTTAATTAAAGAGAGATGGTTCAGTACAGCTTGAGCTTCCTCTTTACTTCCATCAATCTCGAATGAAATCAGCCCTCCCCCTGCTCGCATTTGCTTATTCATAATGGCATAATCTTTGTTCTCTGTATCTCCTGGATAGAACACTTTTTTCACAAGTGGATGCCGTTTCAATTGTTCAGCAATATAGGCGGCATTTTCGCAATGACGATCCATTCGCACAGGCAATGTTTTCAGTCCGCGTAATAAAAGCCAAGCATCAAATGGAGAAATGACTCCGCCAATATCCTTTAATGTTGTCATCGCTACTTGCTGAATAAATTCCTTCTTCCCTGCAACAAGTCCGGCAATGACATCTCCATGACCACCGATAAACTTAGTTGCACTGTGAAGCACAATATCACATCCAGAGCGGAGCGGCTGTTGTAAGTATGGAGAGGAGAATGTATTATCAACAACCACTGGAATCCCTTGTTCCTTGGCTACTGTCGCCACCATCTCTAAGTCAATCAACTTCATTGTGGGATTAATCGGTGTTTCCACATAAATACAAACTGTTTCAGGCCGAATCAATTGCTGAATCTGCTCTTTTGTCTCCATTGCGCAAAAATCATGCTCGATAGCATATTTCTCTTTCATCAACGTCAGCAAACCAAAGGTACAGCCGTAAATGCCTTGTGAACAGATAATATGATCCCCCGCTCTTGTTAAAGCAAATAAAATCGCAGAGACAGCTGCCATCCCTGACCCAAAAGCCAGTCCTGCTTCCGCCCCTTCAAGCTCTGCAATGCGCTCCTCTAATGCTCGTACCGTCGGATTGCCAAGTCTTGAATAAATATATCCTTCTTCTTCACCAGCAAATCGTTTCTCCCCTTGTTCCGCACTATTAAAAGTGAAAGTTGATGTTTGAAAAAGAGGTGTGGACAAGCTACCTAAATACTCCTTCGCATCATAGCCTGCATGGATAACCGATGTTTCCATATTTTTATATTGTTTTTTCATCGTATTTCGCCCCCAACTAAGATGTTTGTTTTTTCTAAATTATCTCACTATTAATAGTGTATTACAAAAACAAACAGAAGTCTCTTCATTGGTGACCTAAAGTTGATTTTAGACACTCTTCTTTACCCTTTCACGAAAAAAGATCCTTTTATCACCAATAAATAAAAGGATCTTTTTCATAGGTTCATTTCTTTATTATTTCATCCATCCATCTTTTTAACTTTTTTCCAAACTTCCTCAATATTCTTCATTTTATTATCCCAGCAAGCTTGACTTAAATCGACTGGATATTCTTCTGGGTTTAACGAACGCTTATATTCTTTCCATAACAGCTGCAAATTATCTTTTACGTACTGTTGAATATCCATAATTTCAGGAAGCTGATAAATGAGTTCTCCATCAGCAAAGATTTTTTCATGAAGTTCTTTCGCTTCAAAATTCGTGACAAACTTCGAGATAAATGTATGGACAGGATGAAACATTTTAAGCCGCTCTGCTTGCTGCGGATGCTCATCTTGCATGGCAATGTAGTCTCCTTCAGCTTTTCCATTCCCCTTGTTAATAATGCGATATACCCTCTTTAAACCAGGAGTGGTCACCTTTTCTGGATTTCCAGAAATTTTGATTGTATCCTCCATTTCCCCTTGTTCATTTTCAATAGAAACGAGCTTATATACCGCTCCTAAAGCTGCTTGGTCAAAAGCGGTGATCAACTTTGTTCCAATGCCCCAGCTATCGATTTGTGCTCCTTCTGCCTTTAAGTTCATAATAGTATATTCATCCAGATCATTAGACGCAATAACTTTCGCATGAGGAAATCCAGCGTCATCTAACATTTTCCTCGCTTCTTTTGATAAATACGCTAAATCTCCACTATCTAAACGAATGCCAACAAAATTGATACGATCTCCCAGCTCTTTTGCTACTTTAATCGCAGTAGGGACTCCTGACTTTAACGTATCGTATGTATCTACTAAAAATACGCAATTTTTATGTCGTTCAGCATATTTATGAAAGGCTATATATTCGTCTTTATACGTTTGAACGAGAGCATGCGCATGAGTACCTGACACAGGAATACCAAACAACTTCCCGGCTCTTACATTGCTCGTTCCGTCAAAACCGCCGATAAAAGCCGCTCTAGTCCCCCAAATGGCTGCGTCCATTTCTTGAGCACGCCGACTTCCAAACTCCATCGCTGCTTCTTCGCCAACGACTTGCTTGATTCTTGATGCTTTCGTCGCAATGAGTGTTTGGTAATTCACAATGTTTAGTAAGGCTGTTTCGATAATTTGCGCCTCGGCCAAGGAAGCTTCCACTCGAAGAATCGGTTCATTTCCAAATACAAGCTCCCCCTCTTTCATAGAAAAGAGTGTGCCAGTGAACCTCATCTGTTGCAAATAAGCAAGAAAATCTTCTTCATAACCCACTTCATGGCGTAAATAGTCAATGTCGCTATCGGTAAACTTAAAATTTTTCAAGTAGTCTACCATTCGTTCCAATCCGGCAAAAACAGCATAGCCATTTCCAAATGGAAGCTTTCTAAAATATAGCTCAAAGACGGCTTTCTTATTATGAAGGCCATCGTTCCAATACGTCTCTGCCATATTAATTTGATATAGATCTGTATGTAAAGCTAATCCGTCATCTGGATATCCCTTCTTCATTTTTATACCCTCCACCCCTTAAATGACCTTTGCCCCTAAACAAGATGTAAAGTGGCCTAGTGCCCAATCATGACCTTGTTGATTAAAGCTTGCGACAGCTTCTTTATGAATCACAATATCATATCCTTTATTGTACGCATCCACCGCTGTATGAAGCACACAAATATCCGTACAAACACCGATAATATGCACTTCAGTGATGCCGCGAGCACGGAGTTTTATATCAAGGTCGGTTCCAACAAAAGCAGAGTAGCGTGTTTTATCCATATAATAAAGGTTAGCATTTTCTTTATGCTGTTCGTACAATTCTTGAAGCTGGCCATACAAGGCGCGACCACTTGTCCCTTCAATATTATGGGGAGGAAACAGCCTTGTCTCTGGATGATACGCATCTTGTTCGTGATGAAGATCAATTGCCAAAACGACATACTCTCCTTGTGCTAAAAACTGTTTGGTGATCGAAACAATTTTTTCTTCAATTTCTTCTGCTGGCAGCCCTACAGGCAATGCCCCATCCACAAAATCTTTCGTATAATCAACATTAATTAATGCCTTCTTTCCCACGCAAATCACTCCTTTTATTTATAAATACTTTTGATTGGTACATAGTCATTAAAGCGATACAATTTTGTTTTATATTTAGAATTTCTTTGGGTCGTTTTAGGCTGACCATTTTCAAGCGTCACCAGTTCAAGAAACGGCATTCTCGGTGCTTTCCGCCAAAAAAACGGTTCGGACTTTACCACCTCATCCACAATCTCCTCGCATACACTTAAAATCACATTTCGCAATTCGGAGAGTGTAAATTCTTTCGGAAGAAATTCTTTCGCCAGCGTCGTTTGGAGCATATCGATTTGAATAATTTGCAATGCATCTTGAATAATTTCTTTATGATCAAAAGCAAGTGGGAGTTCCATCGCTTCCCGAACACTAAATAACTGCACATCCGCTGCATCATCCCCGGCTTTTCGTTCAGCAAGTACATACTCTGGAACCACCGCATAATGAGCATTTGTAATCATCCATCCTCTAGGATCCCTCCCCTCCTTGTCGTAAACCCCGTAATGCTTTAAGTGGATACCTCCAATACCTGTTTCTTCTTCTAACTCTCTCATAGCTGCTTCAAAAGCCGTTTCTTTCGGCCCCACAAACCCTCCAGGCAGCGCCCACTTTCCACCTTCTATATTGGGCTGTCCTTCTGCATTTTCCGCTGCCCTTTTAATTAACAAAATACTTAATGAATGCCCTGTCGCCATCCTCTCATTGCGCGTAATCGTAAAAATCACGATATCACTCGTATACCCATCAGGGGTTCGATACTTTTTCACATCATATACTTTTAATGCTTCTTGATCATTGACAAATTGATTTGACAAACAGATCCACCTCAACAAAATGATTAACGATTAGTTAATCATAAAATAATATAAAAACTCTATAAAATCAAGTTTTATTTTAATTTTCTGTCTTTTTTATCTAAGAAGTTTAGCTACAGAAACTTTTCTGTAGCTTGTTTAACAAAAGAATAAAAAAACCCTCCTGAGTTACCAGGCTCAGGAGGTTATTATGGCATTTCAATTACCCTTATGCAAGTTGATGCTTCGTTTTTAAATACAATTCATTAACTACATCCCAATTGACTGTATTCCACCAATTGGACACAAATTCTGGACGTCGATTTTGATATTTCAAGTAGTAGGCATGCTCCCACACATCGACGACGAGCAAAGGCGTCTTTCCTTCCATTAGCGGTGTGTCTTGGTTGGCTGTACTCATCACAGACAGCTCTTCACCGTCCATGACTAACCAGCCGTAGCCGCTGCCAAACCTTGATATTGCCGCTTGCGATAGCTTGTCCTTAAAATTATCAAAGGAGTTGAAATAGTGATCAATCACTTTGGCGATATCTCCATTCGGCTCACCGCCTCCATTTGGGCTCATCAATGCCCAAAACAAACTATGACTGTAGTGACCGCCACCGTTGTTTCTAACAGCTGTTTGTATTTCTTCCGGTAGTTCTGACAGATAGGAGAGCAAATATTCAAGAGACTTCCCTTGTAAATCTTCATAGCCCTCCAATGCCTGATTTAAATTATTCACATACGTCGCGTGGTGCTTCCCATGATGAATTTCTAGCGTCCGCCCGTCTATAAATGGCTCTAATTCATCATAATCATATGGCAATTCCGGCAATGAAAAATTAGCCAACATTATTCCTCCTCTTATTTTTACTCAGGTAAATTTTTTTTACCTAACGCAAAATTTATCGTAATCAAAAGGAAAAGTCAACCATTTTCTCTTGAGGCTGAATGGCAATGAAGTTCAGGCGCTTGTCATACCTTTCTCTTCTGCCGCATAAATTAGTGACAATCGGGATATGGGAGGGGAGACTATGCCCACAATTATTAATGTTTACAGCCTAAAAATTAATAACATTTCTAATAATGGTTCGTTAAACATTGGAGATGCCTTACACAATGCGCATACAGCCAATGCCAAGTCACAAGGCAGCAACTCATCTTATGGAGATATTTCTCCTACCGAATCACTTATGGAGAATGTCTTTATCGATCCGGATGTCAATGATATGGGTGATATTGCCAACCCAGCAAATGTGAACTCTACGCAGCTGTAGCTAAATTTTTGATTCCTTTTTTACGCTGCTTTCATATAGTAACTATGGGATAGAAAAAGGAGGAACATCCATGCCTTTTATTATTAATATCGTCAATATGAAAACGAACGGAGTAACTCAAAACGGAAATATCGACATTGGGGGAACCGTCCATAACAGCCATACAGCTAACACGAAATTTATTGGCGCCAATATTTCATTGGGGGATTTCTCACCGCCATCTTCATGTATGGGCAATGCGGTGTTAGATACAGATGTCAGTGATCAAGATCAAATTGCCAACCCATCTTTACCGATCGCCAATCAGTTTTAATTAAAAAATGAAAGGAGTGTCCTTTATGTTTCCTTTTCAATCTCCCTTTTCAACAAACGAAGAATGGCAAAAATGGATGAAACAGTTTAATCAAGGGGACATTGAAAAATATGTCCAGAATGTTCTAACACAATCCTTGCCAGATGCCATGCAAAAGCATCAAGAATCATTTGATTTTTTAAAACAAACTCCTTTTTCTCCCTTTGCCAATCAACAGCCTATTAACACGTCTCCGGAAAAGGAAACTCCAACTATTCATATTTCTGTCTTTGAAACCCATGAAGATGTGTATGTAAAAATTCCACTAGAAGATACTTCCATGTTTTCAAATCTGAAAATTTATCACACATCCAATCAAGCGATCATTGAAGGCATTCCAGAGGCTGAAGATAAGAAAATCGTCATTCTCCCGGCTATTGTAAAGAAAAAAGGAGCCGTTGCTCACTTTAAAGACGGTATTCTTCAAATTAAAATCCCAAAAGAAATTGATTTGCAATATACAGAAATAGATGTCCCTGATTTGGAGTAACTTTTCATAATCAATCAGAACAAGGAGGAACAAGTCTTGGATTTCGATAAATTTAAGCAATGGATGAACTTTGCTCAACACTATCAGTCCGGTGAGTTCTGGAATCATATTTTTGAGAAGTCTAAGACCAAAGCGGATCGATCGATGGAGAACTTCCCCCCTGTTGACGTGTACGTTGAAGATTCGCGAGTTATCATTCTAATTGAACTTTCCGGACTCACTAAGGACGATATACAAGTATCTGTATCCGGTACAACACTCACGATTCAAGGCCAAGTCAAAAATTTCTTCAGCGTCTCTCCTGTTTTACAAGAGCGGTATTATGGAGAATTCAAACGCACCATTCAACTGCCGGAACCAGTAGAAAGCAGAAATGTTTCCGCTAAATTTTATCATGGGCTCCTTTTTCTCAGCTATTTTCGAACCTACGCTAAGGAGGAACATATTTTTATCGAATAACCCTCCTTCATTCACAAAAAATTTATGAGGGAGTTTAATCAATGAATCCTAATTATGACGTTGAAACAGCCCTTTCAAAATTAGAAGCTGAGCTCAAACAAGTACAATTTCAATTAAAAGAAGAAATGCCGCCCATACAGGAAATTAAACAGCTACTTCAACACATCCAACAGCAAATGAACACGCCGATTATTATTCATCATTCGTTTTCTGACACGCAGCCTTCCCCTTGCATTGAACAACTAGAGTACTCCCAACTAACACTAAATCAATGTGAAAGTTCTATCGCTAAAGTGACCCACACGATGGATCTGATTCAAAAACAACTCAAACTGTTAGAAAAAGAGATGAATCAATTAAACGCCATTATTTCACGAACAACAGGAAAAGACTCAATCGTTTACCAACAATTTCACATTGATCATCTATATCTGGACAAATATGAACTAACGAATAATTTAGGACAACTTGGTGTTAAAGAACTAAGCGGATCACTGCATATTGGAGCCTCTTACGGAAACATTCCTAACCCTGAAGAAATGACGGACAAACAGAAAGAACTATTACAAAAATTTAAAAAAATAAATAAGGAAAAGTGACTTCAATATGATCGTCGCAGTCACTTTTTGATCCTTTTAAAATAAAATACTTATTTATTGACACCCTCCCCCCTATTAGTTACACTATCGTTGTCAATAGTATGTATAGCAACTATTTGTAGGTGATTAATTTGAATCCATCATTAGATGAATATATTAGTATTTATCTTCATCAAACAGACTTACTGATTACGAGCGAAGTGAAAAATCGGCTCGCTCCATTTAATATTGCTCCTGAGCAAAATTTAGTGATGATGCTCCTATGGAGGAAAGACGGACTAAGCCAACAGGAAATTGCTGAAAAGCTGCAGAAAGACAAAACGAATATTGCCCGCATGTTGCTCAACTTAGAGCAAAAGGGATTTATTCGCCGAGTTTGCTGCCAGCATGATCGCCGCTCGCTCAAAGTCTTTCTTACTGATAAAGGAGCTGATCTTAAAGCGAGTGTTATTCCCATTGCTGAAGAAATCAACAAACAACTTTACAAAGGCATTTCAGAAAAGGATTTACAAATAGTCCGATCTGTCTTGTCAAAAATGCGTGAGAATCTGCAATAATTCTCATTCTTTTTAATTCTTAATGTTGCTATAGCAACATCTTTGATTCAAAATTTTATCCTCATAGTGCATACATGTTATTGAGCAAAAATTTAAGTAAAAGAGGCGAACAAAATGGAAAAAGTATTATTTATTAAAGCGAATTCCCGTCCAGCAGAACAAGCTGTCAGCGTGCAGCTTTATCAGTCATTCCTTAATAGCTATAAAGAAGCTCACCCCGAAGCGGTGATTACAGAATTGGATTTATTTGAAGAAAATCTGCCTTATTACGATACAGCGAAAATTAACGGAATGTTTAAGCTCGCAAAAGGAATGGAATTAACGCCAGAAGAACAACAAGCGACTGAAGTAGTTAATAAATATTTAAATCAATTCCTTGCAGCTGATAAAGTAGTTATGGCCTTCCCACTTTGGAATTTTACAGTCCCTGCAGTTTTACATACGTACTTTGACTACTTATGTCAAGCAGGCAAAACATTCCGATACACACCAGAAGGCCCTGTAGGTATGATATCTGACAAAAAAGTGGTACTGTTGAATGCAAGAGGCAGCGTATACTCGGAAGGCCCAGCCCAATCTGTAGAAATGGCTGTTAACTACGTAACAAACATTCTCTCATTTTTAGGAATTACAGACCTAACTACCGTCATCATCGAAGGTCACAACCAATTCCCAGACAAAGCAGCAGAAATCATCGAAGAAGGCGTACAAAAAGCCGCACAACTAGCCCTTCAATTCTAGGTGCCTGTCACTCCCCGATTTTTGTCGAATAGCCAAAAGCCCCTCCTTTCTTTTTGTTCTTAATGAAGGAGGGATTTTTTGTGTAAACGAAAAGATGGACTTGAAAGCAGAAAGTCCATCTTTTTTCAATATTTCTCCTCTTTTTTCACCATACTACATAATGAGGTGAAGAATATGTATCGACTACTATCACATAATGATTTAGATGGCGTAGCCTGCGGGATTTTGGCAAAACTCGCGTTGGAAAAACAAGTACAAATTCGCTATAATTCGGTTTCCGGTCTCAATCATGAAGTTCAATGGTTTTTAGAACATGGGAATCCACAAACATTTTTACTGATTACTGATCTATCAGTAAATGAAGAAAACGAAAAACGACTCAATCAATTTTATCAAACAGGCGGAAAAGTCCAACTGCTAGACCATCATCAAACCGCTCTGCATTTGAATGAGTACGATTGGGCAAAAGTTGTCATAGAAGATGATACCAGCAAACTGACTTCAGCCACATCCATGCTCTATGAATATTTGATCGAACGAAAACTAATGGAACCCTCTACAGCAGTGACTGAATTCGTTGAGCTTGTCAGGCAGTATGACACGTGGGAATGGGAGAAAAATGATAACCATGACGCCCAAAGGCTGAATGCACTCTTCTTTTTAATATCAATTGATGAATTTGAAGAAAAAATGATCTACCGGTTAACAAATAGCGAGCATTTCTTCTTTGACGAATTTGAGCAAAAAATATTAGACATGGAAGAAAATAAAATCGAACGCTATATTCGTCGGAAACGCCGGGAGCTCGTTCAGGCCCCCATCGGCAATTATTTCGCAGGTATTGTTTATGCAGAATCTTATCATTCAGAACTTGGCAACGAGTTAGGGAAAGAGTATCCGCATTTAGACTATATCGCTATTTTGAATATTGGTGCTAAACGAATCGGGTTTCGAACGATCCATGATCATATTGACGTCTCTCAAATTGCGAGCGATTTTGGAGGCGGTGGGCATAACAAGGCAGCTGGTTGTTCCTTAACAGAGGAAACATATACATCGTTTGTCACGGATACCTTTCATCTTGAACCATTACGGGAAGACGCAAAAAGAAATCGTTACAATTTGAAAGAATCTTCCTTTGGTTCCTTATATGAAAATAGTACTGAAGAACGTTTCCTCCTTCATCCGATAAGCAATCATCAATGGGCCATCAAACACAACAAAGAAAAAATAAAAGAAACATTCACGAATTTTATAGAAGGAGAAAGCTTCCTGAAAAGAAATTACGGAGCCTGGCTGGCAAGAGATGATGGATTTGTTCATCATTTAATGGAGCATGTGAAGGAAATTCGACAATCACAATAAGAAGGCGCTTTGTCCCCTTCTAGTGGTGAAAACAACAGAAGTATGCTATAGTGGGGATCAATTTAATGCGAGTTCTGTAAATAAAACTAGGAAGTGACTTATATTGATTAAAATTACCATCCCTGAACCAAATGTCATTATTAAAAAAGGCAAACAAATTGGAGAACCCGGAGAACCAGCACTAAGTACCGAGTACGGCTTTACAGATTATACAAAAATTGCCCGTGATAAAGGCGGCATTTTCATGTTTTTTGATGTTCATGATCAACTACTGTATGTAGGGAAAGCAAGAAAGCTCAGACAGCGAATTCGCAAAAACTTCGAAGACACCGTTTCTCCCATTAAAAATCATAGAGACGAAGTATATAAAATAGCCGTGTCATATATTGAAGATCCGGTTGAGCGAGACATTTACGAAACCTACATCATCAATAAACTTCAAGCCAAATACAACATCGACAAAGTTTTCTTTAAATAAATAGGGAGGTGCCTGTCACTCCCCGGATTTTGTCGACAAGACCGCTGCATTTCAAAAGGCAGCGGTCTTTTTTATGTTAGATAAAATAGTCTTTGTAGTAAAAGAAGGTTAGGGCAGCAGCTACTACAGTGTAGAAAATCGCAGCATAAAAAGAAATCGTCGGATAAAATTTTTGTTTCTTTTGCTGATCCACTTTGATTCCCGTTTGTGACTGGATTTTCATTTCAACGTTTCTGCTTGCAATCCCTCCCGAGGTGTTAAAGAAATACACGGCAACCATTCCCATTAATCCCACAACAAAGGAATAGTCTATGAATGGGACATCGAATGCTTTCATGATGATATAATTCATGATAGCCAGTATTACAATAGTAACAATAAAACAGAGTAACTTTTTCACAATACTCCCCCTTTTAACTTAGCTGTTCTCATTTTCTTTTCAGATAAATGTAACTGAAAATTACAAATATTACAAATTAATTACACATTAAAATGCTGACCTTTACAAAACTTTACCTTTTCTCATTAAATGAACCTCCAATGAAAAATATATTGAAATAACTATTTTGTTAATCTTTATATTTTATTTGTTATTTATATGACACAATATGCGAAAAAAAGATGAAATGGAAATTATTTTTCCTTTACATTTAATTCACATAAATTCCATTTTGATACCTATTTTGTAATGATTAACTTACAATATTGAATCTTTTGTGACATAGCGATTTTTCAATTGTCTTTTAAATCAAATGCGAATAATATATATGACACAGATATATTTCAATTAATTTACATCTATGATCCATAGAGAATTATTGTGAAATATTTAACAATTTAAACTTATTGTTTGACAGTGATTCATTATGTTTAAGGAAGGAGTACACAATGAAGATGAAATGGGCTTTTTTATTCGTTATTTTCACTATTTCCACAGTGCTTACAGGTTGTGGAAATTCTTTGATGGTCTTAGATCCAAAAGGACCATCTGCCAAGACACTATCTGATACGATTATTTTGTCAATCATCGTAATGGCAGGTATCTTGCTAGTTGTTTACGTGCTTTATGCGTATGTACTCACAAAATACCGTGCTTCAAAACTAGATAAGGATTATGAACCTCCGCATGAGGAAGGAAATCACTGGCTGGAATTGACTTGGACTGTTATTCCAATCATTATCGTTATTTTCTTATCTGTTGTGACTGTAAGAACAACAAATGAAGTGGAAACTACTCCAAAAGGCTATGCCAATGAAAAGCCGTTAGTGATCTATGCTTCATCCTCTAACTGGAAATGGCATTTCAGCTACCCTGAAGAAGGAATTGAAACGGTGAACTACGTAAACATTCCAACTGACCGACCAGTTGAATTCCGATTATATTCATTTGGCCCAATCACTAGCTTCTGGATCCCACAATTAGCTGGACAAAAGTATGCGATGAGTGACATGGTCACAAAAATTCACCTTGCTGCTGATACTCCAGGATCTTATATGGGTAAAAACTCGAACTTTAACGGTGAAGGATTCGCCCACATGGAGTTTGAAGCACAAGCAATGCCAAAAGCTGATTATAAAGAATGGGTAAGCGATGTAAAAGAAACAGCACCAAAATTATCAGAAAAAGAGTTTGATAGTCTTTTAGAAGCCGATCATGTAGGACGCAAAACGTATACATCTACTCACTTAGAGTTCCGTCCGGCTCCAGAAGGCGAACATGCTGGACATAATCATGGAACAAGCGCGAAGGAGAAAGAAACATGTCCTCCGACTGCAAGCAACAACATGCCTCAAGATGAACAAAAATAATAACTTTTATAGAGCACGAAAGGAGTCACACAGATGAAATGGGACGAATTTTTCGTAACCGGTGAACCGATGATCTATGCTGCGATGGCTAGCATTGTCTTGGTTTCCGTTGCTATCGTTGCCGGGCTCACCTATTTTAAAAAATGGGGATACCTTTGGACCGAATGGTTAACGACTGTCGATCATAAACGTATTGGTGTCATGTACATCATAGCTGCTTTATTAATGCTTTTCCGTGGAGGCGTTGATGCCGTATTAATGCGTGCACAAACAGCTGTGCCGGAAAACGGACTTTTAGATGCACAACATTACAACGAGATTTTTACAACACATGGGTTGATCATGATTCTATTCATGGCAATGCCTTTTATTATTGGATTGATGAACGTCGTTATTCCGCTTCAAATCGGAGCGCGTGACGTAGCATTTCCGCGATTAAATGCCGTAAGCTTTTGGTTATTCTTTTTCGGGGCGATGCTATTAAACATTTCCTTCGTGATCGGTGGATCACCAGATGCAGGTTGGACAGCATACTTCCCTCTAGCTGGTACAGAATTTAGTCCAACAGTAGGAAATAACTATTACGCTATTTCTCTGCAAATCGCTGGTCTTGGTACATTAATGACAGGTATTAACTTCATTGTCACGATTTTAAAAATGCGTGCCCCTGGCATGACATTAATGAAAATGCCAATGTTTACTTGGTCTGTATTAATCACAAACGTCATTATCGTATTTGCTTTCCCTGTATTAACGGTTGCACTTGCACTAATGACACTTGACCGTCAATTCGGCACACAATTTTTCGCGATGAGCAATGGCGGAATGGATATGCTTTGGGCCAACCTTTTCTGGGTATGGGGACATCCTGAAGTATATATCGTTATCCTTCCAGCGTTCGGAATTTACAGCGAAGTCATTTCTACTTTCGCTCGTAAAAATCTATACGGCTATAAATCAATGGTTGCCAGTATGGTTGTTATCTCTTTATTATCTTTCATTGTATGGGCGCACCACTTCTATACAATGGGACATGGAGCGATGGTTAACAGCGTCTTCTCCATTACAACAATGGCGATTGCGGTGCCAACTGGGGTTAAAATCTTTAACTGGCTATTCACATTGCGTAAAGGAAAAATCAGCTTTACAACGCCAATGCTTTACTCATTAGCCTTTATTCCGATCTTTACGATTGGTGGAGTAACTGGGGTTATGCTTGCAATGGCAAGTGCCGATTATCAATATCATAATACAATGTTCTTAGTTGCTCACTTCCACTATGTATTAATTCCTGGTACGGTATTTGCCGTGATTGCCGGATTCCATTTCTGGTTCCCGAAAGTATTCGGTTTCCGTTTAAATGAACGTCTTGGCAAAATTGCATTCTGGTTTATTGCTATCAGCTTTAACATCACATTCTTCCCGCTGTTCATTCTTGGACTAAACGGAATGACACGCCGGATGTTTACGTATTCAGCTAGCACAGGCTACGGCCCATTAAATATGCTTTCATTTATTGGTGCCATCGGTTTAACAATCGGGTTCATCGTTCTTGTATACAATATTTATTGGAGCATCCGTTATAGCCCACGCGAAACAACTGGTGACCCTTGGGATGCAAGATCATTGGAGTGGAGTACACATAGCCCTGTTCCATTCTATAACTTTGCAAAAGTGCCAAAGATCAATTCTCTTGACGCATTCTGGTTCTCTAAGAAAAATAACGAGCCGCTCACTGATGATGGTCCATATGAACCGATTCATATGCCAAACAACAGCGGACAACCATTTATTATGGGTGTAGCCTTCTTCTTCTTAGGATTCTTTATCGTCTTTAGCTGGTGGGTTCCAGCAATCCTTGCTGCACTAGTTGTTTTTGGAACAATGGCCTACCGCACATTTGAACAAGATCACGGCTATTACGTTTCTGTTGAAGAAATTGAACGCACTGAAAAAGCATTGCGAGGTGAAGGATAATGAAAATAGATAACTCGCTACCTTTAGAATATAGTACAGAGGAGAATAAATTAAAGATCTTAGGATTTTGGATCTTTTTAGGGGCAGAAATTGCCCTCTTCTCCACCCTCTTCGCTGTCTATTTTGTTTTAGAACATCGAACAGGAAATGGTCCGGCTGGTTCTGAAATTTTTGAAATGGGACCAGTTATGCTTGAAACGATTATCTTATTAACGAGTAGCTTTACAATCGGCCTTGGTATCAACGCGATGCGCCTTGGTGCGAAAAAAGCGATGATGACCTTCTTTGGTATCACTCTTGTTTTAGGCTTAGCCTTTTTAGGAGTAGAAATCATGGAATTCGTCACATACGTTCACGAAGGAGCTACAATGCAAACAAGCGCCTTCTTATCTAGCTTATTTACTTTGCTTGGTACTCACGGAGCCCACGTAACATTCGGCTTCCTATGGGGAACAGCGATTTTAATGCAAGTGAAAAAGCATGGATTAACGCCTGAAACAGCCAATAAATCGTTTATCTTTTCTCTATACTGGCATTTCCTTGATGTCGTATGGATCTTTATCTTTAGCTTTGTATACTTGAAAGGATTGATGTAATGATGAAACAATACTTCCCAAGACATCATGTGATGGGATTCGTTTTCTCACTAGTCCTTTCACTTGCTGCCCTAACAGTTTGGTACTTTGACATGACATTTACAGCTGGCATGACCGTACTGCTCGTTACAGCAATCGCTCAAGCTAGCGTTCAATTATTACTATTCATGCACATTGGAGAAACATCTGACCGAGCTACTCTCTACACAAATATCGCCTACGCTCTATTTGTCGGAGTCGTAACAATCCTTGGCTCAATGTTCACAATGATTTGGGGTTATATGTAAGTTGCCTTTCCCCAGACTTTGATCAACACCCATCGAAAAAACCGCCAATCCTTCGCTAGGATGGCGGTTTTTTTAATAGAGAAATCAATGATACTCGAAAACTACTTATATTTACTAAAACAAAATTAGATCTCCCCCTGTAATCCAGAAGCAATTATCGGTTCATTGAATGGACAACCGACAACGAATCAGAGCACTCGTTATCAAATTGCTGATGCAGCTTTCGGATTAGATCAAACACCAGAATGGTATATTAACTCACCTACACGCGGCATTTATGATTATCAAGGTCTTCCAGGAATCACGACATTTGATGATACCAGAAAATATATGAATGAACAGATCCCAGATGCTGGACGAAACGTGCCAAATCATGGATTAAAATTCCAAGTAATTGGTGAAGCAAAAGATAACTCAGCGGGTGCTGTCTGGATTCGTAAATAATAACCAAATAGGCTGACTTACAAAGAATGTACTCCTGCCACCTTCAACAACTTAAGCTTTTTGAGCAGTGAAGGTGGCAGAAATCTATCCCTTTTTAAGTCAGCTTTTTGACGATCTATCTTAACTAAAGATCTTTCGTTTTATGTATGTTCAGCCAGTCCATTTAATATCTTTCGCTGAAAGCTTCTGTCTCTTGAATCGAAACGAAGAAACAATGATAGCTGTAATGACCACCATACCGAGATAACCGACGATTGGATAAAGCGTGCCGACTAGCTTGACAAAGCCCACGAAACTAGCACAAAAAGCAACAAGAGTAAATAAACTGACGGACAGTTTAAATGATTTATGTTGAGCGGGAACCATTCTAGCTGTAAAAGCGTAAATCATGCCAACTGTTGTATTATAAATCATAGCCAATAATACAAAAGACATGAAATATCCGATAACCGGAGAAATCTCATTAGCGATATAAACAATAGGCATATCTACAGATTGAATCTCTTTAAAGTTCATGAGCATTGAGACATTAATAAGCAAGATTAAGATTCCTAGTCCCGCTCCTCCAAAAAGCCCTCCTAAACGAGCTTTTCTTTCATTTTTTTCTGCTCCTCCAATTAGAGTTAGCACGGCAGCACCGGCAGCAATATTGTAAGAAACATATAATACCGCACTAACCATCCAATTAGAGGTAGCTGTGTTTTCTGTTTTTCCTAATTGAAATAGCTCTACATCTCCTCCATATTGCATGAATGAATACACAGCAACAATTCCAATCATGATAAATAAGAAAGGTGTCATTAAGCTAATAACTGCAATCATTTTTTGAAAGTTAAAACAAACCGTAATAATTGTCAAAAGTGTCATCAACAGGCTGCCATATAGCGGAGGGATACCAAATTGCTGCTGAAAAATAGAACCGCTCCCTGCGATCATGACAGCAGCGACACCAAATAAAAAAAATGTAATGACAACATCAACCCCTCTGCCTAATACTTTCCCACAAATCAAATCAATCACATGTTTATGAGATTGTGTTTGAAGTCTCGAACCAAGTTGTAAAATTTGCATCCCTAAAAAAGAAAATAGTACAGTCGCAACAAGCGTTCCTAAAATGCTTATCCAACCGAAGCTTGTGAAAAACTGCAAAATTTCTTGTCCCGATGCAAACCCTGCCCCAACTAAAATACCAATATAAGCCCCAGCAATTTGCAAAACTTTTTTCATGATAACCCCTCTTTTTGTTTTGAATATTCTGACTAATGTTCATTTAAGAAACACCCGGAATTCCCAGGTGCTATTTATACCTATATCCTTAGTATACTTTCTTCTTTAGCGTAAATTGTTCTACAGCCTCTAAATCGATCTCATAACCAATTCCCGTTTCTTCTGGAACAGTAATTAATCCATCATGCACAGTGACTTCTGGCTGAATAATATCTTTCTCCCAATAGCGAGAGGAAGCAGCTGTATCCCCTGGCAATGTAAAATTACTCAACGTCGTTAATGCAATATTATGGGCTCGCCCGACTCCCGCTTCAAGCATTCCACCGCACCACACATCAATTCCCTTCTCCTTACATAAATCGTGAATTTTCTTCGATTCGGTTAAACCGCCTACTCGGCCGACTTTAATATTAATAATTTTGCAACTTCCTAGTTGAATAGCTTTACGGGCATCTTCACAAGAATGAATGCTTTCATCTAAGCAAATCGGCGTATTTAATTCTTTTTGAACCGTTGCATGATCAACGATATCATCCGATGCTAACGGCTGTTCAATCATCATTAAGTTAAATTCGTCCAGCTGCTTTAATAGTTCTAAATCTTCTAATCGATAAGCGGAGTTGGCATCAGCCATGAGAGCTATATCTGGATAAATGCGGCGAATTTCTCGAATCACATCGACATCCCATCCTGGCTTAATCTTTACTTTAATCCGTTTATATCCCGCCTCAACATGCTTTTTCACAATGGCAAGTAACTCTTCAACAGAATCTTGAATGCCAATACTGATTCCAACTTCAATAGACGTTCTTTCACCACCAAGACATTTGTACAAAGGCATTTTTTGTCTCTTCGCATATAAATCCCAAACGGCTCCTTCAATTGCTGATTTAGCCATATTATTTTTTCGAATAGAGGCAAATAGTTCAGATAATTCATCCGGATGAGAAATCTCTGTTCCTTTTAGCATAGGAATCAAAAAATCTTCTAGCATATGCCAATTTGTTTGAAGCGTTTCTTCGCTATATAAAGGTGACATAAAGGCTACAGACTCCCCCCAGCCCGATACACCTTGCTCATCTTTTACTTCTACTAAAATAAACTCTCTCATTTGTATCGTGCCAAAGCTAGTCGTAAAAGGAAACTTCAATTCCATCTTTAAATGTCGTAACACAACTTCTTGAATGTTCATATTATCCTTTCCTCTCTAAATCAATTAAATTCTTTTGGACAAATAAATAATAATGCACCGGCTCATCAGGCCTTTGGAGTAGCTTAACAACGGCATATCCTTCAGCAAACAGCTGCATAAAGATCTTTCGCATGTTCATCCGCCAATCCATGGCTAAATCCTTATCTTTCGCTTTCATTTCCTGAAAGCTTTTCGTCACAGGAACGAGCACATGATTTTTATTGCTTATATCTTCAGAATGAATCCGTGATATTTTCGGAAAGCCCGCTGGCGTTATTTCATAATCAGCGAAGGTTGTTGCTTGCTCATCAGTAAATGTTTGATCTCCATTTACATAAGCGCTTTGAATCCACCAGTCTACTTTCAAGCGATCAGTAGGCAATCCTTTATTTAATCCATCCTTCATTTCACCGTAACAGTTCACTTTATATGTATCGCAGATGGCTTTTAATTTGGTTAAGTTTAAGTAAGCATTCACGCTTTCTAATGGGTCAAACGTCCATGTTAACAAATCATAGCCTAATTTCATGGCTTCTTGTTTTTGGGCATCCTTTAAGGCTTTACCGATACCTGTTTTTTGATAATCAGGATCAATCGCTAGCATATGTGAGCATAAGTAAGTATGACCATTCGAAAATCCCGTGAAGCCATAACTAAAGCCAATTAACTTTTCTTCTGCAAAAGCACCAACTAATAAGCCTCCATGCTGATGAACAGTTAATGTTTGCGGAATAGGCGTCGGTTCACTTCCCCATACCTTTTGTTCTAACATTTGCATTTGTTCAAAATCAGTTCGATCTTGGAATGGTCGAATCACGTAATTGTTCAACATACTCATCCTTCCAGTTGTTCAAATGTACTCATGATGGTTTGCGCCAATATTTCAATGCCTGAATAAATCACTTCTTTGTTAAACGTCATATGAGGGTGATGTAGCCCCGGTTGCAAATCGCAGCCAAGCCCGAGCATCGTTGCCTTTAATTTGGGATTTTTCAATGTGTAAAAATGAAAGTCTTCTCCTCCGGTCGTCACAATCGGCGCGACAACATTCTTCTTACCAAGCACTTTAGCAATAGCTTTTCCCATAATGTCAGACGCTTCATCTGATACCATCGCTGCGGCCGTTGTTGATTTCGTTTCAAGCTGAATCGTTGCCTGATGAATCCATTCTAATCCCTTACATACTTGAACGACTTTCTCCGTTAATTCATCCATCACTTCATTTGTTTGTGCACGAAGATCTAAAGAAAAGGAAGCTTTTCCCGGGATAATATTACTTGATTCACCCCCACTTTGAAATTTTGTCATTTTAATCGAAGAGGGAATCGCCGGATCGATATGAATTTGACTTAAAGATTGCACTAAATCAGCACCAATCTCAATCGCATTTTTTCCGAGATGCGGTCTCGCTGCATGGGCATCTTCCCCAATAATTTCTCCGGAGATAAACTTAGCAGCCCCATGTTGAATGCCCGAAGATGCCTTCCCATGTGACAATTCTTGAATCGGTCGTAAATGAACACCATATAAATAATCCAGCTCATCTATTACACCTTTTTCAATCATTTTTAAAGCACCGGTTCCTTGTTCCTCAGCCGGTTGAAAAATGACCACTAATTTTCCTTTTGGCTGATAGGACAATTTCTTTAACAGCAATAAAGTCCCAACAGCCATTGTCATGTGAGCATCGTGCCCGCAAGAATGGTTAGCAGTGAAAACTCCATCCACTTCCTGCCATAAAGCATCGATATCACAACGTACTCCAACAGCGGCTTCCCCTTCTCCCACTTCAACCACTAACCCCGTGCAATCATCAAATGTTTGCGGGTGAAATCCGTAACTCGTTAATAGGTCAGCTAAATGCTTGGTCGTCTCTATCTCTGCCCAGCTAGTCTCAGGATGAGCATGTAGATGATGATACAGTTGCTCAATAGCTGGTTTTAACTCTTCTAGCTGTTTCTTCACAACAAGACTTCCTTTCTCTCCTCTATTGAAAAAATAAATAATCGGAACTAAGCCGTTCGTATTTTTCTTGCCGCTCTTTGATTGATTCAGCGTACTTTACAGAAATACTCGCCATTAGAGCATTTAACAATGAAAAAAGTGGAGGAAACACATCTAAAGTAGCATCTTTTCCCTCTCCGATAACGAATGTCCTATCACAAAATCGTGCAATTGGAGCTAGTTCAGAATCCGTTATACTGATGACAAACGCTCCTTGCTCTTTGGCCATTTCAGCTAGCTTCACTGTTTCCTTTACATAGCGATGAAAAGTAATAGCTACAAACACAGATTGTGAATTCAACTGCTGAAGCACAGCCATTAAATCATCTGTCGCTGGCTGATATAAATGAACATCATCCCGGGCTAAACCTAACACAAACGAAAGCCATTGAGCGGGCGCGAAAGACGTTCGCATGCCGGTAATATATACTTTATTAGCTTCCATAATCTTCATTACGGCTTGCTCCATATCCTCTTCCCGGATACTATCCCGCGTTTTTCTAATATTCTCTGCATCTTTCTCCATCACCTGTGCGTATAAATGTGGCTCTCGAGCCATCTCTATTTTGGAAGAATAATAGTTGTTTAAATGGCTTTTTTGATGAATCAAATGCTCCCGCACCATTGCTTGCAACTGCGAATATCCGCTTAAACCTAGTGAATAACATAAGCGAATGACCGTCGTTTCACTCACACCGATGCGATGACCAATTTGACTTGCAGGCTGTAGCGCAATTTCTTCCGGATATTTCAGCAAATACTCACCAACTTTTTGCTGTCCTTTAGATAGCTGTAAATAATTTTTCTTTAATTCACTAAATATCTCCATATTCAGGCTCCCTTATATGAAGTCTAAATTACATTTAACCAATTATGAAGTTCAAACTTCATAATTGATTAATAACTTATCACATTCATTTTGGATAATCAATATTTTTTCTGAAAATTCCGTTTTATAAATTAAGAGAAGGTGCTAACAGATTCCTTTGTTTTTCTTGTTTCTATGCTTACAAGAAAAAATGACTTTAGCAATGAAAACTAAAGTCATTTTCCTTAAATTATGTATGCGTTTCTATTTCATTTTTCTTCTTGACGCTTTATCTAAAAAGATATTCATACATCCAAACTCTCCTTTTCGAATGGGAACGCTCCCAAATAAAACAGCTGAATTCCATCTAGCATGACTTCAGATACGGCTCCATTAAATTCAAAATGATAAATTAACAGAGCCATATTCACGCTTTCCGTTAATTGATCATCGAAGCGCTGAAGCAGCTTGGGCAAAAAAATATCAGAATAAGAGTGTTCCTCTAACAAGCTAGCAAGTGACTGAGTGAAAGCTTGAAACGAAACCTCAACAAAATCCTCATCTATATAAGCATCATCGATTCCGCTAATCCGCAAAAATTCTGAAGGAATCGCCTCTCCCTCTTCATCATAAGCATACTCCATAAGCTTATCTACCTTCTCTTCGTCTTCTACTCTGCCAATCCAAATGGAGACCATATGATTCTCTTCCATTAACATCGTTTATTTACCTCTTCAAATATCAAACTTCGTACGGCCATTAAACATCCACCATGTCTCTTGCTCTTCTGCTTTCATTTGCTCTAATAATTGCTCGCTACCATGCTCCATCGCATAGTGATATTCTTTTTCTGTTAAAGGAATCATCCATAACAAGTTAATATCATCTCCTCGAAACGGTTCAAGCGAAATTTTTTGGGATGTTTTTGGAGCGTTAGCCAATAAAATAGCAGAGAAATGCTCTTGATCCGTTTGGAATTCGTCGCAAACCAGTGTATGACCATGCGCTAAAAATGTGATAAAGTGCCACGGGACACTTGTCTGTGCACTGATGTACTGAAGAATTCCTTGTTCATTCTTTTTCAATAAAGTAGTTGGAATGGCTAATGCCAATTCAAAGCGCCGATACTTGTCGGGTTCCTCAACATAAAGTTCGACTTGAGGCTGCGAAAGAAGCGAAGTGCCAAGCGTTACCGCGTATGTGATCTCTTCCTGTTCAAACGTAACAAGTGCTCTCGGCGGCCAGTATCCACCATCAATCGCATAATATTTTGTATGCTTTCCTAGCTTGCTTTCGAGCGCTTGCAATTGACTTGTTTGAAAATGGGACCAGCTGTTTTCATCCCAGCTATTCCAATAATCTTGCGCTTTTTCTATCCGTGCAAATAATACATTTTCAGATGGGTCCCCTAAAGGCAGGGCATAATGATAAATATCTGTACAATCTCTCGCATAACCAGGGTATTGTTCTGTGCCGCCCCATCCAGGAATGACCGCTAACACTTCTTGCTCATACAGTAAAGCCGCTCCATCACCTTCTTCAAACCAGATCAGTTCAACCTTCTCTGGGTCTAACTTTTCTGCTCCATTTGGATGGGCACAAACAGAAGCTGGCAGCAACGGCGGTAATCCTTCACGCATATCTTCAACCTCTAATTGTTCAGGCGCTTCTCCATAATTGCGTACCCATACAGCTCGGATATTTTGTTCTTCTCCTTGATCTTCTATTAAATAAAAATAAACACATTCATTTGCTTCTTCAACTAATGCTGTAATTGGGCAAAGCGGCGATTGTTCTTCCAATAAAATAACCTTCTCCATCGTATCATCCTTTTCATCCTATTTTTCCCTTATTAAATTTTCGCCATCTTTCCCCATTTTTCCTGCTTATGTATCCAAATGAAAATGAGGGTGTCTTCCAAAGCGACACCCCCATTATGTTACCTTTTTGTATTGCTATGTTTCGCTATATTTTCTAAGCGTGACTTTGGACTAGTATCTCCTTTGCCTCCACCAGAATATCCTTGAGGATTGACACCGCTGACTGGATTGCCTCGATTTTTACTTTTTCCCACAAGAAACACCTCCTGCTTTTACTATTTACCAAAAATCGATTGATAATCCGAGCGAAAAGCGGAAAAACTATGGAGGATGGATTTCATCAATTTCCGAGTGAGGAGATGGTTCATGTGGCAACAAGACAAGCGGTTGAACAATTTTTGGCTCAATGTAAGGAAACGCTCCACTTGGCAGAAGAACAATATAAAGAAGCTTCTACTCAAGAGCATGACAATGACACCGAATTCACCCAGTCGCAGCTTATGCTTGAACAATCCATCAATGAGCTGGATAAATTAAGCCATAGTGCCAATGCTGAGCAAAAAGAGCAACTAAGACGGATGAAGCTGCAAATTCAGCAAATGCAAAATCAAATGATCTTGCTCGATCACTAACTCCATCTCTCCCCTCTTTACTTCGGAGGGGAGGTTTTGTCACCAACATAAAAAACATTTAATAAATCCGTTGGTTCCACTTTGACGTTTGCTTAATAAACCCAGCAATAATTTTTAACAACGTCGTTTTGCCAGCTCCATTTCGCCCAATTAAACCGGTAATTTTGTTTTCCTCAATGGCAAACGATATATGATTCAAAGCTTTAGATCGTCCAAAAACTTTCGTAACATTCGTACATTCTACTGCTTTCACTCTTCCCCCTCCTCGTGTTTTGCGGCCTTAATCATAGCGATTAATTCCTCTTCGCTGACATGAAGCTGTTTCGCTTCCTTGACGATATCCGACACTAATTTCTTTAATGTTTGATTTTTTCGTTTGTCGATAATCGAGGCTTTCGCTGTAGCTGCAACAAACATTCCAAGACCACGCTTTTTGTATAAAATATGTTCATCCGCCAATAAATTGAGTCCCTTGGCTGCTGTCGCTGGATTAATATTGAACATTTCTGCTAATTGATATTGGGAATACATTTTTTGATCTGTTTCAAATTTTCCATTTAAGATTTCCACTTCAATCCATTCGGAAATCTGTACATAAATAGGTTTCATTCCATCTGCATCTAATATCAAGTATCTGTCACCACCCTCTACCACAGTAAATTACTGTTGTAATGGACTATATATTCTATGAGCAAATAAATCAAGATATATCCAAATATTTTTAAATTTTTTCCCTGAACTAGCAGACAAGATATAAAAGTCTAAACATTTTAGCTAGCATTTCATACTATGTATTATTCCAATCTTCAAGGAGGTGGAAAGTATGGGTTACGGTGGCGGATACGGATACGGCGGCGGCTTTGCTTTAATTGTTGTGTTGTTCATTTTGTTAATTATCATTGGCGCTTCTTTCTTCTACTAATAAGATAAACCATAGCTCACACTCTTTGTTATCCCTTCGCTATTAAAAGGATTAGGCTTCTTCAATGCAGAAGAGCCTAGCCTTATTTTACAGAGAACACATCTTGTTCTCTTTTCATTCCTTCAATGAGTGAAAACTCCATATTACGCTGAGACAAAGCAATAAAAAAACACGACCGCTACAGTCGTGTTTTTTTATTGCTTCAAATTCATCCATCCTTGTAAGGAGTGAATAGAAAATCCGCCAAAGCTAGAGAAATGTTTGTAAGAAGATTGGACAATTTGTAATTGTTCCCACATGTATTCTTTCCCTTCTTCATAGAAAGAGATAAACTCTCCTTCTTTTGAAGGCAGTGTTTCCACACCGATGGACACTCTTTTATTTACAGATGCGGCATAGTTGATTTCATCTTGAACTAATTTGATGATGCCATTTGAACCAAGTGCTTGATCGCGGTACGCCATAATTGTGACAGAGTTGACATGAGTAATCACCCAGTCAGACAGCTTCCCTGTTCCGAATTGATTATCATAAAATCGCTTATCAAACCAAAATGGAATGTCTACCGCTAAAGGCACTCCTAACTGCTGAGCAAATTGATTAGCTTGTATCAGCAATGATTGATAAGATCGAACAGTTTGTTGATATTGCTTTTTCCACCCTTTATATAAGTAAGGCTCTACATCTAAATGAACACCTGAAAATCGCTCTTCAGGTAAAGCGTGTAATTGATAATTATTTAGCCAAGTAAAAAACCTTTCTTGGTAAACAACCCCATTGCTAGATACCCAGGATGGTGCCCCATCTAAAGCATGAACCTTTATGTGTTTGGCACTAGCCTGCTTAATAAAAGCTTTATAAGCACTTGCCGAAATGTCTTTATTTATTTGTAAATAGACATCTGTTACTTGATTTTGCTGCATAAAGTTTAACAATGACTCTTTATTCGATACAATCTCTTTTGTATGCCATAACCATGTTGCCTTTGATAGCGGTTGTTCATTTGCAGCAGCACGTGGCTTCACCATAGCAAAACCTGCACTTTCTAAAACGAATACAGCAATCAGCACCCATATAAACTTTGTTAACTTATTCATGTTGCCCATCTCCTCATTAAAGTTGCCATCTCACTTCAAAGAGGAGAATGGCAGCCCGGCGGCCATACAGCTGTAGCTGCTTAGGTCCGTGGCTTTGCGTCCTTGACTTTCATCAAGTTTGCCTTTTACACTCTTCATATCGGCATAAACAAGCAGTTACTTTATACCCTTAGCTAACATTTACAAGTTTTATTTTGTGAATTTCTATGGCTTATTGTTAATTCGTTCTAATTCTTTCTTTAATAACTCTACTCCGTTTGGACTTAAATGGATTTTTCCATCAAATAAACTAATATTTTCAGAGGTTACTTCCCCCGTAATGATACAAGCCTGTTCAGCTTTATACTTTCTTAAAATGATTTTATCCTCATCTACAAAAATTTCCATGGCATCTTTTATATCGATCGATAAATTTTTTCGTAATTCTTTCGGAACAACAATTCTTCCCAACTGGTCTACTTTTCTTACAATTCCGGTTGACTTCATTTCTCGTCCCCCCTTTGCATTCATTATGGAAATTATATCATATTTTCTACTACAACTGTAAATAAAAAGCAATTCATACAACAAAAATTTCTAGCAAAAAATGAATGTTAATAGAAAAAGAGCTGACTATAAGTGTCAGCCCCTTAGTTCCTAAATTGACTATTCTTTTATTTTGGTTGCATGCGAATGGCTCCGTCTAATCGAATCACCTCTCCATTTAGCATGGAGTTTTCTGCGATCGCCTGCACTAATTGAGCGTATTCTTGCGGCCTTCCAAGTCTTGATGGGAAAGGAGTCATCGCTCCAAGCGCCACTCGTGCTGCTTCCGGTAAAGTGTTAAACATCGGTGTTTCGAATAGCCCTGGTGCAATTGCCATGACTCGAATACCGTCTTTGGCCAATTCTCTGGCAATAGGTAATGTCATGGCGACTACCCCGCCTTTAGAAGCACTGTAAGCCGCTTGACCAATTTGACCTTCAAAAGCAGCTACAGATGCTGTGGAAATAATTACTCCGCGCTCTCCGTTTTCATTTACTTCATTGAGGACCATTCGTTCTGCCGCTAGTCGAATGACATTAAAGGTTCCAACTAGGTTCACTTGAATGATTTGATTGTAATCTTGTAAACTAGTGGCTCGCCCTTTTGATAACACTTTCTGCGGTGTTCCAATTCCGGCACAATTCACAACAAGATTAATCTTTCCAAAGGCTTCAATCGCTTGGTCCAAAGCATGTATAACCTCTTTCTCGTTCGTCACATCTGTTTTTACGAATATAGCATGTTCACGCCCTAGCTGTTCAACAAGAGCCGCTCCATTCGCTGCATTCATGTCTAAAATAACGGCTTTGCCACCATGTTCCACAACATGTCTAACTGTCGCTTCGCCTAAACCTGAACTTCCACCCGTTACAATTGCCACACTTTGATTCAATTCCATCTTCATTCCCCCTTTGTTCTTTATTAGACAAGAAATTAATCGATCCGCTCAATGATCGTTGCATTCGCCATGCCATGCCCCTCACATACCGCTTGCAAGCCGTAACGGCCATTTGTTCGTTCTAATTCATTCATTAACGTAATCATCAATTTTGCCCCTGTGGCACCAAGTGGATGGCCTAAAGCGATCGCTCCGCCGTTCACATTTAACTTTGCTGGGTCTGCACCCGTTTCAGCTAACCAAGCGAGTGGAACAGAAGCGAACGCCTCATTCACCTCATATAAATCAATGTCATGGATCGTTAGTTCGGCTTTTTCTAAAGCTTTTGCCGTCGCTTCAATCGGTCCTGTCAGCATCAAAGTGGGATCGGAACCGACGACGGTACGGGCCACGATTCGAAAGCGAGGCTTTAACTGTAGCTGCTCGGCTTTTTCTCGAGACATGATCAGCAAGGCAGCAGCTCCATCACTCATTTGGCTCGCATTTCCTGCATGTATCTTCCCATCTTCTTTAAAGACAGGTTGTAAACTCTGTAATTTTTCGATCGTTGTTTCTTTTCGAGGACCTTCATCTTCACTAATCATTTGCTTAGATCCATCCTCAAGTGTGACCTCAATCGGCAAGATTTCGTTATTAAATCTACCTTCCGCTTGAGCCTGGAGTGCTTTTTGATGGCTATTGTAAGAAAACTCATCTAGTATCTCACGGCCCAAGTCCCATTGATCAGCTATTCTTTCAGCTGATAAGCCTTGATGAATAATTTCGTGCTTAGAAGTGAGTTTGTCGCTCCATTCAGCCTCTAATCGATTAGAAAACATTGGTACTCGTGTCATGCTTTCTACTCCACCAGCAATAACAATATCCATGTCACCCGATGCGATGGCCTGAGCGGCAAAATGAATGGCCTGCTGACTTGAACCACATTGACGATCAATCGTTGTTCCTGGAACGCTTACCGGAAAATCTGCCATCAATGAAGCAAGCCTGGCGATATTAACGGATTGCTCGCCTACTTGTGACACACAGCCAAAGATCACATCCTCTACCATATCCGCTGAAATACCTGCCCGAGAAACAAGTCCTTTTAATACTTCTGCTGCCAAATCATCTGGACGAGTGCGACTAAATGCTCCTTTTCGTCTGCCGACTGCCGAACGAACACCTTCAACAATGACTACCTCTCTCATTTCACTGACACACTCCTTTTATAATTCAAAATTTTTAGCAATGATTTGCTTCATGATTTCATTCGTGCCTGCGTAAATCGATAGCACAGGTATATCTCGATATCTGCGAGCGATTGGATATTCTTCCATATAACCGTATCCTCCATGCAGCTGCATGCACTCTGCTGCTACTCGCTTCGCCATATCTGTCGTCCACCATTTCGCCATTGATACTTGATTGATAACATCTTTTCCTTCCATATGATTGACGATTAAATCATCGATAAATGTACGGCCAATTTGAACCTCCGTTGCCATTTCTGCTATTTTAAATTGCGTATTTTGAAATTGGCTAATTGATTTTCCAAATGCTCTTCTGCTCTTCACATAGTCAATCGTAAGCGCTAACATTTCTTCAGCACTAACAACAGCTTCAATCGCAACGACGAGACGTTCTTGCTGAAGTTTATTCATCATGTAATAAAAGCCCTTACCTTCTTGACCAAGTAAATTAGCAACAGGAACTTTGGCATCCTCAAAAATTAATTCCGCCGTATCTTGTCCCCATTGACCGATTTTCTCTAGTTTTTTCCCTCTTTTAAAACCTGGTGTCCCTCGTTCAACGACAATTAAGCTAATTCCTTTATAACCAGGCTGTATCTTTGTATCTGTTTTGCAAGCTACAATAATTAAGTCCGATTGAATTCCGTTCGTGATAAATGTTTTTTCTCCATTAATAATATAATGATCGCCTTCTCGGACAGCGGTCGTTTTAATGTTAGCTAAATCAGACCCTGCTCCCGGTTCCGTCATCGCCAGCGCTGTGATGTATTCTCCTGTTACACATTTCGGTAACCAGCGCGCCCTTTGCTCGTCATTTCCATAGGCTTCAATATAAGGTACGACAATATCATTATGTAATCCGACACCGACTAAACTCGTACCTATTCTCTCTAACTCCTCTGTAATGACAACCGAGTAGCCAAAGTCCGCATTCATCCCGCCGTATTTTTCATCAACTGCCGGGCATAAAAAACCTTGTTCTCCTAACTTCGTCCAAAATTCACGAGGGATGATCCGGTTCTTTTCCCACTCTTCAAAGTGAGGTTCTGCTTCCTTCTTTAAAAACTTTCGAAATGACTCGCGCAATATTTGATGTTCTTCCGTCAAATAACGATGGCTCATCTAGCTCTCCTCCTATCTGAAATATAGATGCACCAACAAGCATTCTCACTTGTTGTTCCTAACTACTCTTTTATTTGCAAATTCCATGCCAATTTATTTTCTACAAAAACTAGCTAGAAAGACGTCTTCAATGTATAAATATCGGACACCGTTGCACAATTTCTGTATACTTTCAAAGCAAAAACGATGAAAGCACTGGAGACAATTTCTCAGTGCTTTCATCGTTTTCATCAATGATATGCAAATCACCATGTGAGAGCTGTTGATGGACTTAAATAAGATAAAGAAAGATTTATCATTTATTCGTCTGCTAACCGCCGTTGAAAAGATTCATTAACTTTACTTGCATACAACAGCCGTTCATATTCCTCTATGTGCCTTTGATGCTCGGCGTACTCTATTACTTCTAAAGGTAAACAATCGATATGATACTTGTGAAATGAACGAATATCGGAAATAGGGTAAAAAGTCGCTTCTTGTTGACAATGAGGGCATACTTCTGTAACAGCACCCATAGACTCTCCTTTTAACAAACGATCATAATGAGCAAGTTCTCGTTGGTAATTTCGGCTGAAACGACCACAGTAGTTGCATGCTTTCACTTCATTTAACTTATCTACAGTCGTTTTCACCTTCTCCTTGGTATCCAACCACCCCATCCAACGGTCAAGTAATGTGTATACAATGATTCCAGCTGCAGGCATAGCTAACAAAAGTATCATCCATCCTGGCACCAGTCCCCCTCCTCGTCTGTGCTCACTTTATTTTTTCACATCTATTACTTCAAAACGCTCACAAACTAATATCTTTTTCATTTAGTATAACACAATACTTAACAAAAAAAGGAACCTGCTCCTTTAATAGGCAAGTTCCTTCATTTATGATTTAAGTCTCTTCACTTGTCGTTTGATTGGCGGCCATCATACGGTCTTGAGGGTCCGTATTCATTGTGCCGTTGGGGCGTTTAGAAGCATTTTTCGATTTCGCTCTTGCTTCTCCCGCTTCGCCTTTCATGCTCTTGATTGGAAAATCCTTCGCTTTATTTCTCATAGAACCTCCTCCTAGTTCCTCGATTAAGGTTTGCGCTGATACATCCACACTCGATCCCGATTTGTAGTGTCCGGAAAGTGATCACCTGCTTCAAGCTTCACTTTCTTTGGATCATTGACCATGCTTCCCGTTTGACCAATTTCGATATAGGATCCGTTATTAGGAGCCTTTTGCCCAGGCTTAAAAATGTGATTTTGTCCCACATCATTCACTCCTTTTCAACGTTACTTTTTTAGCATATCCGAATAGCGACTTCTTTATGAAAAACGAGCAAAAATGTATAAATCACGCTTTCAAGAACAGATTATAAGGTGAAACTTCAATCAGTGGAGGTGAACGTTGTGGGTAAAGACCGTCAAGAAAAAAAGCTTAAAAACAAAAGGCAAGTGGAATCAGACCGGGATCAAGCCCTGCATTATGGAGGCGCCACTCGCTTTGAAAAGGAAGGAGAAGCAGGAAAAAGCATTCGGGAATAATAAGGTCAAACGGAGAAGTTCACTGAACTTCCCCGTTTTATGAAAAAAATTTATTGGATCTTTAAAGACCTTTCTCCAAGTTTCTCTAACATTTGCTTATCAATCTTTCCAACATGTGTTTTCGGAAGTTCTTCAATGAAAAGAAATTGTTTAGGGATTTTATATTTGGCAAGAGCTTGCTCGCAATGTTTCTGAATATCTTCAAGAGGGACTGGTTGCTGATTGACTGTAACAAGGAAAGCCACCATTTTCTCGCCCCACATTTCATCCGGTAATCCGATCACAGCTACTTCTTCAATACAAGGAAATTGCAATAAACATTGCTCGACTTCCAGAGGGTAAATATTCTCTCCGCCTGAAATAATCATTTCCTTTTTCCTTCCAACAATAAAGCAATAACCTTCTTCGTTCACCTTTGCTAAATCTCCTGTATACAGCCAATCATCCCGCAACACTTCAGCTGTAGCTGTGTGATTATTCCAGTAAGTAGAAAATATATGCTGACCTTGGATTAACAGTTCACCAATCTCTCCCACTCTTGCTTCCGTCCCATCTTCTCTCAACAATTTAATTTGATTAAATAACATCGCCTTTCCGACTGAACCTCGATGTATTTTTGCTTCTTCCGGATCAATATAAAAGTTATTCGGCCCCGCTTCTGTTAATCCGTACCCTTCTTTAAAAGCAATTCCTTTTTTTACAAATGCATCATACACATTGAAGGGACAAGGAGCTCCTCCAGATAGAAATACCTTCATTGATGGAAATGAACTTTCAGCAAATTCTCGCTCGTGAATCATCATTTGATACATCGTCGGAACGAATAGTGCAATGGTGCAATGATATTGATTTAGCGCTTGAATCGCCTCAAGCGGATCAAACTGGCTTCCGATGACCACTGTGCCGCCGGCCATCAAAAGCGGTGTCGTTAGCGCATTCAGCCCTCCTGTGTGAAACATTGGCAAATACGTAAGTGTCGTGTCTTCCGCTGTTACATTCCAGCTAACAGCTGTGTTCAGCCCATTCCATAAAATGGCCCGATGAGACAAGACCACCCCTTTTGGTTTTCCCGTTGTTCCGCCTGTATAAATCATCATGAATGGATCTTCCTGTTCCATGGAAAGAGACAATAACAACGGCTCTTCATACTCGCTCATTCTTTGTTCGTATTCAAGAGCTGAAACACAAAAACAGCATCCTTGATGAAAAGAAAGCTTATGAATCATCTCTGTAAACCGATCATGATAACCGACTAACTTTGGTGAACAATCCGCTAAAATATCGTTCAGTTCTCGGCTTGACAAGCGCCAATTAATCGGTACAAAGATTGCTCCGATTTTGGCACAAGCAAACATTAAATCAAAATAGCTTATATGATTAGGAGAGATTAAAGCGATACGATCTCCTTTTTCCACGTTTTGTTCCAGTAAAAAATGAGCCAAGATTTGCGCTCGGCGGTTGATTTGCTGATAATTCCATTGCTGATTTGATCCGGCATGAATCACCGCTGCCTTCTCTGGCGTTAATCTTGCTCTATTTTCAATCCAATCTAATTGCCATTCCACATTACTCCCCCTCACTTCCACCAAAAATATCAGCCATTTTTTCATCCTATGATGGATTCATCATACCGTTTAGGAGTTACAGCAAAGTTACAAGCGGAGGAGGGTTGCTACCCTTTCATGCGGCACAAAAAAACAGAGGAGAACCCCTCTGCTTTTTAAACTAAATTTTCACATCATAATTCCGCCATCGACATGAAGCGTGATTCCATTCACATAATTGGACTCATCAGAAGCAAGAAACAGATAGGCGTTCGCTACATCTTTCGGACTTCCTAAACGACCGAGCGGAATCGTTGTCTTTAACTGATCTAAAATTTTTTCAGGTACAGTCGCTACCATCGAGGTTTCAACAAAACCAGGAGCTACCGCGTTGACATTGATTCCTTTCCGTCCAAGCTCCTTCGCCCATGATTTTGTCATCCCGACCACACCCGCTTTAGCTGCTGCATAATTCGTCTGCCCAACATTTCCATACACTCCGGATACAGATGATGTATTAATCACCCTTCCGCTTCCTTGTGAAATCATATGAGGAATCACCGATTGAGTACAATTAAATACACCTTTTAAATTCACATCTAACACCCGTTGAAAGTCTTCTGGCGACATCTTCCAAAGCATTCCATCCCGCGTAATTCCTGCGTTATTGACTAAAATATCCACACGACCGTAGCGATCCGTTGTCAGCTTCACCATGGCATCGACACTATCACGATCAACGACATTAACTTTTGAGAAAGCGACCTCATAGCCTTTTTCAGTCAACTCTTGAACACGTTTTGCGCCCAGCTCCTCATCAAAATCAGCAATAACAACTTTTGCTCCCTCTTTCGCAAAAAGCTCCGCCGCCGCAAGACCGATCCCATTAGCTGCTCCTGTAATAATCGCTACCTTGTCTTTTAATCTCATTCTTTCTTCCTCATTTCTCTAAAAATTTAGTCATTTCTGAAGTTAATTGCTCCAGATCATCTATCAGTGGGGAATGACCACAGTTCGTTAATTCAATAAACTCTGCATGACCACCTAAATCATTGATAATTTCTTCTGTCATTTCCGCTGTCACCACAAAATCCCGATCTCCGCGCAGCACTAAAACAGGAATCGTAATATCTTTTGCTTGGTTCGTTCCTGCCACAGCCCCATTATAATCGTTGCTAATATTGAAAGTATTTAAAGAATGATAGACTTCAGCTAAATTCCGCTGCGTGAGCATGTCATCGATATATTCCTCATAACGGGCAGGTTCAGGCTGATTCTCCGTGTAAATCAACATATTCCAAAGCCCTTTCAGCAGTTCTCGATTTTTCATATCGTAAGCTTTTTGAATCATGATAGTTTTTGTGGGATCCGCTTTTATTTCCTCATAAGTAGTTAAACGATTCGATTCATCAGGCAATCCCTCCGGAGTCGATCCAAAAAACGGGTATCCTCGAGTAGATGCAGATGCCAACAATATCAGTCTATCACACAATCCTGGATAATCAGCCACAAACTGCATGGCAACAGCTCCACCTGTCGACCAACCAACGATCGAAAAATGATTCAGCCCAATCTCATCTACAAAGTGTTTCACGTCATCAGAAAAATCTTTAATTGACTGAATTGGCTTATGATACGTCGATCCTCCAAACCCTCGTAAATCAACTGCGTACACTTTATACTGCTTGTCCAACTGATCAATAAGCACATCCCAATGTTTAGAAGAGGTCATATTTCCATGAATCAATAATAATGGTTCTATTCCGCCTTCGCGTTCCAGATACGACAATGTTTCCCCATTAGCTAATGTTACTTTATTTAATGCAACAGTCGTCATGTTTATTCCCCTTTTCCTCATTGAATTGTTTTCACTCCTCTTCTCTTCCACTATATAGCCAGAAATCCCTGCCTTTAAATCCATTTATCTCCATAAATTATTACTTAGAAAAATAGATAATGTTAACAGTGGCTCGCTTCTCTAGCTTGCTATATCTTTTTTCTGTTGAGGAATGGTTTGTTTACCACTACTTCTCTTCCTTTTCATTTTTATCAATGTTCCAACGATGCCTTGAGGAAAGAACATAACAGCTAAAATATAGATAATCCCAAAAAAGATAATCCATCGTTCAAAAATCCAATGCACTTTTGCCAATTCTGTTAACCAATGATGAGCAAATTCAATTAATCCAGCTCCAATAATCGCTCCGACTAATGTTCCTACTCCGCCGATGATCGTAATTAATAAAGCATCTAGCGTCACATCCATTGCAAATACACTTGTATTGACAAACCGCAATGACACCGCATATAAACTTCCAGCTAATCCAGCTATAACACCCGCAACTACCGAAGCAATAATTTTATAATGAATCACTTCATAACCAAGTGATTCTGTCCGTTGCTCATTTTCACGAATCGCTTGCCATACTTTTCCTAATGGAGAATGAGTAAACCGTTGCAACAAAATAAACACAAGTATCATCGTAACTAAACAAATGAGATAAAAATCGGTACGGTCTTTCACAACATCGGGCACTCGAAACGTAAACCCATCATTTCCAAATGTTAATGTCCGCCACTTCTCGGCTAACACTAAAAATAAACCGGAAAGAGCCAATGTAAGCATCGCATAGAAATGACTTTTCAACCGCAATGTTAATAACCCAACGACATAACTTAATAATCCAGTAAAAAAGACTGTGGTGAGGATTGCTAGTAAAAAATAAATAAGTGTGGGTTCAAACTGTTTCATAGAGATCCCCATCGTGTAAGCACCTATCCCAAAAAACATCGCATGTCCAAAAGAAACAATACCGGTATAACCGAGAAGAATATCATAGCTCATCGCAAAAATGGCGAAAATAAAGATCTGAGTACATAAAATTAACATACTTCTAGAATCATAAATAAACGGCAACAACAGCAGAAAAGCGCCGATGATCGAATACAGCACCGACTGTTTGTTTTGCTGATACCAAGTCATACTGCCTGCCCCCTTGCTCCAAATAATCCTTGCGGCCGAAATACCAATACGATCGCCATTAATAACATATTGGCAGCCAGCGCTAAATCAGGTACATAATAAGCCATTAGTGAGCCGGACAAGCCGACTAAAATCGCCGCAAATAATGAACCACTAAAGCTTCCCATTCCGCCTATGACCACCACAATGAAAGCGAGAATTGCAAACTCCATTCCCATCCCTGCATGAATGACACCAGAGTATGGTCCAAATAAAACACCGCCGAGTGCCGCCATTCCTGCACCAATCATGAATACAAGCATAAATACCTTCTGAATATTAATTCCAAGTGCTTGCACCATTTCCTTATCCATCACTCCCGCACGAACGACCAAACCAATTTTTGTGTTTTTCAATACATATTGAACAAGGAAAAAGACAAAAAAGCCAATCAGAATAATAAACACACGATATTTAATAATTGTTATCCCAGCCACCTCCCAGCTTCCGGTTAAATAATCAGGAGGTGCGGCCGAAATTTGGTTTGGTCCCCAAACGACTTTAAGCATTTCAGATAACACAAGCATCAGACCAAGTGTGATTAAGATTTGCTGTACATGGTTCCCATAAACCGGTTTGATAATCCATTTTTCCGTTATTAAGCCTAATAAGCAACCTGTAATAATAGCACCGATTATGCCGATAAAAAAACTTTCCGTTATCGAGTAAAACCAAACACCGCTATAAGCTCCCCAAGCAAACAAACCGCCATGAGCAAAATTCAACACATCCATCAGGCCAAAAATTAGCGTTAACCCTGCAGCTAATAAAAAGATGAGCATCCCCGTCGCCAGTCCATTTAAAATAAGGTTCATTAAAACATCCATGGAAATCCCCTCTCTTTAAGCAATTCCTAAATATTTTCTTCTGAGTTGTTCATCTTCCTTCAATGTCTTCATTTCTCCATCTGTTACTGTTTTCCCATCATCTACAATGTAAAAGTGATCACCAATTGTGCTAGCCATATAAAAGTTTTGTTCTACAAGAACGATCGTGGTCTTTTCCTTCATTTGCATAATCGACTCCATCACCTTATCGACCACAATTGGCGCTAGTCCCTTGCTCGGCTCATCAATCAGAAGTAAGTCATTTTCATTAACGTATGCCCGAGCAATCGAGAGCATTTGCTTTTGTCCTCCGCTCAACAATCCACCCGGCTTATTCCAAAACTTTTTTAAATCAGGAAAAAGCGCTAATATCCATTCTAGTCGTTCCTTTATGACATCATTTTCTTTCCTCATAGCTACCTTCATATTTTCACCAACGGTTAAATCATAAAAAATCCCCTGATCCTCTGGAACATAGCCAATTCCATTTAAAGCAATCGTATAAGTGGGTAACTGTTGAATTTCTTTATTCTTAAAAAGAATCTGGCCGCTGGCCGCTTGATTTAAGCCCATGATGGTACGCAACGTCGTCGTTTTTCCAGCACCATTTCGTCCAAGTAGCACCGTGACTTCTCCCTGTTTGACCTCAAATGAAACACCTTGCAATATATGAAATTGGCCAATATACGTTTCAATCTGATCAACTTGTAAAAGTGAACTCATTCATATAGACCTCCTAAGTACGCCGTTTGAACGGTTTGATTTCTCATAATCGCTTCCGGTGTGTCATCTGCAAGCAAACGACCATTAAACAACACCATAATAGAATCGGATAAATCCATAATCATCTCCATTTTGTGTTCGATTAAAATAATCGTTCGATCGCCCTTTTCTTTAATCTTTTTCACCGTTTCTAATATCGCTGGCACCTCTTCAAGTGACATACCAGCTGTTGGTTCGTCTAGAAGTAAAACATCGGTTTCTAGTGCTAGAAGCATCGCAATTTCGAGTTTTCTTTTTTCCCCATGTGCTAAGTTAACCGCTAATGCATCTTTTTTATCCGCTAAAAGAACGAGTTCTAACCATTGAAGTGCTTTATCCGTCATGCTTTTATACTTTTTCGAATGAACGAGCATTTGATACCGTACTCCTAACTGCGACTGAACAGCTAAGCGAACATTTTCTAGCACAGTTAAATTCGGAAAGACATTGGTGATTTGAAAAGATCGTCCAATACCAGTTCGTGTTCTTTCAGTTGGAGATAAGTTGGTAATATCTCGTCCGCGATAATAAATCTTGCCGCTACTAGGCATTAATTGTCCACTGAGCAAATTAAAAAAAGTCGTTTTCCCCGCTCCATTCGGACCAATAATCGACTTAAATTGATTTTCAGGCATTTCAAAAGTCACGGCATCCACCGCAGTATGTCCACCAAAACGAATACTTAAATCCTTCGTTTCAATCAAGGTCCTCACCTTATTCACCACCCATATGTTCAATTTAGAGCAGGCTGTCCCACCTGTATGATTGAGACAGCCTACATGCAGATTATTTATTTAAAATAGGAGGCGCCGTTTCCTCAGGTGTTAACTCTCTCATCAAAACCGGCACCGGGTAGTCTACTCCTTCTTTTTTCTCAAGCTTGATCGCATATAAAGTTTGTAGCGCTTGATGATCTTCCGGGCGGAACGTCATTTTCCCTTTCGGAGACTCAAAGCTCATTCCTTCCATTGCTTCAATCAGCTTTTGAGCATCCGTGTTTCCTTCCGTCTTTTTCAGTGCCTCAACAATGGCGATAGCAGAAGTCATTCCTCCAGGTGTGAATAGATCGGGTACTTCCCCTTTAAAGCGCTTCTTATGCTCTTCGACAAGCCAATCATTCACTTTATTTTTCGGAAGTGTATGATAATAAACGGAGAAGCCTTCCATGCCCACTAGTGGTTTCATTAAAGATAAGGCAGCAATATCTGGGGCGCCTGTTGAGATTTTGATACCTTTTTCTTGCAGTTTCATATCAGCAATTTGATTCCAAGGAGAGTTTGCTCCTGCCCAAACGACAAATAAATAATCAGGCTTCGCATCAATAATTTTTTGAATGTTGGATGTGAAATCTGTTGCTTTTTGATCGGCATATTCCTCGTGAACAATTTCAGCCCCTAATTTTGTCGCCGCGTCTTTAAACGCTTTAATTCCATCACGACCGAACGAATAGTCAGGTGCAAGCGTAGCAATTTTCACTCCTTTTTTCGCAATGGCTGCTGCTCCGGCAATCGCATCCTGAGAAGAGTTGCGCGCTGTTCTAAAAATATAAGGGTTGAATTCAGAACCTGTAATACTATCAGCTACCGCCGGCTCAACAACCATGATTTTTTCATATTCCTCCGCTAATGGTAAAACGGCTAATGTATCTCCTGAACTTGAAGATCCAACTAAGAAATCCACTTCATCTTCTTCTAACAGTTTCGTTGCTTTTTGAACCGCTACTTCGGGCTTCGTCTCTGTATCTTCAACGATAAATTCAATGTTTCTTCCAGCTACCTCCTGCGTGCCATCCGTCGCATAATCTAAACCAAGCTCAAACCCGTTCAACGTCTGCTTTCCATATGCTTCAAGCCCGCCTGTTAATGAAGCAAGAACGCCCACTTTAATTGGCTCATCGCTTTTTCCTCCTCCATCACTGCTGTTTGTATCACTAGAAGTACAAGCGCTAGCAAAAACCATAACAAAAGCGATCATTAGCAAAAACAACGTATGACGCGTGACCCTCTTCATCCCTCTTCCCCCTTTTACATATTCAAAATACATTCCCCTTTATGTTCCTATCATAAATAAAAGCAGTTACAAATGAGTTACATCGAAAAGTGGAAATCTCTATTCAGACAGGACATAGTGAAGCCGATTCAAACATCCCCATCACCTTGCCACCGCAAGACAGTAGCTGCCCAAGTGTATCCCGTTCCTGCACTCACAACTACAACAAGGTCGCCCTTGTGCAAAAGGCCTCTTTTTTCCGCTAAATACAGACCGAAACAAGGGTCTAAAGCAGACATGTGACCATAGTCTTCTAGGTAAAAAGCTTGATGTTCTTTTAACTTTAAAGAAGTCAAAAGTTCTTGAAACATCGAGCGTTTCGTGTGCAGCGGCAAAAGCATCGAGATATCTTCTGCCGAATAACCACTTCGCTTCAAAGCTTGTTCAACTACAGAAACAAAGTTAGGTACAGAAACAGGATCTAATCGTTTTTTCATGCTGAAGGGGTCTTTTACATCAATATAATGCTGACGTTCAACTACTGTTTTAGCACTTGAAACTAGCACAGACCCTCCAGCGGGAATTTTTACATCATCATGAAATGACCCATCTGTGATAATTGCTGAGGACAAGATTGTACTCTTCACACGATTTCTTGAAACTAAAGCTGCCGCACCTCCATCGGCAAAATTGAACATAAAACGAGAACGAGGGTTTTCATAATCAATAATTTGTGATTCCTTACAACCGCCAACCAACAAAATATTCTTGATACTTTCGTCAGATCTCAACATATCCTTTGCTACTTTTAAGGCAAGTGGGAAGCAGGAACTCACATTCATCAGCTCAAATGCATAAGCCTGTTTGCATCTAAGCTCATGCTGTATTTTAGGGGCTATAGGCCAAACATAATAATCTTTATGAGGACTACCAAAATAAATAACGACATCAATATCATTCGGGTCAACAGTCCTTAAAATTTCCTTTCCTGCTTTAATGGCCAAATCCGATGCATGTTCATTCTCTAAAGCGACATGTTTCTTTCGCAGTCCAAACTTCTCAATAATTATTTTTTCAGGGATATTTGTTTTTTCTGCTAAATCAGCAGCTGTTTCAGTATTTTCCGGTGTATAAATAGCGGTAGCTGAAATGCCTATCATCCTCATTCTCCTTTCGAAACATTTGTTAACAATGCTTTTAATTGTTTTTTATCGACTTTCCCTGCTGCATTTTTTGGCAATTCAGACAAGATGACAAATGATTTAGGAATTTTATATTTTGCCAGCTTGCTCAAACAGGCTTGTTTTAACTGTTCTTCTGTAATTACATGCTTGTCTTTTACAACAATAAAAGCAAAAGGAACTTCTCCCCATTTCTCATCAGAAACACCAATCACAGACACTTCATCAACTGCTGGATCTTCTTTTAATACTTGTTCGATTTCAAGGGGGTATACATTTTCTCCACCTGAAATAATCATCTCTTTTTTACGCCCAATGATATAAATAAAGCCATCTTCATCTGCCTTTACATAGTCTCCAGTATAAAACCATCCGTCTTTTATCGATTGATTCGTTTCAGCAGGCAATTGCCAATACTCCTTGATCACATTAGGACCCTTAACAGCAAGTTCTCCAATTTCACCCACCACTACAGGGTTATTATTTTCATCTACAATATTGATATCGGTGTATAAAACAGGCTTACCTACCGAACCTATTTTTCTCTTGTAATCTTCTTTAGCCAGCATAAAAACAGTCGGTGATGCTTCCGTTAGACCATAGCCTTGATAAAAGGGAAGCCCTCGATGTAAATAAAACTCTATTAGCTCTTTAGGACAAGGTGCTCCTCCGCTGCAAAAAATACGAACGGAGCTTAAATTTGCTGTCATGAAATCATTATGTTTTCGAATAGTATCAAAAATGGTCGGAACTCCCATAATGACGGAAATTTGTTCTTTCTCAATCATGTTTAACGCTTCTTTCGGATCAAATTTGCCTAATATGGCTACAGCCCCACCGGCAAAAAATGTCGGAAAAGCAAATAGTCCAATTCCGCCAATATGAAAAAGCGGCAATAAGACAAGTGTGGAATCATTTGAATTGATATCAATACTCGTGCAATTATTTACCGCATTCCAAAACATATTTTCTTGTGTTAAAACGGCTCCTTTTGGACGACCAGTCGTACCTGATGTATAGCAAATAATATAAGGTGTGGAAGCATCGATGATTGGAAAATCATGTGAAATGTAGGTTTCTTGAAGTGGTGGCAAGGTGACGGATTCAATTGATCGAGTGGTTAATTGTGGATGTTTGTTTTTTAATGTCTGTACTGTTATATGAAACTCATACTCATAGATCAGCATGCTCATTTCACTATCTGTTATTTGATACGATAGTTCTTCAGAAGTAAGTCGTGTATTAAGCGGAACAGCGACCGCTCCAATTTTAGCAATCGCAAACAGCAATAAAATGTAGTCTATTCGGTTATTGAAATAAAGACCTATTCTATCTCCTTGTTGAAGCATTTCTATTTTTCTCAAATAATAGGCCAGTCGATTCATTTCGTTATTCATTTCAAAATAGGTGAGCCGGCGCCTTAGATCCAATAACGCTAGACGATCCGGACTCATGCTTGCTCGTTTTTCAATCCACGTCGAAATTTGCTTCATCCTTTCTTTCATCTCCTTTAATGGTTGGTTGCTTTAAACCGTGAAATATCATGTCCATGGCACTTTCGAACACGTCATCAGGTACTGATTGCTCTTCCCAATATACCCATCTCATCCCTAAAAATTGGCCGATTCCCATTAAACAATAAGTGATGGCCTCTTTATTTAACGATTTAAATTCACCTTCCTCCATCGCTTTCGAGAGCGCTCTCATATAACCATTGGCTAATCGATCATAGTAATAACGATACAATTTCACATCAACAAGAAGAGCTTGCTGCACGATACTATATAGATTTTGATGATTTCTCACCCATAAGAAAAATGTTTGAAAACCAATTCTTTGGGCCTCTTCATGGCTTTTGGCAGAAGCAATGGCCTTTTTAATTTCAAATCGCACATCTCTACTTAATTGCATCATTAATTCTTCAAAAATCGCATACTTAGTTGGAAAATAATTATAAAATGTTCCTTGCGAGACACCCGCTTGCTGCGTAATATCAACAACGGACGTTTCATAATAGCCCTTTTCTCCAAAAATTATTTCTGCTGTTGCAAGCAGCTTTTCACGTGTCATCTGACCTTTTGTTGTTAGCTTTATTTTGGCTGATGTATTTTCTGACAACTGACTCACCTCTCAGTTTTTATTATAAAAAACGTAACTCCTTTTAGACAATAGATCAAAAGAATGAAATTTCTGATTTTTCAAAACACATCTATTATGAGCACCGCTATCACAAATGGAATAACTGATAAACTCAGAGGAGTGCTGATAAAAGCAGAAAGTTTACCGATAAATTCACTCCATATCGAATAAGCCCGCAAACAATGCGGGCTTATTGTCATTTATTTCGCTTCCATAATCATTTGATACATATGCAGGGTAGGTTCAAGCGGATGTACACCAAGCTCTTCCTTTAAAATTTGGTTGCATTTTTTATACCATTTGATAGCTTGAGGGCGATTGTTTTTTCGATAATAGCTATACATGAGTAAGCGATAAGCTTCTTCCCAAGTGGCATCGCGCTCAATAATTTTTTCACACCATTGTATAGCTGCCTCGTAATTTTCATTGCGAACAGCCAGCTGAGCCAGCTTTTCTGCCCCCCGCAAATAATAGACAAGCAAGCGTTCCCGTTCGTTAATACACCATTCATCATAACGACGGTCAGCTAAAAAATCGCCATTGTAGTATTTCATCCCTTTTTCAAGACAAGATAACGCTTTTTCTTTATCCCCTTCTTCTAACCCCATTTCGATCCATTGTTCGAATTGAGTCACATCCATTTCAAGTACAGCATCGGGATTGAGACCATAAGATGTCCCTTGCCGCTTAATAAAAAATGAGGCTGAACGCGCCTTTCGCTGTGGTTCTAACACATTATTCACCGCATTTAATGCCACTTTGAAGTCTCTGGCACAGCTGACTTCATCTTGATCCGGCCATAACTTTTGAAAAATTTCTTCTTTAGGCAACAACTGCTTGTAGTGAGTAATGAATAATTGAAATAGCTCTTTTGCCTTCCCTCGTTGCCATTGACGTTCCTCTACTTCTTCATCTCCAAGCCAAACTCGGAAGGAGCCAAGCGCCTGCACACGCAGCGTATAACCAGGATGAGATTGCAGCTTGGCCAATCCCATTCGATGCAGGAGTCTGGCAATATAATCAGGATAAATATTTTGTTTGGAAGCCTCCATAAACAAATGAGGAAATAATTGCAAATCAAGCGGCCCAAACATCGTCCGATGGCAAAAAATAAATTCATAATCGCGCAGCTGAACCAATTTCAGAAAAGGTGAAAAATGTTTTATAAACCGTTCATTTTCTGCTCGATCATAATAAATAACTGCCTGCCAAAAATGGCAAAATGTTTTAATGTAATCATCCTCCGTTAACCGCCCCAATTGCTCTGCCTTTTTCAGAAATTCAAGAGCTTCTTCCACTCGACGATTGTGAATGGAGGCAATTGCCATACTTAACGTAATCAGAGCTGATAACCAAACATCATGTACACGCTCCGTTTCCTTTAATGCACTTCTGCCAGCTTCCATCGCTCGTTCATACTCTCCGCTTCTTCCAAATAAAAGGCATAACCCCATTTGAGGCTCGGCTTTTCCACGGCTTATGTGAAGTGCATCCATCATTTGCAGAGCTGTTTCATAACATTGCTTCGCTAATGAAATCTCATATTGGTCCGTAAGCTGCACGGCGTGGCCCATTCGAATCCATCCACAGGCTTCTACAAATGGAGCTCCTACATTTAAACCGAGATGAATAGACTCTTGAGCGAGTTCTTTCGCTTGTTTCCCCTCTCCTATAAATGATGCAATTAACGAAAGCAGCAGCTCTGTTTCGCGATGAGATTGCGGCAATTCTTTTTTCTCATCTTCCTCCATGACCAACTGCGTTTCTGTTAACATCTCTTTTGCCCGCTTAAATCGTCCGGTCCGTAAATATAAACGCGCTTCTAAATGACGATCTTTTATCGGCACATTTAACCCTTTGGCCCGCTGAATCCACTTTTCTGCTTTCGAGGCTTTCCCTGCATTAATTAAATTCTCAGCAAGAAGCTGATACAATTCCGCAATTTCCTTTGTCGTGCTACCCTCGTTCTTTTCTCTTAAATCAATCGCTTGATACAAAAGACGCTCGGCATGATAAGGCTGAATCGTATCTAAATAAATGCGTGCTTTCCCTTCTAAAGCACGGCTTTTTTCGAGATAATCCTGCTTTGCTTCAGCATATGTAATTGCTTGATCATAACAATGCTCCGCTTCTTGATAAGCTGAACGATAGCGCAACACCTCTCCTTTTAAGTGCCAAAGCTTATAGTAAACATTTAATTCTTTTTCTGGTACAAGCAAAAGCCACTCATACAACCCTTCTAACTTGCCGCTTTGAAGCATGACAAAGCCGTATTGATTTAAAATGGAAGCGATCGTTTCAAACTTATTTAATTTCTTATAAAAAATTAACGCTTGCTCCCACTGCCCACTTTGCTCAAAAAAACAAGCGATTTGTTTCTGCAGCAACTCATATTGCTGTGGCTGCTTCGTCCGAAACTGCTCTTCTAAAAACTCGCGAAATAAAGCATGATATTTATACTTATCCTCACCAACTTTTTGGATAAATAAATTTTTACTCGTCAATTCTTCAAGTATATCTCTTGCATACGGAATACCTAATATTTGTGTGCATTTCTGTTCGGAAATTTCTTCAAAAATACATGTTTGTTCCAAAAACTGCTGGATCGTTGGCGGCTGTTTTGAGAACACTTCATACAACAAATATTGAAATAGCTCCTGAAGAGATTGAGATGCTTGAGTCGATACATTCATTAAATTCCCATTCTCAGCTAAATGCTGTGCCATCATTCCGAGCGCAATCACCCAGCCATCAGTCAATTCATCAATTTGCTGCAGTTCCTTTTCCGTTAACAACACGCCATATAATTCTGTTAATAATAATTCCATCTCCTCAAGGGTCAACCTTAAATCCTTTTGAGTGATCTCCAGCAATTGCCCGCTCACCTTCATTTTCGTCAGCACTTGCCAATTTGGACGACTTCTGCTCGCAATCACAATATGTAGCTGATGAGGGCGGTGCTCAATCATCTTTTCCATCCAGCGGTTAATCGCTAGTGAATGTTCCACTTGGTGAAAGTCATCTAAAATAATGACTAACTTTTCTTGTAAAGAAACAATTTCATTAATAAATAATGAGCAAAGTACATTCAGCTCATCCTCACGTATGTAGCGATCCATTTGATCCATATATTTCAATAATTCTTCTCCAAACATCGGAAACTTTGAACGTACCGCATGAATCAAGTACGTTAAAAACGGGATCATGTCATCATCCATGGCTGAAACCGTATACCAGCAACATCTTTCATTCCCATCTTGCGCATATAGAGCAAGAGCCGTACTTTTTCCATACCCGGCTCCTGCATGAATCAGCGTTAACGGATAATCTGATATCGTTTTCAGCTTTTTAAACAATCTTGCCAATCGAATAAAATCTCCATGAACTGTTGGAACCATTAACTTCGTCTTCATAATTGGAACAGACATGACATCCTCCTTTTTCGCAATTATGTCAATATTCTACCATGAGAAAACTAAAAAAAGACTCGAAATAACTCGAGTCTAAAATTAGGAATTTCTCATTTATTTCTCTTATCTCTCCTATGATTTTATCGTTTATTATCGATTTTTGTCATTCCTTATTAACTTGTTGCTTCAAGAGAAGGTTGATTCTCATTTACCTTCTTTATATTCTGACTAGCTGCCTCATCTAGTTTTTCAATTCGCTCAAGCTCTAATGCTTTCGGAACAGAGATGCGGTACGCTAACAGAATGGCTAAGATCGCTCCTAAAAACTTGCCTAGCATTACCGGGATAATAATAGTCGGCTGGAAGTTTGCAGGAAACGCTAACTGATCGCCAATCATCCATCCTCCGCTAATGGCGTAGGCAATCGTTAAAACTTTATCCTTTGCCGGCATGTCTTGAATAATTTTAAACAGAGCAAGCGGATTAGCTGTCGCAGCGATCACTCCCGCACTTCCAATACTGCTCAACCCTAATTTCTTGCCAAAAAACTCAAGCGGCTTCGCCAAATACTTCTGAATCGCATACACCATCGGAAATGCTCCGGCAAGCATAATCCCTATATATCCAGCAATCTCTAATCCTCTAAACTGATCTTTCGCATCGGCAATAATCGGATCAAAGCCCCAGCTTCCGAATACCGTTGAGAATACGCCAGTAAAATATTCAACAATGGAACACACAAGAATTAAAATCATAGCCGTTCGCATAAACCAGCCGATCGCCATAAACCCTTTAATCATCGCATTCGGGAACATCCGCAGCCCAATAGCGATAAATATTCCAACAGCTATTAACGGAAGAAGGTTAATCAAAATCGTGCTGATCGACAGCGACAATTGATAAGTTGAATCTGCCGTTGTGCTAATCGTATCCCGGATTTTTGCATCCGTTAACGCCAAAATGCTTGTTGTAATAAATACACTGATAGGAACCGTCAACACACCTGACATCATCCCAAGCGCTAAATACTTATGATCACGCTTTTGTAGCATCGCAAGTGCAACCGGAATCGTAAAAATAATATGAGGACCCATAATAATGCCATTTACCGTCGCAATAATCCAGTTCTCACGATCACTCGCCAACACATCCGCTAATTGATAACCGCCCATGTCACTAGAAATAAACGTGGTGGCCGCCATCGCTGGATCTGCACCAATTGCCGAAAACAACGGCCCAAAAGCAAAATCAATAAATTTCGATAAATACGGAATTGAAGCAAGCGTTGCTGCAATTGGAATAAAGATTGGACCAATCGTATAAATCCCTTCCATAAACTCTTTTCCCATTCCCTCTTCTTCATTACGAATCGCCGCAAACGCTCCCAGCATTGCAAAGGCCATAATCACATAAATGACGTAAGTCCCTAAATTCTCCATAGAACACAACCCTTCCTGAAATAAAATATGACTCTGTAAAATATTTAATTTAAAAAATATTTGCAATATTTGTGCCATTTTCACAAAATAGACAAATTTAATCGGCATTTTCCTTACCCTTCTGACTTCTCTTTATGAACAACTGAGAGAATGGTGTGATTTTTTATGCAAATGGTCATAGTTTATTTCAGAATGAATAAAAACTTATTCACCTATCCAAGCCTTTTATTCACTTATTTTAAAATATTCACTTTTAAAAAAATCCTCAAATAGTAAAATATAGATAAAAAGGGAGGGTAAATTATGAATAAACAATTTAGTCAATTAATTATGTCAGCGATGATCCTGTTACTTGCTTTCACTGCTTGGCATCCAACTGTTGAAGCTGCTAACCCAATCAATCCAAAACAAAGTCGAGTCACACATTTACTGAAGGATGCTAATGGAAAACAATACAAAGTATATTTTTCAGGAATAAAAGAAAAGAAAGCCTACGCTTCTTTTGAGCATGACTGGGCTTTAGTATGGGCAGGTGCCAGCGAAGGTGATTTACTATATCATGGAAACTACAAACTATACATGCAAAAAGTAGGTGTCAGTCATATTCAATCGACCAAGTACAGCTATCCAGATTATACGTTAAATTCTACTCGCAAAATGGTACATATGTATCCCTCTAAACAGAAAGGACAGCCGGATCTATTAGCAGTAGCTGAAACAGGTAGCTCCAATTCAGAATATGCTGATTGGTATTACATTAAAAATGGAGTCTTAACAAAAATTGCGAATGTAGAATACACAAAGAGAGCACAAGTCATTGGTAAAAACACATTCCTGACCGCTAATTATGATAACTCAGTAGGAAAATGGTTTTTTTACAAAATGAGTTTTAATCCTTCTAAAAATAAGCTGACAACAACAAAACAAACTTACAAAAACCCAGAACAAGTAATAAAAAACTGGAAAAAGCATTGGAAATAACAATACAAACGAGACATGCATAAATAATTGCGCATGTCTCGTTGTCTTTCACTCTATATTCGACACATTAGCAGAAGCAAAGGTCGCCATTTCCTTTACCATTAACGTCGCCGATTGTAAGATTGGAAAAGCAACAGCGGCTCCCGTTCCTTCTCCTAGTCTCATATTTAACTGCAACAGCGGCTGTTTTTGTAAATAATTCATCGCTTGCACATGCCCCGGTTCAACGGAATGATGCGATAAAATCATGTAATCTGCAGTTAACGGCTCCATTAATTTCGCTACACACGCCGCTGTTGAACAAATAAACCCATCTAATAAAATTGGAATCCGACGTTCGGCTGCCGCAATCATCGCTCCCGCCATCGCCGCAATCTCCAAGCCGCCCACTTTTGACAAAATGTCCAAGCCATCTTCAGCATCTGGCTGATGAAAAGCAAGCGCTCGTTCAATCACTTCTGCTTTGTGCTTTAATTGCTCCGTTGTAATGCCTGTTCCATGCCCAACAATTGAAGCAGGCTCACATTTGGTGATACTTGCTAAAATCGCGCTACTTGTCGTTGTATTAGCAATACCTACTTCACCGACAATTAAACATTTAATTCCTTTTTCAATTAACTCGACCGCTTCTGCATAACCAACTTCTAACGCTTGCTGCGCTTCCGCTTTTGTCATCGCCAGTTCCTTTGCAAAATTGCCTGTTCCGTATCGAATTTTCCGATTTAGAACTTCGGATTCTTTCACTTCGCCTGCTACGCCTACATCAACAACTTTAGACATCGCCCCTATTTGCCGACTAAACACATTAATCGCTGCCCCGCCATGAACTAAATTGCTCACCATTTGCACCGTTACTTCTTGTGGAAAAGCTGATACTCCTTCCGCCGCAATTCCGTGATCAGCCGTAAACACGATCACCCCAGGTGGTGTCACTTCCGGAAAAGACTGTCCGGTCATTTCAGCAAGCTGAATCGCCAATTCCTCTAAACGGCCAAGGCTTCCTTTTGGTTTCGTTAACGTGTCAATATAATCAGCCACTTGCTGTCCTACTTCTTTGTTTAATGGAGAAATTTTCTGTTTTAACATCTATGTTCCTCTCTTCCCTGATAAAAATACCGAATATTCTTATCATACCAGCTACCGATCGTTGTTTTTATTATTTTTCGAAAAAACGAATAAATTTAAAAGTTCATTCTCGATTGGCCACCATCGACATTGATGCTAGTACCGACAATCCAAAAAGCTTTTTCCGATGCCAAAAAGACCGCTACATTCGCTATTTCCTCAGGCGTACCAAAACGTCCTGCTGGAATTTCCTGATCAACAAACGCTCGGATGCCCTCAGGATCGGCTTCTAACCGCTTTTTCCAATTGCCCGTTTCATGCAAAATACTACCTGGCGCAATGCTATTCACCCGAATACCATCCGCAATCACTTCATCCGCCAGCGACTTCGTAAAACTAATTAACGCCGATTTCGCATTATTATACGTCGCCTTCCCGCCGCTCTCTCTGCCAAAAATCGACGTAATGTTCACAATCGCCCCTGTGCCTGCTTTCTTCATATGTAGTACCGCTAACTTACTTAAATGAACCGCAGAAAAATAATTCAGTTCCAGCGCCTCATAAAACAAATCCATCTCCGTCTCCATCGCTGTGCTACCATTGCTTCCACCTGCATTATTAATCAACACATCCACCGTTCCATGCTTAGCAACAAAAGACGCTATTAGCTTTTCACGCTCCTCCGCCTTCGTCAAATCCGCTGCATAAATAACGACCTTCCCGCCAAGCTCCTCTTTCGCCTGCTCTAATGTCTCTAGACCACGAGCTGCAATCGACACATTTGCCCCCTCAGCCAAAAACGCCTGAGCAATCGCCTTGCCGATTCCTTTAGAGCCGCCAGTGATAAGTACGTTTTTCCCTTGTAATTGTAGATCCATTGAATAGCCTCCTAGACATTTTGATGATAGGTTTATTATAACCTTTTGGAGGACAAGGGCTAAATGAAAAAGCCCGATTCCTTTTAGATGAAGGCGTTCGGAGCTTTGTTCTTTAATTTTGGAAAGCTCACCTTCATGAAAGCCGGTTAAACAATAGATTGCTTTAAATGTGGTCCTTCCTGTTTTTCTGTAACAATGCTATTCTCATCAAAGCCATTACACACAGCAAAATAACCGTCTTCTAGCTGGAATCCTACTCCGAATAACAAAGAGTCCTCTTCTATAATTTCAATTTCCTTTACCTGTTGACCGATAGCAAACTCAAGATTCTCCATTTTATCCTTTGTCCAAATAAGCTTGAATTCAGTGCCAGGCAAATCAGGTTGCTGGCGAATATCAATCTGATTAAACGAAATCGCGAACGCGCCCATTTGATAAGCACATAACTCCATTTGAGCATTTTCGAACTGGATAATTACCGGGCAATCGACAAACCATTCATCATAAAATTGATCCCAGACGACCCAGATTTTCTTTATTTTTTGACCTTTGAGATCTTGAAGGTCATGTTTGAGGTCGTGTAAAATAGCGGTTGAGTTTTCATATAATTTTGGTAGGTATTCTTTTATGCCGAACATAGCATTCTCCCTTGATCGTTTTTAATGCTATTATTATTCAATGAATGTTAAACAGCAAACAAAAAAGCATCCGAATGGAATACTAAAGCGATACGCCTCTATTTTTTGTCCAATTTAACACATTTCTAATTTGTCTAAATCTAACGTAAACCCAGCATCTAATAAAATATCTAGCCCTAATAAGCCATTAATACCTTCATAATACATTCCACTGAAATCAATCGCATACTCTCTTTTTTGAAACGTCCCTAAAGAAATAGAGTCAACTTGTTTGGTAAAAGCGTGCTCTTTTCCACCAATTCCATAATAGGTAACAACATGATCTCCCATCTCTACTCGAAGATCCATATCCTCTACAACATTTTGAGAAATTAATGTTATAGCTGCACCTGTATCAATAACCATATTGTCAATAATCTTAGGCTTCCCTCGATAAATAATCACCATTGACGTAAACAATAAAAAGAAAACTCTACTGGATTCGAACGAACTAACGACTTCTACCCTGTCAAGGTAGCTCTCTCCCAATCATGATTGCTTATGCTGAAACACTTTCAAAGTACTAAACACAACTATTAATTCACTTTTCTAATTATTATTTTCCTATACATCCCATTCAGCATGACTGGTATATCTTCTTCTACTTTTATGTTTTGATTGTTTTTTAGAGATATCTCTTCAAAACTCCGACCAATATCGGTTCCCAGTACGCTAACAATGGGTCTTAAAAGCTTTTTAAGTAACGAAAGTTTTTCATTTTTGGGGACAAATTTATCAAAAATAATGATCTTGCCTTCTGGTTTTAAAACTCTCGTCATCTCTTGAAAGCATTTATTTTCATCAGGAACGACTGAAAGGATAAGGCTTGCTACTACATAGTCGAACGACTCGTTATCAAATTCCATATGTTGAGCATCCATTTCTAAAAATCTAATCTTGGAATTTTTAAACTTCGCTCTTGCCTTTTCAAGCATATCCGGTGAATAATCAATGGCCGTTATATCAAGGGTAGAGTAATTGATTAACTCTAAATCAGCCCCCGTTCCTACACCAACAAACAAGATTTTTTGTTTATTATTGAATGGTATTGTTTGAAATATCTGTTTTCGGGCCTTTAAAAACCTACCCGAATTAAAAAATTTATCATAAACTGGAGAACCGATTTTATATATGAATTTATTCCAAGAATTATTCAAACCCCTTCACTCCCAAATCACTCTTCATTTTATTATGAAATGCAAATTCATTAACCACCTAGTTTCTTATCATAAATCAACACACGCCTCAAAATCCACCAAATATTACCGATACAAATAATTAGGAGGTGAAAACAAAATGAAAATAAAAAACACAAATCCTATATCATACAAAACCATGAGAAACGAAAACAAACCCTATACATTCGAAGATCTTCAACTAGCAGAGGATAAAGATGGGAAAGGCAAAAAGGGGAAATTTGAAACCCGAAGAGAAAACGGCTATATTAGCCAATACATCATTAAGCAAGATGGCTCAAAAATATTAATTTCAGAAATAAAAGAATCTAAAACTGAAATTTCATCAGAAAAGGCAAAGCGTAGTGCCCAACAATCAAACACTAAATATCTAATGGACTTATTAGCTACGTCAGCTAGTGCAAACACCCCTATAAAAATCAAGCCAAATTTCAAACAAAAATGACATAATAGCAAGTCTTTACAAAAACCCGCTACCTATCAATCAGTAGCGGGTCATGAAAATAATTTATTTATCTCTTAATCTCTATTTGGAATATGTTCAGGCACTAGCATCACTGGACATGTCGCAAGTTCTAATACTTGCTTACTAACGCTTCCAATCTCTTCTTGGCGCCCTTTGCCGATCGCCATAACGACACATCGCACATTCGGATCTTTTGCTTCTGTCACAATTTCCATAGTTGGGATTCCCACTCTAATTTTTGTGGAAATAGGTCGTTCGCTCTCGCTGATCATGCTTCTTGCCTTCGTGATCGCTGACATGCCTAGTTCCTTTAATGTCGATTGGATGTTGAGCAACAGAAGATTATCTCCATATACTTTAGCTAATTCAACTGCATAAGGAATCACTCTTAGTGCTGCGTCGGAACCATCTACGGGTACAATAATCGTTTTCGCCATTTGAATTTCCTCCGTCATTTTGTGTATGCAATACCTTCATCTTAGTTATTTTGTCTTAAAGTGGCAAGAAAAGTCACTTCGATGATCCAACCCGCTGCTCATTCGTTCTCGATTCGAAAAGATTTTTCCAAAAAACCATTGACTTTCCTTCTTATTTTTCATAAAATAGGACTTGTCAGTTAAACGATTCCGTAGCTCAGCTGGGAGAGCGCTACCTTGACAGGGTAGAGGTCGCTGGTTCGAACCCAGTCGGAATCATACTTATTGGGAAGCCACAAACCTTGGTACATAAGGGTTTGTGGCTTTTTTATTATTTGTTGCACTTGTCTCAGTTTTTTTTAAGTCTTCAAGTCACCCCTAACATCAATTATCTGTACCAAACACTCCTCTAACTGATACAATCCTCTTAATGAAGGGTTGTTGATATGAATGATGAAAAATCGTCAGCTTGAAATTTTATTTTATTTGCTTAAAGCGAAGAAAACGACACATCGAGAGCTTGCTAATGAATTTGGCGTAAGCATCAAGACGATTCAAAGAGATATTGATGATTTATGTGCCATAGGCGTACCGATTACCTGTAAGCAGGGGAATCTGGGTGGAGTTTATATATCAGAGAGTTATAAATTATCTAGAACGTTTTTAAACGATCAAGACATGCAAAGTATTATTTTCGCTTTATCCATGTTCGATAGTATTTCAGCAAAAAAACAGAAAGAAAGTATCGTGAAAAAGTTAGCGCTACTTGCTCCAGAGTTAGTTCATTTACTAGCGCATGATGCTCAAGAATATTTTATTGTCGATGTTTTCGATGATGCGGTTGATATGAGCGATGATATTTATTTAAAAATCAATGATTGTTTAGATGAAGAGTATTTTCTGAATGTCATGTTTCGAGGAAAACGGCTCATGGTTGCGCCTATTAGTTATGTATTGCGTCCCGATGGCATGTATTTATATGCCTTTGCAAAGGAATATGTATTACTCAAAATTTCCGATTTGAGTGATCCTCAGATCACCGAGATGACATTTGAAAGAGATTTTATCCCCTATAAAGAAAATAAAAAGATAGCATCCAAATAAGACATGTTATGTCTTGTTTGGATGCTATCTTTTTTTAGAGGTGATTATATGCACAATACTATATTCGAGAAATATTCTATTAATCGATTAATACTGACTTTTTCATTACCAGCCACACTCTCATTAATCATTGAAACATTGACAACTGTTGTCGATACGGCTTTTGCAGGACATATTAAGGACAATAGTTTATATGCCCTTTCTGCTTTAGGATTGTTGAACCCTTTACTGGCTATCTTTACATCTTTGCAAACTCTTTTCGCCTTTTCAACGGCGCTAATGATCACAAAATATTTAGGACAAAATAATCAATTAAAAGTAAACAATCACTTTATGAGTGGCTTCTATATGACACTCTTAATCAGCAGCCTCTCATCATTGATTAGCTTTTTATTTATGAATTCAATTTTCTTTTCACTAGGTATTACCGGAAAAGTGAATGAAGTTGCTTCCGATTATTTAAACATCATTTTGATCAGCAACGTGTTTAGTTCGATAGGGTACACCTTGACAAGCTGTATAAGAGCCTTTGGTCATCCTGTTGTGGAAATGGTCATTATCTCTCTATCTGTATTGATGAATGTTGTCTTTAATAGTTTATTTACTTTTGTTTTTCACTTAGGAATTATAGGCATCGCGGCAGGAACATTAATCAGCGAAATGGCGTGCGCGATAATATCAATCATGTATTTACGTCGATATAAGCTATGGTTCAAATGGAATAAACTCCCCTTAAAAGAACATTTCACAATGGTCTTTCATATGTTCAAGTTGAGGATTGCTCAAACGATCATCCAATCATTAGCAGGAATGACTAGCTTTTTTATCAACAATCAGCTGCTTTCTTTAGGAGGAAATTCAGCCATCGCTGTGTGGAATATTGCTAATAAGTTATACATGCTCGCCTTAATGCCGATCATTGGGATGACACAAGGCATTCAAACCATTATTGCTTATTTTGATGGTAAGCGAGAAGAGACAAAGAAGCAAATAGTCATCAATAAAACCATTGTTTACTGTATCGTTTACGGAGTTTCAGTCGCTATCTTTATTTTTAGCTTTGGCGATAAAACTTTATATTTATTTACAGCCAATAAAGAATTACTTATTTCTGTAGTACCTGTCATTCGAGTCATCTTCATCACCTTTCCGTTATTAGGAATCACATATACTCTCATGACTGTATTGCAAGTAACCGGAAAAGAGACACAGGCAGTCTTATTAGGAGTGATTAGGCAACTGATCTCCTTTATTCCTTTAATCCTTTTGTTACCTATTGTATGTAGCAAGGTCAATATATTTCACATAAGTCCAGTGTTCTCTATTTTTTTCGCAGTCCCTTTGGCGGATCTGATTACATTGGGGTTTGCCTTTCTTTTCTTTCAATCCAGCTCTTTATCCAATCAAACAAAGGTGATAAGAAAGGCTTAAAAACTAAAATCGCTTCCCTCTCCTAATCAAAAAGAGCCTTTTCCTCACACACAGAAAAGGCTCTCATTTTTTCATTTCTTCTTTCGCCACATCATATAAATCGTAATTAAAAATAACATTGTAATCATAAAGGCCGTGGCTAAGACGATTTGAAAGGTATAATTGTCGGTTAATTGCGAATGGTCGCCGCTAATTTTTATACCGATAATAATGCCAGCGATGATAATGCTGAAGGCGAGCATCATAATGCTGAGAACAAGCATGTGGGCAATGCGCTCAATGCGGTTCATCATACCTTCGTCCGGTTTGATGTTCATTTGCAAGTGCGGCTCGCCGTTTTCCCATTTTCTAATCGTCTCGTTAATGACGGTTGGAAGTTTGCGGGCGGAGATTTGGACTTGCCGAGTAAGCTTGCGTGTTTCGCGCAACAATCGCTTCGGATGTAGCTGTTCCCACATGAGCCGTTCGCCGGTATCTTTTAAAATAACATTGAAGCGAATATCCGGGTCCAATGCAGAAACTGTTTGTTCCACTTTTAAAAACGCTTGGCCAACTTGAATAAATTCGCGAGGGACACGAATACCATGTTTCGCAGCTAGTGCGAATAGCTCTTGAAACATCGTACCCATTTTCACTTCTTGCAAAGCCCGGTCTAAGTACGTATTCATCCAAGCATCGAGGTCGCGGCGCATCGCTTTCGTATCCACCTCGCGATTCGCTCCTAATGATTGAATCGCCATCGTTAATGAAACAGAGTCACGGTCGTTTAATGAAAACAGACACTCTGCTAACAGTTGCTTCATCTCTTCAGGCAACCGGCCTGTATTCCCAAAATCAATGAGTGCCAACGTGTCATCCTTTAATAAAACTAAATTCCCTGGATGAGGATCGGCATGGAACACCCCTTTTACATATACTTGCTCTAATACTGATTCCGCAAGGGCTTCCGCTAATTCTTTCCTTCTTTGCTGATTGATTTGCGCGATAGTTTCGGGTGTTAGTTTTTGACCCTCAACAAGCTCCATCACGAGGACGCGTTCCGTTGTATAGTCTGGAAAGATCGCCGGCACGTGAATCCAGCGATTATCAATTTGTTTCTTCACACTCAAGGCTTCCGCCGCTTCTAAGCGATAGTTCATTTCTTTTACTAAAGAAGCAGCAAATTCATCAATCGTTTCTTTCATGCTAAATTGGCGAGCTAAGGCGGAATTTTTTTCAGCAATCGCTGCTAAATGGCGCAACACTTGAATGTCTTGATTCACAACCGTTTCGATATGTGGCCTACGAACTTTAATGGCTACTTTTTCTCCGGAATGCAAGATAGCGCGATGCACTTGACCAAGAGAAGCTGTGCCAATCGGCGTTTCCTCAAATTCGACAAAGGTGTCGGCTAACGTGCCTCCCGATTCGAATTCAATAATTTGCTTAATCTCTTCAAAAGGGATTGGAGGTGCATCACTTTGCAGTTTGGACAATGGTACTGTCCATTCCGGCGCTAGAATATCGGTCCGAGTGCTCATAAATTGACCAAGCTTCATAAACGTCGGACCTAACTCTTCAAATGCCACTCGCAGTTCTTCACCTTTCGCATGCTCTTTCCTCTCTTCTGCTTCTCCTCGCTTATGAAATGGGATTTTTTCACTTAATCCAAGATCTTTTAAATAACCGGTAAAACCATGCTTCATTAAGACAGTGATAATTTCAGGCAGCCTCGTTAAGGCATTCCAAGTTGTCATAAGTTTCCTCCTGTCCACCATCTATTTTTTAAGAATGATAGCAATCATTCTATGGAACTACGAATACAAGATGTTTCTTATACGCCTGTACGCTCTCTTCTTAAAAACAGCACAACGAGTAAAAATAAAGAAAGACCCACATAAACGAAAGCCCACATATTCCCTGTCACACCTGCTCCAACACATGATACGGGCGGCAACAAATAAATCAGCCAGGCTAGAGAGGGTGGCAATGTCTCCATTACAGATTCACCCACGATCGATGTACATGTCAAGAAAGCAGCAGCAACCCAAGAATATTTTTTCCCCGCCAAGTTCGTCATACTAAATAAGCCGCCAACCCATAGGCCAAAGAAAAGAAATAGAAGATGGCTAGACAAGAAGGAGCCAATATGCTCTATCGTTAACGGTTCTGTAAATGTACGAAGAAGGAGCGGAACACTAAGCGATACGGCCATTAAACATAAGCCACTAAGCACAATAACGATCATTTTTCCATAAAGAAACACTTGTTTATTCCGTGCATACGACAGCAACATCCACTTTTCGCTTCCTTGTTCTAAAGAAAACAGCTTCATTGAAATCCATACCATGGTAGGAAATAAAAAGAGAGCCGATATAGAAAAACTTTCGCTAATGGGTAAACCTTGATAATAATACTGAGTAAAAATCCAGCAAGTATATAAAACGACTGGTGCGATCCATTGAAGCGAATAAAAGAAGGAAAGGAGCTGGTATTTGATGAATGATTTCACACGTTTCTCCCCACTTTCACTTCAACGATATGCGCACCTTGCTTCAGTAGCTCTGCTAACACAAGGTCAGATTCTGCTTCTGCGACTGTTAGACTCATTTTTTGTTCCGTCACTTGCTTTACCTTTTGTTGCAGCTGTTTTGACAAAGGCTGTTTTGCTGTAAAGGTAATATGTACATGGCGCTTTGTTGGCTCTACGGCTGAAAAATTCACGAGGCGGCCATTTTCCAATTTCGCTAGATGCGTCGCTAGCTTGCGAGCGGGCGATTCCTCATGTAACACAAAGACCATCGTTTTCTCCCCTTTTAATTCCAGAAATAGGTCGATGACTGTTTCACAAGCTACTTTATCGAGGCCAGTCAATGGCTCGTCAAGGAAAAGCACATCAGATCGCTTCATGAGCGCCTGAATAATTCCTGCCTTTTGCTTCGTTCCTTTCGAACATTTTTTCAGCGGTGTATGTAAAAAAGGTCGTAAACCAAGTCGTTCAATATATAGATCAAGCCTTTCTTGATGAGTGTTTCCTCCCATCTCCATCATAAGCTTCAAATACTTATCAACGGTAAATGGCAAATGCTCAGGAAAATGTTCGGGTATATAAGCATAGGATTGAAATTCTTTATTGACCTTTCCGTTTTGCGGTTCATACATACCTGCTAATAACTTAATCAACGAGCTTTTCCCTGACCCATTCGCTCCGGTGATCACAATGGACATTCCTTCAGAAATCTTTACGTCTATATGAGATAAAATGGGTTGCCCATTCCGGATAACATCTGCTTGAATCGATTCAATAATCGTTCGCATCTTTTAGCTCCTTCATTTCTTCTGTCCCTACTTACAATTATGTTACATTCTCAAATTCTACCATAATGATTGATTTTTAGTCATGTTAATGAAAAAGGGACCCCTTATAAAAGGTCCCTATTATGTATTATCCGATTAATTCTTCTTCCTCTTTCTCGACCATCACCTCTTCAGATAGGCTATCTTCATAGTCGCGAATGCGATGGGCGATTCGAGAAGCGGCATTTGCCGCAATGGCTCCCACGATATCATCTAAAAAGGTGTGAACGCTGCTGCCTGTTTTGGTATCAAGCTTGCGAATAATTCCTTCTTTGTTTTTATCTAAGAAACCATAAGTAGTGACCGCAATACTGCCATAGCCGAGCGATGCACCAAGAGCAATCGTTTCGTCAACTCCAAACAACCCTTCATCTGTTTCAATAATCGTTTGCAGTGGCTCAGATAGCTTTCTTTGTTCAGCTAATACATCCAGTTCCACGCCAACAAGGATGGCATGCTGCATTTCTCGCTTCATTAATACCTTTTCCACACTTTCGATACATTCAAGCAATGTAAGATCTTTGTTGAACGGCTGCTGCATTTTCAATACAATTTCAGCAATATCGTCAACTGTGACGCCGCGTTCAAGCAAACGCTGCTTGGCAGCTTCGGTTACTTCCTGGGAATGTACTCTCTTTTTCATCTCTAGTTCTCTCCTCCCATGACCATTATAATTAAAACGAGTGAACAAGTCATGTGAAATTCACTTTGATTCGTTTTATGCTAAAATTGGGTGAACATGTTGAAGTATTGGGAGGACGAATGATGACGATCAAACGCGGCACAATTCAAGATGAAAAAATTTATTCCAAAGAGCTGGGAGAAGAGATAGAACTGCTCGTCTATCTTCCGGCAAATTTCTCACCGTTATATAAGTATGCCTTATTAATTGCTCAAGATGGAAAAGATTATTTCCAAATGGGTCGCATTCCACGCATAGCTGATGAATTGCTGGCAGAAGAAGAGATTGAAAATTTGATTATCGTCGGCGTGCCTTATGCCGATGTACATGACCGCCGGAGAAAATATCATCCCGATGGCGAACAGCAAGAAGCCTACATCCGCTTTTTAGCTCATGAACTCGTTCCGTTTTTAGATGAGAAATATCCAGTTTACCATGTGGGGTATGGACGAGCATTGGCTGGTGATTCACTAGCAGCAACCGTTTCCTTAATGACTGCATTACGTTACCCCCATACATTTGGTAAAGTGATCATGCATTCCCCTTATGTTGATGACAAAGTGCTTCATGCCGTTGAAGCAGCAGAAGATTATAAACATTTAAGTCTTTATCATGTCATCGGTACTGGAGAAACAGAAGTGAAAACAACGAATGGTGAAATTGCTGATTTCCTTACACCCAACCGCAAGCTTCATGCCCTGCTAGATGAAAAAGGATTTGACTCATTTTATGACGAGTTTGATGGCGAACATACGTGGAAATATTGGCAGCCTGATTTAAAGAGAGCGCTCTTAAAAATGTTTGAGTAATCATAACTATTTGCGATAGAAAATTCACTTTTCTATCGCAAACCTGAAAAATTTGATATAATATTCAAATAATGCAATTCAATTTTTTTACTTTTGAGGAGAGTGAAATTATATGAAATTTGGCGTAGTTGTTTTCCCATCAAAAAAGACACAAGATTTAGTTAATTCTTATCGTAAACGGTATGATCCTCATTACTCCCTGATTCCACCACATCTGACTTTAAAAGGTCCATTCGATGCGGAAGAAAGCGACCTACCAAAGCTAGTCGACCAGTTAAAAGGTATAGCAAAAAAATATCAGCCATTCACGTATCATCTTAGTAAAGTAAAATCCTTTCAACCACTAAATAACGTCATTTATATTAAAGTCGAACCTAATGAAACATTAACAATGATGAATGAAGAGCTCCACGGCGAAGATGTAGTAGGCGGGCCAGCGGAATATGCTTACGTTCCTCATATCACGGTTGCTCAAAAGCTTTCAAATGCTGAACATGCGGATGTTTACAATTCATTAAATATGCTTTCATTTGATCTAGAAGAAAAAGTAGATCGCTTCCACTTGCTTTATCAATTAGAAAATGGTACTTGGACAGTCCATGAAACATTTTTATTAGGGAAGGAATAAGACAACTCGTGAAAGTAATCATAGCTAACACTCCAAAAGAGCGGAATGATGCTCTTGAGATTCGCAAACTAGTATTCGTAGAAGAACAAAATGTTCCTCTCGAATTAGAAATTGATGAATTCGAAGACTCCTCCACCCATTTTGTGTTATATAGTAAAGAGCAGCCATGCGGAGCTGGACGTTTTCGCACGAAAGATGGAATGGGCAAGGCAGAAAGAATTTGTGTCTTAGCTAATGTTCGAGGCAAAGGAGTCGGACAGCTCATTATGAATGCGCTTGAAGATTTTGCAAAAGAACAAGGTCTGCCAGGAGTCATTTTAAGCGCCCAAATGCACGCTATTCCTTTTTATGAAAAATTAGGATATGAAGTGATATCCGAAGAATACATGGATGCGGGCATTCCACACAAAACGATGAAAAAAATGTTTTAAATGAAAAAGGCTTATTCTCTAATCCATGAGAATAAGCCTTTTCACAAATGTTCTTCTATAATCAAAGTAAAGCTCCTTTCTGGTTTAAGCAAGTTTGTTTAGCTTCATGCCTTTGCCACTAATTTTCGCTAATTGGGCTTCAAACCGATCGTATGACTCTCTCTTGGCTGCATTTGGACTAGCTTTAGCATCCGGCCAATGAACACCGCTATCTAATGCTTTTTGAAAGGCCACTTTTTGAACAGGATCGATAACAGCATATCCCGCTTCATGCGCCTTGACTACTCGCTCACGATATTGTTGATATTGATAATTGGGAATTGGTAAGATATAGCTCATGGTTCTCGCCTCCTTTAATCATTTGTATCTCTTACTTACCTTTACCCGTTTCCTTGCGAAATGAAACAAATTCAAGCCCGAAATTTCGCAAACAGGAATCGGGCTTGAACAATGAGATTATCCTCTTTTTTTGTTAATCATATCAGTAATCGTTTGGATGTCTAGCTTGCTTCCGTCTTTGATAATCGTCTGTACAATCTGGTTTTCTAACTCTTTCGGAACGGACTTATTAGCTAATCTTGATACTTTTTGTATGACACCTCTTACTGTCTTTTCATCCTTAAAATTAGCATGTTGCAGGGAATTAGCCAGTTCAATGACATCTCTCATATTCACGCCCGTCTTTTTCTCAATGTTCTTAAATAATCCATTATCCATTTTTCCGCCTCCTTTTTCTCCTTTTCATCTTATGCATGAAAAGAAAAATGTTGAAAACAAAAAACAGACTTAAACGACAAGCCGATTAAGTCTGTTTTTTCTTTTTTTATTAATAGAAGCTCGCTCCAACAATGATTAATAAAATGAAAAGCACAACGATTAACACAAATGTAGATGTTCCGCGATATCCGTAACCGTAACCGCCGCAGCCGTAACCGAAGCCGTAACCCATCCTGTTCACCTCACTTTTTCTTAACTCACTGTTACTATATGAAAAAAGCTCCGTTTTGTTTGGGCTAATTTTAATCCTGCTTATCCCTTCGGCTTGAATAGTAAAGCGCCCATAAAGCCAAAGACAATGGCTGCAGAGATCCCTGAACTGGTGACTTCAAACATACCAGTCAATACTCCAACAAGCCCGTGTTTTTCAGCTTCTTGCATTGCTCCAGCTACAAGTGAATTTCCGAAGCTCGTAATCGGAATTGTAGCTCCTGCTCCAGCAAAATCAACTAGCGGTTCATATAGATCAAAACCGGCAAGGATTGCTCCAATGACAACTAATAGGCTAAGTGTATGGGCTGGCGTCAGTTTTCCTACATCCATTAATAACTGACCAACGACACAAATGAGCCCCCCAATCACAAATGCCCAAAAAAACATTCCAAACATTGACAGATACTCCTCTCCTTAAAGTCCGCCCCATTGAATAAGAATTGTTTTAATGGAAGCAACTACAAATGCCGCAAATACCCCAAACACAATCACTGAACCTGCTAACTTAAAAATATTCCCTCCGACACCAAGCACAAACCCTTCCGTTCGATGTTCAATCGCTGCTGAAATGACTGCGTTTCCAAACCCAGAAACCGGTACCGCACTTCCTGCTCCCGCATATTGTCCAAGGTGGTCGTAAACCCCAAAACCTGTAAGTAACATAGATAAGAAAACAACTGTAGCAACGGTTGGATTGCCAGCGGTCTGCTCAGTAAAATTAAAAAAGTAAATGTAAAAATAAGTAATGGCTTGACCAAGCGTACAAATGACTCCCCCCACAAAGAAAGCCCTTAAACAATTTTTAAGAAGCGGTCTTTTCAGTTCATGCTTTTGACTTAGTTTTTCATACCTTTGTTGAGTAGGAGTCTTTTTCTCATTATTGTTTGCCATAGCGTCCTCCCTCTAGGCCATCTCTTTCTTTAACTCAATAATTTCATTAAATCGTTTCTGCGCTTCTTTTTTACTGATTGTGCCTGCATCAATTTTTTCCCTCAGTCTAACGGCCTCAAGGAAAATTTTATAATCACTCGAAACGATAAACTCTTCATCTTTATATTCTTTTTCTAGCCGCTCATTTAACTTCTTTTCAATTTTCTTCATCCGAAACCGCTGTAAATGTTTCACTTTATAAGCGATCAAAATATGATGATCATCTTTAATGACAGCTACATCATATATCTCATCGATCCGTTCGACTTCTTTTTTTATCTCCTCTACCTTAGGTCCTTTTTTCTCTAACTGAATAGGCGTCGGATTTGTTGTTTTAATAAGAGCCAATTTGCTATCTTGTTGCTCTTCTTTTGTATTGCAGCCCATTAATATGACCGCACTCACGAAAAAAACGACCCATTTCATGCTGATTCCTCCATTCCACCCGCCGTTTATCTTTTATATTTTGCCTATTCTTTCATTTTTATTTATAAAATTCTCCTCCTTCTATAAAAAAATTGTTGAATACTCCGATACTAACGATTGGGGATTTTTTAACATTATCACTATATAAAGAGGGAAAATAATATGACGATTAAAACAAAGTTAATATCTATTATTTCCATTTTTATCATCACCCTTGTCTGTCTCGGATCCTTTTCTATCTATATCATCAGCTCTACCATCCATGACAACAGCGTGTTAAAAGACAAAATGGAAATGCAAAAAAATGTCAAGCATATTCAATTTCGGTTAGCTGGTTTATCGAATGATGAACGTGCCTACATCATTACGGGAGAGCAAGAGTTTGCCGATGGAGCAACAGAGAAAGCTGAAAATATTCAACAAACAATCAACCAATTGAATCAAAATTATTATTCACAAGAAAGACAGTTGTTAAAAACAAGCTTTCAGCAATTTTGGACTCTGAATCAGCAAGTAATAAAAAGCTATGTTTCAAAGCCAGAGACAGCTAAAGCTTTACACTTTGGTGAAGAGCGCCAACTAAGAAAAAAAGTATTAGACCCTGCTGTAGACGATATTGTCAATCAGTTAGAGCAAGATGTGAATCACCTAAAGGAAACAATTGAAAAGAAAGCAAGTTGGAGCAAAAAAATGTTGTTAGCAGTCACACTCCTTGCAACTATTGCTGGTGCGATCATTGGCGGCTTACTGATTCAATCGATTCTTACACCCTTAAAACGGGTGAATCATCAGCTGGATGAAATCGCTCGCGGTGAAGCCGATTTAACAAGAAAAATGGAAATCAATCGAGCGGACGAATTTGGACAGCTGGCCCTTTCTTTTAATTCATTTATCGACTCTTTAAGGAACTTTGTTATACAAATTGGGCATTCATCTGATCAAGTAGCCGCTTCTTCCCAACAGTTAACAGCCAGTGCTGAACACTCGAAAGATACCGCTGAACAAGTCAGTCATTCGATGCAATTAATTTCTAGTAGCAATAATGAACAACATGCCGTAATGGAAAATAGCTTAGCTACATTGAGAGATTCGTTTCAAAGTATGACTTATGTTGCTTCTAATACTCATCATGTGGCTACACTCTCTACAACTATGAAGGAACAAGCAAATGCAGAAGCCAATTCAGTAAACGAAGTACTGGCACAAATGCAATCGATTGATCAATCCGTTACGTTAGCGGATCAAGGACTTCACTCTTTAGTAACAAGCGCGAAAGAAATCAGTGAAATATCCTCATTAATTACGGATATTTCGGCGCAAACAAACTTGCTAGCACTTAACGCTGCTATCGAGGCAGCAAGAGCTGGAGAACAAGGGAAAGGATTTGCTGTTGTAGCAGAAGAAGTAAGGAAATTAGCAGATGAAACAAATCAATCTGCCAGTCACATTCATCAGCTGGTGACGACAATTCAAAATGAATCAGCTGATACCGTCAACAGTCTTCGATTTGTAAAAGAAAATGTCTCATCTGGTATCGAACTTTCTACACAAACAGTAACTGGGATTAACACTATCCTTCACTCTATAGATGAAGTAACTGCGAAGATTCAAGAAGCAGCTGCAGCAACCCAACAAATTTCTTCTAGTTTTGAACTTGTCCAGCAATCGATGGAACAAATCGGGGAACGTTCAAAAGAGACAGCTAACAATACAGAAGATATTGTTGCCGCCACGGAGGAACAATTTGCCTCTGTACAAGAGATTACTCAAGCCGCTTTTTCCCTTTCACATTTATCAGACGAATTACATACTATGATTTCAAAATTTAAAGTTTAATAAAAGACGCAAATGACCATTGAGTTGATCATTTGCGTCTTTTATTATTCCTCATCATTGATTAAATATTGCACCACCGTTTCGATCAATGCCGCGCCTCCAGAAACCGCAAAAATTAACAGAAACGGTTGAGCAATCATCGGGAAGTAAACGTAAAGGAACACGCAAAATAACGATACCCAAAATCCTGTACACCAGTAACAGTTGAGCATCCGCCCAAAAAACCCAAGAATTCCGCTTTCTTTCGGCATAACAAATGTTTCCTTTTCCCCATTCTCCGACCACTCAATCACTTCTGAAAAAAATGGCTGCCGAAATTTTTCTGTAATTTCATCGAATACAAGCAATCGGGTCAGACGAAAGGAAGCAAAAATAAGAATAAATAATTCAATTGTCGTCATCTCCATCATTCACCTTTAAAAAATATTATTTTCTAGGTTATTTGTCCGTACCTCTTTTCTGCTTTACCCATATGTTAATAATGTAAGAAAAACCAGGAAAGGAGTTTTTATATGGGTTGTCATAATAACAACAATAATAACAATGTTGGCTCTGCTAACACAGGCTGTGTTTGCGAAGTGGTGCGTGCTATTAATGATCTTCAAAACGAAAGCGTTAATGAAGATTGTTTAGATTGTAAAGATTGCTTCGTGGAGCCACTTGGCAACTTAGCTGGTCCTGTTCGCCGTAATGCTGACACTCGTGTCTTTACATTAACAACAAGAGAGGGAAATCCATTCTTCGCTTTCTTTGGGCCAATTCACGACTCACAGCATCCATGCCACGATGTTTGTGTATCCATCTTCTTCCGCGTAGAAGAAGTGTTCGATAATTGTTGCGCTCGTCTCCGTGTATTGGTACCTCTGGATGATGAAAGAGATCCAGTGGATATTACAGATGACTGCTGCATTGACTTGAGAAAAGTATGTAAAGTAGAAAACTTCCGTGCGACACGTAGCTGTGTAACAGTTGACTTAAATTGCTTCTGTGCAGTGCAATGCATTAAAGACGTTGACTTAAATATTTGCGATTGATGCGAATAGGCAGCGGGCAATGACCGCTGCCTGCTTTTATCTTGGACCAATAATTCTAATACGTTGCAGGTCTTCTCGGTCAATGATCATGATCTCTTCTTTAAAGCTTTTCACCTTAATTTCTCTATCATTCCATTCCTTTAAAATTCCTCGGTGCGATTGTTCTTTACAAATAAACTCACATGGAAAAGGAATGAATTGTCTAGATAAATGATTTAACTTTTCATCCATGGTCATTTCTTGAAACGGTTTTACTGGCTTAATTCCTAGCCAAGAAGGTTTTGTATTCACTTCATGTGCCTCTTCTGTCGGCTGTTTGAACTGCGCCTCCTCTTTCACTTTCGTATCAATCTCTTCATCAATATCCCACTTTTCGATGAAGCGCTCCTCTTTTACCCTTTTCTTTTTTTGTACCCCCTCTTTGTTTTCCATATTTTTCATATGAAAAGATTCCTGCATGCTGACTTCTGGATATTGTAAAGATGGCTGTTGAATATACATAAGAGGTTCATTCTTTTTCTTTTTCATATCAACACCTCCTGCAAAGCTCTTCTTAAATATATGTCCGTGACTGTTAGATAAGAATAAAAACTAGCGAGGTAAGTATCAACAAAAAAAACCGCCTCAATTGAACTGCCCCATAAATGTTAGACACCAAACTAACATTTATGGGGTGTTTTTATGTCTAAATATACAGTAGACG
>NZ_JADHDW010000019.1 GCF_016820555.1 Bacillus sp. REN10 | reverse complement strand
GATGAGCGGCATATCGTTCTCTCATTTTGTATTTATCCGTTAGTAAATCGATCAGGCCCTGCCCTTGGGAAGGCAGGTTCAGTGTTTCATTTACATAACAGCTCGTCGGTACACCTAGATCATTGGACATCGTCATCGAACCGACTACATTGTAATGACGGGCGACTCGTTCCGCTCCGATGAAATCTGTTGTATCGACGCACTCAAAATAGTCGGCTTTGCTTGCTCCGATGCACGTTGGGTCACGATCAATGACCACCACTTTCATTCCAAGCGCTTGTGCTCGCTCAATCGCTGGCAACTGCATGATGCTCCCACCGACTACTAAAAAATTCTTCATCCACCTCAGCTCCTCTTTTTTACTGATTCGACAAATTCCGGGGCGTGACAGGCACCTGTCGATATTCGGGGAAAAAGCTGGCTTGTTCGCCTTGTATGGTGTTTGTTTTGGCATCGGCTAGTTGGTTGTAAATGGCGTGGTTGTGAATTTTTTTGCCGATGCAGAAGTGCTTTTCTGTAGTTGAGAATTGTTGTTTGTATTTGTAGAGGGAGTCGCCTTTTTCTTTGCCTCCCCCGTGGTCGATGATACGATAGCCGTTTCTTTTCGCCCATAGGATGCACTCATAGCGCAAATGGCAGTTTGGGCATAAGTGTAAGTACTGTTTGAAAGAAGCACTTAAATGAATTGTGACGAACCCTTCGCTTTTTAATAATAGATTGGCAGAAATCACTCGCCCTTCATACAGGGCAAAAGCTAACATGATATGATCTTGAAGCGCAACAAAATACGCTTGAAAAAACGGCAACGAAAAATAATAAAAAGAAGACGCTTGCTTCTTATCCATCGTTTCTGTGTAAATATCATAAAAAATCAAGATCTCCCTCGGACCGATGTCCTTGCCGTCAACGAACTGTATCTCCACTTCATTTCGCTTGCTCTTTTTAATCCGCCGCTTTTTGCTCGCCCCTACCTCACTCCAAATAGCTTCCTCCGTTTTCGCCACATCATTGTAAATGACCTCTCCGATGGACGTGACATGGATATAACGCGCTAATCCGGCGTCTGTTTCTAAATACGGATGAAAACGAATAAACTCACTGACAATACGCTCCGCTTGACAATAGCGCTCAAACTCAGCTCGAAATTCGCGAATAAAACCATCGTCTTCTTTCAGTCGGCTGAGCGAATATAATGGGCCACCATAACCATAAGGAGTGACGATATCATAGTATCCGCTGTCTTCTATGTCCCGTTTTAAAAAAGGATAAATCACAAACTCCTCACTAGACCGCTCATACACAAATAACTGCGCCTTCCCCTCTCCCCTCTCCTCATACATTTGCACATATTGCGGAAGATAGAACGGATCATATGTTTCACATGCCGTGACAAAATCAAGCCATGCGTCCTTGTGCTGCAAGTCAAAGATTTTGTAATTGACGTTTACTTTAATCATGAAATTTTTCCGCTCCTTCTTGGGTCATTCCCGTATACATTTTCACGCCGGAGAATTTTCTCAATCGTTAAAAAAATAATTTTCATATCCAGCCATAAGCTAAAATGCTGAATATAATTCAGATCATATTCAATCCTTTCATCCCAGCTCAACGCGTTTCTGCCCATCACTTGCGCATATCCGGTAATCCCCGGCAACATGTGAAAGCGCCTTTTTTTCTCTGGGGAATACTCCTCAAACTTGCATGGATAATACGTCACTGGAGGACGCGGTCCGACAAAACTCATCTCTCCTTTTAAAATGTTAAAAAGCTGCGGCAACTCATCAAGACTCGTCATTCGCAAAAAGCGGCCGACCTTTGTAATGCGCTCATCATCCGCATCTTGAAACAACCCATTGCCTTTATGTTCTGCCCCCACGACCATTGTCCGGAATTTATAAATGTGAAACACGTTCCCGTTTTTCCCAAGCCTAGCTTGTTTGAATAAAATCGGTCCCTTAGAAGTAGCTTTAATACAACATCCAATGACGACAAACAGCAGCGATAAGACAATGATGCCGATGAAAGCAAATAGAACATCGAGTATTCGTTTGATCAATAATTGAGCAGCCATTAGACGATCCCTCTTTTTTGGAATAAATGACAAACAGAATCAACAATATCAATCACGCGGTCTTGATCTCGCTCGGACATGCTCGTTCCAGACGGCAAACAAATCCCTTTCGCAAATAGCTGATCAGACACGCTTTTATACTCTAGATGAGGATAATACCGGCAATGTGAAAAGACAGGCTGTGTATGAAGCGGCTTCCATACTTGCCGCGCTTCAATATTTTCCTTTTCTAATGCTTGAAGGATCTCTTCAACTTGCCCTTCTCCCTCAACCGTCAGAGCCGTTAACCAGCGATTTGATTTCGTGCCTGCGAGTTCCGGCATAAATTGAATACGCTCAATATGACGAAGATATTCTTTATAACGAACAAACAGAGCACGCTTTGCCTCGACTCGCTCGTCTAGCACCTGTAATTGAGCAATGCCGATCCCCGCTAGTACATTGCTCATGCGATAATTGTAGCCAATGGCTTGATGTTGATAAAAGGGAAGCGGATCACGCGCTTGAGTGGCTAAATATTTTGCACGATGGATCCGTTCGGCATCATCAGATACGAGCATGCCGCCGCCGGAAGTCGTAATAATTTTGTTGCCGTTAAATGAATAAATGCCAAAAGTGCCCAAGCTACCGCTTTTTCTTCCTTGATATTCAGATCCTAACGATTCAGCTGCATCTTCAATCACCGGCACATTGTATTGCTGGCAAATCGCTAAAATATCATTCATTTTGGCGCTTTGCCCAAATAGATGGACAACAATTACTGCTTTTGGGAGCTGCCCGTTCTTCTTTGCCTCATGTAAAGCCCGCTCTAAAGCCAAAGGAGACATATTCCAGCTGTCTTCCTCTGAATCAATAAAGACTGGCTCGGCTCCGATATAAACAATCGGATTCGCGCTAGCAACGAACGTCAATGTCGAGCAAAATACGGTATCCCCTTTTTGAACGTTCAACAGTAATAAGGCTAAATGAATAGCGGCTGTTCCAGAACTCACAGCAGCGCTGGCATTCGTTTGTATATACTTAGCCATGTTTTCTTCGAATTTTTGAATATTTGGCCCTGCTGGAGCAATCCAATTCGTCGCAAATGCCTCATTCACATATGTTTGTTCCTTTCCACTCAAATGGGGAGGAGAGAGAAAAATTCTCTTTTCGTTCACTGTGTATGCACCTCTTTTTTACGTATTAATAGCCACTGGCTTCTGAGGGATGATCTCGCGATGATGAGCAATATCTAGCAATAGCTGAGCGAGTATCTGACTGTCCATCATCATAAATGTAGCTAGTAAGTAATGAATACTTTCCATGTCTTGTATCACAGATTTACCGATGTGAATTTTCGGGTGAATTTGCTGTTCGTGAATTTCATTGGCGTCTAATAGTTCTTCATACAACTTCTCTCCTGGCCTCATTCCGGTAAAATGGATGTCGATTTCTTCCGTTGTAAAACCGGACAATTGAATTAAATTTTTCGCTAAATCCACAATCTTCACCGGCTCTCCCATATCTAGCACAAAAATCTCGCCGCCGTTCGCCAATGTCCCGGCCTGAATCACGAGCCGGGACGCTTCCGGAATTGTCATAAAATAACGTTCCATTTCCGGATGAGTCACCGTGACAGGTCCGCCTTTTTCAATTTGCTTTTTAAACAAGGGAATGACACTGCCTCGACTGCCGAGTACGTTGCCAAATCGGACTGCAACAAACTTCGTCTTTGCCTGACCGTTCATATTTTGTACAATCATTTCAGCGACTCGTTTCGTCGCTCCCATGACGCTTGTTGGGTTCACCGCCTTATCGGTGGATACCATGACAAAGCTCGCCACTTCATGCTCGGCAGCGGCCTCCGCCACATTTTTCGTGCCGATGATGTTATTTTTGACCGCTTCATGGGGGTTGTTTTCCATTAAAGGAACGTGCTTATGAGCTGCGGCATGATAGACAATATTCGGTTTGTATTGTGCCATCACTTGCTTCATTCGCTCCCGATCTTGAATATCTGCTATGACAGGAAGAATATGTATTTCACCTTTATATTTTTCCTTTAGCTCCATCTCGATCATGTAAATGCTGTTTTCTCCGTGTCCTAGAAGGATCAGTTGGGCGGGATGGAACTGAGCGATTTGCCGGCAAATTTCTGAGCCGATCGAGCCCCCCGCTCCCGTCACAAGCACCACCTTGTTCTCAATACTTTGTGCAATCTCATCCGTAGCCAGTTCTACTGGTTCCCTTGCAAGCAAATCCTCTGGACAAACATCTTGCCGCTGATGGACAGACAGTTTCCCAAGAATCAGATCTTCTATTTTGGGAATGATTTGCGTTTTTCGATTGGTTTGCAAGCAAGCTTGGTAAATAGGCTGAATCTCTTGTTTCGTGAGCGAAGGAATGGCGATAATAATATGTTCGATACAGTAAGCTTGAACGACTTCCTGAATATCGGCGATGGTTCCTACTACAGGAACAGCTAATATTTCGAGCCGTTGCTTTCTTTGATCATCATCCACAAAAGCGACAGGCAATAATTCCGTCTGATGCTCTCTTTGTAGCTGACGAACGACCATCGCTCCTGCTGCGCCGGCTCCGACAATTAATGTTCGTTTTTTATTTTTTTCCGGTAAGAGAACCATATCGCGCAGCACGCGAATCGAAAAGCGAGAGCCTCCAATAAGCAGCATAAGAGCCATCCAGATGACAACATATAAAGGAGCATTCACTTGTTGAGTAAGGATAAAATGAATGGCGATCGTGCTGACAATGGATAATGTGATCGTCTGGAAGAGCACGATTAACTCTCCAATACTCGCAAATGACCATGACTTCTTATATAAATGACTTCTTGCAGCAAACAACTGATAGCTGACCACTAATGCAGCCACCGTCGTTACAAATGGTAAACTAGTAAACTCAAACGATCCGCCAACCACCAGCTGCCCAACCACTACTGCTGCAAGAGCCAATACCACATCCATTCCCACCAGCACAGCTACCCGTCTTCGATAAGTCACCCTTGCTCCCTCCTTTTATTTGACAAGTACCAGCCCCCTTAATTTTGTCGAACACACAAACAAGAGGTACTTTCGTAGCATACGATCATTCTCTAATGGCATAGGAAATCATTAGTATTTATTTTAACAACAAATCTTCGCTTCCGTTCAATATAGAAAACGATTTGTTCTCTATAGAGAATATTATAAAGACCCCCCTTTTATTTGTAAACACATTCTTTTTTCGGGGGGTGACAGGCACCACCCGAGTTTTGTCGAAAAAGCCACGGGATCGTCGAGGCGATGCCGTGGCTTTTTTGGTTTCTATTTAATTGTGTTCGTTTGCTTGCCCGCATTCATCCTAGTAGCTATGTTAGCCAAGCTGCTGTTCACACCAGGCGGTTAGCTGCCGCTCGAATACGATATTATCTTCTTTTCGCCGCTTTTTCGGCCCTTTCAACCGCCCGCCGGCTTGGCGAATTTTCTTCGCTGTATGCCGGCTATCCAGTAGCTGATCAATATTGTCCGCTGTGTAGCTTCGTCCATTTTGATCGATCGCTGCTCCCTTCTTCGCCAGCACCATCGCTGCCAAGCCGTAATCTTGTGTGACGACGAGATCTCCTTTTTCCACCCGATTCACAAGAACGAAGTCAACTGCATCCGCTCCCTTTGATACGATGATCGTCTCGGCCCCTTCACGCGCCATATGATGCGCCGTATCACAAAAAAGCAGTACCGAAAGACCAAACTGCTTGGCCACCTTGCATGCCTCATCCACCACCGGGCAACCATCCGCATCAATTAATATTTTCATCCATAACACCTTCTTTTTTTCATTTCTGACAAGATTTTTTCACATGAAAGTTGAAATGCTTCAGCAAAATCATCATACTTTAATAAAAAAACTGCTATAATTCATTATAGTGAAAATGTGAAAAGGAATGATAGAAGTGACTGATTATCGTCAATTTTACGATCAGCTACAAACTGTGGTGAATAAAGAGCATGTTCACCTTGATGAATATTTAAAAGATCATACGTACACCAAACTAGGGGGAAAAGCGGATTTATTCGTCACGCCATCGACGTATGAAGAAGTGCAAAGTGTGGTAAAGTTCGCTAATGAGAGCAAAATCCCTCTAACGCTTTTGGGCAATGGGTCAAACTTAATTGTCAGAGATGGCGGCATTCGCGGCATCGTGATGAACTTGGAATTTTTAAATAAAATTTATGTTTCAGAGAATGATATGCTCGTTGCTCAAAGCGGGGCAGCAATTATCCAAGCCTCTCGAGAAGCGCTACAAGCGAAATTAACTGGACTCGAATTTGCGTGCGGCATTCCTGGCTCAGTCGGAGGCGCGTTATTTATGAATGCCGGAGCATACGGCGGAGAGATTAAGGATGTCCTTGATTATGCGATCGTCGTGACTCGAGAAGGCGAACTGTTAAAGCTTGCAGCGACAGAGCTCGATTTATCTTACCGCACAAGCAACATCCCAGCGAACGGATACATCGTGCTCGAAGCAGGATTCCAATTAAAACCGGGAAACTACGATGATATTAAAGCAGTGATGGATGACTTAACGAACCGAAGAGAAACGATGCAGCCGCTTGAGTATCCATCTTGCGGAAGCGTCTTTAAACGCCCACCTGGATATTACGCCGGCAAGCTCATTCAAGACAGCGGCTTGCAAGGAACGCGAATTGGTGGGGCGGAAGTTTCCACTAAGCACGCGGGCTTTATCGTCAACATCGACAATGCGACGGCGAGCGACTATATTGCGCTGATTAAGCATGTGCAAAAAACGGTGAAGGAAAAATTCAACGTCGACTTAGAACGTGAAGTAAAAATTATCGGGGAAAACGAATAATTTTTTAAAAGAGGCGTCTCCTGTTTCAGCGGGAGGCTTCTTTTTTATTTGGAAAGCGAAAGCTCTTTTTCAAGCAGCCAATCGTTGATCATCTCGCAATATTGCTGCTCCTGTTCTTTTTGAGTGCCAGAGTAGCCGACGAGGATGGGGTCAAGGTTCATGTAAGGGGGCATTTGTTCATCACTAGCGGCAGCATGGTAAAATGAATAGCTGCTCCACGGATAAAGTTCGGGGCGGTCGACCATGTGAGCGGCGACAGGATTCAAATGAATGTAGCGACTGACGCGAAGCATTTCCTCATAGTCATAAATCACTTCGGCGAAAAAGCGTTTTTCAAATACATGGCCGCTCACGTTATAGCGGGTATTGAAATAATTCGCAAACCGTTTGTTGAGCAGAGACATGACTTTTGAAATCGGTTGTTTTGTTGAGCGTAGTTGCAAGTGAAAATGATTCGTCATTAAGCAATAGGAAGCGAGTTCGAACGAGTGGGTTTCGTGGAGCTGATGGAGAATATGGAAGAAGGCTTCGAAGTCCTCGGAGCAATAAAACAGCGGATCGCGGCGATTTCCGCGGGAGACAATGTGATAAAACTTTTCCGGAATCCACGTTCTTCTCTTTCGCGGCATGTTATGTTCGTTCCTTTAGAGAGAAATTTTGTGAACAGGAACCGTCAGAGCCAGAGGAAAAACCAGTAGCAGTGGGCGGACAATAAGACAGCGAAAGAAAATGAGACAACAACATCACGATCAATAACCTCCTTAATCATTAGACAACATACAAGCCAAAACGACCCGTCCCTCAACCTATTAGACAACCCCCTCTCCAAACCCTTCCCACCAAGAAGAAATTATTTCGACAAAAACCGGGGCGTGACAGGCACGCCCCGTATGCTACACTTGTTTTGTAAAGGGGGTAAGGTGAATGAAGAAGCGAATGACGTTTACGGTGCCGATTATGGTCGTGGTCGCGATTTTAGCCACATGGAGACTGGAGAAGGATTTCTCGATGATTGACTGGCAGACGCGCCTACTAATCACGGCTGGCGCTGTCATCTTATCAGGTGTCATCTCCTTCTTTTTACTAGGCAACAACGGAGAAAAAATCGACCCGCAGCCAACGAAAAAGAAATAAAATCGACAAAAACCGGGGGGTGCCTGGCACCCCCCGGTTTTTCTATTTTGGTACGGTTTTGAGGTTAGCGAGTATGTTGTATACGAAGAGGAGGATGCCGAGTGTCGTCAGTGTGGATCCTAGCGCTACCCAAAGTGTGAAGCTGTCGTCTTTTGTTGCAAGAAGGAAGGTTAAGGCAATCATCATAATAGGAAGGCCGATGTTGTGCAGCCAATAGTGAGCTTTGGCGATCTTTCCAAATGTAAGTGACGGAAATAGATAATAAATAATACCCGCAAACATGAACGCTACCCAGCCAAGTAAAAGCAAGTGAACATGAACTCCCGTTAACGTATACGTGTGCTGAATGGACATATAGTAACCAAGCAAAACGCCTAAAGCAAAATACACCACAGCAATCTTGATGAATTTCACAGCCATGTTGATCCCTTCTTTCTAAAAAATAATAAAACTCCCTCCCTGCTTTCAATATATGAACAAAAAGAAGTAACCAACCCAAAAACTCTGCGACATATTTCATCCGCAGAGCTTTCGACGAAACCCGGGGCGTGCCAGGCACCTAGGCAATATATTCGTCTGTACCGATGTCTTCGGCTGCTTTTTTGCTGTAGTATTTGCCTTTTGTAGCAATGGCGAGTGCTATTGTTAGGATGAAGGCGAGGATGGCGGCGAAGAAAGCGGCGACGTTTTGCAGAAAGACTCCCATGTATCCGAAGGCCGCAATCGATCCGACCACACTGGCGATAATCAGGGAGCCGACACCGACCGGATTCCAAGCGTATAAATATTCTTGCCGATGTTCAAAGTATCTTGGCCCAATTTTTAGCATTCTCTTCACGACGACCGCATCTGATAACAGCACGGCTGCCCATGATAAAAGAAACACACCTTGGAACGTGAGCAAGCTTCCAATATGATTGATCACACCGCCTAGCATTAAAACAATCGCCACAACGGATGTAAACACCACCCAAAAATTGCGGCTCGGCTTGAAATTGAATACGTTTTCAAAAAAGTTAGCTAATGATAACGAACTGCTGTATAAGTTGGTAATATTAATTCGCAATTGTGTCAAAATGGTAAATAGCGCACCACCAATTCCAAGAATTTGTACGAAATAAATCCCCGGATTCTCTTCTCCCATTTGTACACCGAACCAAACACCAATGCTTCCCATCACTAAGAAACAAACTAACTGCGGCAAAAAGCCAACCGCAAATACCCCAACTTTAAACTCCTCTTTTTTAATAAATCTTGCGTAATCCGACACGAGTAAGGCCATAATCCCAACGAGCCCATTCATAATTCCGATACAAGCAAGCAGCGAAGCCCCACCCACTTCTCCCCCTTCTGGAAGAAATGTCCATATACTACCTTCAAACGTTGAATTTTTTGAAACAAGGAAAAATCCTGCCCCGAGCAGTAAAACAAACAGCGGCAACGACCATTTCTGCAGCTTGTCTAACTGCTTAATTCCAAACCAATTCAGTGGAATCACGATCAAACCGAAGAACACCATCAACCCCCAAACAGGGATAAAAGGCACATATTCATGAACCGCCGCTGCCATAATGGACCCTTCAATCGCACAATACATAATGAAATTCGTGGCATATATTAATGAAGTAATCGAAGCACCAAAGTAACCAAATCCTCCACCCCGGGCCATTAAATTCACATTCAACCCAGACTTCGCCGCATAGTAGCAAATACCTATTCCTAATACTCCAGCTACAATCGTGGCGTACACTTCGGCAATCAATGCATTAACTGCACCAAATTGTATCGCCATTAAACTGCCCATTTGAATGAACAGCATTGCCGTAGCCACCCCTAAAGTAACATTAGTAATGCTCAACCAGCTCATAGACCGCCCCTCAACAGGCACTTTCTCTAGAGCAAAATCATCCTTCTTCTCCTCATGAGGCTTTAAAATTTCAACCATCTGAGACTCCCCCTTTGTTTTTTGACTTGTGACTGATCCCCCTAAAATGTCAACTTCTCCCTTGTTCAGCTAACCGATTGTCAAAAGCTTACGATCGTTGACGAATATATATAAGCAAATGTTGTGCCAAAATAGTGAATTTTCTAAAAAATTAAACACCACCGCCTTCTTTCTACACTTCCGCTTGCTTTTCCTCACCTAAAACACTGCAAAACTACAAGTCCACTTGCAAAACTGCAACAAAAACAAAGAAATAGCCCGTGCACATCATGGACGAGCTCTCGACAAAATCCGGGGCGTGACAGGCACCTGTCGACAAAGCTCGAGAAATTACATGTAAAAGTTACTTAATTCATGGTAAAATAGTCTTAATAACAGCAAAAAAGGGGGCTTGTTTCATGCAGTTTAAAAGTGTAAAGATGAGAACGTTAGTATTCATGTTGCCTCTGTTAATTTTTATTGTGGTATCCATTATGTTGTTAACGTATTGGAAAACAAAAGACGCTCTAGAAAAAGAAATTCAAACGAGCATGGAAAATAAATTGGACCATTCAATTGAAGCGATTGAAAACGATTTAACGACCCATGCGAAAATTCCCGAATTAATTGCTAGAGAGCTAGATATTGTCACAAACACGTTAACGGTGAAGCAATATGAAGAAATTGTAAAGAAGTCATTTGCGACCCATGATAGCTCGTACGGTGGCGGTGTATTTTTTGCCCCTTACACCTATAAAAAAGATCAAAAATTCTTTTCTACTTATGCGTATAAAGAAGATGGCGGTATGAAAACGACCGATGTTTATAATGATCCGAGTTATAATTATCCGAGCCAAGAGTGGTATACAATTGGTGAAAACACGCAAAAAAGCACAGTCTTTTCTCCTGCATATTATGATCAAGCGCTTAATGTATCCATGATCACCGTCACGGCTCCTTTCTATAACAAAGACAACCAATTTTCTGGTGTCGTAACGGGTGATATCGACTTAAGTAATTTGAAATCGCTAGTGTCTCATTTAAAAGTCGGAAAAACGGGCCATGCTTTCTTGCTCGATCAAAAAGGAAATTTTTTAGCGAGTCCTCATCAAGAAGAAACGATCGACCTACAAATAGAAAATCATCCCAACCAGTCGCTTGCTGCTATTGGAAAAGATCTAACAGCTAAAGAATCAGGCCAGCTACAATATGAAGATAAAAATGGAAAAAACCAAATCTTTTTTAAAAAAATTCCTGAAACGGGCTGGACCATTGCACTTGTTGCTCCTGAAAAAGAACTGTATGGCAGCTTAACAAGTTTAATCAAATTGCTAATTGTCGTTTCAATCATCGGACTTGCTCTCATTGTTGGACTGATTCTCTTCTATACAAACGGGATTGTGCGAAACATTAAAGAAGTAAATCGTTTAGCTGAAGCGGTTGCAGAATGTGATTTAACGCAGTCCATTGACTCCAAAAGCCAGGATGAGTTTGGCCAAATGATCGGTTATTTAAATAAGATGAAGGATAATTTAACGAATATCGTTTATCAGTTAAATGATCAAGCAAGCCAAGTGGCCGCCACGAGTGAAGAGTTATCTGCGAGTGCGATGCAAACAAGTAAAGCCACCGAGCAAATTTCCAGCTCCATTCAGGAGATGGCTCACGGAGCAGAAGTTCAAGCCTCAAACGTCAGCTCATCTCATGAAGTGATGATCGATATGGTTGATCAAATGGAACAAGCAAGAACATCCGTCTCCTCCATCACTGAGGCGATTGAACAGACAAATTCAAAAGCCGAATTAGGCTACAGCAAAATTACTGAATCCTTGAAACAAATTCAACATATAGATGAAACTCAATCAGCCACAGCAAATAAAATGAAAGAGCTCGGGCAAAAATCGACAGAGATCGGGAAAATCATCGACTTTATTACAGATATTTCTACAGAAACCAACTTACTTGCATTAAACGCGGCCATTGAAGCAGCTAGAGCCGGAGAGCACGGAAAAGGGTTTGCCATTGTCGCCGATGAAGTGAAAAAATTAGCTGAGCAATCCGCTCAAGCAGCAGACAGTATTAAAAGCTTAATAACAGACATTCAAACCGTTTCAATGAATGTCACGGAAGCAATGAATACAAGTACAGATGCGGTCAAACAAGGACTAAGTTTATCCAATGAAACGGGTGTATATTTTAACGATATCGTAGAAATGATCAAAGAAGTGAAAGAACAATCTACAGCGGTATCGACGATGATCAAGCAAGTCACCAACAGTACACAGAAATTAACGCAAGGAATGGACGAGATTCATCAACTGGGCATCCAATCCGCCGCGAATACTCAAAACGTGGCAGCAGCGGCCGAAGAACAAAACGCGGCGATGGATGATATCTCCGCTAGCGCCCATGCATTGAGCCAGCTAGCAGACGAACTACAGGCATCCGTTAATCGCTTTAAAATGTAAACAATCCATTTAAAACTCCTCTCCCTTCTTTGATAAAACGGAGAGGAGTTTTTATTGAAATTCGACAAAACCCGGGGGGTGACAGGCACCGCCCGAAATATGGTAGACTAGTATAGTGTATGGATTTTTTTTCATTCGCGGATAAAATTTAATAAATGGAGGGATTGTTTGTTGTTTTTTAGAAGATTATTAGTGACGATGATTGCACTTTTTTCGGTTTTTGGTTTGGCCTCACAGTCGATGGCTCAAACACCTGGCTTTACGGATATAAAGCCTAGCCATCCGGCATATGATCATATTCAATTTATTTCATCTTATAACATCATTAGCGGATTTACAGACGGTCAATTTAAGCCGGATGAGCAGATTAAACGCAAGGACGCGGCGGTGATGATGGTGCGAGCACTTGAAATTCTTGAAGCACCTGAAGAACCAATGACCTTCACTGATGTGACACCGACTTCCCCAGGATATAAAGAAATTTCGATTGCCATGGCGAACGGCTGGTTCACATTGACCGAAGATGGTGCCTTTGAACCAGACAAGCCGTTAACAAGGGACGAAATGGCAAAAGCTCTTGCCGTTGCTTTTTCATATGAAGGAAAAGAAACCTCCACCTTCATTGATGTGTCAAAAGACGACCCTTACTACCCTTACATCGATGCGATTAATTACTACAATGTATCAAAAGGATATAAGGTCGCAGAGGGACACGAATACCGACCTTCTGAAGTCGTGACGCGTGTTCAGTTCGCCATCTTTCTCTCTCGTGTATTCCAGCAGCCTTCCTCTTATGAAGTAAGAAACGCGGGACAAGTTGTCGCTACCCACACTTCCTTAGAAGCAGCCTTAGATGAAGTAGCAAATTACCCACAAGGAACGATTCATCCTGCAAGTACGAGATATCGAAAATTCGATGATAAAATTGCCATGGAAGATCGAACAGGCATTAAGTCTAGCGTGCTGATTTACAATGGAAAAGGCGAGAAAGACACCTTTACAAAAGAATATTTTGATAAATACACGAAATACAGCACACCCGATGGAAAAACAGGCGACTTTTTCAATACGTTTGTCATTTTAGCACTGCGCTATGATGGTGGATGGTTCACGGATGAAAAAGCTAATAAGGCAAACTATGCCGAGTGGCAAACCCATATCGATCGCACATTTGCCGAAGACGGTGCTTTACAGCAATTAAATGCCTCCGCCGGCGATCAAAGTAAAAAGGTGGACGTCTATATAGGCATTCCTTATCCTAAGCGCTCAGAGCCTATTATCAAGCTTGATGGGGAAGAAGTGGAAAATAGTTTAGATGCTCGAATGGACATGGTCAATTGGTACATTTCAGAAGTATCTGAAATGTTGAACCAAAGCCATTTTGAAAACCTTAACTTCAAAGGCTACTACTGGACAAGCGAAACCGTAAGAGCGAAAGAAGACGAGCAACTATTGCCTGCTGTCGCTGAACGTATCCATCAAGACAGTAAGTATTTCATTTATTCACCGCATGCCACATCAACGAATTTTCACAAATGGAAGTCATACGGCTTTGACGCAGCGTTTCTGCAGCCAAATGCCTTTCGCTCCAATGTTCCTGACAAAGAAAAGCGACTGCATCAAGCCTTTTTAAAAGCGCAAATGTATGGAGCAGGCATCAATATTGAAATCAACTCCTACTCCCAAAGCCAAGCGAAAGACGGAGTAGAGGCATTTAACCTATACATCGACTACTCTAAACGCTACGGCCTAAACGAGTACGGCATGATGTTCTACCAAGGCATCAACATGGTCGAACGAATGGCTACATACGACCACCCAATCTTCCAAGACTGGTACAAACAGCTAACTAGTACTTTCTTCTAGGAGGTGCCTGTCACCCCCCGGTTTTTGTCGCTTTTTAGCTGAGAGAAAAAGCTCCGCAGAGATGAGTATGCGGAGCTTTTTTTTATATGACAAAATTTAACTAGGCACAAACGGGGAATCATCGCATACATTGCAATTAGACACGATGAAAGGAGCTTCATGAATATGGACTATAACGATTACTCTCAGTATTCCCCCTTCCCATTAGAAGACGATGAGTACAGGCAAAATCCTTATCAAGGGCCGCCGGGGTTTCCAGGAGGGGCGATGCCACCTGGACAGCAGCCAGGGTTTCCAGGCGGTTTTCCTCCTCCAGGACAACAACCAGGATTTCCGTCAGGTGGGCAGCAGCAAGGAGGAGGACCTCCGACATCTCCCCCTCCTTCATTTACTCCACAGCAACAGCAAGTCTCTACGTTTGCTGTTGACCCAGGAGCGATTCGCGGCTGCTTATTCCGCAATACGTACATCTGGCTCCGAAGCGGGCGCAGCTTCTGGTTCTACCCAACATATGTTGGCAGAACATCGGTAGCTGGCTGGCGCTGGCGAAATTTTCGCTGGACATATTATGGTACAGATCTAAACAGAATCAGCTCTTTCCGCTGCTTCTAACACCGTTAAACAGAGGGGTCTTTTGACTTCTCTTTTTTTTACTTTTCATCCGCTGGTGATTACGCTACGAAGGAAAAAAATCTCAAAACCACATAATAAACCACCGCTTGGTTGCAAAATCTCTTATCCATTCGGCAAAAATACCCATACATGATCAAAAAATACTAAAATTTCCTCCCCCACAATATGGTAGAATGGTACAATAGACTTATATTCGACAACAAGTCGACAGAAAACGGGGGGTGACAGGCACCGCCCGGAAAATGGAGGATTTTGTTTATGTTAAGGGTTTTGTTGTTGGTGTGTTTGAGTTTTGGGTTGTTTAGTTCGTCGGTAAGTGCCGCGGCTTTTAGGGATGTGCCGTTTGATCATTGGGCGCATGATGAGATTCGTTTTTTAACAGATAAGCAGGTGATTCGCGGGTATGATGGCAATCAGTTTAAACCGCTTGTCATATTAACCCGCAAGGATGCAGCTGTGATGATTACACGCGCGATGAAGTTACCAGCGGTGGCTAATCCAAAGGTGAAACCTAGTGACTTAACCCCCTCGATGGCTGGATATAAAGAAATGATGATTGTGGCAAACAAAGGGATGCTGACACTTGCAAAAAACAAGTTTCAACCGAATAGTGCATTAACGAGAAAAGAAATGGCCCGCATGCTCGCCGTTGCTTATGATTACAAAGGAAAGCGAACATCGACTTTCAAGGATTTATCTAAATCTCATCCATATTACCCATATGTTGATGCTCTTTCCGACAATAAAATCACATCTGGATATCCAGACGGGACGTTTAAACCGGATGTCTCCGTCAATCGGGCACAATTCTCTAGCTTTTTATCACGAGTGTATGAACAACCGCATCACTACATTGTGAAACAAAAGGGACAAATCATTCACAAAGGAAGATCGGCTGATGAGGCAATCGCCTTAGCTGTGAAATATGATGATGCCACTGTACACCCTGTCAGCAACTCGCTCATGACCTATGAGAACAAACCCGCTAAAATGAGCGGAACAGGTATTCAAAATGGCGTGTTGATTTACAATGGAGCAGAGGCCGTGCAACAGTCGCCTGATTTTTTCGCTCCTTATTTGAAAAATAACGAGAAAAACTTGTTCGATACCTTTGTGTTTCTCGGCCGCACTTACACAGGCGGCGAGTTTGCCGAAGCACCGGGAAACAACGCTAATTATAAAGAATGGAATTGGTATATCGATCGGACATTTGCTCCATCAGGCTCCCTTTCTTCATTAAACAAAGCGGCAGCTGAAGCGGGCAGAACCGTTCAAGTTTATCTCTCTATTCCTTACCCAAAAAGCAAAGGCACCATTGTCAAGCTAAATGGAGCAAAAGAAGCAGCAACACTTCAAGCTAGAGAAAACATGGTCAAATGGTATATCCAAGCCGTACAAAACCGCTGGAACCAATCCGGCTACAAAAATATAAAACTAACAGGCTATTATTGGCTCAATGAGACGGTTATTCAGGCGAATGATGAGCTCCTTGTCACAAAAACAGCCAAACACGTGCATGCAACAAGCAAAAAATTTATTTATGCTCCTCATTCCCGTTCGACCAACTTTGAAAATTGGAAATATTACGGATTTGACGGTGCGTATTTGCAGCCAAATGCCTTTAGACTTAGTTTGACTGATTCAGAAGCCAGACTGCATAAAGCTTTTCTATCCGCACAAATTAATGGCAGTGGGATTACACTGGAAATCGACACATACTCCCCTCATCAAATGGAGGCTGCCCTGCCAAACTTTGAACGATATATCGACTTCGCTCACAACTATCAATTAGTGGGTCAAAGTCTACTATTCTATCAAGGACTAGACATGGTCCATCGAATGGCTAATTATCGCCAACCCGCTTACCAAGAGGCTTATCAAAAACTAGACAGGCTTTTCCAATGAAAAAAACTACTTGACTATAGGTAAGAAGGAGCTGTCCAGACAGTCAGTTTTCACTGAATTTCTGAACACCCCAAAGAAATATCGGAAACAAACAAAAAGAGCTGGAGAAAAACGAGTCGTTCTTGTTCTTCGCCAGCTCTTTTATTTTAAGAATTTATTGGACGCCCTCCTTCTAGAGGGCCCGTTTTTCAAATCATTATTTATCCCTTATGAACAAACCCACTTTACTTCGCTACATCCACAATACGGCCTTCCACTTGCGGATTGACCTTTCCTACATTCTGTATATGCTCTCTTAAATTCTCCCAATCTGATAAACCAAGATCCGTCACGCGACCTTCTTCGTAGGCCTTCTTGAACATATCATAGCCGTCTCCACCTTTTGCTGTGAAGGCATTGGTTGCTATTACGTACTTCTCGTTCTCTTGAATAGCGACATACGAACCATCTGCTTCTTTATAAGAAATCGACACGATCCGCTCTCCAGCTGGTTTGGAAGAATCAAATTCTACTTTTGCTCCTGATACGTGCAAGAAGCCGCCATTTTCAGCCGGAACAGCTTTCACACTCGCTTCAAACGCGGCCTTCAGCTCCGCTCCTGTGACTTCCATCGTTGCCAATGTATTACCGAATGGAAGAACATTAATCACTTCCCCCACCGTAATTGGTCCTTGATCAATCGATGTGCGAATACCGCCACCGTTTTGAAGCGCCATAATCACCTTTGAATTATACTGTTTTGCTTTCGCCAGCATACCATCCGTGATCAAGTTGCCCAGTTCCGTTTCATTTTTGCGCACACTCGGTTTCGTATCATCGCCTGATGTACGTGGGTTATCTAGCAGCTTTTCTGCAGTGGCTCCCGTTTCTTTATTTTTAATTTCATTGATTTTAGCTGTGTATGGGGCTAACAGCGCTTTCGTTTCGGCATCTTCTGCTTGTTCTTTAATCTCAATTAACTTGCCTGCTTGTCCAATCACTTTTCCGTTTTGATCAAACTCAACATCCACTGTGCCTAAAAATTTATTGTACTGCTCTGCTTGAACAATGACCGTTGGATCTTTCGGTTTCCCTGCTTCGTCCTTGCTTACAACCGTCGGCTCACTTAATTTTGTATGGCTGTGTCCGCCGACGATGACATCGATGCCGTCTACTTTCGCCGCCAACGTTAAATCATTGTCAATAGCGGCATTGTCATCATAACCGATATGGGAAACGGCGACGATTTTGTTGACGCCCATGCCTTCAAATGCTTTCACAGCTTTTTCCGCTTCCACCAAATAATCCTCAAACTCCACTTGATTCGCACTGGAGATATCCTTCGTTTCCTGTGTCGTCAGCCCGAAAAAGCCCACCTTTTGACCGTCCACTTCCTTGACGATTCCACTGTAGATTTTCCCTTCTGCCGGTTTGCTGGAGACAAGATCGCTAAATAGCCCTTGAAATTTGCTGTCTTTAGAGAAATCTACGTTGGCGCTAACAAATGGGAACTTAGCCCCTTTAATAAAGTCTGCTAGAGCTTGATGACCTTCTGGACTAGAACCAAGATCAAATTCATGATTGCCGAACGTCATCACATCATAGCCCATCAAGTTCATTAACTGCAAATCCGCTTGCCCTTTAAATTCATTGAAATATAGCGTACCAGAGAACACATCCCCCGCATCCACTAACAAGGCATTTGGCTTTTCTGTACGCACTTCTTTAATCGCCGTCATTTTCTTCGCGGCATGATCTAAATTGGCATGCGTATCATTCGTATGCATTAAAGATAAAGTAAAGCTGTTCTTTACCTTCGATAGCTTGTATAAGAACACCGCGTATTCACCGCGAGTAATCTCGTTAGCTGTGCCAAAAGCAGTCGCTGTTTTTCCAGACGTAATACCATGTGTCACAAGCGCGCTTACTGCATCCTTATAAAGAGGAGACACATCTTTAAAAGGAAGTTTCGCCGCATCCCCTTTTAAACCATACGCTTTTGCCAGCATCAGCGCTGCCTCACCGCGGGTAATGCGGTCATTAGAAGCAAAGGTTGTCGCTGTTTTTCCATCGACAATGCCTGCTTTTTTTAGAGCATTGACATAAACTTTCGCACGAGCAGGCACATCTTTAAATCCGGCATCCTCCACATTTTTAATATCAAGCTTTAATGCCTTGGCCAGCATAACAGCAGCATCGACACGTGTGATAGAAAGAGAGGTGCCAAATTTCGCATCCATCATACCATCAGTGATTTTGTTGCTAACTAGGTAATCCACAGCCTCTTTATAATTTTTGGATACGTCTGAAAATGAAGCCGCGAAAGCAGGTGTAACCGCTGTAGCAACAAGCGTGGCCGTAGCGGCAGATGCCACAAATTTACGATGAGATTTTGATAGATAACCCATACACTCGATTCCCCCAATTTCGATAAAGTAAGTTTGAGTGTGTACACTCTTAATCCAACTTTACCAATAATTTCTCTTATCTACAATATTGATAGTTATATAGAAATCGCTATTGTAAAAAATTTATCCCGCATTAACGAGCTGTAAGACCCCCACCTCAACATGGCGGAAGAATCGCAGACGTGTAGGCGGGGGATCAACAGCCCGTAAACGCCCGATCCGTTCAACTAACAATCAGTGGGGGATGAAGAAAACCCCCACTGATTGAAGTTTCACTTTATATAGAATTCGTGAACTTTATTCATTTGTCCCCTTCTCATGCTCCATAATGGATTGAAAAGCCTTTACAAGTGCTTTACAATTAAAGTAAAGATCCATCTATATTACTAGGTTTTTAGAACTAAATTATATATTAATCACAAGGAGTGCTTGTTTTGTCTATTAAATTAAGAAGCTTTCTCTCTTTTGGTCTCATTTTTCTATTGTTAATATTTCTGTGGATCTATCAACAGCAAAATTCGAATGCTCAAGTAAAGCAAATACAAACGATTAAAGATCGAACATTGCAAACGGCTCTGCTATCCGATGAACTGAAATTATCGGTTGTACAGGTACAGCAGTATTTATCAGATATTAGTGCAACTCGGGCACAAAATGGATTAGATGATGGCTTTGAACAAGCAAAAAAGTACAGCGACGTTTTTTATCGTGATATTCAAACGCTGAAAGAGCTGAATCCAAATGATGTTGAAAGATTGAACTCCATTGAACAGTCTTTTGAAGCCTACTATGCTTTAGGGGAGAAAATGTCCAATGAGTACATCAAAAGCGGCCCGAAAAAAGGAAATCAAATCATGCTTGAATTTGATAAAACGGCCATAGATATTAACGATAAGGTGGATGCCTTTCAACAAGAAAACGCTGAAAAAATCAAGCAGTCGATTCAAGATATTGAGCAGCTAGTTCAAAAGAACACGGAATTCTTCAACTGGATGATCGCCATCATTTTTGTTATTGGCGTCATCATTGCCATTTTCTTAAGTCGCTCCATCATTGTTCCGCTCGATCGATTGATTCTCTCTACTGAGGATATTGCGAAAGGGAACTTGCACCAATCGGTTTCGTTGTCATCCAAAGATGAAGTTGGAAAGCTATCACAATCCTTCGAGCAAATGAGGATCCAGCTAAGTGAGCTGATCAAAAAAATTGATGCCACCTCAAAAGAAATTGTCTCTTCATCGGAACAGTTAACAACGAGTGCAGAAAAAAATGAAACAGCGACCGAAGAAATTACCGCTGCGATGCAGGAAGTGGCTCTTGTTACTGAACAGCAAGCGGCTGACTCTTCTCATTCTTCACGATTTATTACAGAAGTGTCTCAAGGAATGACGCAAGCCGCTCAAGCGATTCAAACAGTGACAGATTTAGGTCAGCATGCCAAATCAAATGCAAGCAAAGGAAATCAAGTCGTACAAGAAACTTTACAACAAATGAAGCAAATTCATCAAAAAGTGGATCACACCTTTGAGGTCATTCAAAGATTGGATCAGAAATCAAGAGAAATTGATCAAATTATCTCGATCATTACCGCTATTGCTAGCCAGACGAACCTATTGTCATTAAATGCGGCCATTGAATCAGCGCGTGCGGGAGAACATGGGAAAGGATTTGCCGTTGTGGCTGGAGAAGTCAAACAGCTGGCCGAACAATCGGAGAAATCCGCCAATGAAATCCGCAAATTAATTGAGGAAATTCAACTGGAGTCTAAAAATGCGATTCAATCGATGAAAGAAGGCATCTCGGCCGTTCAAGACGGGATGAGTTTAACTTCGCAAACAGATGATTCCTTCAACGAGATTGCCAAACTTATTGAGGATATTTCTGTTCAAAACCATGAAGTCTCCGCTGTTGTGGAACAAGTCAATGCTAGCACCGATGGCATTGTCGAAATGATTCAGCGCATGACCCATACATCAGAAGAATCTGCGGCTAATGCCCAAAATGTCGCTACAGCTGCTGAAGAGCAACATACATCTATGAAAAATATCTCCGCTTCCGTCGAAAGCCTTAGCAACATGGCAAACGACTTAAAGAAACTAGTCAATCAATTTACACTATAAACAGCACAAACAAACAGCGCCAAGCTCCCTCAATAACTAAAGGGCAGCTCGGCGCTATTTTCATTCGACAAAAACCGGGGGGTGACAGGCACCGCCCGATTATTCTTTAATAGATGCGTCAACCGGGTTGATTTCAACGATGTATTCGTCTAGGTTTGTTTTAATAGAGAACTTATAGTAGCCTTTGTTTGTTCCTTCGTGTTTGATAGATTTGATGTACTCGCGTTTGTTCTCCCAAGTCCATGGATCTTCAATCACTGATTTTAAATAGTGTTCCGCTTGTTGAACGGTTAATTTAAATGGAGCTTCTTTAATAGAATACTCTTCCCAGTCTTTCATTTTCCACTTGCCATTAACATTTACTAACGTCCAAACCGCAGTATAAGCTTCACTCATTTCATCTTGTGGGTAGCGTACTTTCACTTTGATGCGGCTGTTGCTGCGTTCTGCAATCTCATACGGAAGTCCCGTATCATACACTTCATCATACATGATCATGTCACAACTTTTGCAGGCTTCCTTATAAAACTCTTTCATAAAGCTGTCCACAAGCGCGGTTTCAGCATAAGGAAGCAATTCTACTCGTACTTTAGAGAATGCTGGTTTCTTAGAAGCATTTGTGTAATATTCCATCACCATGCTTGCTTTGTTCTGTACTTCTCGAACTAAATTAAAGACTTCCTCATCATTGTACTGGCTTACCGGCTTTTTCTGATGAGCGCGGTATAAGAATAAAGCCATTTGCTGACGTGTTAATTTATCATTTGGTGCGAAAGTAGTAGCTGTTGTTCCAGTCGTTACACCGCTGCGAACTAACGCGTCAATGTAAGGAACTGCCCAGTTTCCTTTAGGAACATCCTTAAAAGGAATGACGGCATTCGCATTTGTTTGATACTTGAAGCTTAATGAAATCATCTTCGCCATTTGTGCTCTTGTTAACACTTCATTTGGCTTAATCGTCCCATCTTTGAACCCGTCGATAATGCCTCGCTCCGCTAAAGCAGCAATCGAATCATAGCGAACATGATCTCTTGTTACATCACGAAATCCAGCATGATCACTTTCTAATTCCAACCCAAGCATCGCTGCGATCATATCAGCTGCATCCGCACGCGTCACCAATTTGTTTGGTGCCACCTTATATGAATTCTCATCTTCTGATTCAAGTACTCCTTTTGCCATCAAGCTCCAAATTGGCTCATAAAAACGATTGTTTGACTTGATGTCTTTAAACGGTTCAGCTGCTGCTTGCACTTGATTCATCGGCACAGCTGTGCAAATCAGCAAAACTGACAACATAAAAATAATTGCCTTTTTCAACCTTACCCCTCCAAAATATTATTTATCAAACTAGTAAAAAAGCCTGACATTTCAATTATATCTACCAAAATTGTAATATACCACCTTTATTTTAAATAAATGTGGAAAAAATGAAACAATATTCCACAAGAATAAATCATCTAGCCTACTAGTTATTTATAAACTAGTCACCTTCAAAAGCCCCATCTTATACACTATTTATACACATTCAAAAACAAAAAAAGCCCTGCGGAAACTTCTCCGCAGAACCTTTCTCAAACTTACTATTTCGACAAAAACCGGGGGGTGACAGGCACCTACCAAATCATGTCGGCCCATTCGGGATGGTCGATGAATGGGTTACGGTTGCCTTGCCATTTTTGGATCGTGTCATTTCTTTTTCGTTCAAATTCATTGACTGGGTCTTGTTTGTGCCATTTTAATAGGACAGATTGTTTACCGTGATATGGATTATTTCCATTATTAAGTTTCTCATTTAGCTCTAGGTCGACACGGTCTCCTTTTTCATAGCGAACCGCCATGTAAAAGATCATTCTAGCCACATCTCCTTTGACACGGTCAGGCGGCTCCCATGAGTTAGCTGTTTTGAAGCAGCCATCACAATTCTTAACAGGGCTTCCCCCATTATCAAAGTCTAAGCTTCCTCTTGTACTGTTGATTTTCACATCTGTTGGACGCAAATGATGAATGTCTGTCCCAGGTCCGTGGCTTGTTCCAAAATCGCCATGTGACTTTGCCCATACATGTTCGCGATTCCAATCCCCCACATCTCCGCCATTTAAACTTTTCGAACGAGATTGCCCTGAGTAAAGCAAAATGACATTGTTCGAATTAGCAGGATCTTCATCGGTTTCTTTCAGCGCTTCCCATACTTCATCATAAGAAAGCTGCGTATGGTCATCGATAATTTCATGCAAAGAGGCTTTCAATTCATTTCCTGTTTTTCCGTAAGCGGCTTTATAGTAATCATCAAGCGGTGCTTCTTCTGCTCTCACCGTGACAGCAAATCTGACTGTTTCATTAGCCTTCCCATCTGTGGCAGTGACAGCGACTAGATGGCTTCCTTCTTCGAGTGATAGTGTCAATGTGGCCGTTTTCGGATCAATACTCCCTTTCGTCGATGTGAATGTTAATGGATCATTGTCAGGATCAGAAAAATAATCGGATAATGGCAGGGAAATCGTTTCTCCCACTTTTACCGTTTGATTCGTAAACTCCTTTTTTAGCACAGGCGCTTTGTTTCCTTCAGGCAAAGAAGGAGAGCCGATTGGCTCTCCCTTCGAATTAATCCATTGAATCGAATCAGATGCTGCGCCATTTTCAAATTTAATATTTTTAATGTTTTCAGCGCCTCTAATTTCTTTGACATGCTTTCCATCAATAATGACTTCACTTACTTCGGCACCTTTGAAATCAATGATAGCACCTGCTTCTTTCGGCTTGATCGTTACTTTTGTCGTTTTCAGACCAGTACCTTGAAGTTCAGCATAAGCACCCGTTAAGTAAATGCCTTCAGTAATAACAGATGACTCGTCAAGGTCAATCGCAACGCTTGGTGATTGGATGTTTAATTTTTTCGTCTTAAAGTTTTTTAAATTGTACATTTTTTCAGGAGTGATTGGAGTCACTTCTCCATCATCCGTCAAACCAATTTGAACTAATACTGGGTCATGATCACTTGCACGGCCTGCCATATCTGTAAAATCAGCATTGACATGAAGGATATCCACTGCAGTTGCTTTTTCAAGATTTTTCGAAACTAAAATGTGGTCGAGCACTTGAGAGTTCCCTTGATAGACATACGTATAACGATCAGACGCTTCCACTTTATTGATCATATTCGTCATATGCTTACCTTCGTGAATGTTTAACGCTTCAGAGAATTGGAAGTCGTTAAAGTCGCCAAGAGAGACGATGTTCGCATTTGGATTCTCAGTCTTTACATCTTTGATAAAGTTAGCTACAACCGTGGCAATTTGCTTACGTTGCACTTCACTTTTGTAGACAGGTGGTTGTTGTGAACCGAATAATGGCGTATCTCCACCTTTAGAGTTCCAGTGATTCGCAATAACAACAACATTTTCACCTTGGAAATCAAACTGGGCAGCTAATGGCTTACGACTACTCTTAAATGCCGCATTTGTTGGATCAATACGACCAGGGTTTAACGTCAATTTTCCATCTTTATAATCAACCGCTGTTGTTGCATCTCCTTCAGGCATACCATCTGTTAATGATACACGCTCTGGATTGTATAAGAAGCCGACCCGAATATTTGCTCCTGGTGCACCACCATCTTGGTCATTCACAGGATCGATATTGGCATACTTATATGTCGGCCCACCTGCTTTTGCAATCTCATTGATCAATCGTTGATAGCTTTGGTCTGCCTTTGAATCACCAGGATCTTGACCGTTATTATCTTGAACTTCTGTCACGCCAACAATATCAGGGCTTTGCATATCTTTCGCAATCGCTCTTGCTAATTTTTGCGCTTTATCATCTGTTGTAGATTGTTTATTGTTTGAGAAGTTTTCTAAGTTATAAGAAGCAACCGTTAACTTCTTATCATCCTTCACAATCTTTGTTTGTTCTGGTTTTGCCTCGCCCTTTGAATGAGCCGCTTTCATCTCATTTAAAGAAACGTAAATTTTGTAGTTTTGGAATGAATAACCCACTACTCCTGTGATCGGCCCTTTAAATTGATCACCTGTTGCCACTTCAAAGTCGCGAGCTGGACTGTTCGGCTCTAAACGGAATTGAATGCGATCGGCATTTTGATTCTCTTTTTCTAATAAAACGCCACCATGCAAAGTGTTTGTTTGTCTGTTTTCAAGAACCGTGACAAGATCTCCGTGTTCTTGTGGGGCAACAGCTTTCACATTACCCACTTCTACACGCATGCCTTCTAAGCTTTCCCAGAAGTCAATCGCATCGACATTTGGGTTAAATTCAGCTAAATAATCGCTATCAATCTTTTCTTTCGGTAAGTTAGTTTCGTCAATCACAATTGGTTTTGGTAATTCTACACCTGATTGCACGACTTCAACGTTTCCACCTTGATCGTTACGAACATTGATTTGTGTCGTTTTCATATCTGTTGTTTGACGGTCATTGAACCCATCAATCGCAAATTCGCTGACTTTACCAGTGACGGATACTAAATCGCCCACTTGAATCGGCCAAGTGTTTTTGCCACTGTAAAGAACAATTCCTTCTGATGTTTTTGCATCATTGTCTGCTTTTTCATCTGGTGTTTGAATGTGATAATAATTAGAAGTTCCTAATTTGAAAGAATACGTTACAACACCTTGAAGATTTTCTACCGTTTGTCCATCAAATGATGATTGATGGCTCGCTCCTTGAATGTCATGGATTTGGAGGCTATCTGTGATTTTGTAATCGAAAGTCTTGACTTCGCTATACTTGTCCTCAGATGTCTTGACAACGGCTTTAAGTGCCGTATCTTCTTTGATTTCGATTGGCGCTTCGTATTTCACACCTTTTTCGATTGGACCTGTTCCATCTGTCGTGTAAAAAATTTCAGCATTAGCCGCATTGGTAGATAAAGTAACTGTTGTACCACCCACAAATGTTCCACTGCCTGGATTCGCAAACACCGGTTGGATCACAGAGCTATCAGCGATGATATCTTGCTGTGAGCGTGGAATGATTTGGTACGTATCTTTAAATTGCGAAACAATTCCTGTAATTGAATCATATTTTGTATTTACAGTTAGACCCAGAGCACCGTTTTCATCACGAACCGTAACAGTTGCTCCATCGACTGTACCTGAGTAGTTACCTGAACCAAGATCAGCTGTAATCGTAACGTTTTTAATTGTGGCTAATTTTGACTCATTCTCTTCATTAACTTCACTACCTTTAATCTCTAAAGGAGCAGGAACCCCTACATTCTCGCCTTTTGTCTCGATAGTAGCAGGATCGATTTGTAACAGATGATTAAATTCTTTCAACGTACCTTTTAATGTGACTTCATCTCCAGGTTCCACATTTAATGACGTTGGGCGTACAGCAATCGCAGCTGTCTCATCTTGAAGTTGAATCGTATTTTTCAACTTAGCCGTTACGACTCCTTTTACAACTACCTCCTCACCAATCACTTTTGTGCGTGCATCGGCAATGGATTGCTCTTGCAATAGCTTATAAGTAAATGTACTTACATCGCTATCTTCAAGCCCCTCTTTTTGAGCAAATGCCTTAATTGTCATCTCTTTATCAACTATAATTGGATTATTGTAAGTCGTGCTTGTAGCAGTTGGTTCCGTGCCATCGGTCGTATAATAAGTGGTAGCTCCTTCGGTTTTTGTCGAAAGTGTCACTTCTGTACCGGCAACTACACTCGATGACGCGGGAGAAGCTGTCACTGTTTGAACCTTTGTTTCGTCAGTTGGAATTTCTGGATTACTCTCCACTTTTGTAATGGCTGTCGGAGATTTTAAGCCAGGATGGGAAAAATAAGCTTGTAGACTTCCATTAACATCTACTTGTGTATCAAGTAACTGAGGATTCATTTTCAAATTCCAATTTTTTCGTAATTCCCCAGTTGGTAACTGTACGTAAATCATTTTACTTGTATCTGTTTCACCGGGTGTATCGGCAATAGCAATATTGGTATCTTGAAATTCGGCTGGTGTTCTCGTTACACTTGTGTTTCCGTTAACATAACCAACAATATAACCTCTTACTGTTTGTGTTCCCGTATTGTTCCTAATTGCATCAGCAACAGTGATGAAACTTTCGGCACTTACCTTCTGAACACTCATTGGTGTAAAAAGGCTAATGAATAACAAAATGACTAATCCAATGTTCAAACTTTTCATAAACTGCTTGGTCTTCATTTATTTCGCTCCAATCAATTAGTTTTCCCATTTAGTCCTCATACTGCTTAAAAATCAAAGGATTGTCTCTCCCATTACTTGAACATTAGACAAGTCTAAGTTAGAAGCTTCAGGAAGGATTAAATCTCCTTCAACTTTAATATCGTTAAGCTTCAATGTTTCACTGATTGTTCCTGTAATCTTTAAATTACCTTTTACTACAGCGTGTGCCAGAGCAGTAGTATTTGTTACATCAACAGTTACTGAATCTCTATAGATTTTTGGACTTCCTTTTGTTCCAGAGAAGAAAGCCCCATCTACATTACCGCCAGGAAGTGTAGGATCAGGCGTCGATCCACCATCCGTAGATCCTCCTGTACCTGAATCTATTTGGTTCGCCACATCCATAATGCGACCTTCAATTTGCGGATTTACTTTACCTAAGCTCTTTATATGATCTCTGAGATTCTCCCAATCGGATAAACCAAGATCCGTTACACGACCTTCTTCATACGCTTTCTTGAAGACATCATAGCCATCTCCGCCTTTTGCTGTGAAGGCATTGGTTGCCACAGTATACTTCTCTGTATCTTTAATTTCTGTGTAAAAACCATCTGCCGTTTTATAAGAAATAGATTGTACGCGTTTTCCTGCTGGTTTAGAAGAATCATATTTTACTTTTGCTCCTGACACATGTAAGAATCCACCATTTTCCTTTGGTAAAGTTTTCACGCTTGTTTCAAATGCCTCTTTTAACTCAGCACCTGTGACTTCCATCGTCGCTAACGTGTTTCCGAATGGAAGAACATTAATGACTTCGCCAACAGTAATTGGTCCTTTGTCAATTGGCACACGAATACCACCACCATTTTGAAGCGCCATTACCACTTTTGGATTGTACTCTCTTGCTTTTTTCAACATGCCATCTGTAATTAAGTTTCCAAGTTCTGTTTCGTTTTTACGAACACTTGGCTTCGTATCATCACCGGAAGTACGCGGGTTGTCTAGTAACTTTTCAGCTGTTCCACCAGTTGGTGTATTTTTAATTTCATTGATTTTGGAGGCATATGGTGCTAGCAATTCTTTCGCCTTAGCATCTTCTGCTTGTTCTTTAATCTCAATTAATTTACCCGCTTGGCCGATTACTTTTCCGTTCTTGTCAAATTTAACATCTAATGTGCCTAAAAATTTATTGTGTTGATCCGCCTGAACAATGACCGTTGGATCTTTTACTTTACCTACTTCGTCTTTACTCACAACAGTCGGTTCACTTAATTTCGTATGACTATGTCCACCAACGATGACATCGATGCCGTCTACTTTAGCAGCCAATGTCAAATCATTATCGACGGCTTCGTTGTCATCATAGCCAATATGAGAAACAGCGACTATTTTATTTACATCCATACCCTCAAATGCTTTTACTGCTTTTTCTGCTTCTTCAATGTAGTTCTCAAATTTCACCTTGTCAGGGCTTGAGATATCCTTCGTGTCTTGCGTCGTCAATCCGAAGAATCCAACCTTTTGACCATTCACTTCTTTAACGATTCCGTTATAGATCTTTCCGTCTTCGGGTTTACTAGAATTTAAATCACTGAACAATCCCTTCAATTTATCATCTTTAGAGAAATCGACATTAGAGCTGACAAATGGGAACTTAGCCCCTTTAATAAAGTCCGCTAATGCTTGATGGCCTTCAGGACTAGAACCTAAATCAAATTCATGGTTACCAAACGTCATCACATCATAACCCATGAGATTCATTAATTGTAAGTCTGCTTGACCTTTAAATTCATTGAAATATAGCGTTCCAGAGAAAACATCTCCTGCATCAACTAAAAGTGCATTCGGCTTTTCAGCACGCACTTCCTTAATCGCCGTCATTTTCTTAGGAGCATTGTCGAGATTGGCATGCGTATCGTTCGTATGCATTAACGACAATGTGAAATCTTTATCCAGCTTCGAAAGCTTATATAAGAAAATCGCGTATTCCCCGCGTTTAATATCATCATTTGTTCCATAAGTTGTTGTGGTTTTACCTGATGTAATGTCATGTTTCACAAGCGCGCTTACAGCATCCTTGTAACGGGAAGTCACGTCTTTAAAAGAAATATTCGTGTTGTCGCCCTTTAAATCATACGCTTTCGCTAGCATAAGTGCTACTTCACCGCGTGTAATGTTTTGATCGGGAGCGAATATCGTCTCCGTTTTCCCACCGACAATTCCCGCTTTCTTTAAAGCGTTAACATACGCTTTCGCACGGACTGGTACATCTTTAAAACCTGCATCTTCCACATTTTTAATATCCAGTTTTAACGCTTTTGCTAACATCACCGCGGCATCAACACGCTTAATAGACAGGGATGTACCAAACTTGGTATCCGTCATTCCATCCGTGATTTTGTTGCTAACGAGATAATCGACTGCCTCTTTATAATCCTTCGATACGTCTGAAAATGAAGCCGCGAAAGCAGGTGTGACCGCTGTAGCTACAAGCGTAGCCGTTGCGGCAGCAGCCACAAATTTACGATGAGATTTTGATAAGTAACCCATACACTCAATTCCTCCACCATCATGTTTTATAATCTAGTTACACTAAGTCTAGAAAACAAGAAAAACTACACTATTGAAAAATGATAGCTTTTCACCATTTACTTCAAAATTAAACAAATACCTCAATAAAAGGTGTAATATAGAAAACCACCCATGTAAAAACATAGCATATACACTATGTAAATATTGTTAAATTATTGTAAACGATAGGTGCATAAAGATAAAAATACCAATACATACGGATTTTCCTGCTTGTTTTTGTTGATTACCGTAGCTGTTGGCCAAAAGACGTTTACAATTCGTTTACAATTAAAACAAAAAACGGATGAAAATAAAGTAATAGGTCTTTTCTCATTCACTCCATCAATAAATATAAAAAACCCGATTCTTCTTTTTGGAGAATCGGACTCTTGATCATTTACACTTCTCTATTGAATCAACAATTCAAAATTTAAACATTTTTTACAAAATTATAACATTCGTATTATGGTGATAAATAACAATTCCTGATAAAATAAGGGTGAATTAATCAAAGGGGGTAGGAAAAGTGGAGTCATTTGAAGACTACAAATTGTCAACAGATACCTTTTCAATGGCAGGACTGAATCATCCGGAGTACAACACAATTATTCATGATGCGAACGGTGTGTATTGTACACGAAAAACAGTAAAGACCCTTTTGAATGAAGCTTGCATTGAAAGAGCCTGTACATATGAAGGACGTATTGAAGCCATTCGAGCCGTAACTTCTTATATGAAGAAAACACCTTTGATAATTTGCCTAGTTGAAAAGATTTATGCCTTTCCTATTGTTGGACCAAATAACTACGATTGTGTTTGGCTCTTTCCGGAGAATATCGTTGGGGTAGAAGAAGAAGGAAATGGGAGATTAACCGTCCAATTCATCGACGGCACCTCCATATCGGTTAATTGCTCCCTTCGCACCTTTCATACCCAAAAGAAGCGGGCCGTTGACAGCATGCATCAATTCTCTAGTAAATTGTTTCGTCGATTAAAGACGAGAAGTCTCTTTATATAAAAAATAAAAGCAGCAAGCTATCAAAATAGCTCGCTGCTTTCTATATGTCCAATGGGTTTATATGCCTAATTATTTAGGAATGTTCACATTGATTGTAGAAACTGCCAATGGAGTTGTTTCTCCATCACGAGTAACTTTTACTACGACAGAACCGTTATCTCCAGCAGAGAAAGCAGCTCCAGCAGTTTTTCCTAATTTGCCGCCAGCGATTTCCACAGGAACTGTCACACCGTTAGAATCTACAACATTAGATACGGCAGTAACTGTTCCTAATGTGATATCATCTGCTGCATCATAACCAGCATTCGCCACTTCAATATAGATGACGCCAGTATCAGAAATTGATACTTTCTTATCAGCACTTAACGTAACCTTTTCAGCTTTCAATACTTCAGCATCTAAATCTAAGAATTTAACTGCTTTCACTTCAGCCGCTTCAAAGCTAACAGCTGTAATAGAAGGTGTAGAGTTCACAACATTTACGTTAATTGTCGCACGTACCACTGTTCCTTCTAATACTTTAATAGTAGCTGTACCCGATTTCGTTCCGCCAGTTACTGTGATCGCACCTGTAGAATCATCCACTGCAACAGTTGCCACATTTGTATCAGATGAAGCGACAGTGTATTTACCTGTATCACCAGCAGCTGCGCCATCTTCATCGAAGTCTTTTTCTGGTCCAATTAAGAAGCCTGAAGCATTGTATTGATTCCAAAGAATGCTCACTTCTTTATCTGTAGAACCTTTCACAATATCTAACTGTAAATCTTTCGCAGAGTCAGCAAGCTCTAGTTTTCTAGATGCCACGTCACCAGTTGCTGCAATAGTTAAGTTCACAGTAGCTAATGTCTTGTCAGCTGCATTTTTAATTTGAAGTGCACCAGTACCAACGTTCGCTGCATCAGCTGTTACTGTAAATGAAGTTTTACCTGCTGCATCCGTTGCTGCTGGATCATTAGATGTAGCGATTGTTTCGTTTTTAGAGTTTTTCACATCAAATGCTGCTAAATCTAATCCTTTAAACGCATCGCCATATTGGTCCTTCACTTCTACACTTACAGATTGAGTAGCACCATTCACAAGCTTTGAAGAAGAAACATTCGTCGTCGCTGTTGTTGCTACACGAGCATCTGCAACAATTGTTACAGGAACCTCTACTTTTGCATCTCCGCTTGCAATAGTGAATTTCACTGTACCAGGGGCAACTGGAGTGATCTTACCAGTATGGTCAATAACCGCTACTGCCGGATTAGACGTTTTGAATGTCGCGTCATTAATGGCAGCTTCTTTTGTGCCATCTAATAAAGTTCCTTTAACATTAGCAAGGCTTACATTGGCATCATTTAAAGCGATTTTGCCGCTCTTCACTGCTACATCCGTATTAGCGAATAAATCATATGCTGTGATCGCTGTTGTGATCGCTTTTTCATCAACAACCGTCACTTCTACTAATTCAGATTCAACTGTTTTATCTCCTTTAGTGATAACCACTTTATAAGAGAATTTGTCTCCAGCTGCCACTTGAGCTTCATCGATTTCACCAGTGGAATCATCTGCGAATACGGCTGGCTTCGTCGATTGGAATTTCACTGTATAACCAGCTTCTTTCAAGTAAGCTACATCCGCTGCTGTCGCTTCATCATTGATGCTGAACTTTAAGAACTGGCCATCTTTCGCTTCATCAATTCTAGATGTTAAAGCTTTCGCTGCCGTCACATCAAGTGTGAAAGTGAATTTAAATTCAGTCACGACATCCGCTTGACCTTCTACTTTTTCTGTTAATTTAAGCACTTGCTCTACAGAAGAAGGAACAGCCTTTTCAAGCGTTAAAGTCGCTTCTGTATTGTCTTTATTAGCGACTAATGATAGCACTTTATTTCCTGCTAATGTAAACTGATCTGCTTTAAACTGATCTAAACCTGTACCTGTAATTTGAACTTGTGTAGCGTTTAACGCCTTCACTGATTCAACCGCAGCCTTGACTTCCTCTTTCACTTCAAGCGTATCCGCTCTGAATAAGAAGACAGCGAAGTCACCGCGAGTAAGGTTATCGTTTGTTCCAAATGCTGTTTCTGTTTTACCAGATGTAATTTTGTTTTTAAGAAGTGCATTTACTGCCGCTGTGTAGTTTTTGTTTACATCTTTGAAAGAATGGTTTGTACCTTCTCCATCTAACTTGTAAGCACGAGTAAGGATCACAGCCATCTCACCGCGAGTTAGTGGGTCGTTTGCACCAAATGTTGTTTCTGTTTTACCGTTTAAGATGCCAGCTGCTTTAAGTGCATTCACTGCCGCTTTCGCACGAGCTGGAACATCTTTGAATCCAGCATCCGGAGCTGATGTTTCAGTTAATTTTAACGCGTTTGCAATCATAACTGCTGCATTTGCACGAGTGATTTGGTTGTACGTTCCGAACGTAGTTTCAGACGTGCCTTTCGCAATCTTGTTATCTACTAAATAACTTACTGCTTCCTTCACGCGATCATTGACATCATCAAAGCTTGCAGCAAATGCCGGCGTTACTGCTGTTGCTACAAGAGTGGCTGTCGCAGATGCGGCAATAAATTTACGATAAGATTTTGCTTGAAAACCCATGTATAAATCCCTCCAAAATAGTTTATAAATACATAATTTATATGTATTTTTGCATCGTAAGAATAAGGTGTTAGAAGTTAAAGAATGAGGAACTATTACCAATGTTAAATTATAGGCTTACCAACCCTGCATTTATATTCCTCGTCCTCCACTACAATATAAACCTACATTGGCAATTTTTCTATATTAAAATAGTGGATATGTTTCCACATTAATTAATAATTGGATATATAAGTATTAATATATTTTTCAATCATTTTTTACAATAAAATCACATAGTCTCTATTATTCATACTATAGAGAGAAGAATAGACAATAAAAAGCAGCCAACCAAATGCATAGCATATGGTTAGCTGCTTTTGTTTAGCACTTATTCAGTAGGGCCTAGCCTCTTAGTGAATCTCTATGGTTCTTTTGTTCTATTCTTTCCACTACATCCGAACTGTCCCTTCTTTATTAAGTACGATTGCTCTTTACTTCCTTCGTTAACTCATCAATACTCTTCCGCACATTGCCTTTCCCTGACAGATTCTCTAACAGCTCTTTCACATCAATGCCCGCCGATGCTTTCAAGGATTCTTGCATCGTTGACATGAGGTTCGTCGTATACCCCGTAATTTTATTCGCTCCGCCGTTTTGGCTGTCGCTGCCTGTATCGACAACGGTGATCTTGTCGATATTGCCGAGAGGACTAGCGATCTGTTTCGCATATTCCGGAAGCATTTTAATGACCATATCTAAAATAGCGGCTTCACCGAAATGCTCAAAGGCTTCGGCGATTTTGCGTTTCGCTTCGGCTTCAGCGAGACCTTTCATGCGGATAATATCCGCCTCCGTTTCCCCGCTGGCCCGTTCCGCATCCGCTTTCGCTAATCCATCTAAGCGGATCTTCTCTGCTTCGGCTTTAGCCATCGCTTCCACTCGATACTTATTTGCTTCCGCTTCTGCCATTTGCTTCGTTTTCTCCGCTAATGCCGCTTGTTCAACTGCATAGCGATCCGCATCGGCCTTTTTCTTCACTTCCGAATCATATTGACGCTCGCGGCGCTGAATTTCTTTTTCTTCCAATTCAATCTGCTTTTGACGCTCAATAATGCGGATTTGCATTTCCTGTTCCGTGACTTCTTGTTTCGACCGTGCTGTTTCGAGATCATACGCCTGATCGGCTCGCGCTTTCGCTACGTCTTGTTCGCGGCGATACTCAGCCACTTTCAACTGATTTTCCTTCTCCGCTTCGGCAATCTCTGTCGCTCGCTTCAACTCTGCTTTCTGAGCTTCTTTCGCCGCTTCCGCTTTTTTAATCCGTGTTTCCTTTTCGGCTTCCGCTGTCGCAATATCAGCATCGCGCTTCACTTGAGCGATCCGCGGCTTTCCGAGCGACTCTAAATAACCGTTTTTGTCACGAACATCTTTAATCGTAAAGGAGACAATCACCAATCCCATTTTCGCTAAATCTTGTGAAGCCACACGCTGCACCTCTTGCGAAAATTTATCTCGATTTTTATAAATTTCTTCGACCGTCATCGAGCCTAAAATCGAACGCAAATGCCCTTCCAATACTTCTTTCGCTTCATTTTCCCGATCCTCTTTTGCTTTTCCGAGAAACTGCTCAGCGGCTGTCGCAATCTCCCCGATCGACCCGCCAATTTTAATGATCGCTGTTCCGTCTGCCATGACTGGAACCCCTTGCTCTGTGTACACTTCCGGCGTTGTCACTTCCAGCTTGCTTGACAACAAACTTAAAGGCTCTGATTGCTGAAACACTGGAAAAATAAATGCCCCGCCGCCGCGAATAATCTTAATCTTATTCCCTGAATCATCGACATGAACATTCTTATTCCCTAAATAACTGCCCGTTACAATCAACGCCTCATCCGGCCCTGCCGTTTTATACTTCGATACATACACCGCTATAAGAGCCACCAACACAAATGCCACTACCCCAACAATTGTCCATACAACTGCCATCCAAACACCCTCCTGTCATTAATTTTGAAACAGCGGATCGTATGTTTGCACATACAATACCCCCTTTTGCACCTCAATAATTAATACCGTCGTTCCCTCGGCAATCGGCTGATCATCAAAAGCACAAGCCGGTTTCGCAATCATCCCGCTATTGCTTTCGATCACCACTTCCCCAAACCCATCCTCAGGAATCGGAATAATCACCTTCCCCGTTCGTCCGCTTAACGACTCTTCCGTATACACAAGCGACTCTTCCGCCGACGCCAAAGGAATCAACACAAAATAATAAAGCAAAAAATCAACGACAATCGCTACACCTATCGCAATAAAAAGAATATAAAGACTCGTAAAAGAAGAAAACCGCTCTAAGCAGTACCCAACAGCGGAGACAATCGTCACAAAGGCTAACACCACCGCAGGATTAAAAAATGGAATCCCATCCTCCATCCCACTCAACACATCGCCAAACAGAACATACAACACAGTCATGAACACCGAGGCAATCAGAAGAAAGAAATACACAGTCAGAATGGGGAAACCGAATAGCTCCAAATGAGCACCTCCTTTCATAGGTTAAATGAATAAGAATATTAAAAATTCATTTTATATTCTTACTATTTTATACGGTAGTAAGTGGAGATAAGTTTCATTTTTGTTAAATTTTAATAAGAAAAAGGCTTTTCAATTTATAATAAACGCTTTCTATGAAAGAAAGCTTGGGGTCAGACCCCCGCTCCTTCGAAAGAACCGATCATCGCAAAGAAAAACTGACCAGACGCAAGTCAACACCCACGTAGAAGAGACTGCCCCACTCTCCACATAACATTTACAAAAATATAACATTTCCATAATAATTATATTTAACCATGACTGATACAATATAAATGAATTGATCAAAGGGGGTAGGAAAAATGGAGGTAGTACCAAATTATAACGTATCTACAACCACGATGTTACTTAAAGAGCAGCATCACCCGGATTACAACACGATCATTCATGATGTCCTTGGTGTTTATTACACAAAGCAAACCGTCAAGTCTATGTTGAATGAAGCTTGCATGGAAAGAGGAAGTACATACGACGGAAGAATTCAAGCCACTCGAGTACAAACTCGTTGTATAAGAAAAACACCTCTAGTGATTTGCCCAGTGGAAAAAATTTATACCTTTCCGATGGTTTCGCCAAGCAATTATGGCTGTCCTTGGTGCTTTCCTGTACATATCATTGACGCGGAGCAAGAAGAAAATGGGCAATTGAGAGTAGCATTCAGTAACGGTACCTTCACCTCGATTGAAGGTTCCCTTTATACCTTTACGAAACAAAAAGAGCGAGCAGACCACACCTTGAACCACTTCGCGAACAAGTTATTACGTCAGCTAAGAAGAGTGCAGCTCTTTATATAAAAAAGACTGAGTGCGCTAACACTCCGTCCATGCAACCTCTACCATCAGGGTGGCGGTTGTCTAAAAAATTATTTTTCCTTATGAGAACCACCCTTTTGCTTGCGACGGCGTAGGGTGGTTTTCTTGTTTTCTCAAATAATTTCCTAGGGGGCTGACACCATTTCCCCTAAAAGTTTTTTGACTGGTTTGCCTTTGTTCTTTTGAACGGAGGAAGCAACATGTTTTCATATTTTTCATAAATCTTTATGATGTTTTGAGTAACACTTAGTTTAGGGACTGTTAAATAGATAAAAGTTGCAGATACTAGACTTATTAACATTCCTGTTAAAACATCAAAAGGATAATGAACCCCAACCCATATACGGGAGACTCCCACGAGAGCAGCTAACAATACCCATAAAATTGACCAGCCTCTCTTAAAGAGCCAAAATGAAATACCATATGAGAAAAATAAAATTGTATGGTCACTTGGAAAAGAATTGTCTTTTTCTTTATCTATCAGTTTATTAACCTCTGTCAATTCAACAAAAGGTTGATAATTCGAGTGAAATAACCCTGAAACCTTCCCTATCGTAAAGGCACAAAGAAAAGCGATCGATGCACAAAGAACCATTATTCTATTGTCCGTCTCTCTTGTAAACCAAATAAAAAGAACACTTAGTGCAAGTAAAACAACCATATATTCAGCAATAAAACTAAATGTAGGATTCAAAAAAGGATATTCTTTCCCTAGGTCATTAATCAACCTAAACAATGAAATATTAACTTCTGAAATATCCAACCCCAACACCACCCAATCTCTTTTTAGAACATAGTACAAGAGAATTAGATGATCTACCATCGATTCAAATAACATTATTTCGGGTTCATATGACATCTTTGTAAGATTGGTGTCACATCATTTATATACATTAATATCAATGGGAGTCCCCTGCATTAATCCATTTTTCAACTTCAAATGTTCCTCTTCGCTTGAACATCGTGACGTTTTTCCAATCCACAATTTATCTTCAATTTAAAAAATATAAAGGAATTAGTGGGGGTCTTATACCAATTACCCATTCACGAACTTTCGAACGAGCATTAGCTATTAACTTTAGCCGAAAATTTTGCTTAGCAGCTGACATATTGATTC
>NZ_JADHDW010000018.1 GCF_016820555.1 Bacillus sp. REN10 | reverse complement strand
CCAGCTTCTGATGTCTTGGGGATCGACAAGAAACCCCTACCTCAAGAGCGAAGCAATAGGTGGGGGAGGTTCATCTTCTCTAAGTTTAGGGTCATTTAAATAATTGCTAAGGGGAATGACTTTTAATATTTCCTTACCTGCTCATCCTTTCCGTCAGCGACCTTCCACATGAAACATCAATTCCAAGCTGGAACAGAAATCAGCGTGTCAAAAATCAAGTTACACAACGGTAATGTTGAGAAGTGAATAAAAAAGACCCCAGATAGAGGTCTTTACAAGTGTTAATTTGAAACGATAACTTGGTTTTTAGTCTTGCTTTTGAGCAGCAATAAAAACAAATAACCTATAATTGTAAAAACAGACCAAATAGCACCTTGTTGCAATTGACTCACTAAATGTTCAAATTCATTCATTCCCTCTACTCTTCCAATACTATTGATCAGACTAACTATTGGAACTGTTAGAGTGAATACAATGGCTAAAACGGATAAACTTTTCATTTTCTTTTTTACAACATTAAATATGGCGATTCCTATAGAAAATAGCCTTAAATATTAATCTTCAAGACTTTTCCCATCTTGCCTAATTCAGAATCAATATACTCTTTACTATAGTCATAACCAATCAGTGCAATGACTTTGCCTGTATCGTCTATCACTGGTGCGAGGCTTGTTTTCCATTCTCCGTAAATATCTTTATATATCTTGGTTACTTCCACTCGTCCTTTCACTGCATTGGCAGCTACTTTAGCAAATTCCGGTGATCCTTCATAGAATTGCCCAGGTTGCATGGTAAAATCTTTGTCTGCAGCTAGAGTTTTAAACTTTTTATGCTCAATCATATCAAAGATAAAGGCCCATTTAATGCCTCCTGCCTGTTTTCTGATCATCGTAAGCTGACTTTGAAGCTTTTGAAAGATCGGATTAGAAAAAGAAGGATCTTTTTTTAATTCACTAACCTCCTCTGGCTGTATGATTGCTGCTGTAGCTATGGCTACGGAGCGTAATCGGTTATTTAGCTGGCTTTCAAGAATTTCTCTTTTAGCAGATGGGACTATATTCTGTTCGGATAGTTTCGCCAAAATCTTCTTATACTTTCTGCTCATTGTAGGTTGACTGACATCCAGCACCTTAGCTGCCAGTTTAATAGATTTATATTTCTCCATAGCCATGTTAATTAATTGCTCTTCCACAAGATCCATCGCTTCTTGAAGGGGCATTAGGTGAGTAAATATGGGAGGTGCTGATTGAACAGCTTCTTGCTCAAGCGGGAAAAACTCTTGAACTGCTGAAGCATCTATTATTGCCTCTTTACTTGTCACAACCATTCTCTCAATCATATTTTCAAGCTGTCTAATGTTGCCCGGCCATTCATAGATCGACATCAAGTCAATGGCATCTTGATCAATATGAATGGTCCGATCATACATACTATTGTATTTATGCAAAAAGAAATTAATTAAATAAGGGAGCTCTTCAATCCTTTCTCTTAATGAAGGAATTGTTATAGGAATTACATTCAAACGATAATAAAGATCTTCCCTGAATGTTCCTTCCTTCACTAAGCTTTTAATATCTTTATTGGTAGCTGCAATGATTTGGATATCAAGTTTGACAGTAGCTGAACTTCCCAAACGGGTAACTTCCCTTTCTTGCAGAACTCTTAGTAATTTCACCTGAAGATTGAGTGGCATCTCACCGATTTCATCGAGAAAAAGCACTCCCTTATTGGCAAGTTCAAACTTGCCAAGTGCGCCATCCTTCTTTGCACCGCTAAAGGCTCCTTCGTCATATCCAAATAGTTCACTTTCCAACAGATTTTCAGGAATGGCTCCGCAGTTCACTGCAATAAATGGCTTGTTTTTTCGAGTACCGAGATCATGAATTGCCCGAGCGATAACTTCCTTACCTACTCCGGATTCCCCCAATAAAAGAACAGAGGACGAAACTTTTGCAGCCATTTCAACCGTATTCAAAACATCCATCATTTTTTGGCTCTTCACAATAAATAGCCTAGAAACGTCTTTTGGAAGCTCTCTAGAAAAATCGATTTCATCCTCGATAACATTTTCTAACAAAACATTATCGCTTCTTGAAAGAGCTTTAAGTCCCCATGTGTAATATTCTTTACCTTCTATCTTATGCTCTGGATAATAAGTGATAAGGATTCTTTCGTTATTCCAGGTCGTTTGAATAATCGATCTCTTATCTCCATTCAGCAACTCCTCTAGAGATGTTCCATCATAAAAGGTTGTTTTTCCAATCTCGAATAAGTTCATGCCGGCCAAATCGGATGTATCTCCTTTTAATTTTAACAATTTTCCGAAAACTTTGATTATAAATCCATGACTATCTGTAATAATTAGTTCATCATATATCCTCAAAAGAGTTGACTGTAACACATCGGTAAGGACATTATGCACTTTAATTAACACCTTCCCCCCATTTTCTTCCCCAAAATGTATTTCAATTTTAAATGAAAATTCCATAAATGAAAATCGTTTTTTTCTAAAGAGTTGATTTGTAAGGGTTTTCAAGTGGCATGGAAGTTGCAATATTAAAATAAATCGAAATATTTAAAATATTAGAAAGAGGGGAAGATATTTTGAAAAAAGAAAGCATGATTGAAAAAAATATGACATCTGCAGATGCATTTGTGAGGAATTTGTATACCGATCTACATGAACGGATTCAAAATTATGAGAAGGAGGAATCCGATGCTGACAAAATGAAAATCGGCAATACCATTCCTGAACTAGCAATAATAGCGGTTATTTCAACATTTTTGTTATTTGTTATTTTCTAAATGAAGTTTCATTTAGTATTTCTTTATTAGCCCGTAATACTTGATAGCCAGGTTGGGCGCCTGTCACCTGTTAAATACAAATACCAGGAGGTTGAAATGAGTAAAAACAATTCCGCTATTTCAAAAGATGTGGCTTTTGGATTCCTGCCTGCACAAAAAAGTGATCGTGTGTTTGGTTTTTGGGATTTGGTTCTCATTCAAGTGGGAATCGGTATTTCTTGCATCTGTATACTTGTAGGCGGGTATACCGGGATGATGCTTAGTGCAAAAGAAGCCATTGCGTCGATTTTATTTGGAAATGCCTTACCTTTCCTATTGATTGCGCCTATCATCCTTCTTTTTTCCAGGTACGGGGTAGATACTTTTATTGGTTTTCGCAGTGCGTTAGGTTACTTAGGCTCAAATATATTTTATTTTATCTTCATGTTCCTTACGATCGGTTACATGTCAATCGCCTTCTTTATGGCAGGACAAGCATTAGTTAAGATTGCTTCTGTAGCTGGTCTCCCAGACTTTTTTACAACGAGAACAACTGGAGCACCTTTCTTTGCCATCATCATCTTTGCGATTGTATTTTTGATCACTTTTCAAGGACCGCTTGTCATGCGCAAGTTCAACTTAATCGGCGTTCCAGCTATTTTATTGATGACTTTAGGTCTCATCGCTCTTTTAATGTTTGGACAAGGATTGGATAAAATATTCTCCTTATCTCCAACTGAACCCTATGATGACCATGCTCGTTCACTTATTACAGCTTTAGAAATAAATATTGGGCTTGGATTTTCTTGGCTTCCTTATCTGGGGCAATACAGCAGACTTGCTAAAAGTGAAAAATCTGCATTTAAAGCTGGCTTTTTCAGCTATGGCATTATTGTCAATGTCGCTGTCATATTAGGAGCCCTTGCTGCATTAGTGGTTGCATCATTAGATCCAACTGATTGGATGTTCGCGATTGGTGGGACATGGGTTGGAATTATTGGCCTTTTACTGCTCACTCTTGGAAATATCACTGCAGGAACTTTCCTTATGTATTCACAAGCGATTAGTTTTAAAACCGTTTTTCCAAAGAAGTCTTGGACTATTGCGATGGCGACAGCTATACCAACTGTCTTGTTATTGTTAAGTGCTTCTTTTTACGATGCTTTCGGATCTTTTATAACCGTGATTTCATATATCATGGCGATATTTGGAGGGATCGTCATTTCTGACTTCTTCTTCGTGAAAAAGCAGAAAATTTCCATCCGAGACCTTTATGATACAAACGGAAGCTATTATTACTGGCGAGGAGTGAATCCATCTGCGATTGTAAGCTTTATAGTCGGTACAGTGGTGTATTGGGGTTTGTACAATCCTGTATCAGATACTTCTAGCAGTTTGTTCTATTATATTTCCGCTGGTATTCCAGCATACTTTGCGGCAGGGATATGCTATTATGTTTCGGCCAAATACATCTTTGCTTATAATGCAGATCGAAACATGAATAAACCTTCTTTGCCATCCAAAAGCAACGATGCTGTTTAATCCAGAAATTTTATTTTTGAAATAAAATTTACAAATTGAAATTAACTAGGTGAATGAAAAGTTCACTAATCCTGATTGAGCATAGTATTCTTCGAAAATAACGTTTGGCACGGATATTGCAATTACTGAATTAAATTAAAAAGGGGAGAGTTAAATGTTTAAATCAACTAATCTTGATATGTTTACATTTCCATTTACCAATTTTAAAAATAAGACTTATCGTTATTCCAATGATTTAGTGGCCCTAAGTGAAGATAAAGTGAATTTCATGAAAATCACGCCGGAGTACAAAGCGCAAATCAAACGGAAACGAGAAATGTTGGAAGAACAACCGGAAGTTCGCTACCAATCATTCCCCCATACGATGGAAATGCAATGGGAGTTTGTAGAGTTATTAATCGATTTGTCCACAAACAAATACCCTGAACACTTTAGTGTAGAAAAAGATGGCGATCGATGGACGTTCAAAAATCATATTTTAGGCGAAACTGAAACCTTCACGTTTGGCGATACATCGAGCCTTGCACTAGAACCTTATGATATGATTGGCCGCCATTTTCATAATGACTTTATGTTAATGGTCAACCGCGATGATAACTTCTACCTTGAAGTCGCTCAAGAATCCTTTGCGGCCTTGTTTTCACCGAACTGGAATTTGGGCATGTCCTTTAATGAAATACACGGTCCTGTCCCATTTGTCAGCCGAGATGGGGTGGAACTCACGGATCGCATTCGAAAGTTTTTGTTAACGATTGAGCCGGGGGCCCCAAGAACAAGAGTCAATTGGAACTTGATGGCGGATCGCTGGGATGTGAACTATGAAACGATGGATATTTGGGGGCCTGAACGATATAAGGTAACCGCAGAAAATGCCGGAAAGCTCGTTCACCTGCGGGTAGAAGAGCAGTGGTTCATCCGCATGCCACGAAGCAATGCTGTTTTATTTGTCCTTGATACGCAGTTTCTTCCGTTAGAGGATCTTGTATTAAGACCAGAATGGCTAGAGGTCACTTATTTTAACCTGGCAGATATTCCTGATTATATGGCCGAGTATAAAGGGATGGCGCCGTTTTTACCACAATCCGTTGAGTACCTCAAAAACTTGATTGAAAGCGTGAAAGTGAATTAAAAAACCAAAAAGAAAGGGAGGAGCACTTTGTATAATAGCCCGGTATTATATGATCAATCAGAAACCATTAAAGAAACACTGACTCTAAATGAGAAAAGAAACAAACATCTCATCATTTATGATCAACAAGTTGTAAGCGATATCAAACAAGTAAGCGCTAAGGGAACGGAAGAAACGTCTGAATATGAGTACTTTGAAATTAAAGAGGGCATCGACTTGCAGGGGTTGCGTACCTTGCTTTACGGTCAAAAAATGGGCACGCATCTGTACATTGCATCAAACTGGGATCACGCAGTCACTGTGTTTACGGAAGCGGTAGAAGCCGGTTTTACAGAAGATGAAATTCAGACGATTATCTATGGGCCTAAAAAACGTTATATCTATTGCATGAAATGTTATGAAACGAGTGAAATCAGCTACGACGATGAGGTGCAATGTTCACATTGCGATGCGCATATGGAAGTAGGCCCATTTTTCTCGAAAGTGCGTAAAGGGTATATCGGCTACCCATTCATCCCGAATGAACAGAATTAACAAGGAAAAAAAGGACTGAGGTGAAGAGTATGAGAGTTATAGGAAATATCGACATGTATGTAGGGAAGATCGAGCAGATCACGGAGAGTGTGAAGCGATTTGATCTTTATCCTTCTGATCAGAAATTGCTGCCAGCATTTACGGGCGGTGCGCATATCACGACCTATGTGGACCAAGGAGAGACCATTCTTGAGCGGGACTATTCCCTTGTCAGTGCTCCAACCGATCGCACGCATTACTCGATCTCTATTAATCGTGACCCTAACTCAAGAGGAGGATCGGTTTATTGGCATGATCATATAAAAGTCGGAGATACAGTGAAAACGAGTTTTCCAAAGAACCACTTTACATTAGGCTTTCATGCGAAACATCATGTGTTTTACGCTGCTGGAATTGGGATTACACCATTCTTAACGATGATGAAGGAACTAGAAGCGCAAGGGAAAACATTTGAACTTCATTATGCCGCTCGCACAAAGGAACAATGTGCGTATTATGATTACTTAAATGAAACATATCCAGGAAAATGTACGTTCTATTTCTCAAGAAGTGAGCAACCTGTACGCATGACACCGGAAACAATGAAGAATCAGCGCATTGGCAGCCATGTTTATTTCTGTGGGCCCGTTTCGATGGTGACTGAATACAAAGAGGCCGCCCTTTCCTATGGATATCCGGAAAAATCCATCCATTTTGAACTGTTTGCGGCGCTATCCGGAGAAAACCGTCCATTTGTAGTGGAAATCGCGAGTCACAACACCGTATTAGAAGTCCATGCGGAAAAAACGCTGTTAGAAGCTCTGCTAGATGCGGGCATTGAAGCACCTTATTCCTGCAAGGCTGGCGGGTGTGGTCAATGTGAAGTCGATGTCGTTGAAGGGGAAGTGGATCATCGCGATATCTTCTTTAGCAAGGAAGAAAGACAACAAAGACAGACAATCTTGACGTGCTGCTCAAGAGCGAAAGAAGAAAAATTAGTGTTAAAAATATAATAGACGAGGTGGATAAAAAATGACGGTACAAACACAAGCAATCGAATTAAAAATGTATATCAATGGCGAGTGGAGAGGTTCTCAAAATGCTGATGTCAATCGAGTGATTAATCCGGCTAATCAAGAAGTGATCGCTATCGCCCCAAGAGCGACAAAAGCAGAAACAGAAGAAGCCATCGCTGTTGCGAAAGCGACATTTGAAAGCGGTGTCTGGTCTGAATTAACGACTCACGAGCGAGCGAAATACTTAAATAAAATCGCCGACAAAATTGAAGAGAACTTTGAGGAGTTAGTTCAATTAGAAGTCATGGACAATGGGAAATTAAAAGCGGAAGCGGAATTTGATATTAGTGATGCGGCGACATGCTTCCGTTATTACGCTGGCTTGATTATGACACCGGATGGCGAGACTTACCAAGTGCCTGAAAATGTACAAGCTATGGTTGTAAAAGAGCCAGTTGGCGTTACAGGCCTCATCGTCCCTTGGAACTTCCCATTATTAATGAGCGTGTGGAAAATAGCTCCTGCGTTAGCGGCAGGAAATACGATTGTTTATAAGCCAGCGGAATCGACGCCGATTACGGCGATGAAGTTAGCGGAAATTATAGAAGAAGTCGGTGTACCAAAAGGAGTCTTTAACCTAGTCATGGGTAAAGGTTCCGTCGTTGGCCAAACGATCGCTGAAAGCCATGATGTGGATCTTGTTTCGTTTACAGGAAGCACAGAAGTCGGACGCGAAATTATGAAAGCAGCGGCAGGAAACTTAAAGAAAGTTTCTCTAGAGCTAGGAGGAAAATCTCCAAATATTATTTTTGCGGATGCGGACTTTGAAACAGCTGTGGATTATGCCTTATTCGGAATTTTCTTTGGTGCGGGGCAAGTCTGCTCATCTGGAAGCCGTATTTTAGTAGAAGAAAGCATTTACGACAAATTCGTCGAACGCTATGTAGAGCGCGCGAAACAAATTAAAGTCGGTCCTGGCCTAGATGAGACATCCCAAGTGGGCGCCATTAACAGTGAACATCAAATGAATTCCATTTTAAAATACATCGAAATTGGTAAAGAAGAAGGAGCGACACTCGCATGTGGCGGTCGTCGTTTAACAGAAAACGGATTAGACCAAGGTTTCTTCATCGAGCCAACGGTCTTCACGAATGTGACATCTGACATGCGCATCGTGCAAGAAGAGATTTTTGGACCAGTTGTGACGATCCAAAAGTTTAAAGATGAAGCAGAGGCCATTCAATTAGCTAATGACACTGTTTATGGACTTGCGGGCGGTGTGTTCTCTGGTGACGGAGCTAAAGCGATGCGAGTGATTAAGAAAGTTCGCGCTGGGATCACTTGGGTAAACTCCTATCATCCTACTTATGTAGAAGCTCCTTGGGGCGGATATAAACAAAGCGGAATTGGCCGTAGCCTTGGAACTTATGGTTTAGATGATTTCCAAGAAATCAAGCAGATCAATGTTAATTTGGCAGTAGAGCCTGTAGGTTGGTTTCCAAACGAATAAGTAGTGTAGAGAGAAGTGAGTATCTCACTTCTCTCTTTTGTCATATGAACTGAACGGAGCATCATCTATGACTCTATTATGGTACACTATATGTATGTAAAATATTTGTAAATGAGGTGATGGATTTGAAGAAGGATAAGGTGTTGAAATATAGTTTGGTCGTAGGAGTGTTGGCGTTAATTTCTATTTTCGTGCTACCTGATTTCATCCAAGGGTTTATTGAAGGATTTAATGATGGATTGTATGGGCGGTAGATCAAGGCTCTTATTGATGTATCCAACTTAGTGTAGCCTATCCAAACAATAGGATATTTCTTAAGGCTTAGTTAGAAAAGAGGATCAATAAATGAAAGAGTATGAACAAGGTGTTCACCTTCATATTGGATATTATGAAGATGGACATGACATTGAAGTAGTAGCTTATAAAGCGTTGAATGAAGACTATTGGGATGTCATCGTAGATGAACACGATAAAGGAGTATTTGAGCAATTTAAACCTTGTGGGAAAGAATGTAATCATGGATTAATATTATACACGATTGACGATTCAATGATTGATGGTGATTATCCAATGAAGTCTTTTAAGGCGTGGTTAAAGACGCATGGCTTTATTTAGGTTAATAAAAATGGAAATGTTATAAATGAATGGGGTGATGCTCAATGAACATCACCTCATTTGTCTTATTTCAATTTCTTTTTCACTTTCTCTGGAAGCTCCGCTTGTTGCACTTCTTGATAAGAAGTCACTTCATTTTCACCCTTTACAAACACTTCAAGGTAAGCGTCGTGGCGAAGTTGATTTTGACTTGTGAATTCGAGCGTTTTCGTCTCGCCTTTTTCGTTCACGCTTTCTAGTTGATATTCGTAGCGCGTCCATTTTTCTCCTGTGTCAGTCACGTCTCCGATTTCTTTTCCGTCTGTTGTAATTTTGACGAAGTAGCTGTCGGCTCCGAGTCGGTTTATGTCAACGTTTTGGATGAATAAAATGAACCCGACAAATAAAGCAGCAAGTATTCCGATGGTTATTCCTAATTTTTTCATAATGGTTATTCTCCTTTGTTTGTGACAATTTTATAGTACGCTTGAACGGTCATGAAGTAATACATAATGTAGATGATCATGTATACTCCCATGCAGATCAGAGTTGGAACGATTAAGTTTGTTGTTAACAAGTTAGATAATGCCGTTAAGGCTACTGCGCTATGAGTAACTCCTGCGAGTAGCGGTAAGGCAAAGATGAAAAATACTTGTTTCGCAATCGTTTTTCGTAAATCTTTTTTATTGACACCGATATTGGATAAAATACGATAACGGTCTTGGTCGGCGTGTGCTTCTGTTAGCTGTTTGAAATAGATGATGCTGCCAGTTGCGGCTAAGAAGACAAGGCCTAAAAATCCACCAACGAAAATGAGCAATCCGGTTGATTCTAAGCCAGCAGCATACACTTCGTAATAGCTAGAAAAGGCCGCCTCCTCTGGCATGATTGTTTTCAGTTGCTTTGTTAACTCTTTCGCTTGATCCGCGTTTGTGATTCCATACATATCAATCGATCTTGCTTTCAGCTCGCTTGCTAACTGTTTGAACAGCTCGTCGCTCACAACAAGCGTTGGCCCATCGACACCGATATTGAGGACATCATATGTTTTAAAATCTGTGAAGGTCACTTCTTCACGATCATTCAAATGAAACGTAATCGATTTGCCGGCATATTTCGGCGACCATTTTTCGTGATACATGCGATCTAGGGCGACGACTTCGTTTCCGTGTAGCGATAACGATTCTTTTCGTCCTTGTTTGTCGGCTATTATATTAAAATCACTAGTAGAAATAAGGGAGTAGACTAGCTCTGTGCTCATCAGCGGACTGTCTAAATTCGTTGTATCCGTCTCTACTTGTAAAGTGTTAATCGTTTGGTGATAGCGCAATTTATGATCTTCCGCGAGTTCGATCAGTTCATCTGCTTGTTTAGCTAGCTGATCATCTGTCACGATGAAGGAATAACTGTTTGGTGTCACCGTTGTCGCTGTTGTTTTCGTATTATAGTAAAAGCTATAAGCGGCTCCAACCGCTGTTAACGTCGTGGCACTTAAGACGGCGATAATCGTCAATGTGCGGGCGTTCCCCTTAATTCGGTATAACAATTGCGATGTTGTAATGATCGTTAATCCGTGCCAAAAGTGCGACTTCTTTTTTCGAGATGCTTTTAACGCGTAGACGATGCAGGTGCTAAATAAAAGGTAAGTGCCTGTAATCACCGTTGTTAAAATGACGAGCGGTGTGAATAAAAGGCCAAGTGTTTGCCAAGCAGTAGAGTCGAACGATTGAAGAGCTAACCAATAACTGCCACCAATCAAGATCAGCGACAATCCTGCTAACCATAAGGATGCTTTTGGCTCATGTTCTCCTTCTTGATCTGCTTGAAACAGTTCAATTAATTTAAAACGATAAATTAATCGATAGCCTTGAAATGATGTGACGAGCGTAATGATCAAGAATACGATCGCTGTATTGATGATCGCGGCTGATGAAATCGTAAAGTTTGTCACGACCTCATAGCCCATCATATTCATCAATAACGCCACAAACCCTTTGGATAATAACGCACCGAGCCCCATTCCGATGACGAGTGCGAATGTCCCCATCAGAAAATTTTCATAAAAGAGCATGAGCCCAATTTCTTTTCTTCGAACACCAAGCAGTGAATATAAGCCAACTTCTTTTTTTCGCTTCCGCATGAAAAAGGCGTTCGATGACCAAATGAAAATTGCCACGAAAATCAGTAAGACAAAGGAAGCGGCGCTAAAGATCGAATCCATTTTCGGTGATGATTCCGATGTCGTCGCAATCGTTTGATCATATTTTAAGGAAACGAATGTGAAGTAAATGACGATACCGAAAATCATCGAGGCAAAGTATAAAAAGTAGTTCATAAAGTTTTGCCGAATATTTTTTCTTGCGATATTAAAGAGCGTCATGAGCGCCACCTCCAAGCGACGCAAGCACATCTAAAATTTGCTGGAAAAAAGCTTGACGTGACTGCTCTCCTTTATACACTTCCTTGAATAACTCTCCGTCTTTAATAATCAATAACCGTTTGCAGAAGCTAGCGGCATACGCATCATGTGTCACCATCATAATCGTGGATCGTTGTTTTTCATTTAAGGCAGTCAAACTATTTAATAAATCAGTCGCTGACTTAGAATCGAGCGCACCTGTTGGCTCATCGGCTAAAATCAGCTTAGGGTTGGTGATGATCGCCCGAGAAGCGGCTGTTCTTTGTTTCTGTCCGCCAGAAATATGATATGGGTATTTATTTAAGATCTCACGAATACCAAACGTATCAGCCATTTCATTGACGCGTGTTTCAATTTCTTTTACAGGTACTTTCGATAACGCCAGCGGTAGCACGATATTCTCTTTTACCGTCAATGTATCTAGCAAATTATAATCTTGGAAAATAAAGCCGAGCTTATGGCGGCGGAAATCCGATAATTGCTCCTCTTTCATTTGCACAATATTTTGCCCGTCGATGATGATCTCACCAGCAGATGGAATATCGATTGTTGATAAAATATTTAAAAGTGTCGACTTCCCAGCCCCAGAAGGCCCCATAATGCCAACAAATTCTCCTTCGTGTATATCTAACTGAATGTCTTTTAAGGCGTGGTACTCATTTTCCTTTGAGCCAAACACCTTTTCCACATTTCTTGCTTGTAAAATAGGTTTCATGTTACTCTCTCCTTCCTTCTGACACCTATCATACGTACGGAATCTTACACCATCTTAATCTCAACCTTACAAAAACCTTAAAATGGAGTTCTGGCTGTGGAGGAGAGACCGCCTATTAATAGGAAACAGTCGGAAAATGTATCTGACCAGTCGCGATTCGGCTGAAATCAGTCGTGAATGACCACTCATCAGTCGCCTGCGCGAGAAAATCAGTCACGGCCAACTTGAATTTGCGCATCTCTCTAAAATGTAAGGATTATGTAAGGTTTAAATTATCTCTGTGTAAGGTGGGCGTTTTATTCTTTTTACAGGAATAAAAAAGAAGGAGTTTGATTGCTATGAAACCATCTATTTCGCAAAAAGAGCGGATTGTATCTTTAGATATTATTCGTGGGATCGCGTTGTTCGGTATTTTATTTATTAATATTCCAGCTTTTGTTCTGGTTATGGAAGGGATGGTCTTGCCAAAGTCTACAATTGTGGATCATTGGATTGACCTTTTTATTGATATTTTCGTAGAGAAGAAATTTTTCTCGATGTTTTCCTTTTTGTTTGGCTTTGGTTTTTATATTTTTGCTTCTCGTGCTGAACAGCGAGGAGACAATCCTAGAAAACGATTTGCACGCCGATTAATCATCTTATTTTTGTTCGGTATTGTGCATTTTCTTATTTTCTTCGGTTCCATTTTAGTACCGTATGCGCTTATTGGATTTTTCTTATTGCCATTTTATAACTTGTCTAAGAAAGCAATTAGTAAATGGTTTACTGGTATCGTCAGCTTGTTTATTGCTGCCGCTTTTATCCAGATGATTTTTGGCACAGATATGCCAATCGCTAAGTATGTCACCAATGATGCTTTAATAATCTTTATTATGTTTTTAGCTGGCTTTTTAACAGCAAAAGCTGATTGGGTTCGTCATCTAGGCAACTACAAACGTCAAATTTGGTTGATTCAGCTTATTACGTTCGCACTATCCGTTTTATCATCTGTATTCATTTGGAAAATTGGGGATGGAAATGAACCTTTACACATGCTGGCTTTACAATTAAATGCACTCGCTATGACCCCCTTCTATTTAGTTACCTTATTCTCTTTACTTGAACATCGATGGTTACAAAAAGCATGTATGCCGCTTGCAAGGGTTGGACAAATGGCTTTGACAAACTATGTGGCCCAAAGTATCATAGGGCTTCAACTGATGGCGTGGATGGGGATTGAGTTTCCGACGTCACGTGAAGTGGTTCTTATTGCTTGTATGATTTTTGGGATTCAAGTCATTTTCAGTGTTGTTTGGTTCCGTTTCTTCCGCATGGGACCGCTTGAAAAATTATGGCGTGTAATGACTTATAGTCGCCAAGGGAAGATAGTTAAAAAAGCATCATAATCTGAAAAAGCTTCGTTTACCAAACAGCGTAAACGGAGCTTTTTCCGTTATACTAGAGAAAAACAGGAGGAATACGACAGATGACGAAACAGCAAGCAGTTCTCATCATTGACGATGAAGAGGATATTTTACGATTATTGAAGACGGTGTTGACGAAGGAAGGAGTGGAACGAATTTATACGAGTACGACGGTGAAGGATGGAGTGGCGCAATTTCAAGCGCATCGGCCAGATCTTGTTTTATTAGATATTATGCTGCCTGATGGAGAAGGGTATGATGTGTGCAAGCAAATCCGCGAGATCTCCAACGTGCCGATTTTATTTTTATCAGCGAAGGATGAAGAGGTGGATAAAATTGTCGGATTTGCGATTGGGGGAGATGACTATATTACGAAGCCGTTCAGTCCGAAAGAGGTTGCTTATCGGGTAAAAGCACAGCTGCGCCGGGCGAACTTTATGAAAGAGGAGCCGAAAGAAGAGATTTTGCAAGCGGGTCCGTTTACGTTAAATGAACAAATGGCGGTGCTGACGAAAAACGGTGAATCGATTGAGTTAAAGCCGAAAGAGCTGGGCTTAATGAGCCATTTGATGAAGCATGCTAACCATATCATTAGTAAAGAAAGCCTTTGTCATCACGTGTGGGGCGAGGATTTTATCGGCTTTGATAATACGATTATGGTGCACATTCGTCGGCTCCGCGAAAAAGTCGAAGAAAATCCGTCGAAGCCAGAGCATATTCTTACAGTTAAAGGTTTAGGGTATAAATTCGTTGCGAAGGAGGAGTAGTGAATGCGCTGGCGTTTAACAGGAAGGTATTTATTTTCGATCCTCCTGATTGTGTTATTTGTCGTTTGTATTAATGGGGTGATGCTCGTTGGCTTGTTGTTTTGGCAATCGCACACAACAGCTCCTTTTTTTAGCGAACCAGTGGAATCATTTGTAAGAGAGTTTAAACAATATGTTCAGATAGATGAAGGGAGACTAACGATCAACTCAGTAGGAAAAGAAGTTTTGAAACAGAAAAATGCTTGGATTCAAGTGTTAAATGAGCAAGGAGAAGAGCAGTATGCATACCGAGCACCAAAGACTTTGCCTACATCGTATTCACCAGTGGAAATTGTTCAAATGTATAAATACGAAGAAGTCGATGCTGATACAACGGTCTTTATGGCTAGTGTGAATCGTGATGGACAAGCGTACAGTTATTTTATTGGTGTAGTTGATCCCAATATTAATAGAGATATCCTTTCATACAATACTGCTGAATTAAGGAAGAGCTTGAACAATATCTTTTTGCTGTTTCTGATGATCGATAGTTTGATTGCTGTGCTGATCGGTTATGTATTTAGCCAGCGTTTAACGAAGCCGGTGCATAAAATTGTTGATGATATTAAAAGATTAGCAAGCAAGGACTATAACGTAGTGAGTGAGTCGAGGGGGATTTATCGGGAAGTTGCTCATAATGTACACGATTTATCAACAGAGTTGAAAGCAGCAGAAGTGGAGCGGAAGAAGCTAGATCGCTTAAAAGAAGAGTGGATTGCGAACATTTCGCATGACATGAAAACGCCGCTTGCTTCGATTCAAGGATTTGCGGAAATGATGAAGGATAAAGACTATAATTTTCCCATTGAAGAGATGCGTGAATATGCCGAAATTATTGAACAAAAGTCGTTATATATTAAAGAAGTAATCGATGATTTGAACTTAACGACGCGCTTGAAAAATAAACAAATGTCGTTAAATAAGCAGAGCGTCAACATCGTCTCGTTAGTGCGAAATATTGTCATTGATTTATTAAATGACCCGAAATATCAAGAGCGATCTATTACTTTTGATTGTAAAGAAGAAGGGATTTTCTTAGCGGTGGATGAACTATTGCTGCGGCGGGCATTGAGCAATTTAATTTATAATGCGGTCGTGCATAATGATCCAGATACGAATGTGACTGTGAAGGTAGAAAGAGAAGAGGGAAAAACAGCAGTTTATATTGAGGATAATGGAAAAGGCATGAGTAAGGAAGAGCTGAACCATATTTTCAGTCGCTACTATCGCGGGACAAATACAGGAGAATCTCATAAAGGATCAGGGCTTGGGACAGCCATTGCCAAAGATATTATTGAAGCCCATCAAGGTGTGATCATGATTAAAAGTATTTTGGGTGAAGGTACAACCATTCGAGTGGAATTATAAAAACAGGACTGTCTCCCTTATTGTTGGGATAGTCCTGTTTTGACTTGTTTTAATTTTCCATCTGTTTTCTTGCTTTATCGATAAGGGCACTTTACAAAAAGTACTAGTATGCCGATATATAAAATAGTAAGAAAGGAGATAGAAAGGTGAAGTTAGGAAAACAGTTATTGTTATATATAGTGGGAACGATGGTTGTGATCGGTGGGTTGTTTTTGACGATTATTTATGTATCGACTGGTTCAACGATCAATCAAGCAATTGGAAGCCAGACGATCCATGTCGCTGCTAATTTAGCGAATCAGTTGGATGCAGAAAAATATAAAGAGCTTGCGCAACAACCGCAGGAATCTGAATTATATAGAGAGCTTCGTAAAGAGCTGAATGATTTGCGTCTTAAAAATGGCGTGATGTATGCCTATACATATGAGGTTCCGGAGAAAAATCAGCCGGTCAAATTTTTAGTGGATGGTATGCCGCTAGATACTAAAGAGGGAGCGGGAGTTATCGGGGAAGAATCTTCGGCAACGAAGTATGAATTTGTGGAACAGGCGATTCGTCAAAATGGGTATCATACGGATCTCATTGAAGATGAGGAGTACGGACAATTTTTGACAGCGCTTATACCTTTAAAAGATGCGAATGGAGAGGTCGTGGCCATTGTCGGAGTGGATGTGGCAGCGACACAAATTCGAGGCATTCAACAAGATATCTTAATGACGGTTCTGTCAATTTCCATTGGTGTCATGGTGATCATTGCTTCTTTCGCATTATGGCTGATTTACCGTTTTATAAAGCGGACGTTACAGCCGTTGCAAACGATTCAACAAGCATCTAGCCAATTTGCTGATGGTAATGTGGCGGGAGCGGAGCAATCTCTTCGTTCATTACAATATAAGCAGGACAATGAGATCACCGATTTCTCCAAGTCCTTTGCTCAGTCCTTAATGAAAGTGAAAGAAGCCCTTTTCGTCATTGGGCAGACGTCGACTAATGTAGAGAAAGTCGTTGACGATCTTGGGCATACGATGCAGACCGTGCGGGAGTCGAATGACGCGATGACGGAGCGTATCGAATTAATGGCAGCCGATGGGGAGCAACAACGAACCAATAACAATGAAGTGGTTACGGCGATGGAGGAAATGGCGATCGGTATTCAACGGATGGCTGATTCCACAGCACATGTGGCTGAAACATCGACAGAAATGACGGAGCTCGTTCAAACGAGCGTTGATGATTCACGCTCCGTCGTTACACAAATTCAGCAAGTCGAATCCTCCGTATTAGTAACCGGGAAGCATGTACAGGAGATGGGTGAACAGTTCCGGTTGATTGAAGAAATGGTCCAAGTGATTACTGGCATTGCCGATCAAACGAATCTGTTGGCACTAAATGCCGCCATTGAAGCCGCGCGAGCAGGAGAAGCAGGGAAAGGTTTCGCTGTTGTGGCGGATGAAGTTCGCAAGCTCGCCGAAATGTCTCGTTCGTCAGCGGAGGAAATCCGAGCTCATCTTCAATCATTTGAAAATGTCACCGTACAGGCACTGGCTGAGATGGAAAGCAGTTCAAATCAAGTGAAACTGGGCACGCAAGCCGTGATCGCTATTGGACAAAACCTTGAAAAAGTACTGGAAGCGGTACTCGAAGTCAATGAAGAAATTCAAGACCAATCAGCTGTTCATGAACAAATGTCGGCTAGCTCCGAAGAAGTGCTAGCCTCCACAGAGCAAATGAATCAGCTGGTTAATGATAACGTGCAAAGAACGCAACAAGTGGCCAACTCGGCTGAACAACAAGTTGCGATGATGAATCATCTTGAACAAACGATCCAGCAACTTCAAGAATCCTATCAAAAAGTAACACAGGCGATTCAACAATTTAACAGCTAAGGAAGCCTGCTTGATCACTCGTGACATGAATGGAGGCATTTTTTCATACTATATTTTGGGGGTGGAAAAATGCCGAGAGTAAGTTACCGGAGTTCAGACGTTGACTTAATGGCAAGGATGATGAGAGCAGAAGCTGAAGGTGAAGGGTTGCAAGGGATGTTATATGTTGGAAATGTTATTGTGAATCGAGTGGTAGCCAATTGCTTAGACTTTAAAAATTTACGAACCATCCCACAAGTCATTTATCAAGTACAAGGAGGAAACTACTCTTTTGAAGCGGTTCAAAAAGGGAATGTCTTTTACCAAAGAGCGAGAAGTGTAGAAAGACGATTAGCTAAAAAGAATTTGGATTATTGGAGGCAACATCCTGGGAAATATGCTTTATGGTATTTTAATCCATATGCTCCGTGTCCTCCGACGTGGTATGGTCAACCTTTTTCTGGCCAATTTAAAAATCATTGTTATTACGAACCGAAAGCTGGAACGTGTAGTGGTGTTTATAGCGGTTAGGCTGGGGAATTCGCTCCCTTGAAGCCTGTCATCCTCATTATTGTGGGCGACAGGCTTTTTTTAGATGGGCGATTCGCTATCCGCGTAGGTTCATGTCGAAGAAAGACGATTTTATTGTAAAAAATTCTAAATTTTCATTCTCATTTTTGATTCCTGTTGTATAATAGAAAGTGAGGGGGGAGTGGGAAGATGAATATGCATTTAAAGCCGGGACTTTGGCAACAGCAGACGATGAAGCTTGCGATGACGCAGGAACTAACGCAGGCGATTGCTTTGCTGCAGTACTCTGCCCAGGAGCTAACAGAGTTTTTAGAAGCGAAAACGATGGAGAATCCTTTTATTCAATTAGAGGAATCAGAAATGAAAGCGCTTCAAACGAAAGAAAAAGTGCGTTCACAACAAAGGGGATCAAGTGAAAGCGAAGAGAAGAATTGGGTGGAGCATTTAGCGGACACGTCTCAGACCTTGCTTGATTATTTACGAATGCAATTGTCACTTATTCCGATGGGACCTACACAAAAACGAATTCTTGATTTTTTGTTATATAATATGGATGAAAACGGATATATGTCGATTACGATGAAAGAGGCCGCGCTTATGTGTCGCTGTCAGCCGTCTGAAGCAGAAGAAGTGCTGGAGATGATTCGTGAGCTTGAGCCTGCGGGAGTGGGAGCTTTTCGTTTGCAGGATTGTTTATTGCTGCAGTTAGAAAGAATGATAAAGGTTCCTCCGCTTGTGTTTACGATTGTGGAAGATCACTTTGTAGAATTTGCCGAGAAAAATTGGCGACCGCTGGCGAAAAAGCTCAACGTCGATGTGAAAGAAATACAAGCAGCGGCTGACTTTATTCAACAGCAGTTAAATCCGAAGCCAGGAGCCCGCTTTCAAACGGAACAGGCCAATTATGTGCGTCCGGATTTAACGGTTCAGTTGAAGAATGATTCAATTGAAGTGTATCTTCTTGAAGAGGATATGCCGAAGATTGTGTTTCAAAAGGATTATTTCAATGAATTGGCTGCTCATAAAGATCCGCAATTAAAGCAATTTATGAGAGAAAAACAGAAAGATTATTTATGGCTGTTGAAAAGCTTAGAACAGCGCAAGCGGACGATTCAACGAGTCGGTTTGAAAATTGTTGAAAAGCAGAAAGACTTTTTCTTCCGCGGACCAACGAGCTTGCAGCCACTGACCATGAAGGAAATCGCAGATGAGCTGGAGATTCATGAATCAACGGTGAGCCGTGCAGTACGGGGGAAATATATGCAAACGCCATACGGCACGTATGAGTTGAAATTCTTTTTCCCGTCTGGTTTAACAAGCGGCAACTCAGAAGAAACGGCATCCGCTCAGCAAGTCAAGGCGAAAATGCTAGAATGGGTCAAGGCGGAAGATAAGAGAAAGCCATTGTCGGATCAGGAAATCAGCAACCGACTGACAGAAGAAGGATGGCAAGTGTCGAGAAGAACGGTAGCGAAATACCGTGATCAGCTTTCGATCCCTTCTTCATCGAAACGAAAAAGATACGACTGAGAATTGAGGAACAGCTATGAAGGAAGTTATTTTTTATACGCGGCCGCAATGCCCTCTTTGCGTAGAAGCTCAACTGATTTTACAGCTGGTGCAAGAAGAGATTCCGCTTGTGGTCGAGGAACGCAATATTAATGATCAGGAGGAATGGACCGAAAAATATGGATTAATGATTCCTGTCATTGAACATAATGGGGAGATCATTCAATATGGAACCGTTGACTATCCAACATTAATCGGAAAATTACAATAACAACATATGAGATTGACAAAAACTTAACATGATCTTGGTTGATTTTTGCAATCTTCCCTGTTACTATAATCGTGAAGGCAGGGATTTTTTTTGAACTAAGTGGGACGTATTTGTTTCATTCGGGACAAAAAATGACCCGAAGGAGGTTTGTATGCGAACATTCATCGATATTCAAAAAAGATTATTACCTGACTTGCTGCAAGTTTTGCAAAAACGTTATGACATCTTGCAATCCATTCGCTTAGCCCAACCGGTCGGAAGAAGACTATTAGCTCAATCGTTAGGCTTCACGGAAAGAGTATTAAGAAGTGAAGTAGAGTTTTTAAAACAACAATCGTTAATTGATTTTCAGTCTAAGGGTATGGTTTTGACCGTGGAGGGTGAATCTGTACTTGAGGATTTGCAGGGGTTAATGAGTGAGATTAAGGGTATACACTCAATGGAGCAGCAGCTGAAAATGCGCTATGGGCTGGATGAGGTGACGATTGTGCAAGGGGATAGTGATCAGTCTCCTTGGGTCAAGAAGGAACTTGGCATCGCTTGCGTCAGCTGTATAAAAAAGCGGTTAACTGCGAAAAATATCATCGGGGTTACAGGTGGAACGACGATGCTAGAAGCCGCTCGAGCGATGAATGAACAATTCAGTGAAGGGAAAGAGATTATATTTGTCCCGGCACGAGGCGGCATTGGCGCAGACGTTCAAATGCAAGCAAACTCTATTGTGGCTCAAATGGCGCTCAATACAGGGAGCACGCACAAAGTGTTATATGCACCCGATCAAATGAGCTTGAAAGCGCAAGAATCACTCATGAAAGAGCCTGCCATTAAAGAGGTGCTTTCGATCATTAAATCTGCAAATATTGTCATTCATGGAATTGGTGAAGCGTCCATAATGGCCAAGCGAAGAAACACACCGGAAGAGGATATGCAAAAGATTAGCGAAGGGAAAGCGGTAGCCGAGGCATTTGGTTATTATTTTGACGGGGCGGGCCGCGTCGTACATAAAATATCCACTATCGGCCTTCAATTAGACGATCTAAAGCATGTTCATAATGTCGTAGCTGTAGCTGGAGGCGCCTCGAAAGGGAAAGCGATTCACTCTTATTTACAAGGTGTACCGAAAGCAACCGTTTTAATCACTGATGAAGCAGCAGCTAAATATTTGTTAAGTGGAGAACTAAGTAGTTCGTAGTTAATGGCACCCCCATTAATTATTGATCATATACATTTTGATGAATTAAGGGAGGAATTTGGTTATGACAGTGAAAGTTGGTATTAATGGGTTTGGGCGAATTGGACGAATTGTATTACGAGCAGCTTTACAACATCCGAATTTAGAAATTGTAGCGGTCAATGATTTAACTGATGCGAAGATGTTGGCTCATCTTTTAAAATATGATTCTGTTCACGGCACGTTAAATGAAGAAGTCACTGTTGATGGAGACTACATCGTTGTTGGCGGCCACAAGGTGAAGGTAATTGCAGAACGCGACCCAGCGAAGCTTCCTTGGGGAGAACTCGGAGTAGATGTGGTCGTCGAATCGACTGGACGTTTCACGAAGCGCGAAGATGCAGCGAAACACTTAGAAGCGGGTGCGAAAAAAGTAGTCATCTCCGCTCCAGCTAAAGGCGAAGATGTGACGATTGTGATGGGGGTTAACCATGAGCAATACGATGCCGAAAATCATCACGTCATTTCGAATGCATCTTGTACAACAAACTGCTTAGCGCCGTTTGCGAAAGTATTAAATGATGAGTTTGGCATTAAACGCGGAATGATGACAACGGTTCACTCTTATACAAATGACCAACAAATTTTAGACCTTCCGCATAAAGACTACCGCCGTGCTCGTGCAGCAGCAGAATCCATCATTCCAACAACAACAGGAGCTGCAAAAGCAGTCGCTCTTGTACTACCTGAGTTGAAAGGCAAACTGAACGGAATGGCGATGCGCGTGCCAACACCGAACGTTTCTGTTGTTGACTTAGTCGTGGAATTAGAGAAAGATGTAACGGTTGAGCAAGTGAACGCAGCCTTGAAAGCAGCAGCAGAAGGCGAGCTGAAAGGCATTCTTGCTTACACAGAAGAGCCGCTTGTATCTCGTGACTACAACGGAAGCGCCGTGTCTTCTACCATTGATGCGTTATCAACAATGGTCATTGAAGATAACATGTTGAAAGTGCTTGCTTGGTATGACAATGAGTCAGGTTATTCACACCGAGTGGTTGATTTAGTTGAATACATCGCTGAAAAAGGATTGTAATTTTTTTAAAAGTGTTACACTAATAAAAAAATGTGTTATATTTTTCAACATCGTAGTTGGAAAATAGTAAACCACCATCTATAATGTAATTGGGATGTAAGGGGAGCGGGGAACAATCCCCCTCCCCTTTGTCATTGATCGTGAGAAATGCGCTGTCTTGACTTTGAAAAACTCGGAGCCGGATGACGGAAAAGAACGGGGCGCCAAAGCCATGAGAACCGGTTTTTTTCGTTACTCCCTCCTTGTTTCAACAAGTGGGACGACCATTTTCAGATCGGTCAATTTTTTTCAACTAAACAAGGGAGGCCTGTTTGAATGAACAAGAAGACGATCAAGGATGTGGATGTGAAAGGGAAACGCGTGTTTTGCCGTGTGGACTTTAACGTGCCAATGAAAGACGGAAAAGTAACAGACGATACACGCATCCGGGCAGCATTGCCGACCATTCAATATTTGTCTGAACAGGGAGCGAAAGTCATCCTAGCGAGCCACCTTGGCCGCCCTAAAGGCGAAGTGAAAGAAGAGCTTCGCTTAACACCTGTTGCTGGCCGTTTGTCTGAGCTTTCCGGCAAAGAAGTGAAGAAAGTCGATGAAGCTTATGGCGAAGCGGTTCAAGCAGAAATCGAAAAGATGAACGATGGTGACCTTTTATTGCTTGAGAATGTTCGCTTTTACCCAGGTGAAGAGAAAAATGATCCGGAGTTAGCGAAAGCATTGGCAAGCCTTGCGGATGTTTATGTCAACGATGCATTCGGAGCGGCTCACCGCGCGCATGCGTCAACGGAGGGAATTGCTCATCACTTGCCGGCCGTAGCTGGTTTCTTAATGGAAAAAGAACTTGACGTGCTTGGAAAAGCCCTTTCTGATCCAGAGCGACCATTTACAGCGATTATCGGCGGAGCGAAAGTAAAAGATAAAATCGATGTCATCGATCATTTGCTTGATAAAGTAGATAACTTGATCATCGGCGGCGGTCTTGCTTACACATTTGTGAAAGCAAAAGGCTATGAAATCGGTAAGTCTTTATTAGAAGAAGACAAAATTGATTTAGCCAAGCAATTTATGAAAAAAGCAGAAGAAAAAGGCGTGTCCTTTTTAATGCCGATCGATGCGATTGTGGCAGATCAATTTTCGGAAGAGGCCGAAGCAAGAGAAGTAGCGATTGAGGACATTCCTGCTGATGCGATGGGCCTTGATATCGGACCGAAAACAAGTGCTCTTTATAAAGAAACGATTCAAAAATCCAAGCTTGTCATTTGGAATGGACCGATGGGTGTGTTTGAAATGGACAAGTTTGCTGGCGGAACGAAAGCCGTAGCCGAAGCGCTGGCTGAAGCGGAAGGTACATATTCTGTCATCGGCGGCGGTGATTCAGCAGCTGCTGTAGAGAAGTTCCAGTTAGCAGATCGCATGAGCCATATTTCTACAGGCGGCGGCGCTTCCTTAGAGTTCATGGAAGGCAAACAGCTACCTGGAGTAGTGGCGCTTAACGACAAGTAAGAGATCAAGCATTGGAAAGGGTGAAGAAACTTGCGGAAACCAATTATCGCAGGAAACTGGAAAATGCATAAGACATTAGCGGAAGCGACAAGCTTTGCAGAAGAAGTGAAAAGCTTAGTCCCTGACCCGAGTGTAGTGGACAGCGTCATTTGTTCGCCTGCGTTGTTTTTACAGCAGCTTGTACAGACAGTCAAAGGAACCGATGTCAAAATTGGTGCGCAAACGATGCACTTTGAAGAAAGCGGCGCATTTACAGGAGAAATCAGTCCGAAAGCGCTTCAAGACATTGAAGTGGATTATGTCATCATCGGACACTCTGAACGTCGTGAAATGTTTAATGAAACAGATGAAACAGTGAATAAAAAAGTTCATGCGGCTTTCCGATACGGTCTTACACCAATCGTTTGCTGTGGGGAAACGCTAGAGCAGCGCGAAAATGGCGAAACGAATGCTTTTGTTGGCGGACAAGTGAAAAAAGCGCTAGAAGGTTTAACGGAAGAAGAAGCGAGCCGTACAGTGATTGCCTATGAACCAATTTGGGCGATTGGCACAGGTAAATCTTCAACAGCAGAAGATGCTAATGAAGTATGTGCCTACATTCGTCAAACAGTAGCCGAAAGCTTTTCTAAACAAGTGGCTGATAATGTTCGCATTCAATATGGCGGCAGTGTCAAGCCAAGCAATATTGGCGAATACATGTCTCAGCCGGACATTGATGGAGCGCTTGTCGGCGGAGCTAGCTTAGATTCCGCATCTTTCTTGCAATTGTTGGAGGCTGTGAACAATGAGTAAAGCACCTGTTGCGCTCATTATTTTAGATGGATTCGGCTGCCGTGGTGAAACATCAGGAAACGCGGTCGCTCAAGCGAAGAAACCGAACTTTGACCGCTATTGGCAGCAATATCCTCATACGACGTTAACAGCGAGCGGAGAAGCAGTGGGACTGCCGGATGGCCAAATGGGAAATTCGGAAGTCGGCCACTTAAATATAGGCGCTGGTCGTATTGTGTATCAAAGCTTAACGAGAATTAATATTGCGATTCGTGAAGGCGAATTTTTCAAAAATGAAAAGTTTCTTCAAGCAATTGAGCATGCGAAAAAGCATGACTCGGCGCTTCACTTATTTGGACTTTTATCCGATGGTGGCGTTCATAGTCATAACAACCACCTGTTTGCCCTATTGAAATTAGCGGCGCAGGAAGGATTAAAAAAAGTATATGTCCATGGTTTTTTGGATGGGCGGGATGTCGGTCCAAAAACAGCGGTTGGCTATATTGAAGACACATTACAGAAGATGAAAGAATACGGCGTCGGCCAGTTTGCGACGATTTCGGGTCGCTATTATGCAATGGATCGCGATAAACGCTGGGAACGTGTGGAACTGGTGTACCAAGCGCTAGTTCGTCATGAAGCACCACTGTTTAAAGATCCAATCGAATTAGTTCACGATTCTTACGCCAACGGCATTACGGATGAATTTGTTGTGCCGGGTGTATTAACAGATGAATCAGGCAAACCGGTAGCGAAAGTAGAAGAGAATGATGCCATTATCTTCTTTAACTTCCGTCCAGACCGAGCCATTCAATTATCGAATGTGTTTACGAACAAACAATTTGAAGGCTTTGACCGCGGACAAGTGCCGCAAAACCTCTGTTTTGTCTGCATGACTCCATACAGCGAAACGGTTGATGGCGTCATTGCTTTTGAAAATGTTGATTTAACGAATACAGTCGGTGAAGTGCTATCTGCGCATGGATTGCGTCAGCTTCGCATTGCCGAAACCGAAAAATATCCGCATGTGACTTTCTTCATGAGCGGAGGCCGCGAGAAAGAGTTTCCGGGAGAAAAGCGGATTTTAATTGATTCACCAAAAGTAGCTACTTATGATTTAAAACCAGAAATGAGCGCTTATGAAGTAACGGACGCGTTGCTTGATGAGCTTCGAAATGACAGACAAGATGCGATTATTTTAAACTTTGCCAACCCCGATATGGTGGGGCATTCCGGCATGCTGCAACCGACGATTAAGGCGGTAGAAGCAGTCGATGAATGCTTAGGCAAAGTCGTTGATTTAATCATTGCTAAAGGCGGCACAGCGATCATTACCGCTGACCATGGGAATGCGGATGAAGTGGTGACGCTTGAAGGCAACCCGATGACGGCTCACACGACGAATCCAGTTCCAGTCATCGTGACGAAGCAAGGAATTGATTTGCGTGAAGGCGGCATTTTAGGTGATCTGTCACCAACGATGTTAGATTTATTGAACATTGAACAGCCGTCAGAAATGACCGGAACATCATTAATTAAAAAATAATTTTATTGTTAAAGGAGAGAATGTTATGCCGATTATCACTGATATTTATGCGCGCGAAGTGTTAGATTCACGTGGAAATCCAACAGTTGAAGTAGAAGTATATACACAATCTGGCGCATTTGGACGCGCGCTTGTGCCATCTGGCGCTTCTACAGGCGAATACGAAGCAGTTGAACTTCGTGATGGCGATAAAGCCCGTTACCTTGGAAAAGGTGTATTAAAAGCAGTTGAAAACGTAAATGATGTCATCGCTCCAGAATTAGTTGGAAGCTTTGAAGTTCTTGATCAAATTGGTATTGACCGTGCCATGATCGAGCTTGATGGCACAGATAACAAAGGAAAATTAGGAGCCAACGCCATTCTTGGTGTATCAATGGCCGTTGCTCATGCAGCCGCAGATCACCTAGGTGTTCATTTATACGAATACCTTGGCGGCGTTAATTCTAAACAGCTTCCTGTTCCAATGATGAACATCGTGAACGGCGGAGAGCATGCTGACAACAACGTCGACATTCAAGAATTTATGATCATGCCAGTAGGTGCGGAAAACTTCAAAGAAGCTCTTCGTATGGGCGCAGAAATTTTCCATAGCTTAAAAGCGGTATTAAAAGCAAAAGGCTTGAATACAGCTGTTGGAGATGAAGGCGGCTTCGCTCCAAACTTAAAATCGAACGAAGAAGCACTGCAAACGATCATCGAAGCGATCGAAAAAGCGGGCTACAAGCCTGGCGAGCAAGTGAAACTAGCTATGGATGCCGCTTCTTCTGAGTTCTATAACAAAGAAGATGGCAAATATCATTTAAGCGGAGAAGGCGTTGTGAAAACATCAGCTGAAATGGTTGACTGGTATGAAGAGCTTGTTTCTAAATACCCAATCATCTCTATTGAAGATGGCTTAGATGAAAACGACTGGGAAGGCCACAAAATGCTAACGGAGCGCATTGGCCATAAAGTTCAGCTAGTTGGGGACGATCTATTCGTTACAAACACAACAAAACTAGCGCAAGGAATCGAGCAAGGCGTGGGTAACGCGATTCTAATTAAAGTGAACCAAATCGGTACACTAACAGAAACATTTGACGCGATCGAAATGGCGAAACGCGCTGGCTACACAGCTGTCATCTCTCACCGCTCTGGTGAAACAGAAGACGCGACAATCGCAGACATCGCTGTCGCAACAAACGCAGGCCAAATCAAAACAGGTGCACCGTCTCGTACAGACCGTGTAGCGAAATACAACCAATTGCTTCGCATCGAAGACAACCTTGGTGATTTAGCGGAGTACCTTGGCGATAAAACGTTTTATAATTTGAAAAAGTAAGTAATGAAAAATGAGAAAGCCTCCTGTTCATGGGGCTTTCTTTTTTTGGGGGAAATGTGAATAGTTTAGACTTGTTTCCCAGGAGACAACGATTCAAGGATATGAAACTTTCACTATTTCTGAGGGAAACAAAGCGGTCGTTTTATCTTTAGGAGGACAAATGGCTGGCAATAATATTGAGGTTTTAGATGTCACAGAAGATGGGGACACGACGGAAATTAAAGTTAGAACGTTTTATAATGAATCGAGTGAGAAGAACCCGACAATTGTGATTGGACTTGATCGAGTACAATCTGAAATTGTGATTATGGATACGAATGGGACGATTTATGAGCAAGTAGAGAAAGCAGAGTGAAGCAAAGAACTAAAAGGGTTCGCATGTTAAAAAACAGTTAACAAAGCTTATCATTTAAACATCTGGCTGTCCAGAAAATCATTTGTATGACTTTTGGACAGTCTTTATTTGTTGTTTGCTCCGTGTACACAACTTATGTTTGAATATTTAGAAAAATGTGTTAATATTTTATGTACATAGTTGGAGAAATGGGGTGTGTACAGGTGTTTCGATCTATTAAGGTGAATTTTATTATGATTACACTCGTTCTTTTGGCGGTGCCGGCTTTGGTCGTAGGATTGATTTCTTATGAGCAGTCGAAAGAGGAGTTAAATGAACTGGGAAAGAAAAATTTAAAAAATGATGTGCAGTTTGTGTTGGCAACAATTGAGGTGTTGAACAAGCAAGTGGAGAAGGGGAGTCTACCACTTGAGGAAGCGCAGGAGCAAGTGAAGGAGATGATTCTTGGACCGAAGCAGAAGGACGGAACTAGACCAATTGCTGATCGTTTCGACTTAGGTGAAAGCGGTTACATGTATATCATGGATCATAAGGGAATCCTTTTAGCTCATCCTCAAATAGAGGGTGAGGATTTGATGAAGATCGTGACACCTGATGGGGTGAATGTAGGAGAAGCCCTAGTTAAGATCTCATCGAGTGCCAGTAAACAGGGGTTCCTTGAATATACTTGGACGTTGCCGGAATCGGATGAAACTGCTCCTAAAATTATTTATGTGGCCAATGATCCGCATTGGGGCTGGAATATTACTGCTGGCACATATATGCAAGATTTTAACAAGGGAGCCAATCAAATATTAATGTATTTAATCATTACATTGATGGCTGCTTTTCTTATCGGTACCGTTATTATTTATGTTTATACGAAAAGAATGATCGGTCCGATTTTATCTATCGAGCATGAAGTTCGACATATTGCTAAAGGTGATTTAAGTAAGCCGTCGTTGGCGATTCAACGCAAAGATGAAATCGGGCGATTAGGGAAAAACATTGATATGATGAAGACAAAATTGAAGAAAATGCTTCAAGAGGTAGCCCAACATGCGGAAAAAGTGAATGATTCATCTGTGGAACTAAGTGCGGTATCAGAAGATGCGGGGAAAGCCTCTGAACAAATTTCTGACTCCATGAACGGAATTGCAGCCGCCTCAGAAGCGCAAAAAGCTTTTGGAGTTAGTACGACTAGTACGGCAAAAGAAATGAATGAGTCGATGGCGGATATTCACAGTCAATCACAACAAGCGGTCGATGCGGTGAAAGCGGCGACTAAAGCGGCAGATGATGGCGTTAAAGTGCTTACTGCTTCCGTTGAACAAATGAATGAAATGACCGATTCATTTGATAGCTTGGCCGCCGATATTTCAGGATTGGTTGAACAAACAGACCACATTGATGGCATCGTCAAGGTGATTTCCGATATTGCAAAACAAACAAATTTATTAGCGCTGAATGCCTCGATCGAAGCGGCTAGAGCTGGGGAGCATGGAAAGGGCTTCGCAATCGTTGCGGAGGAAGTAAGAAAGTTAGCAGAACAATCAGCTTCTTCTACAGAACAAATTACGACGGTGACGCAAATGATTCATCAACAAGTGAAGAAAGTAGAAACAACGATGACGGAATCGACAAAAGATGTCCGTTCTAGTGTACAAACGATTCATCAAGCCAACACCAACTTTGAAACGATCCAAACAGCCATTTATCATGTCCAACAAGTCATTACGCATATTTCATCCAACATTGATGATATCAATCAAGATGTGGGTAACATCGTTTCTTCTATAGAATCGTTAGAGGAAGGAGCACAGCAAGCTGCTGCTAACACGGAACAAATTGCGGCGGCCACCGAGGAGCAACTCGCTTCGATGGAAGAGATTCATGCATCCTCCGCTCTATTAGCCGGACTGGCAGATGAACTTCATCAAACCGTTCAGCGATTTAAAACAAGCTAATATAATTCCTGTTTTTCAAATTCCCGTTCGTATGGTAAAATGAAGATATTCGTATGTTCGTTTGATGGAGGTTAAAAAACATGTTGCATACAATCTTAATGGTTGCCCTTGTTATTGTGTCGATTGGACTAATCGCTGTTGTTCTTCTTCAATCTGGCAAAAGTGCCGGTTTATCTGGAGCGATTTCAGGCGGAGCGGAACAGCTTTTTGGAAAGCAAAAGGCACGCGGCATCGATTTAGTTTTACACCGCGTAACGGTTGTTTTAGCGATTCTATTCTTTGGATTAACCATTGCTGTATCATATTTAGGACTGTAATAAAAAAGCATCCGTTGGGGGTGCTTTTTTTATTATGGTGATCGGCCAATAGATGCCCCTTTTTTAGAGGTTAGAGGGTGGATCAGCCGAAAGTGTGGGCCAATCGTTCACGATTCAGCGATAATCGTTCAGTAATTGTCATGAATCGTTCACGAATCGTCACCAATCGTTCATATATGGTGTTCACACTAGCTACTGGAGGAAATTTTTCGTAAAATAATGTTGAGAGTTGAAGGAACGGTCCATACTAAAGAAAAGGGGTTTATTTGCAACATGAAATTAACATTACCAAAACCATTTACATTTGAAGCCGGAAAGCGAGCGGTGCTTTTGCTCCATGGGTTTACGGGGAATTCTTCAGATGTCCGCATGCTCGGTCGGTTTTTAGAGAAACAAGGGTACACCTCTCATGCACCGCATTATAAAGGGCATGGTGTGCCGCCAGAAGAGCTAGTGGTGACAGGGCCTGATGATTGGTGGCAGGATGTCGTAAATGGTTATCAGCATTTGAAAGATCTAGGATATAACGAAATCGCGGTAGCCGGCCTTTCTCTCGGCGGCGTATTCTCCTTAAAGTTGGCTGAAACGACACCGGTTAAAGGCGTGATCACGATGTGCGCTCCGATGTATTTAAAAAGTGAAGAAACGATGTACAATGGCGTTTTGGACTATGCCCGCGAATTCAAAAAGTTTGAAGGGAAATCGGAAGACGTCATTGAAAAGGAAATGGAAGAGTTTAAGAAAACGCCGATGAATACGTTAAAGGCTTTGCAGCAATTAATGGCTGATGTTCGTGCCAACATTGATATGATTTACGCGCCGACATTTGTTGTTCAAGCAAGACATGACGACATGATTAATCCAAACAGCGCCAATATTATTTATGAAGAAATCGAATCAACGATGAAAGAAATCAAGTGGTATGAAGAGTCTGGTCATGTGATCACACTCGATAAGGAGAAACAGCAGCTTCACGAAGATATTTATCAATTTTTAGAACGGCTAGACTGGACAGTTTAGAGAGAACAGGAGGGAACACACATGGAACAAGAAACGAAACAGTACGTCGAGCAGTTGCTGACGTATATGAAAGAAGAAAGCTACAAGCCGCTCACGGTGAAAGAGCTAGAAGAAGCGCTTGGGATTGAAGATTCTTCCGACTTTAAAGAGTTTGTGAAAGCACTTGTGTATATGGAGGAAAAAGGGCTCGTCGTTCGCACAAGAGCGAATCGCTACGGCTTGCCGGAAAAAATGAATTTAATCCGTGGGAAAATTTCTGGTCATGCGAAAGGCTTTGCTTTTTTACTAGCAGAGGAGCCGGGCATGGATGATATTTTCATCCCGCCGCATGAAACGAATGGAGCATTAAATGGAGACATTGCCCTCGTTCGGGTGACGTCTGAAACGAGCGGATCTCGCCGCGAAGGAACGGTCGTGCGTATTTTAGAGCGCGGCAAAAGCGAAATTGTCGGCACATACACCGACAGTAAGCATTTCGGCTTTGTGATTCCGGATGATAAAAAATTCGCTAGCGATATTTTTATCCCGAAAGAAGTCACAAAAGGAGCGATCGAAGGGCATAAAGTCGTCGTCAAAATTACGTCGTACCCAGAAGGCCGCAAAAATGCCGAGGGTGAAATCATCGAAATTCTTGGACATAAAAACGATCCAGGCGTCGATATTATGTCGATTATTTATAAGCATGGCTTGCCGCAGGAATTTCCTGAAGAAGTAATGGAACAAGCGAATGCCGTACCGGATGAAATTGATCCAAAAGATACGGAAAATCGTCGGGATTTACGCGGCGAAACGATTGTAACGATTGATGGAGCGGATGCGAAAGACCTCGATGATGCCGTTACGGTGACGAAGCTCGACAATGGAAACTATAAATTAGGTGTGCATATCGCCGATGTCAGCCATTATGTGACGGAGGGTTCGCCTATTGATCAAGAAGCGTATGAACGCGGAACGAGCGTTTATTTAGTCGACCGCGTCATCCCGATGATTCCGCATCGCTTATCCAACGGGATTTGCTCGCTCAACCCGAAAGTGGACCGCCTCACATTATCATGTGAAATGGAAATCAATGAAGCGGGAGAAGTCGTGAGCCACGAAATTTTCCAAAGTGTCATTAAAACGACGGAGCGGATGACGTATAGTGATGTGAACAGTATTCTTGTCGAAAAAGACGAAGAGCTACGTCAAACATACGAGCCGCTCGTACCATTATTTGAAGACATGGAAGCACTCGCTGCCATCTTGCGTGAAAAGCGGAAAAAACGTGGAGCGATTGATTTCGATTTTAAAGAAGCAAAAGTATTAGTCGATGAAGAGGGCAAGCCGACTGACGTCGTATTGCGCGAGCGTTCGGTGGCCGAGCGTTTAATCGAAGAATTTATGCTAGTCGCCAATGAAACCGTGGCCGAGCATTTCCATTGGATGGATGTACCGTTTATTTATCGTATTCACGAAGATCCAAAAGAAGACAAGCTACAGCGCTTCTTTGAATTTATTACAAACTTCGGCTTAATCGTGAAAGGAACAGCCAACGCCGTTCATCCGCGTGCGCTCCAAGAAATCATCGAAGCGATTGAAGGAAAGCCAGAAGAAGTCGTGATTTCCACGGTGATGCTGCGCTCGATGCAACAAGCGAAATACAATCCTGAGAGTCTTGGTCACTTCGGATTATCGACCGAGTTTTACACGCATTTTACGTCGCCGATTCGTCGTTATCCAGATTTAATCGTACATCGCTTAATTCGCACGTATTTAATTAATGGAGAAATTGATCCGGCGACCCAAGCGAAATGGGATGCTAAGCTTCCGGCGATCGCGGAGCATACATCGAGTATGGAGCGCCGTGCGGTCGATGCCGAGCGCGATACAGATGAAATGAAAAAAGCGGAATTTATGCTTGATAAAATTGGTGAAGAATTCGACGGTATTATCAGTTCTGTCACGAATTTTGGAATGTTTGTCGAACTGCCGAATACGATCGAAGGGCTTGTCCACGTTTCTTATATGACCGATGATTATTATCGCTATGATGAGCGTCATTATGCGATGATCGGTGAACGGACTGGAAACGTCTTCCGCATTGGCGATGAAATCACGGTTCGTGTAACGAACGTCAACAAAGAAGAGCAATCGATCGACTTTGAAATCGTCGGCATGAAAAATGTGAAAAAACGTTCGTTTAAAGAACAACCAAAAGTGGTAAAATTAAAGTCCAATGACCAGAAGAAACGCGATCCTAAGAAAGAATCCGCGGGAGAATGGTCCAATCAGCCGCCTCGTAAAAAGAAAAAAAGAGGCAAATATTCTGAAGGCGTACCAACGAAAATGAAGAAACAGCGTAAAAATAAACGATAAAGATCTGTTGTGCCGGCAGCTGCGGTTGCCGGCCGACAATGAAAAATGGAAGGTGAAGCAAGATGCCAAAGGGAGAGGGAAAGGTCGTCGCTCAAAATAAAAAAGCGAACCACGACTATTTTATCGAAGAAACATATGAAGCAGGGATTGTCCTACAAGGAACCGAAATCAAATCCATCCGCAATGGCCGGGTAAACTTAAAGGACGCGTTTGCTCGCATTCAAAACGGCGAAGTGTTCATTCACAATATGCACATTAGCCCGTACGAGCAGGGAAATCGCTACAATCACGAACCGCTTCGCACAAGAAAACTGCTTTTGCACCGCAAGCAAATTGATAAACTCATTGGCGAGACGAAGGAAGCCGGTTATTCCATCGTTCCGCTGAAAATGTATTTAAAAGACGGCTATGCCAAAGTACTAATTGGTCTTGGAAAAGGGAAAAAGAAATTCGACAAGCGTGAAGACTTGAAGAAGAAAGAAGCAAAGCGCGACATCGAAAGAGCCTTCCGCGACCGCCAAAAAGGAATGTAATACCAGCGTCGATCGGAGAAAAGAACATGTTTCTTTTCCAACTAGGTTAATCTCTAGTTCCAGGCGTCATCGGCTCGAGGTCAAAAGCCAATCCATCTAGAAGGTTAAAGAACAACCTTCCAGCCGGCTCGTCTTTTGCTTGTCGCCGATAAACGGACGCCTTGCACTTTTCGATGTGAGTATGCTATAATTAGTCCTGTCACAACATGACAACTTAGCTCTGGCTGATAGCCTGGAGCATCCGCAACCCTTTTAACATGGGGACGTTACGGATTCGACAGGGGTAGTTCGAGCTTAGGTTGCGAGTCGAGGGGATCGGCCTCGTTAAAACGTCAAAGCCTATAACTGGCAAACAACAAAACAATTTCGCTTTAGCTGCTTAATAAGCGCTTAGCGGTTCGCCCCTCCATCACCCGTGTGGTAGGGTAGCGGACTCAACTTTAGCGGGTTACGCCGGATTCCACCGTCTGAGGAAGAAGGAAGAGAACAACCAGACTAGCGGCTTTAACGCCTGTCGATAGGCAGAGAAGTTGGCGAAACGCGAATATATCGACTACACTCGTAGACGCTTAAGTGCCGTTATCTTTGGACGTGGGTTCGATTAGTAAATAGTCGCCTTGCGTGGTAACGCGTAAGTGAAAATTCGGCTTGATCGGTGAAACCTAAGTCGCCATGATGCGATAAGGCAATGCCGAGCGGTGTGTGGAGCAATCCAACAGCCGTGTATCGACTTATAGGCTGCCACTTAGCGGGTAGTACTAGGATACGGAAAACTACTTGAGAATCAAGTAAATCTATTTTTCGTATAATACGCCGAAGAACCTGAATCACTCAGGTTCAAGATATAGTCAGTGCCATGACGAAAGCATGGAATAGCACGTCCCACCGTCTCCACCAAATACATATTTGGTGGTTTTTTATTTTTTAGCTATGTTAAAGGTAAATGTTGATATTTGCACTTTAGGAACGAATGTTCTAAAGTAGTAATATAAAATGATGGGTTTGGAGGGATAGCAATGAAGTTAGCTGAAATTGTAAAAGAAGTTCAGAAGTTAGATGAAATGACTCAACAGCGTTTGTTGACTTTCCTCCAAACATCATTAGCACATTCAATTCATGGTAAAGAACCACTTTTAAAGGAAATTGCCGAGGGTAAAAACAAGAAGGGTTTTGTATGCCCTCATTGTCAGAATAAGAATGTGGTTCGATTTGGTACATACAAAACGTCAATAGCTTCCATAGTCGTTTAAAACGCTGGTTGCAAAGAGTTAACGGGGTAGCTTCGAAATATTTGGAGCATTATTTGGCATGGTTTCGTTTTCTTGAAATAGAGGTATTTGAAGGCTCTGTGAAGAATTTAAAGGATATGATGATTACATCTTGTGTACCAAGTAAATGAGACAAACGAAACACTAAGATTATCCCAATTTACCGCATAATCTTTTTGGTGGAGGTTTATATTTATGTTTACAGTTGATAATTATATTGGTTCTATTAAAACCAACCTTGAGAAACAATCTGATTTGTTAGTAGGAAATCTCAAAAATATCTTTGCATACAACTATTCGTCTGATATAGATTTATTGGATTTCTCCGCATTCATTGAGCCTACGAGGTTCGAATTATCAATAAGAATGTTCTCAATGGATAAAGAAGCCAATGAAGTTTTTTATGAAGGAAACGACACAACCGTTTTTTCTGGAAGTGAAGAGGTACTTCCAGAAATCGAATATCATCAGTTAAATGACAGCCAGTTGGATGATTTTTTTGACTTTTATGAGCAGAATGAAGAAACGTTAGTTCCACAAGAACAAAAGGCGTTTACTGATTGGTTTAGTCAATGTTGGGAAAAAGCAGGTGGGAATGCATTGACTTTACCATCGTATTTTGTTTTTCATGATGATTACAAATCATATGATTTAAAGAATAATCAATGGATTGATGATGAAGAAAAATGGTCATAAACAATGCAGAATGCCTATATATCAAGGCATTCTTTTTTTATCCCCCAAATATCAACATTAAAAATTAACATAGCTTATTTTTTTATAGACGAAAAAACTTCTTCTTCAAACGATAACTTCTTTCTTAATGACTCTGGAGAATACTTTCCGTTTCGGGGAGTCACATTTTCATAGTTTTCCACAATCCATTTCGCGCGTTTTCTTTTTTTATAAGGTAGGAGCATTTTTCACTTTTTTCTTATAATATAGTAAATGCTGATCATCAGTATAATTAGGTTATTAGCAAGCAATAAAATAGCTAAAAAAGAAGAAGTTAATGCTCCACCTTGACTATGGATGAATGCTGCATAATTAAGTCCTACCATGTGATATATAATCGGCGCTCCGAGAATTATCAAACTAAAAGGTAACAAACCTTTTCTCTTTTTTCTATTCCATGAGTAATAATACCAGCTTCCGATAAATAAAAATATAGCCACTATATAGAATAGCATTCTCTCTCTCCTTAAAATACAGATTTTAATTATTAAAGTACCTTACCTTTTGTCTACTGCAATTATTTCAGATTTCTAAATATTACGCAATAAACAATTTACTTTTATTGCCTAATGATGAATAATGCCCATGGAATAGCACGTCCCACCGTCTCCACCAAATACATATTTGGTGGTTTTTTATTTTTTATAGACGGGGTAGCATCAGGAAAATGCGTATTTACAACGCTAAGGAAATTTTCACCCATAAAAAAAGCCGATTTCAAGGAATCGACTGTTAAACTAAAGCACCCTATTTTTGAATATGTATTTACTTTTTAAACTCTCTAAACTCATCAATATAGAAAGCTACATAACCACATTTAGGACTTACAGATGCTTTAGGCTTTGCAGAAACACTATTGAAGATTCCTTTACCCTTTTGACTAATCTTAATTCCGTACATCCCGCCTTCTACATTTACTTTACAATCTTCTATCATTTCAGTTTGGCATTGATTACAAACTCTTTTAATATTAAGCCCCCAATTGTTGAAGATTTTGATATTGATTACAGCCTTAGCTTGTAAAACAAACGTACCCTTTAGTTTAAGTACAATTTTTCACAAACAATAAATTTTACCTTGTGACAGCAAGTAATAATGTAAGAGAATATTATTAGTAGGCGATTCCTACACGTGATTTTATATAATTGTTACTTTCAATCTGCTTATATGTGAATTCTGCTGTATCCGATACATTTATCTTAACTCCATCCACTGGCAAAAAATCACTTTCTACACGGTATTCACCTAATCTTTCTCCATCAGGTAAATACGTTGGACATACAATGGTCCATTCAAGTGTTGATTGTTTAAGCAGATCATACACCTTATGATGTTCTTTCGCTGCACGGGTTGACTTCTGCTTTGATTCACTTGATTGATAACGTAGAGAATTTGGCGTGGTTCTACTTTGCAGAATACCCGCAGTTCCTATTGTTATTATTCGTTTCATACCTTCGTTTTCCATTGCTTCGATAATAAATGGCATACTTTCTGATAGAGTGGTTGTGCCATCAGTATTCAGTGCACTAATAACTACATCAATCCCATGCATTGCACGTACTATATCATCTTTATTTAATACATTTCCTTGAATAATGGTTAAATTTTCATTATTTATTTGAAACTTCTCTGGAGTGCGAACTAATACAGTAACATGATGTCTGTCATGAAGGGCATAAGTCACTATTTGACTTCCAACTCGTCCAGTTGCACCTAAAATTAAAATATTCAAAAGTAAAATCCTCCTTTTTACGAATACAAATACTACACTACACTATAAATGCTATTATTTCGTCTTTTTTAACATAATCCGAGAGAAGTCCTCTTCCTCAAGGAGCGTGAAGNAGCGTCACAGTCCACGTTTCAACAGTTATTTCACCTACGTCGGATTTGCGGAACGATTTGGAATGACTGCGTGCAGCTCGCTCGGTATTATTATCGAATTCACGGCACATGGATCAACAAAAGCAACCTTCAATCGGAACTCAAAGGTTTGTATCCGCTTCACAGTCAGACGATCCAAGCGGTGTGCCACAAGTTTTTGCGTGCCCGAGAAAGCGTCCGCCAAGCGAGGAAAACGAACAAGTCCATCCGGTATCCATACAAAGAAAAATTCGTGTTTCCTCCCAAATGGGTCGACAAATCCTTCGTGTTAAAAGGACGAAAACTGATCCTGAGCTTAGGAAGATGGCAAGGAAAACAACAGGCACCGATCGTGTTGAAGCTTTCGTCAGTCCCCGATGGCTTAGTCAAAGAAGTAGAACTCGTCTATGACGGTCGATGGCATGCCTGTTTGTCGTATGAAGACGGCATCGAGCCCGTGCCGATTCAAGATGGTCAGACAGCCGCGATT
>NZ_JADHDW010000017.1 GCF_016820555.1 Bacillus sp. REN10 | reverse complement strand
TGGGAGCGTCAGTCCCCAAGACAGACGAGGGTGTTGTATACGCCTATGGACATCGTCCAGCTTCTGATGTCTTGGAGATCGACAAGAAACCCCTACCTCAAGAGCGAAGCAATAGGTGGGGGAGGTTCATCGAGGAGAATCTGTATATTTTTCACAAATTAACATAATGGTAAACTAAAAAGGAGTCCATCTTCGTTCGTGTAAGATAGGCTCCTTTTCTATGAATGAACAATAATTATTTAACAAGTCCATTTTGGAAGGCATAAATAACCGCTTGAGTTCGATCTTGAACTTCTAGCTTTGATAAAATGTTGCTGACATGTGTTTTTACTGTTTTCAAGGAAATAAACAGTTCATCTGCAATATCTTGATTGGCTTTGCCTTGAGCAACGAGCAATAGTACTTCTCGCTCCCGTTCTGTTAATTCTTCATGAAGAGCAACCTTGTGCCCCTGACGCATCCTCTTCATCATTTTCCCTGTCACTTCAGGTTCCAATACGGGCTCTCCTTCATACGTTTTGCGAATGGCTTCAGCAATGACGCCCGCTTTCGATGTCTTTAACAGATAGCTGATCGCCCCTGCTTCTAGGGCAGGATATACTTTTTCATCATCCAAAAAGCTTGTCACAATAATAATTTTTGCTTCTGGCCATTGTGTCATTATTTGCTTCGTTGCTTCAATGCCATCTAACTTTGGCATGACAAGATCCATTAAAATAATGTCTGGCTTGAATTGAAGAGCCTTCTCTACTGCTATTTCGCCATCTTCTGCTTCCGCTACTACTTCAATATCAGGCTGTGCCATTAAATAAGCAGACACACCGATACGTACCATTTCGTGATCATCTACAAGCAGTACCTTAATCATTTCTTCCTTCCCCCTCTATTCGCTTGAGTGGGACTTTTACTTCTAGTTTTGTCCCTTGAGCCGGCAGTGAAATAATTTTCAATGTTCCGCCTATTTCAATCGCTCGTTCGTACATATTTTGTAATCCATAAGAACCGACTTTGTTCGTTTCTACGTCGAAACCTACTCCGTCATCACTAATCCTTAAAATCACCACGCCATCTCGCCATACATTTAGTACATCCAGGCGGCTTGCTTTTGCATGACGCAACGTATTGGAGATAGACTCTTGAATAATTCGAAATAAGTGATCTTCCATGCCGCGGTCCATTGGGATTTCTTCCGTTGTCCAATGAATCGAGAGAGGGACCTTTTGGGACAATTCGAGCAATAGGCTATCGATCCCTTCTTTTAACGATTTCCCGTCTAAAGGAACTGGCCGCAAGTGTAAAAGTAAAGCCCTCATCTCTAGCTGTGATTGCTGAATCATTTCTTCCACCATCGCCAATTGCTTTGTCTCCATCGCATCATCAGCTTGACGGTTCTCATTCACAGCGGACATCATCATTGAAGCAGCAAATAACTGCTGGGAAACAGAGTCGTGCAATTCGCGAGCAAGCCGATGTCTTTCTTGAGAAACCATTTCTTCAATTAGACTCTCCTGGCTCTCTGTTTTCTCTCGAACGAGGCGTCTGGCCGCCTGCTTTTGCTCCGCTACTGCCTGCTCTAGCTGTTGAAACTTTTGTTCAATTGCCGCAAAATCTGCTGTTAGTTTTTTCTCTTCAGGTAAGTCTTCCTTTCCTGATACTAACCAATCGAGTCGTTCTTCTAACCTTTTCAACGAAGACCATTGTAGCCAACCATATAACATCCCGAAGAAAAAAGAGGTACTCACTGCCGCAGCCGCAACAAAAAAGATAAATGGTAAATCAAATAATTTTTTTTCAAGATACACTTCCCAGTTTGACTGAGGAAAACTAATCATGAAAGCAGAAATCACAATAGAAGTGATGACCAAGACGGCAAGAAACATTTGCCTAAACTGTTTGGCAAACACGCTCATACTCGGTTCACCTCCAGATCTCCCAATAAAGTGGAGACAAAAATGACAACGGCAGGATCGCCCCCTTCTTGATCTGCCAGTTGGTGGTCTTCGTAGTAAAACGTATCATTCCAAATCGTAACTGGAACGCGTTGAAACATATAGGCATTTCCAGCTAAAGCGGTATATCGAATACGCACTGGCGTTTCATAAGGAATATCAATTTTCACCTTTCCCATTACCTGCCGGATCGAAATAACAGCTGGCCCTTTCGGTAAAACCGTATTGCTCAAATTCACCGTAATGTCGCCAAGCCCTCCTTGAATATGGATATCTTTCCATTCGTAAGGCTGATCAGGTGTAGATTGAACAGAAAATAAACGGTTTTTCATAAAGGGATGCTGAATAGACTGACCAGATTCAATTTCGACCATAGGGATCTTTTCCGGCGTCAACGAAAATCCAGTCGGCTGTTTTTTTGATTGAATGACGCGATATAGCAAATAAACAACGCCAGCAATCACAAGCATTCGCAAACTATTCATGCTTAAAATTAACACGACAATCATAAAGCCCCCGAACCAAAACAGCAGGCGCCCAAACCAATTTCTTTTCCACTTCCGACCAAAATACATCATCGCCATTCCGAAGAAGAGAGGAAAAACAAAATCCGTTTGAAAAAACGTTGCCTCAATAAAAAAAATCAATAAACCAGTAAGTAGAAATATAGTGAGCAAATCTGTACGCTTAAGTGGTGACATCGCTCTTCCCCCTTCCTCGAAACACGAGTTATTTTAAGAATGAAACAAACCCGTCTATGCGGGTTTGTTTCATCTTCTTCAATTTTCAATCATAGCACATTTTATTATGACTGTGCGCTCTTTTCTGTTTGTCTTGCTTGACGTTCAAGATCAGCTAAGCGAGCATCCATTAAGGATGTTTCATAACGGCGATTCACTTTATTCTCTAAATTATCAATGTAAATCTCTAACTCTTCGAAACGACCAAATGGACGAGATGCTTCGTTCGTATCATCAATTAGTTTGTTCATGCTATATTGTGCTCGTGCCACGTTTTCACGCCCCATTAATTCTAGACGACGAACATTCATATCTTTCAATTTATGCTTCATCTCTTCCGCCTTACTTTCAAGCGTAATCAGCTGTTCATTCACAATATCAATCGACTCTTGCAGGCGTTCTGCACGTTCTTTATATACATCAGCTTCTCGTCTAGCAAATGCCGCCAGTTCCGTTTCCCCTGCTTCGGCCGCTACAGCAGCTTGTCTATTACGCTTTTCTTCCAAACGACGCGCTTCTCGCAATTCACGCTCAAATTCCTGTTTTAATAATTGCTGGCGTTCTAACAGTTTGACAGCCTTCTCTGTTTCTTTCTTCGCCTCGCGTAAGTATTGATTTAACATCGCAATTGGATTCTTTTTTTCCTTTTCCTCCACATACTCAAACAATCCGGCTTCCACTGTTCTGATCATTCTTTTAAAAATATTTTCCATTTTACTCTCTCCTTAACTATTCATTTATTTCATTAATTGCTTCCATTCTCTTTCAAAGTTCACAAATGGATCAGTCTCTTTCTCTACTTCTACTAACTCCTCTTCATTCCACTTTTTATAGACCATGTACAGCACAACTAGTGCTCCAACTCCTAGAAGTGCAGGAACATTCCCTACTGCCACAAAAAATGCGATGAGTCCAGCCATGCCCCAAAATGCTTTCGTCATTTTTGATGGAGACTTTTGAAACTGCGTCCATGCCACATACATAATTCCTGCACAGATCACTAGAGCAATGACAGGACCTAAACTGGCCGCAGCGATGATGGCAGCTAGTCCACCTATACAAAACAGCATCACCTTTTTCATTTTCTATCCTCTCTCCTTTCGTTATCTTGTTTATATCTTACCGTTGATTTCTTTATTTCATAACGAGCCTGGGATGGAACTTTCACTCGGACCTGAGACTGAGAAAAACAAAAGAGCTTGTTTAGTGGCGTATAGACTGGAATGATCCACACGGGATAGGAGCACCTTACACGAATTCCTTTCATACAAATAAAAAACCCCCTATCAAGATAGAGGAATAACTAATGCTCGATTTATTAAGTTTTTAGAATAATTCCCCTGTGTATTTCCCTTTAAATCCCTGTAGCTCCCCAAAAAGCTATAGTAATCCAAAACATTTTCACTATATTAGAGGACGGCTTCTGAAATTGTTCCCATGCGACATAAATGACAATGGCGGATACAATTAAACTAAGGATTGCTCCGAGGCTTGAAATTATCATTAATAAGGCTATTGTAAAGATATGAAACAACATCGCCGTATTCATTATTTCCTCTCCCCCTCTTCTGATCATTATCTATTTATTACGTTACTCTCATAAACCCATCACCATAACAATCCATAGATGGAACTTTCCCTCAGACTTGAGACCGAGAACACGCATTAGTAGTAACATCAGACAGGAAAGAGGAAAAATTAGGAATAAAAACAAAACTAGCAGTCGTCCGCTCCATATCCTCACAAAAAAAGTGCCCCAAATGAGGGACACTTCTGTTACTTTCTATGCATTTTAAATTCTAGAAACAATTCATTGTAATAAGCCAACATTTTGGGACCAAGATTTTCGTATACTTCAAGTCTTTCGGTCAATTCTGCCTCAGGATAAAAGCGTTGATCATTCACTACATCCTCCGGCATAAATTCCAACGCCTTTTTATTCGGTGTGGAGTAGCCAACATAATCCGCATTTTGTGCAGCGTTTTTCGGATCAAGCATAAAGTTGATAAATTGATGAGCCGCCTCAACGTTTTTCGACGTTTTCGGAATCACCATATTATCAAACCACAAATTTGACCCTTCTTCTGGTACAACATATTCCAAACTCTCATTTTCAGACATTACATCCGCAGCGGTACCAGACCAAACGACACCAATTTTTGCTTCATTATTTATCATGAGTAATTGGATTTCATCGCCAACAATTGCTTTCACGTTTGGTGTCAGTTCATCCAGCTTTTCCTTTGCTTCTATTAAATGTTCTTTATTCGTATCATTCAACGAATAGCCTAATGTATTTAAGCCCATACCGATGACTTCACGAGCGCCATCTACTAAAAATACATCATTTTTATAGCTTTCATCCCATAAATCATTCCAAGCAGTAATTTTCTTTCCACCCATTAAATCTTGATTATAAAGAATGCCCACCGTTCCCCAAAAATAGGGGATCGAATATTTATTTCCTTCATCAAATGCAAGATCCATAAAGCGCGGATCAATATTTTTCAAATTAGGCAATTGGCTATGATCCACCGGAATGAGCAAATCATTTTTTTTCATTTTATCGATGGCATATTCGGATGGAACAGCAATATCGTAAGCTGTTCCGCCTTGTTCAATTTTCGTCATCATCGCTTCATTTGAATCGAACGTTTCATAAATGACTTTAATGCCCGTTTCTTTTTCAAATTTCGTGATTAAATCTGGGTCAATGTAATCGCCCCAGTTATACACGGTTAGTGTATTACCCACTGTTTGCCCAGTAGAGGCATTTAGTCGAGAAGCGATATACATCAAGAGAAAGGCAAGCGCAAAAACAGCGATTAATCCGCGAAGTAATTTATTCATTTTCGTGCCCCCCATCCAGTTGGCCGGTTATTCTTTTTCGTAATAAAGTAGTAACCAATCACAAGAATAACTGTAAACAAGAATAATAATGTCGATAACGCATTAATATTTAATGAAATTCCTTGACGAGCAAGTGAATAAATCTCAACTGATAACGTACTAAAGCCATTTCCTGTCACGAAAAAGGTCACAGCAAAATCATCTAAAGAGTACGTTAACGCGAGAAAGAATCCGGCGAAAACCCCTGGTGAAATATAGGGCAGTATCACTTTTGAAAATACATCCCATTGGCTAGCCCCTAAATCACGAGCCGCATCAATTAACGACGTACTCATCTCTTGCAGCTTTGGCAACACCATAATGACGACAATTGGAATCGAAAAGGCAATATGCGATAACAACACTGACATAAAGCCAAGCTTAATGCCAAGCATCGTAAATAAAATTAAGAACGAGGCGCCGATAATCACATCTGGACTAACGATTAACACATTATTAAATGACAGCAATGTATTTTGAACGATTCGCTTTTTCATATATACGATCGCTATCGCGCCAAGCACGCCGATAATCGTAGAAATAGCGGCCGATAAAAGAGCGATAATAATCGTATTTAACACAATAATCAACAAGCGTGTATCTTGGAACAATTCCTTGTACCAATCTAATGTAAAGCTTTCAAAATCATTCATCGTACCCCCGCTATTAAACGAGTAGAACACTAAATAGAAAATCGGTGCGTAAAGAACGACGAACATAAACAGTAAATAAGCTTTTGACCAAGCGGTACTTTTTTTCATACTACATAGTCCCCCGCTTTCTTGTGCTAGTCATCAGCATGATAACCACCATCGTAATAATTAAGAATACAGCAATGGCTGAACCCATTCCCCAGTCTTGCGTGACAAGAAAATGCTGTTCAATCGCCGTTCCAAGTGTAATCACACGGTTTCCTGCGATTAAACGAGTGATCATAAACAAGGACAGCGCCGGGATAAAGACAGCCTGCACTCCTGATTTCACTCCATCGATCGTCAGCGGAAACACGACTTTGCGAAACGTGGTCCAAGCGGAAGCCCCCAGATCACGCGAAGCATCGATTAACGTCGGATTCATCTTATCTAACGCATTAAAAATCGGTAAAATCATAAACGGAATAAAAATATAAACAGACACAAAGATAAAGCTAAAGTCTGTAAACAAAATTTGCTGCGTGCCAATTCCGATCAATTCTAAGAAATTATTAGCCGCTCCATAAGTACCAAAGATGCCGATAAAAGCATAAGCCTTCAACAGCAAATTAATCCACGAAGGTAAAATAATTAGTAATAATAGCAATTGCTTATGCTTGGACTTCGTAATGATATAAGCAGCCGGATAAGCAATCAGCAAACAAAAAGCCGTAATTAAAAAGGCATACCAGAAAGAACTCGCGACCATTTTTAAATAAACCGGAGTGAAAAACTTCTCATAATTTCCAAAAGTGAAATTCCCATCAATATCAAAGAAAGAATAGTATACAACTAGCAGAATTGGAGCAACAACAAACAAGACAATCCAAAGAATATATGGAAACAAATACAAACTACGCGTCTTATTCCTCATGGCTAACCTCATCATAAGATTCTAATCGTTTATCAAATTCCTCTTCTGTTTCTCCAAGTCGCATAACATGAATCGCTTCTGAATCAAAATCCAAACCAATCGCATCGCCAACCGTTGCTTTCTTCGTTGAATGAACTAACCATTCATTTTGTTCATCATCATAGCAAAGCATTTCATAGTGAACGCCACGGAACAACTGAGACACAACTCTCGCTTGAATCTTCCCTTGTTCCCAAGTGGTAATTTCTAAATCCTCCGGTCGAATCACAATCTCGACTGGTTCATTGGCGTTTAATCCCTGATCGACACATTCAAATGTCTTTCCTGCAAACTCCACTTCAAAATCTCGAATCATTTTCCCGGGCACAATATTAGACTCTCCGATAAAATCAGCTACAAAGCGGTTAATCGGCTCATCATAAATATCTGTCGGCGTCCCGCTCTGCTGAATTTTCCCTTCATTTAAAACAAAAATCTCATCCGACATTGCTAATGCTTCCTCTTGATCGTGCGTCACAAAAATAAAGGTAATACCGAGACGTTGCTGTAAATCACGAAGCTCATATTGCATTTCTGTACGCAGTTTTAAGTCAAGTGCCGACAACGGTTCATCCAGCAAAATGACTTCCGGTTCATTCACAATCGCCCGTGCAATCGCTACCCGCTGACGTTGCCCTCCTGACATTTCCGTTATTTCACGATTTTCGTATCCGCTCAAGTTCACAAAACGCAACGCTTCTTTTACTTTTTGATCAATATCAGCTTTATTCATTTTTTTAATTCGTAAACCAAAGGCGACATTTTCGTATACATTTAAATGAGGAAATAGAGCATAATCTTGAAATACCGTATTCACTTGGCGTTTATTCGCTGGAACATGATTAATTCGCTCTCCATTAAAGAAAATATCTCCTTGTGATGCCTCAGTAAAACCGGCAATCAAGCGTAAAATCGTCGTCTTCCCGCATCCAGAAGGACCGAGAAGCGTATAGAACTTCCCTCTCTCAATTTCAAAACTCACATGATCAAGAACCACCGTATCATCGTCATATTGCTTTGTAACTTGATCAAAGCGAATAATTACATTTTCACTCATGATGTACCTCCCTATTGTTTACAAGTAAGATTCTGTGACAGTTAAAATGAGCTCCGATGGTCCATCAAAATCATTAATAATTTGATGGGCTTCCGAGGAATGAAAATAGATCGCCTCACCGGCTTTGGCAAAATAGGTTCTCTTTCCCAACTGGATAGCGATGCTTCCTTTCAGCACATAACCAAATGTTTCAGCTAAGGATGGCTCAAACTTCTTAAATTCTCCACCCTTTTCTAAAACGATTTTGACAGGCTCCATTTCTTTCTCATTCGATTCAGGCACTAACCATTGAATGTTATATCCCTTTTCTTCGTCATAGTAGTCCGTTTGATCATCTTCGGTATATACCACTTTTTGCTCTCTCGCTTGCTCATCAAAAAACTCCTTCGGCGAGCAGCCAAGCACTTCAAGAATGTGAAAGAATGTTTCGATGGACGGAGAGCTTAAATCTCGCTCAAGCTGAGAAATATATCCTTTGCTTAAATCCGTCCGTTCTCCAAGCTCCTCTTGCGTTAACCCCTTCTTTAAGCGTAAATTTTTTATTTTTTTCCCAATATCCATTTTATAACCTCTTGCTCTGTTTATAATTAATAAACTTATAGTCAATAAAGTTTACTATTTAATAACTTAATGTTTACCCACAGCATCTTATTATACTGATTTTATAGGTAACTTCAACCACTTCTTCATGTTTTTTATGTAAAATTTGACTATCTTGCGAACAAAAGCATCTTGTGGTAAAATGAATGACAATCAGTCATAAAAAAATAAGGAGGGAAATGATCATGTCATCAGTAAAAGACGGCAAGTATAACAAAATTCTTCAAGCCGCTATTAGCACCATTTCCCAAAAAGGACTTGATAAAACCTCAATATCCGATATTGTTAAAATGGCGGGCGTGGCCCAAGGAACATTTTATTTATATTTTCCGTCCAAAAAAGCCTTAATACCTGCCATTGCCGAAAACCTGTTAACAATGACTTTACATGAAATTAAAACTGGAACGGAAAATGCAGAAGATTTTTGGGAAATTGTTCGTATTATGATCGATGAAACCTTTAAGCTAACGAAGACACATAAAGAGGTGATTGTTCTTTGTTACTCCGGGTTAGCGATCGATCATTCCATGGAAAAGTGGGAAGCTATTTACCAGCCTTATTACCATTGGCTTGAATCTATTTTGGACAGAGCCGTTGCATCTGAAGATATCGTTGGAGAAATCAACATTAATTGGACAGCGAAAATTATTATTAATTTAATTGAAAGTGCCGCTGAAAGATTTTATATTTCAGAAGATGAAAGTAAGCTCGATGCTTTTAAAGAAGAAACGTATTCCTTTTTAAAACGTTCATTAACTTAGTGAAAGAGCAGCAAATGAGGCAGCTCTGTCTCTTTGGTAACAAATATGAATGACAGTCATTCATTAAAAAATAGGAGTGTTAACATTGAATTGGTTAATTGTTTTTGCTGCAGGTATTTTGGAAGTTGTTTGGGCTTCAGGTCTCAAGTATGCAGATTCGATACTTGATTGGATTATTGTATGCGCGCTTATCGCCATTAGCTTTATCATGCTAATCCATTCATACAAAACGATTCCATTGGCAGCAGCTTATACCGTTTTCGTCGGAATTGGAACGGTTGGCACCTACTTGATGGGGATTTATTTAGGAGAACCTTTCTCCATTGCTCAACTAATTTTTTTAGCGATGCTGCTGCTAGGCGTGATCGGAATGAAGTTGGGGACTGGGACAAATAATAAACAGACAGGAGGAGAATCGGCATGAGTTGGGCTTTGTTAATATTATCCGGAATTGAAGAAGTAATCGCGACCATTGCCATGAAATACGTTGATGGCAGAAAGAGAAAATGGCCGATTATTGTGATGGTTGTTGGATTTTTCTTCTCTTTCTTCTGTTTATCCAAAGCCATGCTCGAATTGCCAGCAGGTATCGCCTATGCTGTATGGACAGCGGTCGGCACGATCGGAATTACTCTCGTCAGTCTATTCTGGTTTAAAGAAAAATTAAACAAACTGCAAGTATTCTCATTAATATTTATTTTGCTAGGCGTCGCTGGATTGCGATTTACAGTTTAATCAGGAAAGCCCTCTTATTATGCGTAACAAGAGGGCTTTCTTTGTTATGTGAAAATAATTTCCGGGAAGCGAGCGACTAATTTTAAACAACTTTTGACTGATCGCTCCATTCCCTCCGATAAACAGGAAAAATCGACCACCCGCTAAAGCCAGTGGTCGATTTTGATCGATTATGCTTGAATTGTAGCTAGTACTTCTTTAAATGATTGAACAACTTTGTCCACTTCTTCGTAGCTGATTGTCAATGGCGGCTCGATGCGGATTGTTTTGGAGTTAACAAGTGTTCCAGCAACTAGTATGCCTTTATCAAACATGCCTTTTGATACTTCGTAGCCGATTTCGTCGTGGTGGAATTCAATTCCGATCATTAAGCCTTGGCCGCGGATTTCAAGTACTTTGTCTTCGTGGCCTTGTGCAGCTTCTTTTAAGCCTTTTAAGAAGTATTCCCCAACTTCAGCCGCTCTTTGCGGAAGGTTTTCTTCAAGTAATACACCAATTGTCGCGATCGCTGCCGCACAAGCTAGCGGGTTACCACCGAAAGTTGTTGTGTGCATGAACGGATTGTCGAATAGGTGTTGAAATACTTTTTCATTCGCTACAACGGCACCAGCTGGCATAACTCCGCCACCGAATGCTTTCGCTAGACAAAGGATATCCGGTTCTACCTCGAATAGATCCGCTGCGAACATTTTTCCTGTACGTCCCATACCTGTTTGTACTTCATCAAAAATTAATACAGCACCGTACTCATCGCAAAGCTCTCTTACTTCTTTCAAGTAGTTAGCTGGAGGAATGATGATTCCGCCTTCGCCTTGAATTGGCTCTAAAATAACTCCTGCTACATCTTCACCAACAAACGCACAAGCTTCAAATGTTTTTCTCATCATGTCGATATCACCAAATGCTACATGACGGAAGCCAGGGATCAATGGTAGAAATGGCTTACGGAATACTCCTTTAGCCGTTCCCGATAATGAACCTAAGCTTTTTCCATGGAAAGCTTTAGTTGTTGCAATGAATGTTGTACGGTCCGTCGACATTTTGGCAATCTTTAACGCCGCTTCCACACTTTCTGTTCCACTGTTTGTAAAGAACGCATATTTTAGATCTCCTGGTGTAATGTCAGCTAAAATTTTGGCTAACATTGCGCGCAATGGATCTAGTAAGTCTTGGCTATGAAGAGCTTGACGGTTTAGCTGATCTGTGACCGCTTTTACCACTTTCGGGTTACGGTGTCCGACGTTATAAATACCGAATCCGCCTAAACAATCAATATATGTTTTTCCATTAATATCTGTAAAGCAAGATCCACCATCAGACCATTCTACTGCCGCAAATTGACCGCCTTCTGTAACTGTTTTACGATAAGCCAGGAAGCCTGGATTGACGTGCTCACGGAAACCATCGACTGTTTCTTTTGTCACCCACTGTGCTTCTTCTTGTGTAACCTCTTCTTTTTCAATTAAGGATAAAACTTGTTCAATATACTCAGAAACTTGTTGCTCGTTATTTACATTATTTTTCAGTTCAGTTGTCATTGATTTGTCCACTCCTATTTTTTAAAGTTATTAGTTTTTAAACCAGCCTGTTTCTTCTACTTGCATATTGATATTGATTTGTTTAATTTCTTGGAATTCTTCTAGACCGAACGTTCCTAAGCTTCGGCCAATGCCGCTTTGTTTATATCCGCCCCATGGCGCTTCGTTATATGTTGGATGGTAAGAGTTGATCCATGTAATTCCTGCACGCAACTTTTTAATGACGCGCATTGCTTTCGCTCCATCGATCGTAAAGACCGCTCCAGCTAAACCATAATCCGTGCCATTTGCTAGACGGATAGCCTCTTCTTCACTGCTAAATTTTTGAATCGCTACGACTGGACCAAAAATTTCTTCCTGAACAATTCTCATATCTTGTGTTGTATCCACGAAAACAGTTGGAGCGACAAAGTAACCATTCTCCATTCCATTTTCAGTTAAACGCTCTCCACCGCAAACTAAGCGAGCGCCTTCTTCTTTGCCGATCTCGATATAACCTAATACTTTTTCCATATGTTGTTTGCTGACTAATGGACCCATTTCTGTTTCTTCATCTAACCCCGGTCCCACTTTAATTTGCTTCGCTCGTTCAACAAAACGTTCAACAAACTGATCATAAATACTGTCTTCTACTAAAATTCTCGAACCTGCTGAACATACTTGACCAGCACCGCAATAAATGCCAAATAGCGCATAGTCTACCGCTACTTCAAAGTCCGCATCAGCAAAAATAATATTTGGTGATTTCCCGCCAAGCTCCAATGAAATTTTCTTCATTGTATCTGCTGCTGTTTTCATAATATGCTTACCTGTTTTCGTTCCCCCAGTAAATGACACCATATCCACGTCTTTATGAGCCGCAATTTCATTACCTACGACAGGTCCTGCCCCATGAACCATATTCATAACACCTTTTGGCACTCCTGCTTCTTCGATAATTTCCATTAATTTCGTTGGTGTGACTGGTGTTACTTCAGATGGTTTAAAGACCACCGTGTTACCCGCCGCAAGAGCCGGAGCGATTTTCCATACACTCATTAAAAGAGGGAAATTCCAAGGAACGATTAATCCGCAAACACCAACAGGTTCTCTAACAACCATCGCTTGCATGGGATCAGCTACATGATATGTTTGACCATCAGGCTGTGTAATCATACCCGCATAATATCTAAAGCACGCTGCTGCATCAGCCATATCAAATCCAGCTTCACGTAGAGGTTTCCCGTTATTCATCGTTTCAAGTTGAGCTAGTTCTTCCGCTTTTTCATCAATTTTATCTGCAATTTTGTATAAATAAGCAGCGCGCTCTACAGTTGGAAGATCTGACCAGATACCGCTTTCAAAAGCTGCCTTAGCAACAGCAATTGCTTGTCTAGCATCTTCTACAGTTCCTTCCGCTGCGTAAGCTATCACTTCACCAGTCGCTGGATTGATTACTTCGCGCGTTTTGTTATCGCTTCCATCTTTCCACTCACCATTAATATACATTTTTAATTGAAGAGTTTTTTCTCCTTTAGTAATTCCTGCTTTTTGTGTCTCTAACATATACTCATCCCCTTTGTTTGTTTTCTTGTCTTATATATTGCAAATATCGTGCCAATTTTCTAAATTTGGTTTTTTTTTATAAAAACGTGATAGCTAAGAGATTTATTCACTTTTCATAGCTGACCTAGATAAATAAACATGGCTCATTTTATTCAAAAATGAATAATGTATGTTTTTATGCATAAAGCTACATCAGTATATCGTCACAAAAAAACGCACATCCCATTGTTAGTTATGTCTAACAATGGGATGTGCAGATCATTACAGTTTAAATTTTTCTTCAGCCTATGATGTTGCTATACTAGTTAACGTGGAGGTTATTTTTTTTCTCCATAATTTTTTGATACTTGCGACTCACCGATGATTGGCTGACTCCGAGAGCTTTTGCGGCCTTAGTTGTTGTTTTATATTGTTTCATCGCCAATGTAATCAATTGTTCTTCTACATCATCTAAAGCTTCCTGTAAAGGAATCACTCTTGTGATGATTGGCTTTGATTTCTTAAAGTCATAGCCTAAAGAGAGAAATTGGCTCACAAACTCAGCATCAATGGCGGATTCGTCGGCGGAAACGACTAGTCTTTCAATAATATTTTGTAATTCACGCACATTCCCCGGCCAAGAATAAAACTCTAACACATTCACCGCATCAGGTGTTAAGTGGAAGTGTTTGTTATATTTATCATTTAATTGTTGCAGAAAATGAAAAGCCAATACTGAAATGTCCTCAGTCCGCTCCCTTAACGGAGGGATATGCACAGGGATGACATTCAGCCGATAAAATAAATCTTCCCTAAAGGTCCCTTGCTCCACCATTTTTTCCAGCTTTTTATTGGTTGCCGCAATAATTTGAACGTCTACTTTTTCAGCAACTGTGCTTCCGACAGGAATAACCTCCTGCTCTTGAAGCACCCTCAATAATTTCACTTGCAAATGCAAGGGCATCTCACCAATCTCATCAAGAAATAATACGCCTTCATTTGCCATTTTAAAATAGCCGTCTTTTCCTTCTTTATCCGCCCCTGTGAAAGCCCCTTTCGCGTAGCCGAAAAGCTCGCTTTCTAGCAAATTCTCTGGAATAGCTCCACAGTTCAATTTCAAAAATGGCTTATGCGATCTTCTTCCAAGCTGATGAATCGCCTGAGCAATCACTTCTTTACCCGAACCTGATTCTCCAGTAATCAAGACGGTCGAAGAGAACTCCGCAATTTTCTTGACTTGTGTAACGATCTTTTCCATTTTTGGACTGCGATACATCAGCTTTTTCATTGTGCGATCTTGATTCTTAAAACTATCTAACTCTTTTTTATATTGTTCAGAGATTTTCTTTATTTCCTTCAATTCGCTTTTTAATCTCGTTGTTTCCGTAATGTCCCTTGAGGCGACGATAATCCGATCAATTTCTCCTTCTTCATTAAAGACTGGATTCCCTACCGCCAACACCTTTCTTCCATTTTTCGTTTCTTGAACAATCGACACTTTTTTCTTGCGCTCAAGCACTAGTCGCGTAACAGATGGGCTAAATAATCCCTGTTCTTCTAGCTGTGAAATATTCTTCCCAAGCAATTCTTTTAAATCCGTATCCCAAAAATCAGGAACGACATTTTCACTGTAGCGAATCAGTTCCCCTTTGTGATTTACTACTAATATTTCATCGTAAATGGTTGATAAAATGGCGTTTAAATCCGTGTTTAAATTTTTAATATCTTCTATTTCCATCGCCATTTCTTCAATTTTAGGGATATCTTGAACGACGATCAGCATTCCTTCGATCTCTTGATCTTGATTCAAGATAGGGCAATAATCTAGCAGTACGCCCATTTCATCTGTTAACTGCACTTGATTTAAAATCGTTTTTCCTGTAGCGAATACGCTTTCAATATGCGCCGAATGAAAAATCGATTGAGCTGGTTGATTCATTACTTTTTCGGCAGTAGACTTGATCATTTTCAACCCAGCATCATTACAATTAATAATAATCTTCTCTCGATCAACAACAAACATCCCCATTGGAATAGATGTGAGCAAAGTTTGAATTAAATTCACACTCTGGTCTTCTTGTTTAAACAATTCTGCTAATAATTCTTCTCGTTTTAAATACCCGATCGGTTTCCCCTGTTCATTAAGAATAATCGTTAATGGCTCACCGATCACTTGGAAAATAACCGGTAAGGAAATCGTTTGATTCACTTGGTATACTTTATCGATGGAAACAGCCTCAGTCATTAACGTCTGAAATTTAACTTGGCCTTTATCAGCTAAGCGATTGCTTTTTAAATGGAGATAGCTGATTAATTCATTTTGTTTCGTAATAAATACATAGGGCTCTTTTATTTTGCTAATATCAATGTCATTGTCCTTTGTTTGATCTTCCATAGCAAGAGTGATCAGCGGTTTTACCTTTTCTTCATTAATATTAAACATGTACCTTCCTCCCTTCCCTGTTTTCCCCACTTATTATTTTAACAAAATTTTATCATAATATTAATTGTTTCGAATATATAAATAATTACCCTAAAAAAAGAAGATGGCTCTCCATCTTCTTTTTTAAAAGATTTAATTTAATCGCATGCGCTAATAACAAGTTCTTCTCTTACGAAAGCGAGTACCATTCCAGGGATGACTGTATCTCCTTTTTCAACTTCTAATGATTGAATTTCACCGCTTACGCCCATTTTTACAGGAACCAGTTCACCAGTTTCGTCTTTAATTAAAAATAGCGGTTCCCATTCATAGATTCTTGCGTCCTTGCTGATCAAAACTTCCTGAACAACACCTTGATAAGGATATGTAATCATCTCCTCAAACATTTGTACTCAGCTCCTTCTTATATAAATGACCCTATCCCGCCCAAGGCCTCACACTTTGCCGCCAAACTTTCCGCTTTACCTTCAGCCTTCTTGCTATATGATTCCCCAATCACATTTTTCCCTTTTGCCTTCGAGTTTGCGACTATAACAGTGCAGGCCTTCTCCTTACTTCATACTTGCACCTTAAAAATTAATCCATCCTCTTAAACGAGAAGCTTCGGCCATCTTACGAATACCTTCCATATAAGCTGCGATTTTCATGGACACACCGAAGTTTTCAGACGTTTGCTGAATGTTTAAAAAGCTTGCGTGAATCTTTTCTTTTAAACGTTCTTCCACGACTTCTTTTGTCCAATAAAAGCCTTGGTTATTTTGACACCATTCAAAATAAGAAACAATGACGCCTCCAGAGTTAGCTAAGATGTCTGGAACAACTGGGATTCCACGCTGATCAAGAATTTGAATGGCTTCTTTCGTCGTTGGACCATTCGCTGCTTCTACAATAAATTTACAATTAATTCGATCGGCATTTTCTTCTGTAATAACCCCGCCAATCGCTGCTGGAATTAACACATCACACTCTTTTTCTAGTAGTTCTTCGTTGGTGATAATGTTGTCAAATAAACCTGTAACAATTCCAAATGAATCACGTCGTTCAAGTAAATAAGGAACATCAAGACCTTCCGGATCATAAATGGCTCCTAAAGCATCTGAAATACCTACTACCTTTACGCCTATTTCATGTAAAAAGTAAGCTAAATAACCGCCAACGTTACCAAATCCTTGAACGATCACCTTCAGCCCTTCAAGCGGCATATTTTTCATCTCACTCATAATTTGCAGTGTATACAATACGCCTTTGGAAGTAGCTGTTTCTCTCCCTTCTGAACCGCCCAACACTAACGGTTTTCCTGTAATGAAACCTGGTGAGTCAAATTCTCTAATATGGTCATATTCATCAAGCATCCAAGCCATCACTTGTGAGTTCGTATACATATCCGGAGCAGGAATATCTTTCGTCGGACCTACAAGCTGACTAACAGCACGCACATACCCGCGGCTTAAGCGTTCTAGTTCATTCATACTCATATTTCGCGGTTCACAAATAATCCCGCCTTTCGCTCCTCCATACGGTAAACCGTTCACGCCACATTTTAAACTCATCCAACCTGCAAGCGCTTTAACTTCATCTGGATTAACTTCCGGGTGAAAGCGAATGCCGCCCTTTGTTGGTCCGCAAGCATCATTATGCTGCGCTCTGTAGCCGCGAAAAATTTGCGTCACTCCATTATCCATTTTCACTGGAATGCTTACTTCTAAAAATCTCATTGGCTCTTTGAAGAACTCAAATACCTCATCTGAATATCCAAGAAAATCCGTTGCTTGCTTTAATATCGCTTGGAATTCTGATTGCGGATTTTTCTCCTCCTTCAACTTTTGTACTTTTGCTTCTGTAACCTGTGATTTTGTTTCCATCATGACACCTCATTTTTTTTATTACTTAGTAATAAGCAATTTCCGTGCCATCCTTTAGAAACCACAAAACATGGGGTTTTTGCTGAAATCATGAAGATAAAAGCCTTTATTTAAAGCATTTTCTCATAGAGTTTATGAAAAAAAGCATAGCCTATTATTTTTCGCATAAGTCAAAATGAATCTGTAATAAGTCATTATTGGTTTATTCGTGAAACATAAAAAAATTGTCTCTTGCCAACTATATACAGATGCTTTCACATCTATATACTTAGCAAGAGACAGCGTTACTTATCTTTATAATTCATGTACCTCTTCCATATGCATTTGTGGTACTGGAGAACGGAACATATTAGTGATATACATTAAGTAAATCATTCCAAAGATCGACCATAAGATTCCTAAAATTAATGAATGAACATTTAAATTCACCCACAACACCATCACAATGCTAGCTCCAATGATTGGAAAAATTAAGTTGCTAACCATATCTTTAAATGTTTTATATCGCTTTTCCTTCACTACATAATGAGCAATAACGGCTAAATTCACAAAGGTAAAGGCAATTAATGCCCCGAAGTTAATCAATGATGTCGCCGTTTCTAACGTTAGGAAAATAGCAATCAACGAAACCAAGCCTACTAAAATGACGTTAAATGCGGGAGTTCTCCATTTAGGGTGTATATATCCAAAAAACTTCGCAGAAATTACTTGATCTCTTCCCATTACATATAACAAACGAGAAACACTTGTATGGGAAGCTAATCCTGAAGCCAATGTTCCAGTTAATGTACCCGCTAAAAAGAATGCTTGGAATAGTTTCCCTCCAACAAACAATGCAATTTCCGGAGAAGCAGCCTCCGGATCTGAAAATCTCGACATATCTGGAAAATACATTTGTGTAAAGTACGTAACGGATGTAAACAACACACCGCCAATTAATGCCGTTAAAAAAATCGCTTTTGGAATCGTTTTCACAGCGTCCGGTGTTTCTTCCGCCAACGTGGTAACAGCATCAAACCCTAAGAAAGAAAAACAAAGAATGGTTGCTCCTGCCACAAGAGACCCCATTTCCATATCACTGCCCAGAAATGGCAAGAAAGAAAACACTTCACTATTTCCCTCACCACTTAATAATCCCCGAACGACTAAGAAAATAAAAATAGCAATAACTAAAAACTGAAACATCACAAGAAATGTATTAAAGTTTGCCGCTAAATTTACACTAAACAAGTTTAATAACGTCACAATCGCTACAAACCCAACAACCCAGATCCAATCCGGTACATTCGGAAACAAAGCTGATAAATATATTTTTGATAAAAGGGCATTCACCATAGGCAAAAATAAATAGTCGAGCAAAGCTGCCCAGCCAACAAGAAAACCAAGTTTTTTATTAATCGCCTTTTGAGTGTAGGTGTAAGCTGACCCCGCGACAGGAAATACTTTCACCATTTTGCCGTAACTCGCAGCGGTAAATAACATCCCTAGTAAAGCAATAATATAAGAAGTCGGTACATGTCCGTTTGTTTTTTCAGAAACAATACCAAACGTATCAAACGCGACCATTGGCGTCATATACCCTACCCCTAACATAACAATGGCCCATAAACTTAACGACCTTTTTAAACGAACAGAATCTTGCATATATCATTCCTCCTCATGTGCATTACACTTCCCCTTGATCGCTGTCACTTACTGTTTATCATTTGACTATGTTACAAAACAATGTTGTTGTTTGATTCATTCCAAGGAGTCAAACACTATTCAAATCAACATCATTTTTCAACTCAGCTTACAGTTTATTAAATATTCTTACAATTATTGTGCCAACTTTACAAAAAAAACATAAAAAATTTTCAAAAAAGAAAAAAAGACAAATATACCGCTAATTTAAAGGTATATTTGTCGAAAAAATAATTTTAATGCTTTGTTGCAGAACAATGGATCATCAACGATCTTTTTATAGATTATCCACCTAAAATGCAAAATTGCATAAGTTATTCTTACATACATATAGAATAGACAAAAAAAAGATGCAGACATAAAGTCCGCATCTTTCATCATTATTAAATTTCAGCGAAACGTCCACGTTGACGCATTAATTCGCGATTTAATTCAGTATTCACTTCAAAAGCTGCACGACCATGCAACCAGAATAAGTTATTTAACATGACTAGGTCACCAACAGGTAATTTTAATTCAATAACGCTTTCATCGCTTTCCATTGAATCAGAAAGTTCTTTCAGGTATTTTGCTTCTTCAATTGTGTCTGGATACACGAATTGATCAATGTAGCAAATACAAGGTTTATTGTTATCATTGAAGAATGTAGCACGTTGAACTTCTTGATCTACGTTTTTGCTGCTTGGTGCTCTATAAGTAAACTTATGAGTCGCTAATGGATGAGTAGAGAATTTATCTAACTCTTCCCAGTCGTCTAAATGTAGTAAACGAGATTCGCCACCCACTGCATTTTCTTCTGTCATCTTCATCATCAATAACCAGTCAGTTGGCTCATCGACAAATGTTCCATCTGTATGAAGAGTGAATAAACGATAAGCTTGACGAAGATAAGAGTCACTTGAATCTGTATGTGCAACAGTAAAGCGAGCATAGTATTTATTTGTCATAGCATCAAAGTTTGGTGTACCTACAATATGTGTTAAAGCTGTTGCAAAAATCACATACTCTTCTTTATCTACTGTTTCCCCTTGTAAACCGATTGTATAGCCACCTGTTTCACGGTCATGAAGGATACCTCTTAATACATCTTGGAACTCTTTTCCTGTTAATTGGAGCAAATAGTCGGCAACAATTCGTCTAGCATATGGTGTGTACTCTAAGTGTTGAACTGTTACACCCTCTTGTTTTGCTTTTTCGAGAAAAGCTCTAATTACCGTGCGATCTAATTCAATATGATACAGGCGATCGCTTTGCGGATGAGATGTTACCTCATAGTTAGGTGTTTTGGCAATAAATTTTTTAGCTTGTTTTTCCATAGTACTCATTAAAAATTCCTCCTAGGTTTTATCATTATTAGTTGGTCTCATGCAAGAAAATAAAAAAGCCAGTTTACCCCTTTTTATAAAAAAGATGAGTAAACTGGCTTATATTTACTTCACTGCTCCAGGGAAGTGGAGTCACAGTAAATAGTTCAGTTCATATTTTACATGCAATTAAAGGACCTGTTATATGATATTACCCACGTGATTGGAAAAGGCAATTTTCTCAAGGTGAGTATATATTTATTAACTATCGTTAGTATATGCCAAGGTCATAAAATTGTCAATATTTTTTGATTATTATTTTGCACTTTTCGAAACTTGTTGATAGTGTAAATGCAAATCATTTAAAGCAGCAGCCAAAGCATTAGCGGCTTTTCCTTTATAATACAACTGAAGTTGTTTAAGAGGTTCGTCAATACCGTCTTTTAAACTAACTCCTCTAAGTAATTGACCAATAAAGTTCCTGCCGTGTTCAGTCGCTAACGTACAAGAGGCTTCTAAAATTACCCCGTATTTAATATCCACTTCAGCGGTAATTGTTAACGTATCAAACACACTTTTAGCAGCCATTCCTTGCGGCAATCTTGCGTGGCCAGCGATAAACATTACTTTTGAATTAATCACTTTAATGGCTCCCCTCTAATAATATTAGGAATGAACAATTTGAGATACTTTTGGATGTTCAGCAATTTGTTTCACAACTTCTTTACCAATTTCGATCGAAGCTGTTGCTGCTGGTGATGGAGCATTACATACATGGATACTTCTTTCTCCAGGAATGATGTAGAAATCATCCACCATGCTACCATCGTTTTTCAATGCTTGCGCACGTACCCCAGCCGGTGCAGGAATTAAATCTTCTGATTGAATTTCTGGAATTAACTCTTGTAAGCTAGCTACGAATTTAGCTTTACTGAATGAACGAAGCATTTCTTCGATTCCTTCTCCCATAAATTTACTTGCAAGCTTCCAGAAACCAGGGTAACCCATTACTTCTGATAAATCTTTAATATTGAGGTCCGTTTTCTTATATCCTTCACGCTTAAAGCTTAGAACCGCATTCGGGCCTGCGTCTACTTCTCCGCCGATCATACGTGTGAAGTGAACTCCCAAGAATGGGAATTTAGGGTTTGGTACAGGGTAAATTAAGTTCTTAACTAAGTGTCTTTTTTCAGGTACTAATTTAAAGTATTCTCCACGGAACGGAACAATTTTTACATCTGTTTTATATCCTGTCATGTTTGTCACACGGTCACTATGTAATCCAGCACAGTTAATAAGAAACTTAGATTTAAATGTTCCTTTTGTTGTTTCAATTGTAATGCCATCTTGCAATTCAGAAATATTTTCAACCTTCGTTGCTAGACGGATGTCTCCACCTTTTTCACGAATGATTTCAGCGAACTTTTCACTGACTTGTTTGTAGTTAACAATACCTGCTGCTGCTACTTTAATAGCTGCTAGACCATTTACATGAGGCTCAATTTCCTTTAATTCTTCTTTGCCGATTTTTTTAACATCCAACTCATTTTCAAGTCCGCGGTTATATAAGTTATCAAGCAATGGCAACTGTTCATTTTTGGTTGCGACAATGACCTTCCCGCAAATGTCATGTTCGATATCGTGCTGCTGACAAAATTCTTTCATGGATTGACTTCCTTGACGAGCAAATCGAGCCTTATAGCTTCCTGGTTTATAATAAATTCCTGAGTGAATAACTCCACTGTTATGTCCTGTTTGATGCATCGCCAATTGCGGCTCTTTTTCTAATAAAAGCACCTTTGCATTTGGATAACGTTCACATAACGCCATGGCTGTGGAAAGCCCTACAATTCCCCCGCCCACTACACTAAAATCGTACATATCTACTTCCTCCTCTTACTCAATTAGTTTTTTGATTGATTCATTATATTTTCTTCAGACGGCTTTAAATGTTCCATATAGGAAATTAAGTTATTCTTCGTTCTCAATATATGGTATTCAATCGCCGCCCGCAGTTCAGCTGGGTCGTTTCTTTCTACTGCTTCATAAATAAATCTGTGTTCTCTCTGAGTCTCCTTGTAATAGTCTACTAGCAAACTCGGAGCAATTGGAGAAATTCCTAAGTTTTCTACTGTCTTCAAGACTCTAGTCCATGGACATCCCTTTCGCAAAAGCTTATGGAAGCTTTCATTTAACGAAATATAATAATCATTCGTTTCATCCGTTAACGTTAAGGATTCCATTTTCTCTAGAATGTTAGCTAACTCTTTTTTATCCTCATTTGTTAAAAAAGGTAGCGACTTTTCGACAGCTAACCCTTCTAAAGATGAGCGCAAATAATAAATTTCTTCTATATCTTCTTTCGTAATTGGTGTAACAATCGCTCCTTTATGTGGAACAATTCTCACTAGCCCTTCCGATTGAAGTTGTCTTAGCGCTTCTCTTATCGGCATGCGGCTCACATTTAAAATATTGGCCCAATCCTCTTGGATTAATCTTTCCCCCTCTTTAAATGTGCCGTTCAAAATCGCCTGTCTTAAGTTTTTCGTCACATAATTAACTACAGTAGTTTTATCCTTAGAAGGCTGAAAATTCATGATCGTACACCTCAATTAGGAAAAATCAATTCATCCAAGTGTCCTCTATTGGATATTGGATACAAAAACTTTATCATATAAAATACTGAATTGCAAGATTATTATAGCATAATCCGTAAATCTATTATTATAAAGGGCAAAAAGGCTCTCAAACCCTAGTATTCCATATTCATTCTACCTTTTTAATTGGATACAATCTTATTTTTTCAGGTTGTTTTGAATAATGGCTGACTCATTCGTGTAAAAGATCCGATGCTTTCTCGCTTCCCTTCAACTCTTCTACTATAAATGACATCGGATCATTCTTTCCTTCGCCATAACCTTTTCTTTTGCTCATGTTGGCTAAATCTCCTTCTCACCTTTCTGTTCTGGACCATGAAACAAAAAAGCCAGTGATATTCCTGTTCAGGAAAATATCACTAGCTTGACCTGCGTGCTGGTCTTTCGCTCTTAGGATAACAGTTTCTCTATATGTTTATAACAACAGAATCAACATTTCACTTGGTCTTTAAAAAAATGAATCTTTATGCTCAATATGATTGAACAATATACTACTCCAATTCTTCTGTCAATTGATCGTTATGAAGAACTAGTCGCGGAGGAAGGAGCAGTTGCTGCTGCAATGGCCGCAAACATCGCTGCTTGTTGCGCTTGTAAAATAGCTTCAATAGAAACCGCTAAACCAGCAGTTACTACACTGCTATCTTGCATTTTTTCTTTAATTACTAATTGAGCAGCAATCAGAAGGCTCATCTCCTGATACCATTTGAATAGTTTTTCCCCTTTAAAGACATGATACAATGTCATGATTTCATCCATCAGCTGATCGGGTGTGGCTAAAAGAGCGAGTATTCCTATTATTGGATAATGAATACCCTTGATCTTCACTCCCTCATCCCGCAAGCTTTCGAACCAATGAGTTGCTCGCTCAGCAAGAAGCGGCCGATTATGAAAAGAACCTTGAGCTAAAATGTGGGTCAAAAATTGCAAGTCATTTCCTGCACGAAAAGGCCCTTCACTCAATGCCCCATAGTAATATTCTATTTCATTCATTAAACCATGGTGATTGCCTTCGCATTTTGCCAGTAAAATGGCCAATGGATAATCTTCGTAAGAGGTTAAAAAGAAATGCTCTTTTTTCATTTGTTTGTATATAGCCATGGCTCGTGTGGCACATTTAGACATATCCATCGTACATTCAGCCGGAGTCAGAACAGCAACCGTTGCTGCGATATACGTGTAACTGGATTTGCGAAAACCTTTGTCTAGCAGTAAGCGGTAACAACTTTGTACCTCTTCAAAACTTTGATAAGGATCTTTGAAATTAGTTAATAGCATCGCTGTAAATGAATAATTAAAACTCGTTCTAAGTGGCGACATCCACGTTACTTGTTTTTTTATGTAATTTAACAGCTGCAGGTAGCTTTTCGGATCGAAACGCTGCCCGATCGAATGATATTGGCAAACAATAAACAACAATTGACGTTTATCTGCTCCCCAACTAACGGCATCGACCAATTTTTCATAATCCGCAACAAATGTAGTTGCTGTTTGTACATTCCCTGCTTGATTCAAGATTTATCATCCTTCCGCTCAACTTTTATCTATTTTGTTATACGGAAAAACGAAGAAAAGGTTTCAACATTTCTTCTGTATGATGAAAGCTGAAACTTGTTGTCGGTATTTCCCGGAAAATAAAAAAGAACGGCCGAAACCGTTCTTTTTTATTTTCAATTAGTAAGGTTGAGCTCCCTTAACTGACGCCTCGCATCATTTTTTGAATTTTTGGAGATAATAAGAATAGTAATAGCCCTAGCAAAATCGCTATTCCTCCGATGATCCCGAAGTAGGCGATTTCTGTTTTGTCTGTATAGTAGCCTACAATTTTCGCATTGATGGCTTGAGCTGAGGCGTTGGTTAAAAACCAAAGACTCATCGTTTGCGCCGAAAACGCAGATGGCGCTAGTTTCGTTGTCGCTGCTAATCCGACTGGAGATAAGCATAGCTCACCAAGAACGACTAAGAAAAAGCTAAGCACAAGCCACATTGGGTTAGCCAATGACTCTGTTCCATTGAAGTAAGCTGGGAAAATCATGACTAAGAAAGATAGACCAGCAAAAAATAAACCAAGTGAAAATTTCTTAGGAGTAGATGGCTGATGCTTCCCTAGCTTCACCCATAACCAAGCGAATACTGGTGCAAACGTAACAATAAACAGTGGATTTAATGTTTGAAACCATGAAGATTTCAATTCAATTCCAGCAAATTGCAATTGAACCCGTTTATCTGCATACACCGCTAAAATGTTCGATCCTTGTTCTTGAATTGCCCAAAACATCATCGCAGCAATAAATAATGGGATATAAGCAAGCAAACGGGAACGTTCCACTTCTGTTGTTTTTTTACTTCGATACATAACAATAAAATAAGTAGCAGGAATAATAATCCCCAAAATACTCACTAAAGTAACAAAACGATCAATGGTCAACGTACCAGTGACAATTCCTGTTGCTCCAAGCCCTACCATCAAAGCGATAGCAAGCCCTATTCGGACAAACACCTTTTTCTTTTCTTCTGGAGCTAACGGATTGGTCACATATGTACCGGCTAATCCAAGGTTTTTCTTCTTTGTTGTCACAAAAACAACTAATCCAATAAACATTCCGATCGCAGCGATTCCAAAACCAAGATGGAAATTGTACTGCTGCCCTACTGTCCCTACCACTAACGGCGCAATCAGGGCTCCTGCATTAATACCCATGTAAAAAATACTGAAGCCTGAATCGCGACGCGGATCTTCTTCACTGTATACATCTCCAACAACACTAGATACATTCGGTTTCAATAGACCCGTTCCGATAACGATTAACCCCATCGAGATGAATAATGCGGTTGCACCTGAAGGCAATGCTAACACGATATGCCCAAACATAATGAGAATACCACCATAAAAGACAGTTCGAGATGTCCCTAGCAAGCGGTCGGCAATCCAACCGCCAATAATCCCTGACATATAAACAAGCGAACCGTAAATCGACATGATCGCTAAAGCTGTACTTTGATCAAGCCCTAATCCCCCTTCAGAGACAGAGTAGTACATATAATAGATTAAAAGGGCTTTCATTCCATAATATGAAAATCGTTCCCAAAACTCAGTGAAAAATAACGTAAATAATCCTTTAGGATGACCAAAAAAACCTTTTTGCGGTACACTCTGGACAATCTTTTGCTTATAATTGTTGTCCATATTGCAGCTCCTTTCAAACGTTTCTGCACTTCTCTATATTTACAGTATTGTCTAAAAATTAAAAATAAAGAGAGTGCAATATAATAAATATAAACTATATTATTATAATTTTTTTAGATTAAATTGTCAATTTTTATAAATTTTTGTAACATTTAAATATTTTCAAATAATTAAAGATGGTAAAATCCACACAAATCTAAATTGATTTTCCGACATCATCACATCCTATCTAGTTAGAAAAATCAACAGCGTATCCAAATAAACATTCTTATGTCGATTGAACAAGTTGAACATATATGATTAAACCTACCTATTTAATTTAAAACATAAAAAAGCTCCTCCACATCCCATGGAGAAGCCTTACTTTCTTGTCATGCTTACATATCTTTTAACGTATCTGTCAATGGAGGAACGATCTGCTTTTTACGAGAAACAACGCCCTCCAGAAGAGCCGTGTTATCTTGTAATTGCACGTTAAATGCTTTTTCAACTGCAGCTTGATCTTTCCCCACTGCAAGTGCTACAGAATTACTGTTTAAGATATCCGTTACAACAAACAAGAATAAATCTAGTCCTTTTTCATCAACCGTGCGATTCAGCGCCGCTTCAATTTCGGCTTTGTGCACGAGTACATCCGCTGTATCCACCGCGTTAACTTGAGCAACTTCTACTTTACGGCTACCCATTGGAAACACTTTCGCATCAAGGGAAATTAGTTCCTCTACAGACTTGTCACTAAGGTCTGCACCAGCTTTCAACATCGCTAGGCCATACTCTTCTGCATCTACTCCAGCAATGTCAGCAAGTTCGCTCGCCGCTTTCACATCTTCCTCTGTGCAAGTGGGCGACTTAAATAATAAAGTATCAGAAATAATCGCAGACAGCATTAAACCCGCAATATCTTTTTGAATGGATACACCATTTTCTTTATACATTTTATTTAAAATCGTAGCCGTACACCCAACTGGCTCTGCACGATAATATAGAGGATCACTTGTTTCAAAGTTAGCGATACGATGATGATCGATCACTTCCAAAATACGCACTTCTTCGATATCATCAACGCTTTGCTGGCGCTCATTGTGATCCACTAAAATCACTTTATTTACTTCTGAAGCTGCTTTATCAATCAGACGCGGCACTTCTGCTCCAAATTTCTCTAAAGCATATTCCGTTTCACCGTTTGTATTGCCCAAACGAACAGGCTCTGCATCCATTCCTAATTCTTTTTTTAACGCCGCATAAGCAATTGCTGAACAAATTGAATCTGTGTCCGGATTTTTATGTCCGAAAATAAGTACTTTTTCCATTATTCTACTCCTCACTTACATAATATGATAGATAGTGGTCCCGCTCAGACGGTTCACTACATTTTCTATGTCTTTATTTTACCGCAAATGAACGAGCTTTTCCTTAATTGTTTTCAATTTAATAAAAACCAATCGAATTAATAGGTATATGTCTTGCCGAAAATATCTGTCATTTTGATTTCTTCACTATTATAATTGAATTATACCAAAAAAAAGGAGGTTTTTTATGAGTACGATTTGGCTAATTTTTTTTGTGGGTATTTTATTATTTATCGTTATTTCTGCACTTATCAAAGACAATAAAAGGAAGAAAACATTAGAACTGTATCGAATTCAAACACCTTCGTTAATTAATGAGTGTCATTCCGAGTTTTTATGGCTTGAACACAAGCTGAACAAGTCACTCTCTCCTGACTTTATTAAAAAAGTGAAAATTCGCGTCTTAACAAATCATCCAACATGGACAGACAATGATTTTGACTGGCGTCTTTTTGAATTAAAAAGATACTTCATTTTAGCGAAAATATTAAAAACCGTTCCGATGTTCAGTGAAGAAGTCGATGAAGTGTGGCATGAAATGTTAATGTTTACAAAAGAGTATGAGGCCTTTTCTCATAAGTTTTACGGGAGTTTTTTACACCATACCCCTAATATAGAGACCGTCCCGATTCCGAATGAACGAGCATTCTTTGATTGGATGTATCTACAATTATTTGAACCAACCGCCAACAGTCGATTATTGTGGGGACCTTTTTTTAGACACCCTCTTGAAGGTAAACTGTTAGAAAATTTCCGAACATTAGCTGAAACACGATTATTAGTACAATATTTCAAAGAAGATGAGGAAGCTGAAGAGACACAGAGAATGATTCTTCAGATGCTAAAGGAAGATATTCAACAAGCAGGAACCATCAGCAAAGAAACTTTCAGACGCCTGGATGCTGAAAACAACTATACGTATTTACTTCCGGCTATGGTGTATTTCTCTATGTATGAAGCGGAAAACTATCAAGATGAAATGAAGCAATTGCTGCCTAAAGAAGCAATACCTAAAGACGGATCTCATGGATCGTCGCATTGTAGCGGCTGTTCTAGCTTTGCCTGCGACTCAGGAAGCGGCTCTGATTCTTCCTGTTCCTCTTCCAGCTGTTCTTCAGGATGCGGAGGGGGATGCGGCAGCAGTTAATCCCATTTCTTCTTCATTCCCCCGTTTAATTATAGCTAAGCTGGGCAAGTTATAGTTGTAATGACTCACTGTATGAGGGGGCTGTTTAATGGACAAAAGATTATTTTGGGGGATTCAGCAACTATCAGGGCGCTGTTTTCTCATTGACCAATGGATGATTCTCATTTCAAAAAAAGCCCGTTACTTGTTTCTTTTTATTTTGTTGCTCAAGTGGGTATTAGACGGGCCAAAAAGAAGAACGGCTAATACAGCGATCTTATCCGCTACTGCAGGGTTACTCGTTAATTTCTTGTTGAAGCGCCTTTGCTTTAAGCCGCGGCCATTCATGAAGCATAAAGTCGGAATCTTAATGCCTACTAAGATTGATTCTTCTTTCCCAAGCAAGCATACACTCTTAGCATTTGCTGTATCTTCTGCTATATTCCTGCGTGACCGCATGTGGGGACGCATCCTCTCCTACCTTTCTGGACTTGTCGGGTTGTCACGGGTTTGGGTAGGCCATCATTACCCTTCTGATATTGTCTTTAGTGCACTAATCGGCACTATAACTGGAATCGTTATTCATAAAAACACCTCTCATTGTCAAGAAGCTGACTCATAAGTGCCTCGCACAAAAGTCAGCTTCTTTTTTGTAAATTTTCTGTTATTTTTTCTTTGTTCGACTTCTTTTGAAAGGTGGAAGCTTTATAATAGAGAAAAAGAGGTGAAACCGATGGCTCAGTTTCAAGGCAAAGAAAACATGATGCCTACCAAACAGTACACGTGGGGACTATTTCTGTCATTGCCTGTCCTTTCTTGGGCGCTTTACGACTTTGCTAATACTATTTTCTCTTCAAACATCATTACTATCTTCTTTCCTTTCTATTTACAAGAGGCAATTGGAGGAAGCGAGCAATTAAATCAAATTGCTAGCACATTCATTTCTTATGCCAATGCTATATCCAGCTTATTTCTCGTCTTATTCTCCCCTCTTTTCGGTGTAATGATTGACCGAACCGGACGAAAAAAACGTTACATCATTCCTTTTACATTCATTTGTGTACTATGTACAGTCGGCATGGGCATTTTTGCATCAACTGAGTTTGAACAGAAGCTATTTGGTCTTCCAGCGGCTTTAGTATTCGTTATCTTATTATTTGTCATTGCTAAGTTTTTTTACCACTCCAGCTTAATTTTTTATGATGCGATGCTCTCCGACTTAGGAACAAAGGAAGAAATTCCGCTTCTTTCTGGCTTCGGTGTAGCAGTGGGCTATATCGGCACGCTCGCCGGATTAGCGATTTACCCTTTCATTAAGGATGAACAGTTCCACCAGGCATTTATTCCAACAGCTGTGCTTTTCTTTTTATTTTCTTTGCCTTTAATGTTGACCGGAAAAGAAAAAACACCGCTACCTCCAGCTGAAAAAGGGGCTTTCCTTAAAGGATATAAAGAAATTTACACTACCTTTAAAGAGATGAAACAGCATCAATCGATCTTTTTATTTATGATTGTTTATTTCTTTATCAATGATGCCATTGCAACTGCCATTGCCATGATGGCCATCTATGCCAAAGCCATTGTCGGCTTTTCATCGGGGGAATTCATCATGCTTTACTTAGTATCAACGGTCACTAGCATTATTGGCTCTTTTATTTTTGGCTATGTGACAAAAGCAGTCGGAGCGAAAAAATCTGTTACCTTGGTTGGAATGATCTTATTAATCGCCTTGCTGATTGGCACATTTGCTGTGAATGGAACTATGTTCTGGGTGACGGGCAGTTTATTCGGGGTTTCATTAGGGGCTGTATGGGTCACTTCTAGAACCTTTATTATCGAGTTGACACCTGAAGAAAAACGCGGACAATTCTTTGGCTTGTTTGCTTTTTCAGGAAAAGTATCCGCCATTGTCGGACCACTTATTTATGGGACCATTACTTTACTTTTAGCGGATTACGGCAATCTCGCTAGCCGAACAGCTCTAGGTTCTCTCATGATTCTTGTGTTAATAGGTTTATTTGTCCATCGCCGCATACGGGTTTAACTGCATATCCACCATCCACATCAATCATACATACCAATGATTTCTTCCATTGGTGTGTATGATTCTTTTCTTATACCCAAACTTTTTCAGGAATCTTTTCTTCCCAAACAGAGACGCTAATAATACAGCTATTTTTGAAGAAAGCAGGTGTTTATATGGACCTATCCGAACAATACAAAGCAGGCGATATTGTCTATGTTATTTATCGCAACCCTCATACGTACACAGCCGCTAATGTACAGCAAGCAGCAGTTGTACATCATCCCGACCAGCCAGGAGAATTAGCACTATTTTTATATGAAACCTATTATCCCCTTAATCAGCAAATTGCCATTTATCCATCTGAAGCAGCAGCGGAGCAAGATTTCGCCCGTTACTTCGGAGCTGTAGAATAGGAGGCTAAACGTTGGTTAAACCATTTATTCCTCAGCTTGTATACATCGAGCCGCAAGCGCTAGAATATCCACTAGGACACGAATTAAAAAAGAAATTTACAGACATGGGAATTGAAATTAGACAAACGACTTCTCACAATCAAGTGCGAAATTTACCGGGCGATACTCATTTCCAACAATATCGGATCGCGAAATCAACACTTGTTGTCGGAGTTCGTAAAACGCTTAAATTTGATACATCAAAGCCTTCTGCTGAATATGCGATTCCACTTGCTACTGGCTGTATGGGGCATTGCCATTATTGTTATTTGCAAACAACAATGGGAAGCAAACCTTATATTCGGACATATGTAAATACCGAAGAGATATTAGCGGCTGCTGATAACTATATGGCTGAAAGAGCACCGGAAATTACAAGGTTTGAAGCCTCTTGTACATCGGACATTGTTGGCATTGATCATTTAACTCATTCACTAAAACGGACGATTGAATTTTTTGGCCAATCAACCTATGGCAAGCTCCGATTTGTCACAAAATTTGCTCATGTCGATCATTTGCTCGATGCTCAACATAACGGCCAAACACGGTTTCGTTTTAGCATGAATGCTGACTATGTCATTAAATATCTCGAGCCTGGAACCTCTAGACTGGCAGAACGGGTAGAAGCAGCAGCAAAAGTAGCAAAAGCAGGCTATCCGCTTGGTTTTATTATTGCACCGATTTATTTGTATGACGGGTGGAAGCAAGGTTATTTAGAACTCTTTCAAACATTGGCAGCAACATTGCCCGCCTACGCCACAAAAGACCTAACCTTTGAACTCATTCAGCATCGATTCACCAAACCAGCGAAACGGGTCATCGAAAAAAACTATCCGATGACTAAGCTAGAAATGGAAGAAGAAAAGCGGCAATACAAATGGGGACGATACGGAATTGGAAAATATATCTATAAAAAAGAAGAGCAAGAGGAAATCAAAACAACCTTTGGAAATTATATCGAACAATACTTTCCCGAAGCCAAGATTGAATATTTCACCTAATGGAAAACAGCTGTCAGGAAACTCCTAACAGCTGTTTTTATCATTAAATCGCATTTGAATCTTGTACTTTCGGTTGTCCTTTCGAACGAGATAAAATTTGCTGACCTAGAACAAAGGATAGTACGACAAATCCAGCAATATCTGTCCATAGACCAGGAACAATTAATGTGATAGAACCAATTAAACACAAAGCTGCAAGCGGCAATGGAAGATCCGTAATAAAGTATCTTTCTAGCGCTACACTCAAGCCTAGTATGCCGATAATCGCGGTAATTGTCACCCAAACAACTTCCCACGGACTAGTCACGTTCTGCATCAGCAACACCGGTGAAAAGACGAAAATATATGGAATAATAAAACCAGATAGCGCCAGTCGCAACGCTTCAAATCCGGTTTTATTCGGATTTGCCCCAGCAAGACCCGCTCCCGCAAAAGCAGCTAAAGCAACCGGTGGTGTGACATTCGCTAAAATTCCGAAGTAGAACACAAACATATGAGTAACAAATGGATCGACTCCTAATTCTAGCAAAGCAGGTGCTGCCATCGTCGCTGTAATAATATACGTTGGAATAGACGGAAGACCCATCCCCATAATGATACAAGCTACCATCGTAAAGAATAGCGTTAAGAACATTTCTCCTTGACCAAGCACGAGAATGGACTGAGTCAATTTAGGACCAAGACCTGTTAACGTACTGACACCAACAATTAAACCAACCATCGCACATGACATGGCTACACCAAGAGCAGCACGAACCCCTTCTTCCATTGCTGCAAGAATTTCTTTTATGCCCATGCGCGTTTCTTTATTAAACCAACTAACAACAACCGATAGAACAATCGCATAGAAAGCAGCATATAGCGGTGTTTTCCCTGCCATTAACAAACCGATTAAGACAAAGATTGGGATCAATAAGTGACCGCCGCTTTTTAACACTTTCCAGAAGTTCGGCAACTCCGCTTTAGACATCCCTCTTAAGCCTAATTTTTTTGCTCGGAAATGCACGATCAAAATAATGCCTAAATAATACAAGAAAGCAGGCAAAATCGCCGCAAGAGCAATCTGATTGTATGGCATGCCTAACGTTTCTGCCATAATAAAGGCTGTCGCTCCCATAACTGGTGGAATAATTTGTCCGCCTACTGAGGCTGTCGCTTCCACCGCTCCAGCAAATTCCGGTTTGTAGCCGACGCGTTTCATTAATGGAATCGTAAACGCCCCTGTTGTTACGACGTTTGCTAACGCGCTTCCGTTAATCGAACCAAGCAACCCGCTCGAAATAACCGATACTTTCGCTGGTCCACCTGACGTATGACCTGCTACACTCAGAGAAATATCCGTGAAAAATTTCCCCATCCCTGATTTATTTAAGAACGCTCCAAACAAAATAAAGAGAATGATGTAAGAAGCAGAAACAGAAATGGCAATGCCATAAATCCCTTCCGTTGATAAATACATATAGGTGACAATATCCTCTAAATCCTTACCTGAATGCTTGAGCAGATCCGGAAAGGAATGACCGAAAAAGGCATAAGCGATAAATAACACCGTCAAGATCGTCAAAGCATTCCCTGCTACTCGACGACCACCTTCAATCACAACGATAATGGTCAGAATCCCAAAAGCAATATCTACATTACTCGGCATATAGATGGACATTCTTGTAGCAATACCTTCATAATCGAAAATCATATAGCCACCTGTAGCAAGGGCTGCTACAGACCATAACATATCGACAATCGTCACTTTGTTGCTAGAACCCTTTTTATAAAACGCCGGATATAAAATAAAGACTAGAGCGGCAATGATCGCTGTATGCAATGACCGGTGGCGAAGAGCATCAAGCGGACCGAAGTAAGCCGTATATAAATGATAACTAGCAAGACCGATACTTAAAATGAAAACCGCCCAACGCCAAAAACCTGCGTCAATTTTTCGGAACCTTGATTCACTGTCATACTTTTGAAGAATTTCTTCTTCTCCTCCAACTGTCTCCGGTACAGTATTTTTGTTTTCTGTCATAAAATCATCCCCTCTCTATTTGATCATTCCTTTTTCTTTGTAGTACTTCTCTGCTCCTGGATGAAGAGGCAAAGGTAGTTCTTCCATCGCTTTTTCTAATTCAATTTGCTTCGCTGCATTGTGAGCATTACGAAGGTCATCTAAACTTTCGAACATTGTTTTTGTCAGCAAGTAGACTTTTTCCTCAGATAAGTCCTTATGAGTAATCATCAAGTTGTTGACTAAAACGGTTTCGCGATCCTTTTTGACACCTTTGTACGTATTGGCTGGAATCGCTCCTACTTTAAACGCCGGATATTTCTTTTGTAGCTTTTCTGTTAATTCTTTCGGTACTGGAATAATTTCTACTTCATCTGTCGCTGCTAACTCCATAATTCCGGAATTTGGATAACCTGAAGAAAGAAAGGCTGCATCAGTTGTCCCGTTTTTAATGCCTTCAATTCCCTCTGAGAAAGATAAAAAGTCCGCATTCATATCGTCATATGTGATACCTGCTTCTTGTAAAATACGTTTGGCCACGATCTCTGTTCCACTTCCGAGAGCACCAACCGCCACATCCTTGCCTTTTAAATCCTCCAATGTGCGAATGCCAGATTCTTTAGGAGCAACAATTTGCATGTAGTTCGGATATAGTGAAGCAATCGCTCTTACATTTGATAGAGCCCCAGAGCGAACAAAGTTACCTTCTCCCTTATACGCGTCTGACACCGTATCTGCCATGGCTAAACCAAGTTCTGCTTTTTGTTTGCTGATTTTCATCGTGTTCTCCGCAGATGCTCCTGTTGTTTGAGCACTAGCTTGCGCACCTAATTCATCACCATAAACTTTTGCTAAAGCATTTCCCAATTGAAAGTAAACTCCTGACGTTCCCCCTGTTAAAATCGTCACCGGTTCCCCTGACAAAGCTCCTTCTGCTTGAGTTTTGTTTTTGGAATCGTTTTCATTCTCTTGTTCACTAGAAGAAGAATTACCACAAGCTGTAGTAAACGTAAGAATGGAAATAATTAAAAGAATTAGTGCTGTATATTTTTTCATTTTCCCACCCCTGTTATAGTTATTTTTTATTAATAATGCAATTACCATACCGTTTTAAAAATTCAGACAATATAACCATTATCTGAATGGATGATTTATTGAAAAAACCTAGCATTTTCAAGGCTTGAAAGTCTTTTATCTATTTTTAATTACTTACTTAAATAAAGTAAGAGATCAATAGCTATCTAATAAAAGCGGCAAAAAATGCCGGGTTGGAACGGCAAAATGTTCCTACCCGGCATTTTTTTCACGCTATTTCAGTTCTTGACGATACAGCTGTAATTTATTGCGAAGATTTCTTTCACTAATCTCTAACGAACTGGCCGTCTGCCGACGATTCCCTCCATGATGTTCGAGCACCGCCTCAATGATTAACCGCTCCGCCTCCTTCATCGTTGCTGCGATAGGAACTTCAATCACCTCTCGGCTATTTGCTGAGCTCTCTAACGGATGGGAAAACTCCTTTGTTTTTGTCACTGTAATTGGTAAATCCTCCAGTTGAATCACTCTTTCCTTCGCCATTGCTGCCGCATATTCAAGAATGTTGCCTAGCTGCCGAACGTTCCCTGGATAATCGTAACTCATCAATTGTTCATAGACACTTGGCGAAAGCGTTAATGAAGGCCGGTTCATCTCCTCTGCATACTTCTTTAAAAAATAGGAAATCAACAGCCCAATATCCTCTTTTCGATCGCGTAACAGTGGCAGGTGAATAGGGATTACATTCAACCGAAAGAATAAATCTTCACGAAACGAGCCTTCAGTTACCATGCTAGCCAAATTTTTATTCGTCGCACTAAGGATCCGAACATTTACGCGCTTCGTTTCTGTTGATCCGAGTGGGGTAACCTCTTTTTCTTGTAAAACTCTTAACAATTTCGCTTGCAGCGAAGGGGGCATTTCACCTATTTCATCTAAAAATAGCGTCCCACCATTGGCGGCAGCCACCTTCCCCTCTTGGCTACGCACTGCTCCCGTAAAAGCGCCCTTTTCATAGCCAAACAATTCACTTTCAAGCAAAGCTTCAGGGATGGCTGCACAGTTAACCGAAATAAAAGGACCGTTTTTTCTTTTTCCTTGCCGATGAATAGCTCTTGCGACTAATTCTTTTCCTGTACCGCTTTCGCCAAATATTAACACACTCGAGTCAATGTCTTTCACACGATCAATGAGAGAAAACACTTGCTTCATGGCATCGCTTTCTCCAATCATTTGATCATATCCTTTAATTTTCTCGATCGTGTCACTTAACTCTCGAATTCGATCATGTAACTGCCGATGCTCGAGTGCCTTTTCAAGCAAAAGTTCTATTTCATCAAGATCTAACGGCTTCGTAATGTAATGATAAGCGCCACGTTTCATCGCTTCAACGGATGATTCAATCGTTCCGTAGGCTGTCATCATAATCACAGAAACATCTGGCTGAATCGTTTTAATCTCTGTCAACACTTCAAGCCCGTTATATTTCCCTAGGCGCCAATCGAGCAGTACGATATCCATACTTTTTTGCTTCAACAGCTCATATCCATCTGGAACATGGGTTACGGCGGTCACTTCGTATTCGTTTTCTAATGCAAAGCGAAGAGAAGAACCAATAGCTGATTCATCGTCAATAATTAGGATAACTGGCTTCATATCAATGTCCTCTCCCTTTTTCCTCCATCGGCAACTCTAGGAAAAATGTCGTTCCTTGTCCCTTTACAGATTCAATGTTCATCTCTCCATTGTTCTCTTTCACCCATTGATAGCAAAGAGTTAGTCCAAGTCCGACTCCATGCTCTTTCGTCGTGTAAAAAGGCTCTAAAATATGAGAAACTTCTTCTTTCCCCATACCGCATCCAGTGTCTGATACACGAATGATCCCTATTCCTTGATCTGTTTTGGATTCAATGAATAAAATTTTCTCTGAACGCTCTTCCATCGCATCCACTGCATTTAACATTAAATTTAACATCACTTGCTTCATTTGATCGGGATCGCTATATAACATCATGCCTGATTCAATTTTTAAATCGAGCTGAACACCTTTTTTTCTTAATGTTGGCTGAATGATTGCCTCTAACGAGTGAAAAAACGAATCGACAGCAAACATTTTCTTCTTCGGATATTTTGGCCGAGCGTAATCAAGCAATGTCTCCACAATACGATTCATCCGATGAAGCGCTTCCGGTACATGCTTAAGTAATTCTTCTCGGAACACAGGATCCTCATATTTACGCGGAAGCAAATCAATAAACATTTTCATTGATGTCAGCGGATTGCGAATTTCATGAGCCACTCCAGCGACAAGCTGTCCAAGCGCCCGCATTTTCTCTTGAGTCGCAAGCTTCTCCTCAAGCATTTTGGCTTCTGATCGGTCAGCAAGCGTCAATAAATAACCGTTCATTTGTCCGCCTTCTTTGTACAGCGGAATTAAGCGGTATAAGAAAAACTGCGTCTGTCCTTCCTGCTCAATTTCAATTTCTTCCTTTAATAACTTTATTTTGTTATCCCATGTTTGCTCATATGTATGAAGAATACGGCGAATGAGCGGCTGCTCTAAAACATCTGCTGTTTGAACAGATACCCGCTCAGATAAGCGAAGCATTTGGATAGCACGCTGATTGATACTAGTTAATTGAAACGATTGATCAAATGTCAAAATTCCATAATACATATGATTAATAATTTGCGTTTTGAACGCATTGGCATCAGAAATAGCACGCCTTTGCACCTCTAGCTTTTCATTCGCTATCGCTAACGCAGAGGTCCGCTTTTCTACTTCCTTTTGCAGCCGTTTATTCCATATATACGTCATATACAAAACAGCAAAGGACAATGTAATCATTAAAATAAGAAAAACGATCCAATTTTTTAATTCCTTCAGCCGTTCATCTGTACTGGAGGTAAACCATTCATTATACAATTGCTGATACTCTCCGCTCGCCTCCATCCGGTTTAACGATCGATTAATGAACGACAATAATTCCGTCTCGCCCGGGCGGACAGCTACGGCAAATTCGGAAGGCACACTTAAGTGATCTAACACTTCATATTCACTTTGTTTACCTGCCTGTCTTAAATAATATTCCGCTGTCCATTTATTCGAAAGATAGGCATCTGCCCGTCCCATAAATAAAAACTGCAAAGCGTCTTCAGGATTAAGAGCTAATAGAAAATCCACTCTTCTAACATTTAATAGCAGATCAAAAGAAACAGGCTCCTCCTGCATAACGATCGTTTTTTCGCGTAGATCCGTCAGCTTGTTCACTTCAGAAGCCAATTCATTTGGAACAATCACCGCATCAGCCATCGTGAAATACGATTCTGAAAAGGCAAATCGTTCACTTTGCTCTGCCGAATATTTCATTCCCATGATGGCATCCACCTCTCCTTTTTGAAGAGCTTCTGTTGCCTGATAAAGATCCATCGGAATGTATTCAAACTCTACTTTTTCATTTTTTGCAATGTTATCAAACAAGGCGACGCTAAAACCAGTAAACTCCCCTGTTTCATTGATGAAAGAGAAAGGAGCTAAATGTTGCTCACCAGCAATCTTATAGACTCTTTTTTCTTCCTTCACCTTTTTTTGCTTCACGTAACCAACAACACTGGCAGTTACAGGAAACGGCATAGATACAAGCAATAGACTTAGACAAAGGAAAAGATAAATCGGCCGAAAACGTATATACATAGAGGCTTCTTTCTCCTTTTTGAATATTGCTATTATTGTAGCATATTCCACTAACGAATAAAGGCTCTCTCTTGATCCGCAAGAGCATCCTTTAGCCAACATGGATGCATCGGCAATAAATCAGTAGGCAACTGATCTATCGTAAAAAATTGCACATCCAATGACTCGTTAGACTGCCAGCGAAGCTCTCCTCCAATGACCTCAGCCAAAAAACAAGTCGTAATAAAATGAACCGTTCGACCATCAGGATAGTGAAAAATTTGAGAAGTGGGCTCTGAATAAACGCCGATTAATTTTTTGATGCGAATTTGTAAATTTGTTTCCTCATGAACCTCCCGTATCGCCGCTTCTTCCACCGTTTCTCCCGGTTCCACATGGCCCGATGGCAATCCCCAAAGACCAACATCCGCCCGCTTTTGCAACAATACCTGCTTCTTCTCATTAAACACTACCATTGCCACACCTGGATACACTTGCAAGTTATTACTCATTATTTCTCCTCCATTTCAAAATAAAAAGGCCCGGAGGAAAGCATTCAGCGCATACGAAATACACTGAACCTTTCCCCTCGGACCTTTTATGTCAATAGGTGCCTTCTGCTATTGCAAAAGAGGTAGCCCTCGGTCACAGACCTTCTGCAAGAGAAGCGGAACCCTAGCTACAATTTTCCAGTTCTATTGTATTTTATATGGAAGATAGTTAAAAGACAAGGGGTTTTGATGTAAGCCGTAACCAAATAGAGCTGTATAACCAAAATCATCAACTTACGTTCTCACTCGTTTTGGCCAAATAAAATAACTGAAAATAGTCTTTCTCTAGTTAAGGGGAAGCGAATAATAGTTTACTATTATTCGCTTTTCTAAAGGTGTATATTACCAATGCCTATGTTAGACTAGTGTCATGCTTTAGAAATATAGATAGAAAGGGGATAAAAGATGAATTCATTAGAAAAACAAACCGAGCTGACGAGCTCATTAAACAAAGCTTGGATTGTGCTTATCCTCGGCTCCTTAACCGCTTTCGGTCCATTATCGATGGATATGTACCTCCCCGCTCTTCCAATAGTAGCAGAGGACTTACATACAACGACTTCACTCGCTCAATTAAGTTTGACAGCTTGTTTAATGGGACTAGCCATCGGACAATTAATTTTCGGACCTTTAAGTGATATACAAGGCAGACGCAAACCACTCACTTCTACTTTAATCATTTATTCCCTAGTCTCTGTGCTATGTGCTTTCAGCTCAAATATTTGGATACTCGTCTTCCTTCGCTTCATTCAAGGATTGACTGGAGCGGCCGGGATTGTGATCGCTCGTGCCTCTGCTCGCGATTTATATTCTGGGAAAGACTTAACGAAATTTATTTCTTTGCTTGCTCTTGTCAATGGAGCTGCTCCGATCCTTGCTCCTATTTCTGGAGGAGCTGTTTTAAATTTCTCTTCCTGGCCTACCGTCTTTATCGTTTTAGGTGTCATCGGACTCATCATGTTTTTAGCGGTGTTTTTTTTCTTACCAGAAACATTACCTACGAACTATCGCTCAGAAAGCAGTTTAAAAGCGACGTTGAAAACATTTGGAACTCTATTAAAAAACCGTTCATTTATGGGGTTAGCGAGCACACAGGCGTTTATTATGGCCAGTATGTTTGCCTACATTGCAGGATCACCTTTCGTCCTGCAAAATATTTATGGCGTCACTCCACAACAATTTTCCATGTTGTTTGCTCTTAATGGACTGGGCATTATCATTTCAGCCCAAGTTGCAGGAAGATTATCTAGTACAGTCAGTGAGATAAAGCTACTTTTAACTGGTATTTTAATAGCTTTTACCGGAAGTCTATTACTTATCCTTGTTGTCATCACCAAGCTCTCATTATTCGCTATGATTATTGCACTCTTTCTGATTGTTTCTAGTGTTGGTATGGTCTCCACTACCGCTTTCTCTTTAAGTATGCAGAATCAAGGGAAAGCGGCAGGAAGCGCTTCTGCTCTATTAGGATTGCTTCCATTTATCGGTGGAGCCATCGTATCTCCACTCGTTGGGATTGCAGGTGACGCAAATGCTTGGCCAATGGGAATAATCATTTTCACTTGTAATACGATCGCATTACTTGCTTACTTCTTCCTTATTCGCAACCGTGTACAAGCTAATTGAAAGAGAAAAACCGTCAGCTTCGATTCAACAAGCTGACGGTTTCCTTTATTAGCACATTAAACTGCTATTAATGAATTGAAATTAAAAAAATGCGCAAAGGAATAAACTTTACACATTTTTAAGGANTGAATTGAAATTAAAAAAATGCGCAAAGGAATAAACTTTACACATTTTTAAGGACGGTCCGGACGGGACTCGAACCCGCGACCTCCTGCGTGACAGGCAGGCATTCTAACCAACTGAACTACCGGACCATTTATGAAATTTGAATGATGGAGGATGACGGGATCGAACCGCCGACCCCCTGCTTGTAAGGCAGGTGCTCTCCCAGCTGAGCTAATCC